>NZ_JBALDR010000011.1:0-44181 GCF_036917315.1 Nostoc sp. | reverse complement strand
CGGTCTGTTATGCCAATACATCGGTCTGTTATGCCAATACATCGGTCTGTTATGCCAATACATCGGTCTGTTATGCCAATACATCGACCTGTTATCTTAAACTATCCTTTCTAACCTTGCCCTATCTGAAAATTTCATCTTACTGATAACTTGTTTTGTTGTAATGGGTACATTAAATGTACAACTTACTAAGTATGCATGTATGCCTCCCCAAAATACAACAAACCGTTTGCGCCCTCAAACCATTAGTCAAGATATTGACTCATTCCACGGTTTGCAAACCGTCATCAATTACAACACAACTCGTGCTGATGCCTCATCTGCTAATTTACAGGAAGCTTATCAGGCAATGTTGATTTCTCAACAAACCGAAACTGAGAAACTCGCTTTATACCGTGCTGCTGCTGATGCTGCGCGATTAGCAGAGTGGGAATTTCATAATGCCGTATTAGCGATGAAAGAAGTTGTGCGCGGGCAATATGGCTCAGATAGCGATCAAGCTCAAGCTGTAGGATTGAAGAAAAAATCAGACCGCAAGCGTCCTTCGCGCAAAAAGACAGTTGCGATCGCAAGTTAATCAAATTGATCGAGAAAGGCAGAGGGGCAGAGGGGCAGAGGGGCAGAGGAGAAAAACTTACTGCTCCCTTGCTCCCCTGCTCCCTTGCTCCCCTGCTCCCTTGCTCCCCTGCTCCCCTGCTCCCCTGCTCCCCTGCCTCCTAATTGCTCAATTCCTGAAAACTCAACGGCAGCAATTAATCTCTTGCGCTCATATCTTGCATTTGCTGATTGCTCGAACGCTCCAACTCCAAATCGTCCCAAGAAACTGGATCTTCTACAGGTTCTAAATGAGTTGTAACGTGGGTTGAAGGTAGCACCCGAAGAATAGCAAGCTCAATTGCCTCGCACAAATCATGTCCTTGTTGCACTGTCCAAGATCCAGGTACAAGAACATGAAAGGAAACAAAGCGGCGGGTTCCAGCAGTGCGGGTTCGCAAGGCATGAAACTGGATGTCCTGATGTTTGTACTCGTTAAGGATGCTCTTAATTGCGTCAATTTCTTTTTTAGGCAAAGCTGCATCTAGTAAGGCGCTACTGGTTTCCCGCAGCAAACGAAATCCTGTCCAAGTAATATTTGCTGCTACTATCAGGGCGACAATTGGATCGAGTACGAGAGTGCCTGTTAGCTTGACGAGTAAGATTCCAACTACTACACCACCCGAAGTTACTACATCGGTAAACAGATGGTGAGCATCAGCCCTGAGTGTAATGGAACGCAACCGTCGCCCTGCCCGTAGCAAGATAAAGGCAACAACGCCGTTGATTGCGGTTGCAAAGAGGGAGAGTGCCAACCCCAATCCTAGTTGTGTTAATGGTTCTGGATGCAACAAGCGTCCCCAAGCTTCAACAGCAATGCTAATGCCTGCGACTATAATTAACGCACCTTCTGCACCACTGGAGAAGTATTCGGCTTTAGAATGTCCAAAGGCGTGTTCGGCATCGGCTGGTTTCTCAGCATAGGTCAATGCCCATAGAGCAACCAATGCAGCTAGGAGATTTACAATTGACTCAATAGCATCTGAAAGCAAACCTACTGACCCGGTTAGCTGGTAAGCGCCAAATTTTAGGGCAATAGTGATGATTGCTGCTGCAATCGATAAGAAAGCGTAGGATCGGGCTGTTGGACTACTCATCTCGGTCGCGGACGTAATTACAGTGATTCCGAGCTAAGAGTACCAAATTTTACTTGACTGGTCATCAGTCCTGAGACTTCTACTGATTGGTATTTCAAGACGCGATAAATCCAAGACGCGATAAATCAAGACGCGATAAATCGCGTCTCTACAAGTGTTGCGATCGCCTCGCCATATCTACAGCAGTTTGTCTAAGGTAATTGGCAAATCGCGGATGCGCTTACCTGTGGCATGATAGACAGCATTAGCGATCGCTGCCGCAGTGCCGGTAATGCCAATTTCACCAATTCCTTTGACGCCAAGCGGGTTGATATGTGGATCGTCTTCATCGACAAACAACACCTCAATATCAGGAACGTCTGCATTCACTGGTACGTGATATTCAGCTAAATCGTGGTTGACAACGCGTCCTCGGTTGGGGTCTGTTAGCGTATCTTCCATTAACGCCATGCCAATGCCATAAATAATCCCACCGATCAGCTGACTGTTGGCTGTTTTAGCGTTGAGGATGCGTCCCGCGCCAAAAGTTCCCACCCAGCGGCTTATTCGCACTTCACCCAAATCAGGCTCAACGCGAACTTCGGCAAATTGCGCTCCAAATGCGTGCATTGAGAACTTCTTCTGTTCTTCTCCCAGCTTGGCATCTGCACGCGCTTCGATCATTTTCTTTCCATGCCGTGCCAAGATTGCCTGATAAGTTTCGCTGGCGGAGGATTTATTTTTTAAGAAAAAGCTGCCATTTTCGGCAATCACATCCTCAGCCTTTGAACTATAAAGCGGCGATTTTCGATCGGCAAGTGCTAGTTGCAAAAGCTGACTGCGTGCTTGATTTCCCGCTAAATGCACCGCCGAACTCACACTGGCGGCGGTTTGAGAACCACCAGAAATAGGGGTTTGTGGCATCTTCGTATCCCCTAATTCAAACCGGACTTTGTTAACTGGTAAACCGAGTGCCTCAGCTGCAACTTGAGTCATCACAGTATAAGTTCCCGTGCCAATATCTTGGGAACCGCTCAATACAACGGCTGTACCATCTGCCATAATTTGAGCGATCGCTGATGCTGGGGAACGATTGGTAGGATAAGTAGCTGTCGCCATCCCCCAACCAATCAAATAATTACCGTCTCGCATCGAACGGGGCTTGGGATTGCGCTTTTGCCAGCCAAACTTTTCTGCCCCCAATTTGTAACACTCTCTCAGTGACTTGCTCGACCAAGGCAGTCCTTTACTAGGATCGACTTCAGCATAGTTACGCAGACGCAGTTCCACCGGATCGATATTGAGCGCATAAGCCAGTTCGTCCATTGCCGATTCTAAGGCAAACGAGCCAGAAGCTTCGCCTGGGGCCCGCATATAGGTTGGTGTTCCTTGATCGAGCTGAACCAAATGGTGGCTAGTTTCGATATTCGGGCTAGCGTAAAGCATACGGGCGCTTTTACCAACAGGTTCGATAAATTCATCGAAAGTTGAAGTTTGCGAAATTCCAGCGTGTCGCAGAGCAGTCAATTTGCCATCGCGGGTTGCACCGAGAGAAACCTGTTGAATTGTCTCTGGTCGGAAGCCCACAGGGCCATACATCTGTATCCGTCCCAGAACTAATTTCACTGGGCGATTAACTTGCTTTGCGGCGATCGCCGCTAGCGGGACGTGCGACCAAGCCGACCCTTTGCAACCGAAGCCACCGCCGACAAAGTAAGACATAATGCGGACTTTCTCAGGCTCAATTCCTAATACCTCTGCAACTTTTTTTTGAGTCGAAAAAATTCCCTGAGTTGCGTCATACAGCAGCAGTTCATCGCCTTGCCAAACTGCTGTTGTAGCATGAGGCTCCATCGGATTGTGATTTTCGACTGGGGTGGTATAGGTTTGCTCGACGCGGACAGCCGCCGCTGCTAGTCCCTGGTTAACATTGCCATGCGCTAAATCGGGCGGCTCATCTCTAGGGATTTTACCTTTAGGCAGGTATGCCTTAGTGAGATTGTCCCGCATATTAATGGTTGGTTTCTCTTCGTCATAGCGAACTTGTACGAGGGAGGCAGCATACATCGCTCGTTCAAAGGTATCGGCAACAACGACACCAATATGCTGACCGCTATACAGCACAATGTTATCTTGCAGGACTTGTACCTTATGACCGCCGCCCTTTTCTCCAGAAGCTTTGGGCGCGTTGAGGTGGGTAATTACTGCTAATACACCCGGTAGTTGTTCCGCCGCCTTAGTATCGATTTGGGCAATTTTACCTTTGGCGATCGTGCTTTGAATTGTCACGCCATAAGTCATTTTGGCGATCGGAAACTCAGCCGCGTAACGCGCGCCACCAGTTACCTTCAGGTAGCCATCAACTCGATTTAACGGTTTGCCGACAACTATATTTTTATCCCCAGTATTCATGCCATCCCTCCCACCGTTGTCAGCGCTTTCACAATTGTGCGTTTAGTCAGTTCGACTTTAAAGCCGTTATATTTTTGAGGTTTAGCTCCGGCGATCGCAGCCAATGCAGCTGCTTGAAATGTTGCCTGATTTGCCGGCTTGTTCAAAAGTATTTTTTCTGCTTCGGAGGCACGCCAGGGCTTTGTGCCGACGCCACCAAGGGCAATGCGTGCCGAGCGAATAATCCCATTTTGAATATCTAATGCTGCCGCAACCGATGTCATTGCAAAAGCATAAGAAGCGCGATCGCGGACTTTTAAATAGTGCGATCGCTTTGCAAAGTTTAAAGCTGGTAAATCAACAGCTACAATTAACTCTCCGTGTTCTAGAACCGTCTCTCTTTCGGGTGTATTACCCGGTACGAGATGAAAATCTACCAGCGGAATACTGCGCTCTCCTCTCGGCCCGCGTGTCTGCACAACGGCATCGAGTGCAATCATTGCCACAGCCATATCAGAAGGATGGGTGGCAATACAGCGATCGCTACCGCCAAGAATCGCATGGATGCGGTTATAACCCTCGATTGCCGGACAACCTGAACCAGGAACGCGCTTATTGCAGGGGAAAGCAGTGTCGCGGAAGTAGTAACAGCGGGTACGTTGCAGCAAATTTCCGCCCACACTTGCCATGTTTCGCAGTTGCGGTGATGCCCCAGATAGCAACGCCTCCGACAGTACTGGGTAACGCTCTTGAATTATCGGATTATAAGCAACATCGCTATTGCTTGCCATTGCTCCAATCCGCACGCCGTTACCCTGTACTTCTATCTTGCTTAACGGTAGTGGGTTAATGTCAACTAACTGTTTTGGCGTTTGTACATTCAGCTTCATTAAATCAATTAAGCTTGTACCCCCTGCCAAGTAAGCAGCTTCCACTTCTGGAGTAACCAAAGCCACGGCATTCTCTGCTTGTCCGGCTTTTTTATAGCTAAACGGCTGCATCTTTTTTTCCCTCTAAGACATCGCGGACAGCAGCCACGATATTTGGATAAGCACCGCAACGGCAGATATTGCCGCTCATCAGTTCGCGAATGTCGGCATCCGATTTAGCGTGTCCCTCATTCACCAAACCCACCGCCGAACAAATCTGCCCAGGCGTGCAGTAGCCGCACTGAAACGCGTCGCGGGACAGAAACGCAGCTTGCATCGGGTGCAGATTGTTTCCTTGCTCCAACCCTTCAATAGTTGTGATTTTTGCGTCGGTGTGCATAATTGCAAATGTCAGGCACGAATTAATCCGTTGCCCATCAACCAGCACCGTGCAAGCACCGCACTGACCATGATCGCAACCTTTTTTAGTACCAATTAATCCTATGTATTCCCGAAGCGCATCAAGTAAGGTAACACGCGGTTCAATTTGCAAATTATGTGGTGTTCCATTTACTTGCAGCGTCACCTTCACAGTTTCAGATGTCGAAGTTGCCAGCATTGGAGTAGTTTTTTTTACTTGAGTTTCTGCTACAGCTTTCTCTACAAAATTAGCGATCGTTGCCGCTACTGTGCTGAAGACCATCAATTGACCCAGCTTGCGGCGTCTTAAGACAAACCTCATTTGTTCGCTCCATTCGGTTTTTGTTAAAAATATTGAGTAATTATTACTAAAATTATTGATAGAAAACCAGATTTTCTGAGAAGCATTTTCTCTAAAAAGACATTGTTAATAGAATACAATTTCGTCTGATTATGTCTCTCTATCAGAAGATTTATGCCATAAGTATTATCTATAATTCAATACGCTTGAATTAAGCATTTCTTTCTTCTCTCTGCGTCCTCTGCGCCTTGGCGGTTCGTTAAAAATTAACAGCCAAACACTTTTAAAACAACCTCTAAGCTGCAAAGCACAGTAAAAAGGAGAACAATATTCTTGTTCTCCTACGAATGCTTTATATTCCATGCCATTAAAAACGGCTATAGATTTTTAGCGATCGCAAATCAGTTTTCGTCGCGCCCGTGAACTTGAGCGGGTGGACTGGTTGCTTCAACAGCAGTAAATGATTCTAAAATTTTATAAGTGTGACTAGCTCCTTTTGGTACTACCCAAGAACTTCCAGGTTCTAGTAAAATTGTTTGCCCTTCAATATGCAATTCTGCACGACCAGTAATTACATAACCAACAGTTTCATATTCCCTTGCTGCTGGCTCTTTAGGTTCGTTCGGTTCCTCATTTTCCCATAGGCGCATGGAAATAGTTTTGCCAGATGCAAGATATTTCTGACCAAGTTGGCCTTTAGGAGAATGACTAGAGTCTACTTTGATAACGGTTGTATCAGACATATTTTCTGCCTCTTTCTACTTTTAAACTATGATTGTTTAATCAAACATTGAAGGTTAGGTATTGGCTATTGGGGAGTGGGGATTAGGCATTAGATATTGAAAAACTATTCCCTATTCCTAATAACACTAAGTTAGGATACAGCCCTTGCCCGAATGGCACGCTTGAAAAGCTGAAACCTCCTTGCTAGCAGGGTGTGGGAGGTGTGGGAAGATGGGGAGGCAATGCAGCATTTGTTGATATGCAGTTATTCAATTTCTCCTCTTTCTCCCCACACTTCCCCCACTCCCCACACTCCCCACACTCCCCACACTCCCCACACTCAAAAATCTTGTTAGATCGGGGCTTTGCGATTAACAAGCGTGCCATTCTCCCTATTCCCCATTCCCCACTACGGTTTGAGTACAACTTTGATGCAGTTATCTTTCTTGTGCTTAAAAATCTCGTAGCCGTGGGGCGCTTGTTCTAGAGGTAAAGTATGGGTGATAATAAACGTTGGATCGATTTCACCGTTTTGGATATGTTCTAGCAAAGGTTTTAGATACTTGTGGACATTTGTTTGTCCCATCTTGAAGGTTAATCCCTTGTTCATGGCAGCACCCATTGGGATTTTATCTAAAAAGCCACCGTACACACCCGCAATGGATACGTGACCGCCTTTAGCAGCAGATACTATTACTTGCCGTAATGCCGTCGGCCGATCTGTTTCTAGACGTACTGCTTGCTTTACTTGGTCGTACATCGCCATAACGTCTGTGCCGTGTGCCTCCATTCCTACTGCATCAATGCAAGCATCGGGGCCGCGACCGCCAGTCATTTCTTTAAGTGCTTCGCCTATATCCACTTCTTCGTAGTTGAGAACTTCAGCTTTGCCGTATTCTTTAGCCATTTGCAGACGTTCGGGAACGCGGTCAAAAGCGATTACCCGTTCCGCACCTAGCATATATGCGCTTCTGATAGCGAATTGTCCGACTGGGCCACAACCCCAAACGGCAACAATATCACCGGGTTTAATGTTGCAGTTCTCGGCTGCCATATAGCCTGTGGGAAAAATATCTGTTAAAAATAGCACTTGCTCATCCGTTAAACCATCGGGAATTTTGAACAAGCCTACATCGGCAAAAGGTACTCGTGCATACTCTGCTTGACCGCCAGCATAACCGCCGAATAAATGAGAGTAGCCAAATAGACCTGCTGGCGAATGCCCCATTTGCTTTTCTACTAACCAAGCATTGGGGTTAGAGTTATCGCACAGCGACCATAAATCACGATTGCAGAAAAAGCAGCTACCGCAAGATATAGTGAAGGGAACAACGACGCGATCGCCTAAGTTCACATTTTTAACTGCACTTCCCAGTTCTACGACTTCTCCCATAAATTCATGGCCAAGGATATCGCCCTTTTCCATCGTGGGAATGTAGCCGTCATAAATATGCAAATCTGAACCACAAATTGCCGTAGAAGTAATTTTAACAATGGCATCGCGTGGGTTGAGAATTTTGGGGTCGGGAACTGTATCTACCCGCACATCGTTTGCTCCGTGCCAGCAAACTGCTTTCATAATTATTTATTCCTTAGTTATCATTTCTGCTTTGCTTATATCAAGATAAATACTCGATTTAGCCTGATTTTGAGACGCGATAATTATCGCGTCTCAGGAACTACTCAAATCTAGTTCAACAATGTAGGAGTCAAAAATCTAGACTTAAATTTCGCTATAAGTCTAGGTTCTATCTCTCAGTTGCTCTTGATAGGAGGATTTTGATAATAACCTTCTCTATCTGCACCGTATGATGAAGCTTTATCTCCGGCTCTGTTTTTTGCAGGATCAAAAAACTCTTTTGTAGCTCTAGGAGTTTTTTCATCCAAGTTTAACTTTTCGCGGATACTATCAGCAGCTTCTTTTAATGGATTTTGGCTATTTTGGCTATTTTGGCTATTCTGGCTATTTCTTGTTTGGGTATCGTTTCTAATTTCACCTTGCTGGTCTGGGACTCCTTTGTAATAAGTGCCCTCTGGACTTTTAACATCAGCTTGCGCTACATCAACGTAGCTAAAAGCTTGGCCCAGTAAAAACATAAATCCTGCTAAGAAAACTACAAGGATTTGGGAAATGCGAATATTTCGTAACCAAGAACTTAGTCGATTCATAAAAAACCTCAATTGCATTATGTAAGGTGTACAATTCAAACACTGAATGACTATTTGCCATTTAGGGTTTAAGAACAACTTTGATACAGTTGTCTTTTTTTTGTTGAAAGATGTGGTAGGCGTGAGGTGCTTGTTCTAAAGGCAATTGATGGGTGACAACAAAGGATGGATCGAGTTTTCCATCCAAAACCATCTGCAATAACAAATGCATATATTTTTGTCCATGCATTTGTCCCATCCTAAAGGTTAGACCCTTGTTGAAGGCTGCACCCAATGGTATTTTGTCTACAAAACCACCATAAACACCCATAATTGAAAGAGTCCCGCCTTTACGACAGGCGACCATCATTTCCCGCAGAACGTGGGGACGGTCGGTTTCCAATCTGAGCTTTTGTTTTGTCTGGTCGTAGAAGTCTTCAATACCAACACCGTGTGCTTCTAAACCAACGGCATCGATGCAAGCATCGGGGCCACGACCACCAGTCATCTCTTTCAACGCTTCGCCAGCATTAACTTCTTCGTAGTTAATCACTTCTGCTTTGGCAAACTTTTTCGCCATTTCCAGGCGTTCGGGAAAGCGATCTATAGCGATCACTTTTTCGGCTCCCATCATGTAGGCGCTAATCATGGCAAATTGTCCAACAGCACCGCAACCCCAAACGGCTACAGTATCACCCGGTTGAATATCGCATAATTCTGCGCCCATATAACCAGTGGGGATGGCGTCGGAGATGAATAACAACATCTCATCCGGCAAATCTGGCGGAACTTTGACGACACCCACATCTGCAAAAGGTACACGGATATATTCTGCTTGTGCGCCTGCATAACCACCTAACATGTGGGAGTAGCCATAAATGGCTGAGGTGATATTGCCAAATAATTTTTCTTGAATCCAGCCCTTGGGATTGGAATTATCACACAATGACCACATATCACGCTGGCAATAATGGCAATTACCACAGCCAATTGTGGAAGGAACAACAACGCGATCGCCTATTTTTAAATTGTTGACTCCTCTACCAACTTCCACGACTTCCCCCATAAATTCGTGACCGATAATGTCACCCTGTTGGACTGTGGGAATATAGCCGCCATAAATATGTAGATCGGAGCCACAAATCGCCGTGGAAGTAATTTTAATAATTGCATCGCGCGGGTTGAGAATTGTCGGATCTGGCACCGTCTCTACCCGCACATCATTAGCACCGTTCCAGCAGACTGCTTTCATAGTTATTAGAAAAATGGGTTTAAAACCCCGTGTTTCCAGCACGGCTTTAAAGTAAGGAGTAATGAGTAATGAATGGATGACAAATGGGTATTTACTCATTACTTATTACTTATTACTCATTACTCCTTCTTAAGAGTGCGTTCACGGCGGTGAGGATGTCAATAATCATTGGGCATGGGGCATTGGGTAAATAACTAGCTGCGTCCAGAGGGTTGACCTTCTGTTGTGGCAATTTCGCCTGCTTCCATTAGCATTTTGAAATGGCGCAATTCATCACCAATTTGCTGTTCTGGTTCTTCACCAAAAAGTTTAGCTACGGTAGCTGCCAACGCTCCGCCTGGTGGGTTATACTCCAAAACAACCTTGACTTCCGTGCCGCGATCGCCTGGTGCTTTTTTAAAGCGAACAAAACCAGAATTATCAACATCTGCACCTTCTACAGAAGCCCAAGAAATAAATTCATTTTCCCGGTCTTCGAGAATATCTGCATCCCATTCCACGCTGTTACCCAAAGGTGCATTAGCTATCCAATGAGAACGTTTTTCGTTATGCACCTTGACAGATTTAAGATGCTTCATAAATGTGGGCAGATTCTCAAAGTTGTGCCAAAAGCGATACAATTCTTCTGCCGATTTATTAATTGTTACCGTCTTTTCAACTTTGATGGGTTGGTTGATACCAATTGCTTCCTGTGCTTGCTGAATCGTGCTTTGTTTGGTTGCACCTTGATAGAGCAAACCACCTCCAGCTAAAGCCGTCAGCGCTCCCCGCAATGAACCTTGCCTTAAACCCATCAGTACCATTGCACCGCCACCAATGAGAGATGCCCAACGCTCTACTTCACTAGCTTCAGCCTGGTTTGTACTTGATTTATCCCCTGATGTTGAAGTCACTTCTTATATCTCCATCAATTCTCTGATCTCTCTGCTCATTAGTAGAAGCGCACAGATGTGCCCCTCTACTAGTGATTCGTTACATCGATACAGCAGCCCCGGTAGTCGGCTTAGGAGGCTGAATCTGAGCGCCTATCCGCGCCCGATACAACTGTGCCAATCGCTGTTCGTATTTCAATAAATCCTGGTAAATTTCTTTGAAAATAGCAGTTGCTACTGGGTCAGTGAACATTGCAGACAAATTGCCAATATCGCCAATACCAGTTTGCACATCACCTAAAGCAGAACGTAACTGATATATGTCATCACTTCCGGTCATGGCAGTTTTGACTTTGGCATACTGATTGGCAATATTTGCACCTAAAGAAGGTTTTTCGCCCAATAACTGAAGATAGGTTTCCAGTTTTTGAATGTGGCGCTGTTTATTAGTAATTATTTCTTGAAAGACTGAGTTAACTTCGTTATCTGATTCCTTTTCCAAGTAGTTTTCAAATGCTTCTAGCGAATAACGTTCACCAGCAAGAGCATTATTTAAACCTTTGGCGATCTCACCTTTAGTTGAGCCACCCCAAGCATCAGCCAGCTTCCACCATTCAGCACTTGTGTCTTTTTCATTTGGTAATGCAGCATCTTTGCCACCATAACCCAAACGGCTCAAAATAGCTGTGGTAAAAATTGGCAAGTCTCCAGGTTCGCGAGATGTAATCAAATTTCCGTCAACTACTAACGGCTCATCTAAATAATTTGCGCCAGCGTTAATCATGTCCTTGGCAATAGCGCTAAACCCAGTGACTTGTTTGCCTTTGAGCAAGTCGCCTTCAATCAAAACTTGTGGCCCGTGACAAACAGCAGCGACTAATTTTCCTTGTTGGATAGCCTCTTGTACGAAACGTACTGTATTAAGGTTCCGTCGCATTTTGTCAGGAGCCATCCCACCGGGAATTATCACCGCATCGAATTCGGCTGCGATCGCTTCCGTTGTGGTACCGTCGGCTTGTATGCTAAGTTTGCCGCGTTTACCCTTATATTTTTCATTCATTCGGGAACCAAGGACTACTACCTCCATTCCTGCTTGTTTTAGCCCATTATATGGAACTGTAAATTCTGCATCCTCTACTGCTTGTTCAATGAGAATAGCAACTTTTTTCTTACCAGCGTGATTGTTATGTTCAGTCATAGATGGGATTACGTTTTTATTTCTCTAATTTTTAACTAACTACAACAAAAGTTAAACAGACAGATTATTTTGTGAATAAATAATTTAAAATTAATTATTTATCATCATTATCTGCCTCCGTTACTCAAAAAAAATTGAGTATTTCGTTAGTTGTTTAGCATTTAGGTAGTTAGAAAGGATGAATACGAGTTAAAAATGCTAAACTTATCATCAAAATTTTATTTTTAGTTGCCTATTTTTGCCAAACAGGAAATAGTTATGAGTGAAAAGTTCGCCAATGAATAATTTCGGTTTGATAACTTCTAACTCATAACTTCAACTACAAGTTCCTTGACCATGAATTCATAGCTACAATCTTATGGCGCGATCGCTAGTTTAGCGTCGTACCCAGGGGATAGATTATTTTAGAAGTTATACACCTCTAGTTAGACAAATTGCTGACAAGAAAACGTTATTGTGAGAATGCAGAAAAAGGCTAGTATCATGGCAGAAAAAAATCATAATGACGAAATTAAAAGTAATGATTTGCCACAAGAGATTACCGAATCCTACGGTACTGGTGTAAAAGACTTGCCGGGATACAACATTGGCGGACGCTCCATGCAGGATGAAAGAGACGAGTACACAGAAACTAGTCCGAAACTGACTGGTGGGGATGTTGATGCTTATTGGCAAGATGCAGATGCAGTTGGAGATGAAGCTGTTGGTGGTAGTACTTCCACTCCCGATCAAAATGTCACAGAGGACTTAGAAGCAGCAGTGGGGCTAGAAATGGCTGATTCTGAGTTTCTGCATACCAACGATATTTTAGAGGATCGTGATGGCGATCGCTGGGAGTTAGATCCAAAGTCTTCTGAAGATTATCAAGACCGATGAGAATAATTACCAATGACAAGAAGCAACCAAATTAGCCACTATCTCCACTAGTTCTTCTGGAGCGATGGGTTTAGATACATGAGTGTCAAAGCCAGCTTCCAAGGCACGGATACGAGCCTCACTATCAGCAAAAGCTGTTAAAGCAATAGCCGGGACTCGTCCAGAATTATTTGGTTTAAGCGCACGGAATTTGGAGATGAAAGTGTAGCCATCCTCCCCAGGCAACCCGATATCACTAATTAAAACATCGGGTTGCAATTCAGACAATACATCGCGTGCATCTGCTGCTGATATCACTGCTATAACTGTTGCTCCATCCATTTCCAAGACAGTAGTGATAAAAAAGCGCGTATCATCATCATCCTCAACTACCAAGATATCTAAACCAGTAAGAGTTCCAGAAGTTTGCATAATAAATGACATTTTATCTATCCTTACTTGCTATATGCGTAATTCGTAATTAAGAGAGTACAGAGCAAGCAGTGATTACAACTACGAATTACGTTAGCGAGTCCGCAAGCGTCATTATCAATTACGAATTATTATAACTTTTACATCCATTAGAGCTTCTTTTAGAGCAGATTTTAGATTTACAAAAGTAGATTGATGTCCTCGGAGTGTTGATGAGATACCGAAGCAGGCTCTTTTAACAAGAAATGATTTAACACCATAATTTCAAACATATAGCTTGATGGTTACTACTCCTTTATCTATTTTCCTACTGGAAGACCACTTCGCACAAATGAAATTCAAGCGTCGTTAGAAAGTCCTCACTTCTCTCGATTTTCAGCATAATTCAGGAGTCAGGAGTCAAAACTCATTCTGAATACTGATTGACAAAATGCGCTTTATCTTAAACTCTTACCGATGCCCCATACCACAGTCGGTTTGTACCCCAACAAACTGCTTGTCTTCTTTAACCGAAGATTGGGTTATCAGTCTTCTCGATTCAGCATCAATCGCCTGATAATAATATTTCCTTGTTTGATTTTGCGATGCCTTGCATCCCACGATTGTGACCTCCCAGATCCAGCGATTAGGAGAAACCAATTTGTCTTTGTCTCCGGCATATTCAGACCATTGCACAAAGCGTTTAAAGATGGCAACAAATGGATGTCTTACGCCAGTAACTAAAACATTTGTTTAAGCATAAAAATAAAAAAAGCCAATAATAATATTATTGAAGACGTTTTTTGTTGCTAGTGATTATTGAAGAGGTTTTCAAATATGCTGATACTGTAAAACTACAGCAGAGATTAAAATTGATTCCCAAGCCCAGCTAATTCCGTTTCGATCGAGGATAAAAATGATAGCGGCTGACTCATATTAGCAGCAAAGCCTAGAATTCCTGGATCTCGATGTTCGTAAAGTAATTGGCCTTTGGTATCAAACAGAAAAGTTCCACCACGCTGAGTTAAGTAGGCAGAATTAGGTACGTAAGTATGCCAATTGCTGAGAACTTCAACCATATTCCGTAGCCGTAGAGTAGCCAATTCAAAGGGACGTTGAAACCCACTTCCGCCAGCTAATTGGAAAAACGAGCCTTTAAAAGCAGGTAGAGGAGTACCTTGAATAATTTCATCATCTTCAATGAGTTGAGGGGCTTGACGATCTCCCCTGTATCCCCGGAAAACTTCTCTTAACGTTCCAGGACTTCCAAACCCTGCACACATTAACACTAGATTTAGCCAAGCTTTCTGAGCAGGGGAAAGTCCAGGGAGAGGAAGATTGAAACCTGAATAAAGTTTGAGTTGGTGATGTAGTTCTCCATTAGGTTCAACAAATAAATTTTCAGGTGGAAATCCTGTATATTCACAAAATCTTATTCCAGAGGCGCGATTACCAATTCCCACTGCCCGAATAGCAAGTTTTTCATCTGACAATTTCTTAGCTTCGCGCTGTAACCACCACGCATATTCAAGACTATCAAAATCCCCAAGTTGGGGCCAGACTAAAACAAGGATATATGAGGCAGTCTCGCAATTTTCTAGTAGGGGGCGGGTCATGCCATCACTAACACGCTGAAGTCCGGTCTGATTAAGGATAGTGTAAGGATTCATCACAAATGATTACTCGGATATTTGGGGTATCAGTGACACAGGATTTACTAAAGCATTAATATGCCATCATCTCAGGTTTGTAAATATTTTGTTATACTAGTTAACAGAAGTTCATATTTAGGTTTGACACCGCTAAGTAAGGGAATACCCAGTAGGTGGCTTGATGAGTGTATTACTGCTAACGGCAGCTAGATATGAAAGCTTCTTTTCAAGATTGCCAACATTGACCCTTTAGTTTTCGCCTAGTTGGGCGATTGACCCTGCGATGAATCAACCCATTACATTATCCTTAGAACAAGAATTTAGCCTTAGAACTTTTGCGGACCAAGTGGAGCAGATGTCCCGCGAACAAGCTCAAGAGTTTTTGCTTATGCTCTATAAGCAGATGATAATTCGGGAAACGACTTATCAAGAATTGCTCAAACATCAGTGGGAACTTGATTCAGACTCAATCTAGGGCTAAAGCATACAAACAAATAAATGTTTTGAATTTAGCAGCGACAAAGAAATATTGGTATAAAGTTGTGGGAGAGAGAAGCAGCCATTGATTGCTCCTCTCTCCCATATTTTTAATTGATTATTATTCTATTTATTGCTGATTTTATTTTTTGGAAGTCCCTTCGCATATATTTTCTGGGCTATTACTAGGTGAACAAATTACGCCTTTGATTGCTGGTAGTCTCTGGTATCGTGATTGCTAGCATCGCAGTGGGAAAACAGGCATTAATTGAACGCAAGTCGCCCATAAACTTGCGCTCACAGTTCTGGTAATGCTGGAAAGTAGGAGGCAGCGCAGAGATGTTTGGCAGCCTTTTGCAGACGCGCGGCGGACACCTTGGGCAAACACCAACCGCCAGAAATCCTCACGTTTCTGGCGGTTGGTGCGGTTAAATGGGATGGCAATGTACGCTTGCGCACCACACAAATGAGTTCAAAAATCAAATAAGATTGCTATATATATTGTCATGACGAAAGAGTATCTGCTTCAATTGGCTCTATAGATAGAGAAATATCCTGAGCAAAGCTGGTATATTTACAAGTTTTAGTAGTAACATTTTTTGAATAGAATTAAGAGATTAACCTGGTATTTTTACAAGCCTTGGCAGTATGAATATGGAATTTTTTAACAGGATTCCTTTGATGCCTTTAGTATTACTCTTGTTGGCTTACATTCTCCTGGGATGGTATCTTGCTGCTAATCATATTATTTGGTTAGTAGGAGCTTTTGTTGTTGCTATGGTTATAGCTGTAGTACGAAAGAGCTTTTCTTGGTTCGAGCGTTTAGTTGAGTTTGGCTCGAAAACTTTAGTTGTCATCTTGTTTTTAAGTATATCAATTGCTTTGGTAGCAACTTGGTCGATATTATTAAGGCTCTTCATTATCCCCTTAGCCACTACGCTTTTAGCTGATTTGGAAATGCGCTTTTCTGGCTGCAATAAACTAGATTCATTTTGGATTATAGCTGTTCTAGCTGTATTGGGTTTGGTGGTAGGTGAAGTAATAGATATTTTACTTTTTCCCAGTAGCAGATACTAAAGAATTACGGATAAAAAGCTGATACATTATTTATTAATTAACAGCGCACAGATGTGCATCCATACTTAGTCAAAACTATGGAGCGATCGCTGTCTGTGGTACAGCAGGGTGTAAATAAAGCATCCATTTTAAATCAATGAAACGTTGGCTGTCTAAAAATTACGCATAGCAGTATCAGTTTTTTAATCAAACAATGCACGATTAGCCCTTATGAGTCAATCATTCTTTAGATGAATATAAATCTCACTAGTGGAAGACGTTTTACCAATTCAGATTTTTTACCCTATTTGCAGAATGATGTTGTCTAGCAAGAGAATTTAGAGCGATTGCAAAGAGGTTAATCTTAATGTTACCAGATGAATATAACTTGCAATCTGCTGTATCACTGCTGACTGTCACTTTCTCATCACATTTGTTGTTAACCATAGAAGCACAGGTAAAACAGTGATTTAAGGTCTTATTGAATTGTGAGTTCCCAAATCTGGAGTACATAGATGATTCCTCTGTTGAACAAAGACTGTAAAACAAAGCCAAAAGTCCCAACTCAACACTAAATAAGGAAGTAACGTGAGTAGACGTAAAAACTTCAATTTGCTCGATCAGACAACATCAGCTGAAGTAGCAACACCCAAACCATCCCTGACATTACCAGACGCAGTGGCTCTAATTGTCGGTATTGTCATCGGAGCGGGAATTTTTGAAACCCCGGCTCTAGTGGCCAGTCAAGCAGGTAGCGATATTGCTGTACTGCTTTTTTGGCTAATGGGTGGTGTGGTATCTCTGGTAGGAGCGCTATGTTATGCAGAGTTGGCCACTGTCTATCCCGACGTTGGTGGTGTCTACTATTATTTGAAACGTGCATTCGGGCGGGGAGTCGCCTTTTTATTTGCCTGGGCGCGGATGACAGTGATTCAAACTGGTTCCATTGCTCTTTTGGCATTTGTTTTTGGTGATTATATTTCTCAACTATGGCGGCTAGGCACATTTTCGTCTTCTATATATGCAGCCATAGCGATCGCACTTTTAACTGCTTTGAACATCATCGGTTTGCAACAGAGTAAGTGGACACAAAACTTGTTGAGTGTTGCGAAAGTTCTAGGTTTGTTGCTGGTAGTCATTATTGGGCTTACCGCCATTCCTAATTCTGCCACTCCTGTAGAATCTGCATCATCGGGAACCTGGGGACTGGCAATGGTGTTTGTGTTGCTATCTTACGGCGGTTGGAATGAAGCGGCTTACATCTGTGCAGAAATTCAAGATGGACGGCGTAATATTGTGCGATCGCTAATGTGGAGTATTGGTATTATCACTGCCATTTATCTGCTAATCAATCTGGCTTACCTGCGGGGACTGGGATTAGCAAACATGGCCCAGTCAGAAGCAGTGGCCGCAGATTTAATGCGCTCTCTTTGGGGCGA
Organism: Nostoc sp.; assembly: GCF_036917315.1. GTDB lineage: Bacteria > Cyanobacteriota > Cyanobacteriia > Cyanobacteriales > Nostocaceae > Nostoc. The sequence goes on along the minus strand of NZ_JBALDR010000011.1, from coordinate 26,447 downwards.
ACCGGGAGCTTTGTTTATCAGTGTGCTGATTGCGATCGCTACTTTAGGAGCAACCAACGCCACAATCTTTACTGGAGCGCGTACCAATTACGCACTGGGACAGGATTTTTCGCTATTTGGTTTTATGGGACGCTGGCAACAACGTCCGAGCAGTCCTACCTATGCCTTATTCTTGCAAGCTGCGATCGCCTTAGCACTGGTTTTTTTAGGCACGCTTACCCGCAAAGGCTTTGAAACAATGGTGGATTACACTGCCCCGATATTTTGGTTTTTCTTCCTGCTTTCTGGCATATCACTGTTGGTCTTGCGCATCCGCGAACCCCACATAGTTCGCCCTTTTCGTGTGCCATTTTATCCTTTAACACCATTACTATTTTGCGCCGTCTGCGCTTACTTGCTGTACTCTAGCTTGGTTTATACAGGTGTGGGAGCGATCGCAGGTGTTTTTGTGGTGGCAGCAGGTATTCCCCTGTTGTTCTGGAATAATTACCGTCAAGGTAGGACGTGAGATGAGTGAGCAGGGGAGCAGGGGAGCAGGGGAGCAGGGGAGAAGAGGAGAAATACCAGTAAGTCTTTCCCCTCTGCCTCTTGTGCCCAATGCCCCCATACCCAATACCCAATAACTATTGACAAAGGAGAAAATTCATGGAGTTCAAAAAAATTCTGTTTTTACTGGTTACAGGCGTTAGTATTACCAGTTTAGGAATTGCTGGGTGTACGCCGCAACAACAAGATTTTGAAGCCGGAACACAACAACCTTCTACTTTAACAGGTCAGACCGAAACCGAAACACCATCAGCGACAACTCCCACAACTCAAGTCCAAGAACGTCCTGGAGATGTTCCCTATGTACCTACACCACAGCCAGTGGTAGATGCAATGTTACAAGTGGCAAAAGTGGGTAAAAATGATGTGTTGTACGACCTTGGTAGTGGTGATGGCAGAATTGTTAATACTGCGGCACAAAAGTTTGGTACGCGCGGCATCGGTATAGATATTGACCCCGATCGCATCAAAGAAGCGAATGCTAATGCCCAAAAGGCAGGAGTAACCGATCGCGTTAAGTTTGTCCAACAAGATTTGTTCAACACTGATTTTAGTGAAGCAACAGTAGTTACACTTTATTTACTGCCAGAGATCAACGCCAAACTCCGCCCCAAGCTCTTGAGTGAACTCAAACCTGGGACTCGTATTGTTTCCCACGCCTTCGATATGGGCGATTGGAAACCACAACAGACTCTCAATGTAGAGGGCAAAACTGTTTACTATTGGGTAGTCCCGGAACAAGTGCCAGCGAATTTGCGATAGGGATTAATAGCAATTCGTAATTAAAAGGCGTCAGATTCAAGTTATATCATGTCCGCTTAATTGCTTATTAAACCCGAAGAACCCCACCTCCCCAAAGCGTAGCTTTGTCTCCCCTTCCCGCTTGTGCTACGGTTACACACAAGTCTTCTAGAGTTGCACCACAGCCTTTTGATCCCCCCAACCCCCCTTAAAAAGGGGGGCAAAAAGCTCTCAAAGTCCCCCTTTTTAAGGGGGATTTAGGGGGATCTACGACGATTTTGGTTTTCTAGAAAGATGTGTGTACACCGTAGCCCCGCTTGTGGGGAGGGGTGTAATAACTGTGGTTAGCATAACTAATTACGCGGACATGATATTAATACCAATTTGAAAAAAGAATGCGACAAATAGACCATTTGTAGAGACGCGATTCATCGCGTCTTTACCCCAGGATGTGTTGCAATCATTAATTGAATTGGTATAAGTTTCCATCTCTTGAATCTGTAGCCTGATTTTTGAGAATTGTTTTCAGAAATTCAAAATTATCAAATACTTATTTATTAACTTTAAATTCCCTCCAATGGGGGTTGACAGTACCAGCCTTAAATATAGAAAAGAGTAATCTAAAATCCAAAATTGTTTGACTGGTGCAAATTCAAATCAGGGCAGCTTCGGGAGGAAATATGATAGGCTTAAAAGGAAAGAATGCTTTAATTACAGGTGCAACTTCAGGTATCGGTCAAGCGATCGCTATCAGACTCGCTTAAGAAGGGTGCAACATCGCCATCAATCTCCGGGGTGCTTATCTCTGCGACCGTGAAACTATTAAACACCTCCTGTCTGTTAATCGTCCAGGAGCGATCGTTAATATTTCCAGCGTTCACGAAATTATTGGGCGATCGATGTATATCAGTTATTCTATTAGCAAAGGCGGGATGGAAAACCTCACCAAAACTTTAGCTTTGGAATATGCAAGCCAAGGTATATCGTGTCAACGCCATTGCCCCCGGAGCAACAGTCACGCCAATAAATCAAGCCTGGATAGATGACCCCGAAAAAAAGGCGATTGTGGAAAGTCACACAATGGGGCGTGCTGGCACCTGTGAGGAAATGGCAGCCGCAGTAGCTTTTTTAGCTTCGGATGAAGCCGCCTACATCACCGGACAAACGCTATTTGTAGATGGTGGATTGACTCTATATGCTGACTTCCGGGAATCTTGGTCAGCTTGAAAAAGAGGCAAGGGAGCAGGGAGCAGGGAGCAAGGGGGATTCGACAGTTGACCTAACTCTTGGAGAGGCTGCGCCTTAAGCGTAGTTATGCCGCAGGCTTTACGGCAGAGCTAGCTGACCACTTTGCCTGTTGCATTAGCTTCCCGCTCTTACGATAACCACGCTTGGTTGTTGCGGGAGACTCAGACCCATGTTCTGCTCTGCTCCACAGCAGTTACTGATGAGGTCATTTCCCCCTGCCCCCTGCCCCCTGCCTCTTTGTTGAGATAAGGCTGGCGTACTTTCCACAATTAAGCCGATACATACCATTAGTGGAATTAAACGCCCATGACTAGCGCGATCGATAAGAACAGTCAGATGGAAGCAGAAGCCTGGGAATTATTGGAAGATTCCGTAATTTATTACCAAGGAAAACCCATTGGGACTGTAGCCGCCAAAGATGCGGAGTCAGATGCACTCAATTATGACCAGTGCTTCCTCCGCGATTTTGTCCCTTCTGCCTTGGTGTTTCTCATGTATGGGAAAGCAGAGATTGTGCGTAACTTCTTAGTGGAAACACTGAAATTACAAAGTCATGAAAAGCAGATAGACTGCTTTGAACCAGGAGCAGGATTAATGCCTGCCAGTTTCAAAGTACATTCTAAGGGGAATGAGGAATTTTTGGTCGCTGATTTTGGTGAACTGGCGATCGCTCGTGTTCCCCCGATTGATTCTTGTATGTGGTGGATTCTCTTGCTACGAGCTTATGAAAAAACTACAGGTGATTTGTCATTAGCGCGTCAGCCAGATTTTCAAGCCGGAATCAAACTAATTTTGGATCTTTGCTTAGTACATCGGTTTTCCATGTATCCAACAATGTTAGTTCCCGATGGCGCGTTTATGATTGACCGTCGCATGGGAGTTTACGAACATCCTTTAGAAATTCAGGTGTTATTCTACGCGTCTTTGAGGGCTGCTGGTGAATTGCTGTTACCAGATGGGGATAACGATACTTACCTCGGCAAAGTCAATAGGCGATTGGGATCTTTGAAATATCATATCCGCAACTATTATTGGCTAGACCTGAAGCGATTGGGGGAGATATATCGTTACAAAGATAACGAATTTGGTAAAGAAATTGTTAATAAATTCAACATCAACTCAGAATCAATCCCCAATTGGTTGACCGAGTGGTTGCCAGAAACGGGAGGATATTTAGCGGGAAATTTGGGGCCGGGACGGATAGATTTTCGCTTTTTTGCTCTGGGAAATCTGATGGCAATTTTAACTTCCTTAGCCAGCGAAAAAGAATCTCAAAGCATTATGAATTTATTCGCTCAACGTTGGCAAGACTTAATCGGCTATATGCCTGTTAAAATTTGCTTTCCCGCTTTGGAAGGTTTAGAGTGGAGGATTGTGACAGGATGTGACTCTAAAAACAGGGCTTGGTCTTATCACAACGGCGGTAACTGGCCAGTTTTACTGTGGTTATTTACCGCTGCGGCACTAAAAGCCGGTCGAACAGAACTTGCTCAAGCAGCGATCGCTATTGCCGAAAGGCGTTTATTTAAAGATAAATTTCCTGAATACTACGATGGCAATAATGGTCGTTTAATTGGCAAAGAAGCCCGAATTTATCAAACTTGGAGCATTGCCGGATTGCTAGCTGCTAAAAGGCTTGTAGAAAATCCAGAGCACTTAGAATTAATCAGTTTTGCAGAGGGTCTGGAAGTCCCAGGCTGTAGCCTGTAGGTAGATTGTAGAGACGGCGATTCATCGCGTCTCTTACCTGAACCAAACAGTATTGAGTAGTCAATACCTGGCAAAGTTTGATCCCAAAAATGATTGAGTGGTGTAATTATACAGGGTGTTTCTACTAACTAGTACAACTTGGTGTAAATCCAGCTACCATCTCAATTCAGCAGACAATAGGCAGACAAGTTGTTTTGAGCAACTGGTTAAAGGTAGGCAAACTTTCGGCTGTACTAGCTATACTGACATAACATTGCAAGCGGGCAAACTTTTGGTAAGTATATTTTAGTAAATAGTGTATTTGTACTATAAAAATCTTGATTGAAAAGTTACAGCGATCGCACAGCCTGCTTCTCTATGAAAGTTTACACCAACTAGTTAACCAGCCTCTGAATACCCTTCTCAAATACGCGATAACTGATACACTAGATTGTAAGAGGTATCTGAAGTGTCATACTTAGTAATATCACCAGATAGTCTTTGCATAATTAGCACGTTTTAACGTGTATTAACCATGAAAACTACTTCAGATTTAATTCCAGAATTTGAAAAACTATTCAGACAAAAATTACAACTAAATAATTGTAAACTTAGAAAGAAAAGACAAGAGAATAATTATGAAATTATTACTCCAGCTAAAGACATCTTTTTAATGTATTGGTCTGAGTTCCCAGAAGTTAACTTAATATATCAGGCTGTAGGGGTACGCACTCAGCAGACTAGTGTTTATGAACGAGCTATCCGCTCCCACATTAGTTCTAGTTTGAGTAGTATTCAGGAGAATCCTCACTCTGAATCACCATTATTGGTGAAATAGCTGACACTCAGATAACACAGACAATATTTACCAAGCTCTCGCCAGTTTTGTTATATAACTGACGGGAGTTGATCGCCGAAAATGTGTTGATCGAGAGATAAAAATGCAATCCGAAAAAAATCAAGATCAGCTAGATTATAAAGCCTTGTTAGCCAATGCAAAGCAAGCCTTAAAAGTTGAATATCAAAAATCAGCTGCTTTAGCATCCCAACTGAAAGCCATTAAAACTCAGTTAGAACAAGTTCTGGCTGAAAACAAAACTCTGAGAGAAAGTGTCTATGAAGATGTAGTTAAGCACTTTGAGGCGCGTACTCAAGCAGCAGAAGCACTGGCACTAAAAACAGAAGTACGCCAAAAATTCCTGGAAGCGAATGGTTGTAAGGATGATGAGAGCTTCGATGCTCTATGGGATATTATTAAAAATAAGATTCAGATCCAAGACAGTGAGGTGAGAATCGTTGCTCAAAATGGTACTCCTAAGTTCACGTTAACAGGCAGCATGATGACTTTGAGAGATTTTATTCAATCCCTCAAACAAGATCCAATCTCTGGAAAATTTTTCTTGAGCTAGAGAGCCAAATTCATGAAAACCTCTGGCTAAAAGCGGACTAAAGATTGTAGTCAAAAGTTATTTATCTTGGTCTCCGTCTCCTAGCGACCGTTTGATTTCATATCATGTCCGTATAATTAGTATGATTCCCACAGTCATTGCACCCCACCCCCAACCCCTCCCCGCAAGCGGGGAGGGGAGACAAAGCGCAGCTTTGGCGGTGTGGGGTTCTTGGGGTTTAGTAAGTAATCAAGCGGACATGATTTGACTTTGTTGGGCATTCCACTCCAAAGCAATGCACTCTTAATACTTATCAGTTCAAGAGAAAAGGGGAAGGGAAAAGGTAAAGAAAAACCTTTAACCCTTTCCCTTTTCCCTTTTCCCAAAACCCGATTCCGAATCACAAATGCACAAAGCGAGAAGTATTGAATTCACTCCAACATTTCAGATTGCGTACAGTTGTTAACATTGGCGTATATTTTAATCAGCCAATTCAAATTCCAAAGAGATTTAATTATGATACAAGAGAATGAAATACTCGGCATTGTAGATGAAAATGATTGCGTAATTGGGCAGAATAAACGTTCGGAAATATAATGATTTTATTGAAAGTTTTTGGTTATCGCCTGATGATTTAATAAAATGGTTGTATGGCGGTGAGCCTGCAAAAAGTGACTTGCTCAAACTTGTGCAAACTTGTGCAAATGTTTTATAAAAATTTGTCGAGTTCTTAGTTTGATATTTGAGATTAATTATAAATATAACGATCCAGATGACACCACAAGACGCACGAAAATACGCACCAGCAACCGAGCGTAACCGCGAATCAATTCTAGAAGTACTTTTACAAGTGTTGCCAAAGAGCGGCACTATTTTAGAAATAGCAAGTGGTACTGGCGAACACGCAGTCTTTTTTGCATCCAGGCTCAGAGATTATCTGTGGCTCCCAACCGATGTAAATCCACAATCAAGAGCCAGCATTATTTCATGGACTGAACACAATGTATGTGATAACGTTTATGCACCGCTTGAACTAGATGCAAAAGAACCAGTTTGGGCTGTGGAAAATGGTGAATTTGATGGGCTGAATACGAAGCCAATTGTCGCCATCGTCAACATTAATATGATTCACATTTCACCTTGGTCAGCCTGTCTGGGGTTAATGGCAGGGGCAAGTCGTATCCTAAAAGCAGGAGGTATCCTCTATTTATATGGCCCCTTTAAACAAGGTGGAGAACATACATCTGCGAGTAATGCAGCTTTTGACGAATATTTACGCACTGAAAATCCAGAGTGGGGTGTGCGTAACTTGGATGATGTCATAGCAGTAGCTAGGGCACAAAATCTGATATTGCAACAGATTTACCAAATGCCAGCTAATAATCTTTCAGTAGTCTTTCAACGTTCTACCTAATGATTGACTTTATTGGGCTAAAAGCCAATACCCTTAAGTTAAGGGTTATTGGTGTAAATAATTGCTCTTTCAAGACGCGATAAATCGCGTCTCTACATCAGGCTTTTGGCAATGTTTGTGTAAATTCTGGGTTAATTGAACGCTATCTGGTAAGCAAGTTTTTACTTTCTTCTCACCGCCGACTGCGAAAACCCTGCTTACCATTAACTTGGTCAAAGAGTACATCGTATTTATCAAACAAGGCGATTCCAGGATTTACAAATACAGTCAGTTCTGATTGTGGCGAGATACTCAAATTCCAGCGATTAAATCCGTCACGGGTTCCTGGTGTCAAACTGTAATCAAAAATGCCATTCATTCCTACTTTCACAGCATTTGCTGACCCTAATACTCCGGGTTTGAGTTTCCCTGCTGTAGAAGCTGACTTGAATTCAGTCAAACCATTAATAGTTCCAGTATCAGCGATCGCTCTGCTATTACACAAATTTTTTGCAGAACTCCCAGCAATAGTTAAACAAACTTTGTTCAGTCGAGAATCCCATCTTTTACCGGGTACACCATTAATTTCGGGTTGTTGACTCCAAGAAGCCATTTTGAAACCTGCTTGATTCTCGGCAGTTAAACCGAGAATTAGGCTGCCATTATTACTACCACCATTTCCAGTGACAATAAATCCGTTACTCAGATTTCCTGATAATTTTCTTAACGGGTTATAGGGAAGTGATTTTTCAAAATAGTTAACACCGATAATTCCCGAAAATGGCACACCACTATTTGCTGAACATTTCGGCTTTTGGGCAGTACATTGGCGACTAGTAACAACCTGTACGGGAACAGGTTCGGCGGTGGGAATCAAACTAAACCGGACATTAGTGTAAACTAATTCTCCTTCCAGGATAGTACCATCGCTTAATACCTCCTTGATATTTTGACCTGTTCTTTGGATCGGAGAATTACCTAAAAACTCTTTGGGAACTCTTAGCCCTGCTGACCCTGTATCTAATAAAATACGTTTTGGTTGACCATTTGCGATCGCAACTTCCAAAAAATAGCCGCGAACGCGTTGCCCAAGGGAAGGTTTTGAATATAAAGGTAAGCTTATGGTGTTAAAAGTTGCCTTGCGGGGTGTATTTTGCGAGATATCGCGCAACGCTGAATTTGGAAAAAGAGCCGCAAATGCCGACTGGCGTTGCGCTGCTGGTTCAGGGGCAATATCCCAAAGGCTTTCGTAGTAGAAAAAACCGATACCTAAACCGCGTTGTTGCGCTGCTTCTACCTGGGATTGGATTTGTGGGATGGCAACTGGACGATTTCGTAACCCAGCCATAATCCCGATACCAGTTGGGATGATTTGTTGGGTTTCTAAAATTTCTGGGCGAGTAATTTGAGCGATAAAACTTTCCAAATCATTACGGTACACCTGCATGACCAACTCATCGACAATACCCAACCGTACCCAGTTGAGCCAGTCTTGCAGTTGCATTTTATAGGCGAAATTATAGTAATTAGGAGCAACTGAAAAAATGGCATTCGGTTTTCTGGCTTTCACAGTTTGGTAAAGGTCTACCATGAAGGCAGTAATTTTATCTGCCCGCCATTTTATCCATGCTTGGGCTTGGGGATTGGGTGGAGGAGGATTACCAGTTTCTTGAGTATATAGACTTATCGTGTACTTATCATAACCAAAATCCACAGGTAAACTCATGTGGTCGTCAAATTGAACGCCATCAGCATTGTATTTAGCGATAACTTCGACGACAAGTTCCCTGATAAAATTTTGCACTTCCGGGTGAAAGGGATTCAACCACGCTACTTCACCCGCAGCACTAATTGAAGTTTGAGTCCCATCTCCTTTTTGTGTTAGCCAATCTGGATGCTGCGATGCGAGTTCCGAAGTTAGAGGAACCATAAAACCAAATTCAAACCAGGGTATTGCTAGTAACCCTTGGCTGCGGGCTTGAGTGATGATGTCTGCAATTACATCTTGTCCATCTGCGCCCTTGAAGAAAAAGGGTATTCCCTTTTCCTGCATGATAGCGCTGGGGTATTGTGTATAACCATCATTCCAAACTACGGGATAAACAGTATTAAAGTTTAACTGCCGTAGTTGGCTCATGGCTGCTTGCACCTGTGAACGATTTCTAAAAACGCTAAAATCGTTACCACTTAGCCACACTCCCCGAATTTCCTGACGAGGTTGAGGAGGTAGTTGGGCAACGGCAGGGGCAAAACTGTTTAGTAGCAATATTAGAAAGAATGATATCAAACATAATAATGGCAGCAGACGCTTTTTCAAAAGCCACCGCGATGTCTCTTGAAGCTTGCTTAGACCTACTAGTACTCGTCTATGTACAGGCTTAAATAGTAAGTTAGTTAGAGTTGCATTAATTTCTCTACTTTTTTCCCAAAACTGAGTTGTCATTACTTCTGCTTACTAAATGAGGTTAATTGGTTATATTTAATACCATATAAACGTTAAATTACTGCATCAGTTTTCTGATGTAGTAATTTAGCTGCAAGATATTTGACGCAGTTATAAGGTTAGTGGTGCCAAATAGAAATGTTTCAAATGTAAGCTGTAATCGAGATGCTGTGATGAAATTTATTGTTGTGCCATCCTCAAACCCATGAATTTTCAACCTCACCAAAATACTTTTGACGACAAACTAAGCGCAAGTATTGGACTGGCCATTGGATTGCTGTTTATTGGGGGTGGTTTTTGGGTACGTAACATAATCGCCCACGAAGGTACAACGCTAAACGAAACACGTGGTACGGTGGTAGACAGCATTAGTCGTCGCGATCGCAGCAGTACGAACAACAATGAGCAAAAAGAAACCTATGCGCCAGTTATTGAGTTTCTAGCCAACGGTAAACGCACTCGCTTTACAGGCAATTATGAGTCTTACCGCTCCAGCAACGGTCAGATAGTGGTGATACGTTACAATCCTAAAGAACCGATAAGTACTGCGCGTGTGGTGAATCCGCTGGAAGGCTTAGTACCTTGGGGAATGTTTGGTATGGGTGGGTTAGCTGTGGTTTTTAGTGTGGGCGCACTGTTGCCTATACGCTGGTCTTCAGGTGGGTAATATAAATTAGATATATTTTGATTTCCGTGCTGACTTTGGCGGCGTTCGGTGTGCGCCAAAATATTTCTCACTGCGGTAACGCAACCACACCCGCAACACTTGCGGAATCTGGTCTTTTTGCTCCTTAGTCAGAGTGTTGTAAAGGGCTAAAGCGCGATCGCGTTCGCCCCGACAAGCAGCATTGTTGTGAGCATCCCAATAGCTGCGGGCTACTCTAATCCGCCGACAGACTTCTTTAATCAGCGCCTCTCCCGTAAGTGGAGTATCTTGCTTGTCCATACTCAAATGCTATAAATTTCTAATGCCATACTAGCGAGTCAGATTCATCTTGACACTTCAAATTTCAAGCTGGCTGATTTCACTGAGGTAATTCATTGCTATCCTTCATAGTTATCCAACCAGATGAGGGGTAGAGCAATAATGCTAGGCAATGAAGAAAAACATCACATTACCATTTATGTCATTCGGTATATGTGCGCGAACCACAGTAGTGATTAACTTAAGCATTAGGAAAATGACTGTATTGGTTGAGTTTAAGCTAAAGGGAATCAATAAAAGCCCTTTGACTTACTTTTTGATGATATTTATCTACATTTATCTACAGTCTCACTGCCTGCATTTTTCAGCCTTGGGAGTTTTTAACAAGCTCACTAAGCTCTTATGCTGCCGTCTTCAAGCAAAAATCTCTGGTAGAAATTAACCTGTATTAGGAAGTGGGCTATGCATATTGGATTTCTCAACCCTCAAGGCAATTTTGATTCAGGCAATAGCCACATTACGAAACACCCAGATTTTGGGGGTCAGCTAATTTACGTTAGGCAAGTGGCTATAGCCATAGCTCAAATGGGTCATAAAGTTGATATTATCACCCGTCAAATTATTGACCCGGAGTGGCCAGAGTTTGCCGAAGCGATTGACACTTATCCCGGGATCGATAATGTCCGCATTATCCGCTTACCAGCTGGGCCAAAAGAATTTCTCTCTAAAGAGTTGTTATGGCCTCATCTTGTCGCTGATTGGATACCCAACATCTTAAAATTTTATCAACAGGAAGGTAGCTTACCCGATGCTATGACTGCTCATTACGCTGATGGAGGACTGTGTGGCGTTCTAATTGAAGAAGAGACAGGCATACCTTTTACCTTTACTGCTCATTCTCTCGGCGCTCAAAAGATCGACAAATTGGAAGTCACCCCAGAAAATCTCACAGCAATAGACGAGCAATTTAATTTTAGATATCGCATTTTAGCCGAACGCCTGAGCATGAATCGCTCGGCAGTTAATATCACTAGCACACGGCAAGAACGTTTTGAACAGTATTCTCATCGAGTTTATAGTGGTGCAGTGGATGTAGACAACGACAACCGCTTTGCAGTGATTCCACCGGGAGCAGATTTCTCGATTTTTGGTGCAGAAGCGCGTTACGAAAACGAGGAGGTTACTTACGAGTTCATTCAGGAGCGATTGGCACGGGATATTGCAGAAGACCGTCGAGATTTGCCCGTCATCTTAGCATCCAGTCGATTAGAACTGAAAAAAAACATATTGGGTCTAGTGCAAGCTTTCGCAATCAGTCCAACACTTCAAGAACGAGCTAACTTGGTGATAATTACAGGGGCGCTGGACAATCCTTTACGAGAAGAAACTAGCGACGAAATCACTGAAGAAGTATTAGCCCCGATTCGGGAAGCGGTCAAAGAAAACGACTTGTGGGGCAAAATTAGTGCATTTAGCTTGTTACATCAGTCTCAAGAGTCATTAGCAGCAACCTATAGGTTTATGGTTAAACGTCGCTCAGTATTTGCGCTGACCGCACTTTACGAACCCTTTGGGCTTGCTCCCTTAGAAGCAGCAGTAGCAGGTTTACCAGTGGTAGCAACCAAGAACGGCGGCCCTAGTGAGAGCTTGCAACAGGGAGATCGGGAATATGGCGTACTTGTCGATCCAGAAGATCCTGCTGATATTGCACGGGGCTTGGAGCGGTTGCTATGCGATGCTCAGGAGTGGGAGTATTTTGCCCAAGCTGGTCAGCAACGAGTGTTGAAGAAGTACACTTGGGAATCTACTGGTGAAAACTACCTGTCTTTGCTTGAGCAAATTTTGTCTTCACCGGAAACTCGCCCTCGCGCTGAACTCCTTCCTATCCATCCCTACTTCCGTAATCCAGAATCGCAGACCGATGTTTCTTTGGAAGAATTGAGCGAACTCTACTTTGGATCTAATCAAAAAGTACTGAAGAATGCGGATTAAATAAAGTGCAAAGTGGAAGTTCTTGCAGGGAAGACGGAGGTTGCTACAGACTGCGCGAAACACCGAAACGTCAAGGCGGAAGTTCTTGCAGGGAAGACGGAAGTTGCTACAGACTGCGCGAAACACCGAAACGTTAAGGCGGAAGTTGCTACAGACTGCGCGAAACACCGAAGCGTCAACCCTGGAGCAATATTTTTTGATGGATGCTAAATGTGGGATTCAGACAGCTATGAGTAGCCAGCGCAAAATGTGCTGACTGCTTCAGCAAACTGTTGGTTTTGTTCCATCAATGCCATGTGTCCGCCTGGTTTTAGGGTGACTCTTTCAGAATAAGGTAATTCTGCTTTCATGCGATCGCTCGCCACAGGTTTTGTCGCTATATCTGAAGCCCCACACATTACCAATACAGGAACGTTAATAGTTGCAAGTGTGTCTGTTTCGTCGAACTTCAACATTCCCAGTGTGCCACGAGCCAGAACACCAGGCGAACCCAATGCTGATAATAGACCTGCAAAACTTAGTTGACCGCGTGTTTCAGTACCTGTAAATCCAGATAGTTCGACGGTGATGTACAGCGAACCATTTAAATATGAGAGCCAAGTCATCAACCAAAAAATCGGCCACAGCACGATAGTCAGGTACAACACAGGTTCGAGTAGAGGCTTCTGTAATTTCCGTACCAGATTGCTAAAAATACAAGTTTTTACCGGATTAGTATAAGTAGTATCTACAAGAATTAAGCCAGCTACCCGACTCCCCAATTGCTCTGGAAACAGGCGACAGAATGTCAGGTTAATCATGCCGCCCATGCTGTGTCCTACCAAGATAACGGGTTTATCCCCTGCAATCGCAACAACAGCTTCCAAGTCACGGGCATATTTTTCTATAGAGTGATCGTTGTTTTTCGGTTTAGTGGATTTACCTAACCCTGGTAAATCCCAAACAATTACTCGGAAGCGATCGCTTAGTTGTCGTTTGGCATAATACCATATAGTACTGTTTGGCCCCCAACCGTGTGACAAGATAATTGGTTGACCATCTTCAGGGCCAAAAAACTCTACTTGCAACACGCTCCCATCTGGACGTGGCAAGCGCTGTACGGTTTTGCTACGCATAAACTTGGGTTCCTCACCTCCAGGACGGCGCAGCAGTGGCAAACTGATAAAATGACCGCCAAAAGACCACAGAAACATTACTAGTCCAGCCACCAAGTAGGGCGTTCCTACAAGTTCTCGTTCGTACCATTCATAGAGAATGTAGATTCCCCCGCCAAGTACCCCAACAGACAGCAGTTGAAACAGCCATACAAGTAGAAAATTATGAGGCATGAATATCATGAGCCTAAACCTTGCAATGCTTTGTTAACTGCTTTTAGCTTCATACCATAATTAGAATCATCCAACTTTCACTCCCAAGAATGATTTATACAGTATTAGAGTCATAAAAATGCTGGGTTAGTTGATAAACGGTGTAGATTGGCAAAAATAACTATTAATAAAAAATATTCCCTCTGCCTCCTACTTTTTATTAATTAACAACTCTTCAGTAGGAGTGTGTTAGTGACAGGTGTATAGAGCCTACACCACGCTAGCGCATTCGGATTAGGGATTAAAAATTAATATCAAATGCTTACTAATCAGGCAAAACATTAACTGAATCGTTACTAAAATTTTCTTCAAGATAGCGTGGATCGCTTACTCCTACGTGCAAAAGCAGTGCTGTAGCTAATGCACCAATAGCTGCTACTAAGAAGGTAGTTTTATAGTCAATATTCTCCACTATCCATCCACCTAGTAAGGGAGCAAGGATGGTGGCAGGAGCAATAAGGGTATTACCAAGACCAATATAGGCTGGTCGTTGGTGTTGGTTGCCAAACTCTAAGGTCATTACCGCAGCAATATTTTGCAGAGCCATCATACCTATTCCTTCTCCTATAAATACCAAGTAAAACCAGTTTGCATTGGGTGCTAAACAAGCTAAAATCGAACTGAATGCACAAGCCACACAACCAATTTGTAAAATCAACTTGCAACCTGTGCGATCGCCTAACCAACCCATAACCAATCCAGCAATAGTTTGTGTAACCATCAATAGAGTCGTAATTAACCCAACAGAAGCTTCTCCCATTCCATATTGATGTACGGCATATAGTGTATAGAAGGGAAGTGGCATCAGTGCTAACTGTGAGATCATACGTACGATCACAAAGCAACGAAAATTCTCATCGCACCGGAGAATTACACCCAGACTGTCCCAAAATTCACGTCTAGTTTCAAAGGCTGATGATGTGGTGTTTACTGGCTCTCGCGTCCTAGACATAAAAAACCAAGATAGAGCCATTGCCAAACTGGCACACAAAAAACACAGAGCAAAGTTAAATGGTTGAGCAATTTCCTTAAGTAGTAAACCAGCGATCGCAGCACCACAAATACTCATAAAATTAGCAGATGCTGCTAAGGTACCGTAAAAAATACCAAGCTTTCTGGAGGGAACAATTTTAGCAATCATGCTTTGCCAAGCAGTGGCGCTAACCCCACCACCTAGCCCTTGCCAAATGAGTATGGCAAATGTCAACAGCAAGATAGTTTGGTGATTGAGTTCTAGTTGTAATAAAGCCACCAGTGCTAATCCCAAAAAAGGAAGCTTCTGATGAATTGTCAACAACATTACAGTTGGTTTGTAACACTGTAGACGAGCTACTTTATTAGCTGTTAATAGCTGAGGTAATTGCCAGCCTAAGCGTGGAATAGCTGGGATCAGGCCGATGAGCAATGCAGAATCGGTAAGAGTGCTAACAAATAGCGGAAGAATCGTGAAAAATGAAGCAAAACCACTCCCAAAACCAAAAAATCCACTTTCAATAACACTGACAGTAAAGTTATGGCGAAGGTCTTTTTGAATTTCAGAATTAAGCATTTTTATAGATATTGCAAGTTTGGTGATTTATTCTCTTTTGGGGAAACTCAGGCTGTATTTTGAACAGGTTTATCTTCTTTTTGTAGGTACTTAGAAATCATCTAAGTACCTACAAAAACCTGAGTTCCATAAATTGTTCCCAAATGCTGTACTTAAATCACCCTTGAAAAATATTTTTGTAAAATATCCCAATTTTTGAGGGTGAGCCTTACTGCAAGGGAGTTTGGGTCAGTGGTAGGTGTAGGCCTGGATTTCTCACAAGAGATAAATCCAAAGGGTGTGGGAGGTGTGGGAGGATGGAGAAAAAGTCTTACCCCCCATACTCCCCACACTCCCCACACCTCCCACACTATGCGTGAAAAATCCGGGTAGGTTAACCTTGAAGTGGTGCGTGATTGGCAAACGGTGTAGATTATGCGCTCACAAAGCTCACACCTATCAATCACAGAGATTGACTTGACAATAAAATAGCTAAAGCATAGGCGTAGATCGTTGTAGCCATCGCCCAAAAGTTATTGATAAAGTTTGATTTGAAGCTGGACTCTTTGGGTTGGGTCGAGAGCTTGAGACTTTGTGTTGAGTGTAAACTTTTTACTGTTCGCTGATTTGGTGTCAGTCACCGATAATATATAGATGTATATACACCAGTCATTGACACCACCACACAAGACATTCTGCAAAAATTGCAAAAGGTTGTGAAAGCTGTTGCTGCCCAAGGCTGGAAAAGATTGGGGCAGGTGCGAATCTGTGGTGTATGATTGGTTGCTAGTGGTATCCCTAGACTTAAAACTATTTAGTTGTTAAAAATCATCGATCGTGAAATTCAAAACAATAGTCTTCTATGGTTCCTACAGGAGCGATCGCCAGGGCATCAAAGCTGCTAGATTCATGATTGACCAGCTTAAGCAAAGAAACCATGAGGTGATTTTTGCGGATGCAAAGGAGTATAACTTTGACATCTTAGACCGGATGTATAAAGAATATAGCAAAGGTCAGGCTCCTGCAAAGATGGAAGAACTGGCAGAACATATCCGAACCGCAGACGGGTTTGTAGTTGTTGCAGGAGAGTACAACCATTCCATTCAACCAGGGTTGAGTAATCTGATGGATCACTATCTGGAAGAATATTTTTTCCGCCCTGCTGGTATTGTTTGTTACTCAGCTGGTAGCTTTGGAGGAGTGCGGGCAGGCATCCAGTTACGTGCTTTTCTGTCAGAGATGGGAATGCCTACTATTTCAAGCATTTTTGCTATTTCTAAAATTGGAAACTTTCTGGATGAAGCAGGTACTTCACAGGAAGCTGCTTTGACCAAAAGAGTCGGTCAATTTTTGGATGAATTAGAATGGTACGAAGAAGCATTGAAACGACAAAGAAAAGAGAAAGGAAACCCCTTCTAATCGAGTCAGCAATCAATTATTAGTTATAACGGACTGATTAATTAACTAAAGTTTTTTATATATCTTCGGCGAAAACTGCCATAGGTTCTTTCAATATTGAGGAACAAACTCAACCCTTAGTCACCCTTTAAGAGAAACTTGTGTGAAGCTGTAAGAGAGTGAAGAATCAAACTCTCTACTAATCAGTTGAATTACCCTTTGTAAATATGCCTTCAATTAGCTACAATCGCACCGACAGCCAGCAGCCACAAAGCATTACCATTGAAGGTTATGTTGTCCGGCCAGGATTACACATTCTCAGTTACGAGCAACTCAAGTTGCTACGAGAGCAAACACAGCATCATTCTCAGCTTGAATCTCTAGTTAGCCAAGGTGTCATTAAGTTGACCGGTTAATAGTCGTCAATTCACTTGCAATTCATCTCATCACCTACCCCATAAGCAGGTGATGAGATGAATTGCTATATCAGCTAAGTTCTAAATAGATGAGTCTGAACGTTGTATTTGCTGACGAATGGTATCAATAGAAGCATTAATACCAGCCAGTTTGGACTCTAAATCATCTCGCAGCCAAATTAAGAATTTTAATTTCCGCTCTAAGCTAGCTTTGTGCGAAATGGGTTCGCTTCCATAACATGGATTACCCCAAAAAGGAAACATAGTTTACCTCTGAATTTAGCTTTTGTAACAGTGCAATATATTGCACCACTACATTCTGACGAATAACAATCAGACTGATGTATGTAAGAACCGACCATTATTGTGCGTGCTTAACGAACTTTTGCTAAAAGTGAACAAGTTGAAGTGACGATACCATATTCAAAGGTTCTGGCAATTTGGCATTACAACTGTGTATTTTGCAGTTTAAATGAGATATCAACAGAACAGAACAACCACAAATCGCCAGTTGTTGACCCAAGGCTGTAAAAGAACTCAGCAGCCAATTTACAGCGTTTGGTCATCGCTTCGCTACAACTGGCTAGTAATTCACTAGAAAACCCATAGTAAAAGTGTGTAGGCTAGAAAGCTGTTTTAACACGGCTGGTAAAATGAATGTGAAGCGCCCACAAATCAACGTACTTATATCAGTAAATACTTCTAATAATAGATGACTTGGTGGAAGGGAAAGGGATAATGCTGAAAAGGGTAATATTCTAAGACCAATTACTGAGTAGGAAATTCTTTTATGAGAACCAGAAAGCTAGGCAAACAAGGGTTAGAAGTTTCAACTATCGGGCTTGGTTGCATGGGAATGTCTGAGTTCTATAGCGGTCGTGATGAAATTGAGGCGATCGCGACAATTCATCGGGCATTAGAACTCGGAGTTAATTTTCTTGATACTGCTGATATGTATGGGCCGTTTACCAACGAGCAACTAGTAGGCAAAGCAATTAAAGATCGCCGAGATCGAGTAGTTTTAGCAACTAAATTTGGTAATGTCCGTACTGAAGATGGTGGCTTTAAAGGGGTTGATGGTAGACCAGAATATGTCCATCAAGCTTGCGATGCCTCGTTAAAACGTCTGGGAGTGGAAGTGATAGACCTCTATTATCAACATCGCGTAGATCCAACTGTCCCCATTGAAGATACTGTCGGGGCAATGGCAGAGTTAGTCAAGCTGGGAAAAGTGCGTTATTTGGGGCTTTCGGAAGCTGCACCGGCGACGATTCGCCGAGCTGTAGCAGTTCACCCCATTACTGCACTGCAAACAGAATACTCTCTTTGGAGTCGAGAGCCAGAGGATGAAATTTTACCTACCGTGCGGGAATTAGGAATTGGGTTTGTTCCTTATAGTCCATTAGGAAGAGGGTTTTTATCAGGTGCGATCGCTAGCCCTGACGATCTCGCAGCGGATGACTATCGAAGAAATTCTCCTCGCTTTCAAGGTGAGAATTTTTATAAAAACCTGCAATTAGTAGAGCAAGTCAAAGCGATCGCCAGCGAAAAAGGAGTAACTTCTAGTCAGCTTGCTTTAGCATGGCTATTCGCCCAAGGAGAAGATATTGTCCCAATTCCTGGTACAAAACGCCGTACTTACTTGGAGGAGAATGTTGCAGCTACCGAAATTATCCTGACTGAACAAGATTTGAATCGACTGGAAACAGTTGCACCAAAAAATGTGGCAGCTGGCGATCGCTATCCTGACATGAGTACTGTTAACCGTTGATCCCTCTGGGTGCTGGAGTATTTTTTCAAATTCCGCTTTATATGCACAAGCAGACATTACCGCAGCTTAACAAAGTAATCATCCAGAATTCTCTGAGGAAATGTCAAAAATAGCGTAGGCGCAGCCCGTCGTAGACATCGCTATTTTATCGGCTACATATCTCGATACTCATTCAATCATCTGGAAACTGCCAGCACGAGATATGTTCAATATCTTTGCTGCCGCATTTACTACAGACTGCATCCATCACAGAGTCCACCCATTCATAGCTGCAACTACGACAATGACAGAAAATGTTATTGCGGTTAGCCATTTCAATACCTTGATGCCACTGTTGTAGTTGAGAAGAGTCTGTCCAAGCTTCTGACATTTCATCAAACCTCGTTCATGTCATTGTTATTATGAGCCTAACAACCTCCAAAGTGAATAACTCAGTATTAATTGCCCTGACCCTTACCGCATCTATAGTCCTATCGCCCGTCAGCATTGCTGGTACTGTCCAAGGTTCAACCCATACTATCAAAATGTCTTCATTTAACCTCAATTCTCAAAAATGGCAAAACCGGGTGCTGCTAATCTTTGCACCATCTGTTGATAACCATAACTATCAGCAACAGATGCAGGTATTTAACCAGCGCCAAAACGATTTTAAAGATCGGGATTTAGTTATGGTTAAAGTCTTAGCAACAGATAAAAGCTATGCCAACGGACAGTTAATAGATGAGTCTTCTGCTGCCAATTTGCGAAATCGCTTTGGGGTTGATAAAGAAAATTTTCGCGTCATTTTGATTGGCAAAGATGGTGGTATTAAGCGCCAAGAAACTACACCAGTGCAAGCGACAGCAATTTTTGAGCAAATTGACGCTATGCCTATGCGTCAGCAAGAAATGCAAGAACGATAAATTGGCAAAGCAGTTGGTTTTATTGTTTAACACTAATGCAAGTACAGGCAATTGCCCTTTAAGCTAAAACACATTTAATTTGCATATTAAAATTTCCTCAATGTCTTGTGGGGTGGGCATCTTGCCTGCCCTGATTATGCAACTTTAATGCTGATTAGCTTACTACAAATGCTACGCCAACCCCTAAGCGCAAACCTCTTACAGCACCAGAATTCTACAAGTTGAGTAAACTTAAGTGCAAACCTACAAGAGTATCTGCTTTTAAACCTGAGTTCAATGCTTCAAGTAGATGAGAACGATCATTAAAAATGCATATACTGCAATTATCAAGCAATGAATTTATTAGCTCCTGGTTTTAGACCTACCAGGAGCTTTTTTTTATTATCCATCTTAATAAAGGGAGTTCATCATGAGAAGTAATAGCGTTCATCCTCAAGGCTATTAGTAATTGCTTCTGTTGGTAGATTGAATGTCAATATTTGGATTGCTATTGTGTATTTGTCACTAAAAAACGTTTATCAAATAAAAACAATGAATATTCTTGCTTGGATTGTTTTAGGTCTAATTGCTGGTGCGATCGCAAAGGCTATCTACCCCGGTCATCAAGGCGGCGGAATTTTAGCAACAATTTTATTAGGAATCGTTGGTGCTTTTATTGGTGGTAGTTTGGGTGTATTCTTCAGTACAGGAAGCTTTGCTCTAGCGGCTCCCTCTTTGAGTATTCCCGGTATTGCAGTAGCAGTTCTGGGTGCCATTGTTGCAGTCTTCTTGTGGAATGCGTTAACTAGCCGCAGTGCTTTGTAATAAATTAAATTGAATTAACTAATTTAGAACTTACGCACTTTTCGTCTTACCTGTCAATGCGTAAGTTCTGTTTATCAACAATTATTGACATCATTTGTCGCTTGTCATACTGATAGCCTCAACATTATCAACCTGAATAATGTTGAGGCTATGATTTTATTTTGGATGCCCTATCTGTTGCAAACATTTTTTGAATTGGTATTAGAGAAGTCGTAAATCTCTGCCTTACAGACCCATAAGGTCTGTGGTAACAACAGCAACAGCGTGCTAAATCGCAAATTTTATACTTGTAATCTAACTTAACTTTGCTTGGAGCATAGGCGTAGCCCATCATAGGTATCGTCTGGAAGCATAATTAAAAACTTGGGTTAGCGATCGCAATCTCTTACTTATACGTGTTTATCTAAAGCAAAGTTATATTTAATACGCAAAAGCAGTGGTTTACTAACAATAGTATTAAGTTCTTAAATACTAGTAATGTGTAAATAGATTAAGCTTGCCTCTCACCTATTTGCTATGGAATTTAATGAAGAGGTAGTTACGATTCCCAGTGTACAACTTTGACAACTGTCCACAATACTGTTGCATGTCTCTAGCTCATGGTAATATTATCTTACTGTCAGGGAGATATTATTTATACATCAATTTGTAACCATGCTGAAAGAGCTAGTTAGGTGCGTTACCTCCAAAAAACAAAAAATTATTCAACCTACCCAGGAAATCAACAAAAGCCCTAACGTGCAAAGCACAGAGCTTTTTAAACTCTGCTTATATAAGGTACTGAAGAGCTAGCTAAAGCTCTTTTTTAGGAATCATCATAGCCAGCAATAAAGGCATAAAATCCTCTTAAGATGGCAAAAAATTAGACAAGAGTAAATAGAAAAGTTTTGACACAATGTCAATAGCTTTTTGTATATGTAAAAATATCAAAAAGCCTAATTTGTCTTGTCAAGAAGACATTAGCATTGTGTGTTTTATTTAAATATTGATTCTCTTTGTGCTTGTTACCTATATATAAAAGTCCTATTTGATTAGTGAAAACTTAAGCTACTCGATCAAATCAGGCAAACACTTAAATTTAATAAATAATTTAGGACTGCTAGATAATCTCGATCTAGTAAAAATTCGATTATTCACAAAGTCAGTAAGAGTAACAGGAAAACATGAATATCATAGTTCGTTTGTTTGGAGCGATCGTTCTCCAAGTATCTGCGTTGGCTGCAATGTCTAGCATGGCAATGTCTGATGACAAGCCCTTTCGCGTCAATACCCAACAGACTCCTGCTGTTTATCCACGAAAAACAACACAGCCCTTTCGCGTCAATACTCAGCAGACACCTGCTGTTTCTCCACGGAAAACAACACAGAGGATTTGCTCTTTAGATCCCATTGAAGATTTATTACCTCCACCACAAACTAAGACAAGTAATTCTTTGCTTTCTTACCTTGCTGAACAGGGTTTTACACAAAATAAAGAGGGTTCCTGGGTCTGTTATGCGAACGATCCTAAAAAAGAAGGACGTTACTTTACTTTATTTAAGGTCAAACAAGTTAATAGCAGGCTCATAGCAAGTTCTTTCCTAGATGAAGGCAGTCTAATTCAAGGTCAGGAAAATCGTAGCCTGGACTTCTTTATGATGCTGATTGAGCATCATACGAATACTACTAAAGAGAACCGTCAAGGTATACGTAGATATCTACAAGCCTTCGTTTCCTTAGTCAAGGAAGGGAAGATCAAACCTACACGTCGTGGGTATCTTTTTGACCAACCAAACCGGGCGATGGTCTTGTATCACACACTCTCATCGGGAAACCTTAAAGGTACGGGAATCACGATCAACATCTATTTACCTAAGAGTTGAATTGGGGAAGTAGGGAAATAGGGGAGCAGGGGAGCAGGGGAGAAGTAGCAGTAAGTCTTTCCCCTCTGCCTCTTGTGCCCAATCCCCAATTAAATTGCTGTCGTTTAGTGGAGGTGCATCTTGTCTAAATCAATTGTTCAAAGAATTGCGATGCCGAAGGTGGTTCGCTTTGCAGCGATCGCATTTTCATCTGTTGCAGTAGTACTCACTACATGTCAGTCTGCTTTTGCACAGCTAAATGTTGGACGCTATGGCATCCAACAAGGACTGGAGTCTGAGTATCTCCAGTACCAAATTAAGAACCAGAATTTGAGCCAGATGCGAGTCATTCCTGGATGTGATGTGGGATTTGGTCTGACCTGCAATAAGACTGGATCGGTAATCCAACGATTAGTGGAGTTAAACAATGGAACTAGTTATCAAAACCTTCTGATCCGAGCAGCCGGTGGGGAGAAAAACTTCCAGAATTTCGCTAGCTTCTACGGTAATAATCCTAATCTCTCTGGGGTGCCTTACGCCTCATTTTGGAGAAATGCATCCCCCACAATCATGGATGGATCTCAATACCTTCTAGGACAACCTTTTGGTCGCAATCCAGTAGAAGGACTCGGACTTGTAACCAAGCAGTTCTACTGGGCACCATACTCAGGAGTCAATGACTCTGTTAGCCTTCGTAATGGATTACTAGACCTGAAATTGTCATACGGACGACTGCTGTTTGAAGAGGCCTCAAAAATTTCTAACATTCAAGAGCAGATTCAGTCTCTAGGTCTGTCGCCAGAGATGACAAATTTTTATTTAGATAAAATCTCTACAGGCTTGGATGCGTTGAGTTCTGGAAATCAGAACCAACTCCAACAGAAGATTTTTGAAGTACTCTCCTTTCCATATTCCGAAGACGGTGGGGAACTCGGACGCCCCAACAATGCGATTCCAGCAGAATTTAATCAGCTCTTAGGAGAAGATATCGCAGGAGATACTTTGCTGAGTGACAATCCACTAGCTTTGGATGGAGAAACAATAGCTTTTGATGCTTTCCCTGGCTCTACGGGAGATGTCTTGGTACCAGACAGTTCTAATTCCTTTCCACTTTGGCCAATAATCGGCGTTGGGGGTCTTGGTTTAATTCTGCTTCTACTACTGAGTGGCGATAGTTCTTCAGCTCAAACACCTGTTTCTTCATCTCAACCACCTGTTTCTTTATCTCCTCAACCACCTTCTTTATCTCCTCAACCACCTGTACCTGTTCCTCCAGAAAATGCACCTTTGTCTCTCACCAATAAAGGTGAATGCGATCTGACTCCTAGTGGTAATGGTTCCAATCACACACAGATCATTGAGGTTCCGTGTAATGTTACTCCTCAAACCCCCACGGAAGTGAAGAAGGTAGTGGAGCCATCAACGATCAAAGCGCTTGTATTGCTAATTGTTCTACTATGGATAGTCCGTAACAAACACCGAACGTTAAAAATCCGTCATTCGTAATTATGTTACATAAAGGGCTTTAGCAAAGAGTTAGAGCGTTAGTTTTCAGCGATGTCTACGAACATCAGGCTTAGAAAAAAATAATTAATTAACCATTTAGGGTAACACAGCTAGCTGTGCTACCCTACCCGTGTAACGCTTGCAACAATTTGTTTAGTAATAAGCTTTTCTTAAACTGTAAAACCTGATGATAATAGGATACTTTACCAGCCCTTTATGTAGCGTTCAGTTCGGGGAGCGTCCCGTAGAGAAGGAAAGGTATCGCCTGTTAATCTGCGGCCAATTCACCACATTCCACCAATTATCCAAATACTCAGCCCGACGGTTGCGATATTTCAGATAATAAGCGTGTTCCCATAGATCGTTACCCATAATCGGATATGAACCCTCCATAATCGGGTTATCCTGATTTGCTGTAGTGACAATCTGGAGTTGATTTTGAGGATTGCGTACTAGCCAAACCCAACCACTACCGAAACGACCTGTACCCGCTGCGTTAAATTGTTTTTTAAAGGTATCAAAACTGCCAAAAGTTTTGTTAATTTCTTGAGCGATCGCGCCTGATGGTTGTCCACCACCTTGAGGACTCATCAGTTGCCAAAAAATCGTATGGTTGAGATGACCACCAGCGTTATTACGTACCTTTGTCCGAATAACTTCAGGTACGCTGTTCAAATTCACTAGTAAACCTTCAACACTTCTTTTTTGCAAATCTGGATACTGCTTCAATGCATCATTTAAGTTATTGACGTAGCTAGCATGATGTGCATCATGATGCAATTTCATCGTTTCAGCATCAATAGCTTTTCCTAGTGCCCCATAAGCATAAGGCAATGGTGCTAGTTGTGCGGGAGAAGCACTTAATGACCTATTAGGATAAGCTACAGTGGCAAACGGTCTAGCTATTGTTGGTGTAGAAGTTTGTGCCTCAGCTATTGGTACTGGTTCGTGAGAAATTAGCAGAATTGCCAACACAATTGTTGTGAAGAAAAAAACTATTTTTTTTCGCCAAAATCCGATCATAAATTGTAGCCTCAAAATCAATATTATTGGCTTATAACCCGCTCCTAGACTGTTAGTTTGCAGTTATATTAAGCCAAATATTATATATATTACCTTAGCTGTCAGTTAATTAAAACAAAAATAGATATAGCTGAAATTTTATTTTTTAAACCGATAATTCAAACCTTGCACACAATAAATCTCTTGGAATAAGAATAACAATTATTCATACAAATTCTAATTTTATTATGTTATCGAAGTTTCATTTACCTGTACAAACATCTTGTCTACAGCATAATAGCTAGATTTTAGCCACTATTTTAACTAGGCTACGCTACTACAACTTTTATATTATTTATTCACCTGATTTTTTGCTTTTAATCTGTCTGTATATCGCTGCGATATTGCGGGCATCATCAATGCCACGATGGTGTGTGCCTTTTAATTCTATCCCCAACTCATCGAGAGCTTGTGCCATGCCAAATTTTTTAGATACGCCAAGATATTCTGAAAATTCCTCTTTGATATTTATGTGTTCTGAAGTAAAAGGATAAGGAAAATTATGAAACGCGCAATCTTGAATAAATTGCTTTTTGTCGTAATTACCCCAAGAACAAAAAATATAGTCGGGAAATAAATTAATCCATTCTTTAAAGCGAGAAATTGCCTCGAAAAATTTTGGTGCTTCGTCAACATCTTGCTGCCGAATACTAGTCAATTCAGTGCAAAAACCTGTTAGTTGCGGATGTCTCACAGGTTGGATGAATTGCTGAAACTCGGAATCAATTTCCCACGTTGCCCGATTGAGAATCACTGCACCGATTTCAATTATTTCCATTTGGTGACGGGGAATAGTTTTATTGTTACAGCACGTAGCTTCCAAATCGACTATCAGATAATAGTCAGATATTTTAGTATTCATATTATGTAATAGAGTAATAATAATTAAGTTTATTAATTATTTATACATAAGTTTAACTAATTGCACAATTAGTTCTGTAAGCTTATTGTATTTATCATACTACAAAAACGTAATCCTTACAGCCTTTTTGATTTATTTGAACTACAGCTAGCTGTAAGACCACAACTTCGCAACTTAGGCAAAGGGAATTTAGATTGATGAAAAAGGTTTAACCCAACGGAATTGGATAGCGATATCAAGAGCGATCGCAGCCAGCGCAAACCATAACAAACTTTCTGCCGCCAACACTAAAAAAGACCAAATTGTGCTGTGAGAATTCCACCCAAGTTCTATCTGAGTTAATCCGCGTACTAAGCCAAAGGCTAACACGCCACCAGCTTTGAGTTGGGGATTTCGATCGGAGCGGATGATATAGCGGTAGGTGACACCAAATAGGAAACCAGTGAAAGTTGCAACTGCACCACTCACCCATAAGTGCCAATTAACATCACTTTGCAGACTTGCGAGTGTCTGAAAATACTTTGCCAGTACTAGGGCGTGTCATCAATTAGGTAAACTGGAGTCAGTGGTGCTTGGGATGATTAAGCAAATAGAGAAATAATGACTCGACGTTATGCGCTGCGAG
>NZ_JBALDR010000010.1:0-19171 GCF_036917315.1 Nostoc sp. | reverse complement strand
GATCGCAACTCGCTATGATAAACGGGCGACCAACTTTCTCGGTGCAATTTATCTAGCTGCTTCTGTTATTTGGCTCAATTGATGACACGCCCTAAGCGAAGTTGACTTGTCTGGCATTAATCTCAGTGGTGCTGATTTGAGTGGGGCGCTCCTCTGTAAAGCTAAGTTAGGGGGTGCTGATTTAAGAGACGCTAATCTGAGCGGTGCTGATTTACGTGGTGCTGATTTGAGAGTTACTCGTATGGAGGGCGTTAATCTTGAAAATGCTAATTTATTGGAAGTTAACTGGCACTGCGCGGAAATGTATGGGGCTTATTTCTACAATACCGTTATGCCAGATGGTGAACTCGTAACTGAACCAAACACCTATGAATGATTAGTACAAACATACTCGGCTTTGGCATCAGAGATTGTGAGGAGTTACAAAGTCTTCTACACTGACTGAAATAGGTTTTAACTCTCTCTGTTAGGCTCCTCATGACGGACAACGATTCTGAATACATCAGGCAAGATGAAGCCACTCGTGTGCGTGTTCTAAGCGAAGCACTACCTTATATTCAACAATTCGCCGGTCGCACTGTTGTTGTCAAATATGGTGGCGCAGCAATGAAAGATAGCGCACTCAAAGACAAAGTTATCCGCGACATTGTATTCTTATCCTGCGTCGGCTTGCGTCCGATTGTAGTCCACGGCGGTGGCCCAGAAATTAACAGTTGGTTAGATAAGCTGGGCATCGAACCACAATTTAAGAATGGTCTGCGAGTTACTGATGCCGCCACAATGGATGTGGTGGAAATGGTTTTAGTTGGTCGAGTCAATAAAGAAATTGTCTCCCTGATTAACCAAGCTGGTGGATTGGCTGTAGGACTTTGCGGTAAAGACGGTAATCTATTTACAGCCCGTTCCCAAGGTCAAGAAGGCATCGGCTTTGTGGGAGAAGTCAGCAATGTTAACATCAAGATTTTAGATACCCTCGCTAGCAATGGCTATATTCCGGTAGTGTCAAGCGTCGCCGCAGACGAGACAGGGCAAGCTTATAATATTAACGCCGATACCGTAGCGGGAGAAATTGCCGCAGCATTAGGTGCAGAAAAGTTAATTTTACTGACCGACACCAGTGGAATTTTAAAAGATTACAAAGACCAATCTACTTTGATTCCGAAAGTAGATATCCGCGAAGCCCGTGAGTTGATTGCTAATGGTATAGTCAGCGGTGGGATGATTCCCAAAGTAAGTTGTTGTGTGCGATCGCTTGCTCAAGGAGTCCGTGCAGCACACATCATCGATGGTCGCATTCCTCACGCCTTGTTACTAGAAATCTTTACTGACGTTGGGATTGGGACGATGATCCTGGGTTCGCAGTTTACGTTGTAGAGGCCGAGGAGGCTGGGAAAATGATTTGTAACTGTAATTTTGGGTAAATTAAAACTCGTTTTTTACTTGTGGACGAGTCTTTGATATTCACCTCCCCTGCCCCTCTGCTTCCCTACCGGGGATAGGTAATAATAACCCGCGATCGCCCGCCGCTAAATGGTGTACGACGCCATGAATTATTGATAATCACCGGATTAACTAGGGTTGAATCTCGAATTATGGGATTGATCGGGGTCGAATTTCTGAAGTTCTGCCTGAACTGGGGATAGGAATAATCGCGGTAATGATTGCGTTGTATCATTAGTCCCGTTGTTGGGTCTACAGGCATAGGCATGGGAATCGGACTACCATAAATAAAGGAACCCACAGAAGGCGACGATCGCCTGACTCCATAACCACCATCAATCCCGAACGCACGCTGGGCGGAAGCTGGAGCAATGCTTACACCCATTACTGCTAAAGTCATACCTGCTAAGAGCCAATTGAGTTGCGAATGCTTGATTTTCAACATAATTTTGCTCACCTACATTTGATACCGGAATTTTTAATCAGAAAATAGTCGCAGCTACTTACTTAAAATTTTAGAAGTTTATCCACTTTCAGATTGCCAGCTTTTGAAAAGATTCCAAAAAGATTGCTGGCATTGGCAAAATGAAAATAGTGGTAATTTTTGTATAAGACGTGAGTACAGAAAGTTTAGAAATTGCTAAAACCCGCTACCAGACTGGGAAAGTTGCCTTTGAGAATGGGCAATACCGTGAAGCCGTAGAAAATTTAGAAAAGGCCAGCGCTCTGTTAGCTCGTAATTCTCGTCTTGGGGGCGAAGTAGAAATTCATCTAGTGACAGCTTATGAAGCGGCTGGACGCACGGATGATGCGATCGCTCTTTGCGAAAGACTCAAACGCCATGCCCATTTTGAAATCAGCAAACAAGCGCGGCAGATGCTTTATATCTTAAAAGCACCAAAGCTGAAAAGACCCAGCGAATGGATGACCGAAATCCCGGATTTGGGTGCATTGGGCGATAATGAACTCAAAATTTCTGTACCTGCTAAGTCTCCAAAATCTTCTGGGGAGCAAAAGCCTAAACCTGCCGAGCCAGAATTAGTTGACCTCAGTCAGGTCAATACCAGAGATAATCGCTTTATCTGGGTGGCGCTAATCGCCATTGGTTTAACCATCTCGTACTTGGTTTGGTTGAATTTTTCAGGAACTCCTGGCTGATAACAATTTTGGATTGGGGACTGGGAAGATTTGAATGAAAATTCAGATCCAAATCTTACTCATATTTTTTTACCCAGTCCCAGAGAAATCAAAATGGTATTTCAGGAATCTCAAACAATACTAAGAAGTCAAGATTGGTTAAAAAGTTTGACTTTTGGGGAGATTTATAGTTATGAATTCTTCAATTTTCGGAAAGATTTTCTTGTGGTTAGTCAGACCATTTAGTTTTGTATTGGCAAAGATGAAATTTATCTCACCATTCAATGGTCGAAATCGAATGAATCGGGTTTTTCCCATGCGAAATCCTATTCTGTGGCTCGTGCTATTAACATCTTTGCTACTGACTGGCTGTGTGAAGTACGATGTCGGGCTTAATTTTGACAACTCAAATAGTGGCGAACTAGTACAGCATATTAAGTTGGGAGAACGGCTAACGAGTTTTAGTGGCGATTCTGTATACGAATGGTTAAAGAGCATAGAACGCCGCGCCCGTCAACTTGATGGTAAAGCACAGCGAGTTTCCCAAGAAGAAATCATCGTCACAATTCCTTTTAGCAATGGTACGGAATTGCAAGAGAAGTTCAACGAATTCTTTAACTCCCATACAAATCAACCCTCTGAGTCTGTACAGAGCGAATCTGGCTCAGAACTGCCGAAAATTGAATCAAACGTTCTCTTGGAGCAGAATAACTTTTTACTTTTAGTCCGAAATCGGTTAATTTATGATTTGGATTTGCGATCGCTCTCTCTAATTGCCAGCAAAGGTAATGTTCTGGCGAATGCTGGTTCAATTCTCGATTTGGAATTTAGCTTGAAGACTCCTTGGGGAGCCAAAAATATTCAACTAACTGAAACTGCAATTGAGCCAGAAAAAAATGGCAATCAATTAGTGTGGAAACTCCAGCCTGGTGAGCTAAACCACATAGAAGCTGTTTTTTGGCTTCCTAGTCCCCTTGGTATAGGTGGGTTGTTAATTATCCTGTTTGTTTCGGGAGGATTGTACTTGAGATATAATTTCATGCCAGATCCCAGAATTCAGTTTCCTCCCAAAGCAGCAGCAATCCAGGAACAGTAGACTATTTAGCTGTTGAATATTATTAGCGAAGCCGATGCATTCTCCATCGGCTTTTTTTACACTTTACCCAGCTTTTTATAAAAATGAGTCATAGCGAATTAGCCAAAGAAATTGTTCGTGTTTCCTATTTGAAAGGTGAGTTTCGGTTACGTTCTGGTCAGATATCTTCTCATTACTTTGATAAATATCAGTTTGAATCTAATCCTTTATTACTGAAGCAGTTAGCTAAAGAAATGGTAAAAAAGATTCCACCAGGAACGGAAATTCTTGCAGGACTAGAATTAGGAGGAGTTCCTTTAGCAACAGCAATTTCATTAGAAGTTGAATTACCAGTTGTCTTTGTTCGGAAAACAAAAAAAGAATATGGTACTGAGAAGCTAGCAGAAGGAATTGATATCCAAGGAAAAAAATTATGTATCATTGAAGACGTGATTACAACAGGTGGTCAGGTTGTAAAAAGTACCGAAGCGTTGCGTAATGAGGGAGCGATCGCGGACTTCGTAATTTGCGTAATCTGGCGCGGAAGTACACAAGATAATAGTCTCGAAAAAGCTGGTATTCAAAAACTTCCTCTGTTTGACATGGAAGAACTTTCGGTGTGGATGGAACTATCTTGAAGCTTACAGTTACAATATTTTTGAACAACACCCCTAAAAATACTTAGCTAATCAGGAGATATTTGGTGGTAAACATTCTACATATTGATTCCAGCCCTCGTGGTGAACGATCGCACTCAAGAGAACTATCTAAGGAATTCGTCAGTGCTTGGAAAGCAGCGCATCCTGAAGATGCGATCGCTTATCGAGATTTAGGGCATTACCCAGTTCCTCACGTTGATGAAGCTTGGATTGCAGCGGCATTTTCACCACCAGAAACCCATACCCCAGAATTAACTGAGGCACTTAGGATTTCTGACGAGTTAGTAGATGAGTTTTTGGCAGCCGATCGCTACGTCTTTGGAGTGCCAATGTACAACTTCAATATACCTTCCACTTTTAAGGCTTACATCGACCAAATTGTTCGCATTAATCGGACTGTTGCAATAGAAGCTCAAGGTTTTAAAGGGTTAGTCGAGGGTAAAAAGGCGGTTATAATTACTGCTCGCGGCGGTGACTTTAGCGCGACATCTCCTTTTCTTGCCTATGATTTCCAAGAACCCTACCTGCGGGCAATTTTCGGATTTATTGGGCTTACAGACATTCAATTTATTAACGCTAACAGCCTGAACGAGGGTGAAGCCCGTACCCAATCTCTATCAGAAGCACGGGCAGCAATTCAAGATGCGATCGCCCGGTGGTAAGAGGAACGCAGGGGGCAGAGGGGCAGAGGGGCAGAGGGGCAGAAAGGAAAAATTTACTGCGACTTCTTCCCTGCTCCCCTGCTCCCCTGCTCCCCTGCCCCCTTGCCTCTTCTTCAGGGTGACAATCGCTCAATTTTCCAAGTGCTATTATTTAAACGGCTATAGAGTAAGCGATCGTGCAGACGGCTAGGGCGTCCTTGCCAAAACTCAATTTCTGTAGGGATAACTCGTAAGCCTCCCCAATGAGGCGGTCGAGGAATCTCCTGATTGTCATATTTGCTCTGGAATTCCTGCACGCGTCGCTCAAGAACTTCTCGGCTTTCTATCACCTCGCTTTGATTAGATACCCATGCACCCAAGCGACTTTTGGCAGGGCGACTTTCAAAATACTGGTCAGATTCAGTTTCGGAAACTTTCTCCACATACCCCGAAATTCTGACTTGACGTTCCAGTTCTGCCCACCAAAAGACTAAAGCCGCCTGGGGATTTTCTGCCAGTTGTTGTGCTTTGTGGCTGTTGTAGTTTGTGAAGAAGGCAAAGCCCCGTTCATCAAAATCCTTGAGCAGCACCATTCTAGCTGAGGGCTTACCGTCTGGTGTGGCTGTGGCAATAGTCATGGCATTGGGTTCGGGGAGTTGTGCGGCTAAAGCCTGATCGAACCATTTTTTAAATTGGATAAAAGGATTGAGTTCTACTTCGAGTTCGCTTAAACCTTCCAAAGTGTAGTCTTTGCGAAGGTCAGCTACTGTTTTGTCCATTGTGATTTGTTTCCTTGCTATCAGATACGCTTATATATATCTTTGTCAAAAATATCTATGATGATAATCAGTGCCATCAAGAATTTTACAAATTCTCTGAATAAATATCTAAAATAGGTTGCGTCAGATGCGCCGTTCAGCCTCCCTTCAACGCTTGTTAATTTATGGTCTGAGCGGTCCGATTATCGCTCTCAATGTCTGGCTGCTGTCTGTGCTTTTTCGCTATTTCCAGCATCCTATTACCGTCTTGCTCATTGCAGCGATTCTGGCTTTTCTCCTAAATTACCCGGTTAAGTTCTTTGAACGTGCCCAGATCACCCGCACTCAGGCGGTGATCGTAGTTTTACTGGCAACATTAACCCTGCTTGGGATTTTGGGCGTCACCCTAGTACCGTTGATTATTGACCAAACAATCCAACTGTTAAATAAGATCCCTGATTGGTTAACCGCCAGTCAAGCAAACCTAGAGCAGTTTGAGATGTTGGCAAAGCAACGACGTTTGCCAGTCGATCTGAGGGTTGTGAGCAGTCAAATCAATGCCAACATTCAGAATGTGGTGCAACAGCTAGCTTCTGGTGCAGTGGGATTTGCTGGCACACTGCTGTCAGGATTACTTGACGTAGTGTTAGTTATCGTGCTTGCATTTTATATGCTTTTATATGGCGATCGCGTCTGGTATGGTCTGATCAATCTTTTGCCTTCTAACATTGGAGATCCCCTCACCACATCCTTGCGCCTAAACTTCCAGAACTTCTTTCTCAGCCAATTATTACTAGGATTGTTCATGGTGCTAACCCTGACACCAATTTTCTTAGTGATGAAAGTGCCCTTTGCCCTGTTGTTTGCCATATTAATCGGTATGTCAGAACTCATTCCCTTTATTGGGGCATCTCTGGGCATTGGTCTGGTGACAATTTTAGTACTACTGCAAAATTGGTGGTTAGCAGTTCAAGTTGCGATCGCGGCAATTCTCATGCAGCAGCTTAAAGATAACTTGTTAGCTCCCAGGTTACTCGGCAATTTTATCGGACTGAATCCCATCTGGATTTTTGTGGCTATTTTGATGGGATTTGAGATTGCTGGGTTGTTAGGGACACTTGTTGCTGTTCCCATTGCTGGTACCATTAAAGGCACTTTCGATGCTATTAAGAGCGGTAAGAGCGGTAAGCCGAGTGATTTTGTCTCAACTGTCACTATTGGTCACGATCCTCCTGCTGATTAAGGTAGCAGAGGTGCAGGGGAGCAGGGGAGCAGGGGAGCAGGGGAGCAGGGGAGCAGAGGAGAAGTTGCAGTAAATTTTTCCCCTCTGCCTCTTTTCAATGCCCAATGCCCAACTCAAAAGTTGCACAATCCAATCTCACAATTCACAATGGTGATCGATTATAAATTTTAGAGGATACTGGCAGCAGGCGATTTCTGAATAAAAGAAGCGCAAGCGAATGTATACAGTACACGCTTTGCCAATAGTCAATTAGTTTAGTGTTGAATTTACAGTATTTTGATTCTCATTAATTAACTTAGAACCTGTTGATGGAAGCTTCCGAGCTGTTAGAAACAATCACATTTTTGATTTACCAAGCCGAGCAGGGTGAAATTGATCCTTGGGATGTTCAAGTGATTGAGGTGATCGATCGCTATTTAGAACTGATGGCACCAGGGGCAATAACAAGAGGCTATGAAGCTGACTTGTCTCAATCTGGACAGGCATTTTTATCAGCATCAATGTTGGTATTATTCAAAGCCAATACCTTGATGCAATTGTCAACAGTCGGAGATGCACAAGATGGTATAGAAGATGATGCCCTTTTGGAAGGTGAAGACGGTGTATTACATCAGGGTCATCGTCTACCATTAGAACGGCAATTGCGTCGTCGTCCAGCGGCAATGCCGCCACCAAAGCGTCGGGTGACTCTGCAAGAGTTAATCGAGCAATTGCAGATTATGGCGAACCAACTAAAACTGGTAGAAAAAGTCAGCAAACCTATCCGTCCCAGGCGTCAACCTAGCGTCCAAAGTATGCGGGAGGCGCTGGAGTTAGCTCACCAGGAAAATCTGACAGAAGTCGCTGGAGAACTGGAGCAGGTGTTGAAATTGTCGGCAAGAGAGCTAAGTTTAGAACAAAATTGGGTGAATTTAGAACAACTTGTAGAATTGTGGACTAAGACAAAGCTTTTCAAGCAAAATGGGTCTGGACACGAGTCTGAACACAGTAATCTAGTTAGCGTTTTCTGGGCACTACTATTACTCTCGGCTCAATCGAAAGTAGAGCTATTTCAAGAGGATTTTTATCATGAAATTAAAATTCGCCTAATTAGAGATTCAGCTCATATCGGCAAGCCTTTTGAGAATCCGATGAACTAAGTCCGTAAATTTCGTGACGAATTGAGGGTTTATGTTTAAACGCAGAGAGCGCAAAGTATAGCGCAGAGGAGCGCAAAGTTTCTTTGAGTCTATTCGCCACGAACTTAGGCAAAGCTGTACTAAGAAAGTCAAAAGTAGTTATAGTCCTACAGATTTTCTCTAAGAAAGGCAGGAGGCAGAGGTAAAAACTGTTTATATGTGATGCGTGAGTCCTTGGCATCAAGATTTCAGGCTGACTTGTGAGAAAAATAGGAATTTATTTTATGGGATTTTCCTCCTGGCTCCAGCATAG
Source organism: Nostoc sp. (assembly GCF_036917315.1). GTDB lineage: Bacteria > Cyanobacteriota > Cyanobacteriia > Cyanobacteriales > Nostocaceae > Nostoc. The sequence goes on along the minus strand of NZ_JBALDR010000010.1, from coordinate 10,787 downwards.
CTGCTGCCTACATTGTCATAGATTTTTGATTCAGCCCCAAAATCCGAGTAAATTGAAAAGATAAGCGATCGCTTGTCATCTAAGTATATCGATGGTTGTAATAACCACTAAATTCCTGTTATCCCTATTCTGGGGGATGACTTAGAGAAGAAATAAAAACTGATGATTAAGTATCACTCGATGAAAGTAAACTGGCTTGTGGTTGAGGGATAAATTTTTATGAAAGCGATGATTCTCGCGGCTGGCAAGGGTACTCGCGTGCGTCCGATTACCTATACAATTCCGAAACCAATGATTCCCATCCTGCAAAAGCCAGTGATGGAGTTCTTGCTGGAACTGTTACGCCAACATGGATTTGACCAAATTATGGTCAATGTTAGTCATTTGGCTGAGGAAATAGAAAACTATTTTCGTGATGGTCAGCGGTTTGGGGTGCAGATTGCCTATTCATTTGAAGGAAAAATTGATGATGACGGTAAACTGGAGGGGGAAGCAATCGGTTCTGCTGGAGGAATGCGGCGTATCCAAGACTTCTCACCCTTTTTTGATGATACCTTTGTGGTTTTGTGCGGTGATGCTTTGATTGATTTGGATTTAACTGCGGCGGTTAAATGGCATAGAGCTAAAGGCTCGATCGCTACCATTATCACTAAATCTGTCCCCAAGGAAGAAGTTTCTAGCTATGGTGTGGTTGTGACTGACGAAGATGGTCGTGTCAAAGCTTTCCAAGAAAAACCTTCAACTGAAGAAGCCCTCAGCACCAACATCAACACAGGTATTTATATCTTTGAACCAGAGGTTTTTAACTATATTCCCTCTGATGTCGAATATGACATTGGTAGCCAATTGTTTCCCAAATTGGTAGAAATCAAAGCCCCCTTTTACGCCATTCCTATGGACTTTGAATGGGTCGATATTGGTAAAGTCCCAGACTATTGGCGGGCGATTCGCGGTGTACTGCTGGGTGAAATCAAAAATGTGCAAATTCCTGGTCATGAAGTCGCCCCCGGCATCTACACGGGCTTAAATGTCGCCGTAAATTGGGACAAAGTGGATATCACAGGCCCCGTTTATATTGGCGGGATGACCAGAATCGAAGACGGAGCTAAAATTGTCGGGCCAGCAATGATTGGCCCCAATTGTTGGATTTGTAGTGGCGCAACAGTAGATAACAGCGTGATTTTTGAATGGTCGCGCTTGGGCCCTGGAGTCCGGTTAGTCGATAAACTGGTATTTGGACGTTATTGCGTAGATAAAACTGGCGCTGCGATCGATGTTCAAGCTGCTGCTTTAGACTGGCTGATTACTGATGCCCGTCAGACACCGCCATCACATACCCCTGTTGAGCGACAAGCGATAGAGGAATTGTTGGGGACGAACGTAAATTAGAGAATAGGGAACAGAGAATAGGGAATAGGGAATAGGGAATAGGGAACAGGAAATAAATCTGTAACCTATACCCTGTAACCTCTACCCTAACTATTTAAGTACGTATATCTTCTAAGACTCTGCTCGTAGGTTTGCAGTAGTCGCTGAGATTCCGCTAGGGTAATGCGCTTTTCTTCTAATGCTTTCTCGCAACGTTGGCGAATGTTTTCCACCATATCTTCGGAGTCATACTGAACGTAGCTTACCACTTCACTCATCGTGTCACCTTTGACAATGTGTTCAATCTGGTAGCCTTTGGGGGTTAATTGGATGTGAACGGCGTTGGTATCGCCAAACAGGTTGTGCAAATTGCCCATGATTTCTTGGTAAGCTCCATTCAAGAACATTCCCAAATAATAGGGTTCTCCAGGTTTGTAGGTATGTAGTTCTAAAACCGATTTGACATCGCGCAGGTCTATAAAGCGGTCGATTTTACCATCACTGTCGCAGGTGAGGTCTGCCAAAATTCCCCGCCGCGTTGGTTCTTCATCCAAGCGGTGGATTGGCATGATTGGAAATAGCTGATCGATCGCCCAGCAATCTGGTGCCGATTGGAACACTGACATATTTACGTAGTAGATGGAAGCCATAATTTTTTCTAGGTCTTCTAGTTCATCGGGTACGTATTCTTGCTGTCTAGTGATGGTAAGAATTTTTTGGCAACAAGCCCAGTAGAGGCGTTCGGCTTTGGCTCGTTCTCTGAGGCGTAAAATTCCTAAGTTGAAGCGGCTGATGGCTTCTTCTTTGAATTGTGCAGCGTCGTGGTAGAACTCCTGATAATTCTCTTTGTTAATGGATTGGTAAGTTTCCCAAAGATAATTAATAATCGGAGATTCTCCCTCTTGTGGAGGTTCTGGGTTGTCGAGAGGAACATCACTAGTACTGAGAACGTCGAAAATCAGCACCGATTGATGGGAAGCGATCGCTCGTCCACTTTCACTAATCAGTGTTGGTACGGTAATTTGGCGTTCTGCACAGGTATCTTTTAACTCTGCCACGATGTCGTTGGCATAGTTCTGCATGTTGTAATTTTTCGATGCATAGAAGTTGGTTTGGGAGCCATCATAATCTACGCCCAAGCCGCCACCAACATCAAGGTATTTCATATCCGCCCCCAGCATCGACAATTCTACATAAATGCGGCTGGCTTCTTGGATAGCATCTTTAATGACATTAATGGCAGAGATTTGTGAGCCGATGTGAAAGTGCATCAACTGCAAAGAATCGAGCAGGTTAGCTTCGCGTAACTTGTCAACAGCCTCGATTACTTCAGGCATTGTCAAACCAAATTTAGCGCGATCGCCACTGGAGGTTCCCCAACGTCCCATGCCTTGGGTACTGAGTTTAGCACGAACACCTAATATTGGCTTAATACCTAACTGGCGATTGGCATCAATTACCAAATCAACCTCTTCAATCTGTTCTAAGACGATGATTGGTGTTTGCCCTAGTCTTTGGGCTAACATCGCTGTTTCGATGTATTCTCGGTCTTTGTAGCCGTTGCAAACTAACAATGCTCCTGGTGTATCCAACACAGCTAGAGCAATCATTAATTCTGGTTTGGAACCGGCTTCTAAACCAAATTGATGGGGTTTGCCAAATTTGACTAAATCTTCAATCAAATGCCGTTCTTGATTGCATTTGACGGGAAACACGCCACGGTAGACACCAGGGTAATTGTAGCGAGCGATCGCTTTATTAAAACAAGCGTTCAACCGCTCAATCCGGTCTTCCAAAATATCGGAAAAGCGAATCAACATGGGAAGTCCCAAGTTGCGCTGTTTCATGGAGTTGACCAATTCAAACAAGTCAAGAGATCCCCCGCGATCGCCCTTGGGTGACACGGTAACGTGACCAGCAGCGCTAATGGAAAAATAAGGTTGTCCCCATCCTTCAATCCGGTACAAGGCTTCGCTATCCTCAATTTTCCAGGAGCGAGGTAAATCTCCTGTGGTAGGACTCGGTGGTAACAGTTTTTTTTGTTTATGACTTTTCACTTCTTTTTGTCCATTGGACGGTACTTGTACCACCTCGTCAGATGTAGCAGTTGACTCAACACCCATTTCTTCCTAACCTCTGTTTTTCACCCACGAGTTAACAATTTAGCGCATTCATTTAGGAACGTATATGCACCCAAGGATAATTTCTGAGATAAACTCTGATTGGTCAAGAGTCGTATGTCATTAGTCATTGGTCATTAGTCATTGGTCACTTGTACTGAGTTTCGACTGCGCGGTAATCGAGCGAAGTCGAGATTCAACTACCGCGTAGTCGTTGGCGTAGCCACTGAGCGTAGTCGAAGTGCAGCCTCTCGTTAGAGAAGTATTGGTCATTAGTGCAAAACCCTTGGACTCAAGACAAAGGACAAAGGACAAATGACTATTGACTAGATAAAAACTTTATTAAGCTTTGGGAGATAGCAATGGAGCGTACATTTTTAGCAATTAAGCCTGATGGAGTACAGCGGGGATTAGTGGGGGAAATTATCCGTCGCTTTGAAACCAAAGGTTTTACTCTAGTTGGTTTAAAGTTACTGAAAGTCAGTCGGGAATTAGCTGAACAACACTATGGTGTTCACCGAGAACGCCCCTTTTTTGGTGGTCTAGTCGAATTTATCACTTCTAGTCCAGTGGTGGCGATGGTATGGGAAGGTGATGGCGTTATTGCATCTGCCAGAAAGATTATTGGTGCGACAAATCCCTTAACAGCAGAGCCAGGAACGATTCGCGGCGATTTTGGACTGAATATTGGTCGCAACTTAATCCACGGTTCTGATGCTCCAGAAACCGCGCAACAAGAAGTAGCCTTATGGTTTAAGGATGAAGAATTGGTCAGTTGGCAACCACACTTAACGCCTTGGTTGCACGAGTAAGGGGGAGTTAAAAGTTAGGAGTTAGGAGTTAAAAGTTAAAAACTCATAATAATTAATAACTCCTAACTCCTCACTCCTCACTCCTAACTCTTCCTTCCTCCTCACTTATTTAGAGACTTCGCTCTTTTCCGGTTCTATTTGGGGTGATTCAGTACCAACGCGCTTGGAAAATCCCCAGCCTAAAATCAGGAATATGGCAGCAATCATGATCCATTCTGGTGGAACTAAACTATCGTTGAGTACTTTCAACAACAAGCGTAAACCCACCAAGGCGACAGTTACATAGCCTGCATCCTCTAGGTTTTCGTATTCGTCTAGCCAACGAATGAATAATCCTGCCATGAATCGCAACGCAATAATACCAATTGTTGCACCCGTTAGCACTAGCCATTTTTCTTGAGAAACTGCGATCGCAGTTGTCACGCTATCCAAAGAAAATGCCAAATCTGTAAATGCAATCACGGGTATGGCTTGCAACAATGAATTAAAGCGCGGCCCGTGATGGCGATCGTCCTTGGTTTCTTCCGAGGTAAAGTGTTGGAATACCAGCCACAGCAGATAAGCAGCGCCCAATAATTCAAATTGCCAGAATTGTTGTACCCAAGTGGCAGTGAGAATCAAGGTGATTCGCAGCACATAAGCAACGACTAAACCAAAGTTCAAAGCTTTACGCTCAAGTTCTTTGTCTTCCAGCCCCCGAGCGATCGCAGCCAGAGCGATCGCATTGTCGGCAGATAACAACGCCTCTAAAAGCACCAGGATCGCCAGAACTATAAGGGCTTCAAGGCTAAAATGAAAATCGAGGTAATCAAAAATTCGGTCTAGCATTCCGGGTTTCTCAAGCAGAAAAAATTAAAATTTGACAAGAACAGAGATTTGCATATTAAAAAGCGCAATAAATTGCCACTCTAATTCAGCTTAACGTGGTTATGGTGCATTTTGAAGAGGGTTAAATGTGTGCGCTCTTCGTGCGAGTGGGGTAATTTGCGTATAAGTCAATACACCCAAGGTTTTAACATCTGACTTGGTGCGATCGCAATGAGCTGCTGTCTGTTCGTATCTAAAATTAGAAGATGAGAATAAAAATATGGTAAGAGTTTATGGATAACACACTTCTACAACGCATCACTCATAATCCAAATATTTGCCACGGTAAACCCTGCATTCGAGGACTTCGCTATCCAGTTGAGTTTATTTTGGAATTGCTCAGTTCTGGTTAAGCAGCATTCTTATATTGAAATAAATCAAGACACCATTATTGTGCATTAGTAGTCTCTATAAAAATTTCTAATATTCAGACGTAGGCTTTAGCTTCCCGTTCTAGATGTTCAATCTCTCTTTGCCACGACTCAAGGCTGTGTTCTCGCTTTCGTAATTTATCTGCTGTCGGATTTCTGGAAGACTGGGTATTTGGATTAGGCAGAATTCCATGATTTTTAAGCCAAGTAGGGGAAAATTCCTGCCAAAGATAAACATGATCGTGTCTATCCCCACCTAGACAGCGAATACGTTTGACTGAAAGGGTGGATTCACCGAAAAGAATTTGCTGATTTCTAGAATTTTTAGGAAACAGGCGCGTCTCACCACCTCTTCCACGAAAGAATTCGACTACAAACCACTCACCAAAATCAAATATACAGACTTCTGTCGGATCGCTACCATCATCATCTAGTAGATCAACATCATCTTGGATTTGATACCCTATGGCAATTTGTGATGTCTTGGGTAACAAGATGCGAAGCCGTTCAAAGCGGTTACTGTAATTAGCCCAAAAATCCCTGCGACTACATAGCCGATTTGACTCAAAGTTTTCTAAATCCAGCTTGTTCAATATGAGATTTACTAACTTTTGGAAATCACCATAATTGATACCTCCAATCCACTCTCGAAGTCTTTGCCTTGCTGGATCTGAAAGTTTATACCAATTTTCACCATTTCTATAGTTATGTCTCAACCAATCAACCAGTAAAGAATGATTGCTTGCTATATTATTGGAAACATTAGTTAGCAAATGATTAACAGCTTTTATTTGCTGACTCTCTGACATTTCATCCAAACAACTTAGCAGCCATATAACTTGCTGCTGATTTGGAGAACGAATTGTAGTAAAATAGGGAGTTATATCTTCTATAAAGTTGCTGAATAATGGAATCCAAACAGGTAAACATTTTCTGATTGTATTTAGAAATTCCGTTCGATTAATACGCTGTTTGCAAACAATTCTTGCTAATTCTCTACCTGCTTGTTTACTACAAAGCACCCGAATAATTTGAACTGGTAGCAGGTGACTAACTAAGTCAGAATTAGCAAAGATATCAAAAGATTCAGCTAAAGACTGTGCTAACACCTGTTCTTGCCGATCGCCATAATAAAGAGCTAAACGCCACAATAGCTGATGTTGCAACCATGAGTTAGAAATTGCTACTTTCCAAATGGCTGCTGATGTTTTCCAGGATCGGTCAATATTTTGCTGATCCCACTGTGCTTTAGCATGAATGCAATAAACCCAGTCCAACTTACTTACTCGATCAGCTTTAGCCTGTTCAATAGCTTCCAATATTTTATCAACACTTGGTATTGATATTGTTGTATCTGGTAAGTTACTTGCAAGCTGAATAAGTTGATTAGGACTACACTTGGGAGTTTCAGATAGGGAAGGAATAGAAAACTGATAATTCAAAGTTTTAGCTCCTTTAAAGAGAGGTTTTTACGATATCTTTCTTTAACTCATCACTGCGAAACTGAAAGCGGAAAACTACCTTGCGATCGCCTGGATTATCACGTTTCTTGTCAGATTCAATTTCTCCACGACCAGCAGCTAATATTTTCTGGCTTAAAGGTGCTTTGGTAGGGAAATTCATATCATAGAAAATGTAGTTGTAAACTGATGCTGATCGCAACAAACTTAGTTTTAGATTGGTTTTATTATCTCCATCTGAGCTAGTGTGACCTTCTATAACTACCCGGCTAATTTCCTTCTCAAATTCTGGTTTTGAGAAAATAACGCCACTGTAAACAGGAATAAAGCTGTGTAGGAAGGCTTTACCTTCTGGTTTAAGTTCTGTACTTCCCTTGGCAAAAAGAATTGATTCTTGGATACTGACATCCCCAGTTTCCGGGTTGACTTTGACATTGATATTGTTGCTTTTCATCTGCCCGACAACATTACCAATTACTACCCGTTTCGGTACATCCTTTTGTGCAAGTTGGAGTAGGGCAGTGATAAATAGCAAAGCAAAAAACATTAGTAACCCAGACATCAGATCGCCAATAGACAGATAGATACTAGAGTCATCATCCTCTATAATCTCTGCATCAATTTCACCTCTGAGAAAATCATCCATGATTGCTTCCACCATTACCAAATTGGCGGTTATCATGTGCAGCAACTAGAACTTTTGCTGTCTCTAGCAAACCTCCGCAAACTCTAGCCATAGAAGTATCTGCTTGTTGGAAAAAGCTTTCCTGTAAGTCAACAGTCCTTTGCATAGAACTTTCAAGGTGATTCTGCCAAGACTCAAGACTATTGTGAAATGTTTTATTCAAACTTATGTATGAATTATCTACTATTTGCACTTGCTGGCCAATTCCGCTTGCAAGCTTTTCTAGTTGAATTAGTCGTTGTGCATCGTTTAATCCAGCCGCACTAACTAATTTGTTAATTTGTTCGACAGATGTCTGAATTTTAGTCATACTTTTGTCTACCTCTTGAGTCAATTCACTACGCCTTTGAGATTCTTCTCGGAAGACTTGATCTAGATTATTCACAATCCCCGATAATCCATCTCGTTGTTTGCCTAGCGTCCCCTCAAGTAAGTTATTTTGTTGTTCAAAGAACGTCTGTAAATTTGTTTGATATTCTTCCCTAAATCTTGTCAAATCATCTTCTACTGTATGGCGAGTTGCTGTGAGTGTTGCGTCGATGTTTACTAAAGTAGCCAGAAGATTATCCTTCGCATTATTCATCAATCCAGAAGCTTGATTACCCACTGTTTGTAGAGTATTAGTTTGCTCGTGAAAGGTTTTATTTGCTTGGGTGAGAATTTGGATAATTCCAGTCCGAGTAGCTTGAAGCATCTGCTGTTCTACTGCTGCGCGTTCTTGTAGCGCTGTTTGAAGTTCCTCTCGAATTCCCCGGAAGGTAGCAGCAGCTTGTACTGCACTGGCTTCAAAAGCACTTCGCTGGGCTGTCATTCCTTCGATACTCTGAACTACAGCTCGATTAATTTCGTGAGATGTTTGTTGTATAACTCCTGTAGTTTCAGTTTGGAATTGACTCAAAGTTTGCCCCATATTGTTAGCAAATCTTTGAAGCATCTGCTGTTCAACTGTTGCACGTTCTTGTAGCGCTGTTTGCAGTTCTTCTCGAATTCCTCGGAAGGTAGCAGCCGCTTGCACTGCACTTGTTTCAAAAGCACTTCTTTGGGCTGTCATTCCTTGGAGACTTTGGTTTACGGCTCTATTAATTTCGTCGGCTGTTAGTTGTAAAACACCTCTTGTATCTGTTTGAAATTGATTGAGAGTGTCTCCCAAATTCTTAGCAAATCCTTGGAGTTCGACCAGAGTTTCTTTTTGAAAATTCTGAATTGTCAAGATGGAACTTGCCAAACTTTGAGATATACCACCCAATTCTCTATGCAGACTCAGCACAGCTTCGGAAGCTTGTTGAGTTAACTCCGCACTTTTATCTAGCCGATCTGCAATCGGCTCAAGTACCTGAATTCGCAAATCTTTGATGAGTTCTTCTAAAACTCTCTGTCCCTGATTTTCTTGAATTTCTCGGAGTTTTTTCTGTTCTTTGAACATTGCTTCCAAGGCTGGCTTAATCTGCTGACCTACAGCTTGACCAATAGCATGGGCTGACAATTGGTTTAAGCCGGCGAATTGTTCTGCAATACTCCTGCCTACAGCTTGACCAATACCTTCCGCGTTTAGCTGCTTTAACCCGGTCAAGTTTTTTGCTACAAGACTAAGTGCTTCAACTACTTCACGGTTGTCGTTATCTGCCGTTTTCAAAATTGCAATCGCCTTCAATTTCTGACGCAGGCTATCACGCCGCTTCTGTTTTAGCGAATCACACCCAAACAAAACTAGAGTAAACAAGCTACCAGAACCAAGCCCCATCAGGGAAGTGGAAAAAGCTGTTTTCATTCCTACCAGTAGCCCTTTACTGGCAGTCATCAATTCTTTAGGATTTTCTGTAGATAAATTGATTCCTTGCAGTCCCTCTTGTATACCATAAAATGTTCCTAAAACACCGATCGCAGTACACAAGGTTATCACAAAGCGCAGGGAACTACGAGGTATGGGATGGGCTAAGACAGATGGATACTTTACCAGTATAAAATTACCATCTTGTTGTTTGAATCTACTAAAGTCATCGGTTCCTAGATGCTCTTTTAACCAGGGGCGAACTTTGTCTAAAAGCTTTACATTTTTACCCTTTTTCAAATTACTCAAAAATTTAATCGAGGTTCCAGTTATGCCACATTCTGAGCGCCAATACTGCCATAATGTGTAAAGTTCGACAAAAATTGCAACTACTAATACAAAAGCAGTTGCCCAATGAAAAGGTTCGTTATCCCAAATAATGTCCCAAATTTTTGCTATTTCCACGCTGCACCTTTCTTGTTTATCTTGGTTATATCTTTTTAAATTGCTCTAATTCTTTATCCGCAAAAACTTCTTGAGCTATCCGCATTGGAAGATGTTCTGCATACAGGCGTTCTCCTATAGGTTTTCGGAGACGTAAGCTGTAAAGTGCTTCACCTTCTGATTCTTTATCCTCAATTAAATAAACCTGTTCTGGTGCATAGCTTCGCAACAAACGCACTTGTAAACAGGTTTTTAGATCCCGTGAAGAAATAGATAGGGGTGAATCTTGTCCAAATAATTCGCAAGCTACTTTCCAAGCGTGGTTAACCGCCACAATTTCTTTAACCAATTTCTCCACCGAGGGGTAAAGTAGTTTTGCAGTTTCACTAATCAATATTTTTGACCTATCTGCTTGAGCTTCAATAGGTCTATAATTCCCAAAATGGAAACTTATTTAACTTTTTTTCTAAAGTTATATTGACATCTGGCTGGACAAAGTTTTGAAGTCGAAATATTGCCAAATGGAAGGGTAAGATATTTATGACTAAGGCAAATTTTCAAGGGATGACTAAACAAGAGTTAAGAGCTTATGTATTGAAACATCGAGACGAGCGCGAAGCTTTTTATGCATTAACGGACAAACTTAGAGAAGAACAGGGATTGAAATTACCTCAACAGAGCAGATGCATGAGCTAATTGAAGCAAGGTTAGATGAGGCTGATGCAAGAGATGCTTATAAGGTACTAGAGGAAATTTCAATGCTGGGGACAATACCCTTTGAAGAAATCAAAAGGGAGCTAGGGCGTGTCATCAATTGAGCCAAATAACAGAAGCAGCTAGATAAATTGCACCGAGAAAGTTGGTCGCCCGTTTATCATAGCGAGTTGCGATC
>NZ_JBALDR010000009.1:0-109929 GCF_036917315.1 Nostoc sp. | reverse complement strand
CAATCGAACGAAATTCTTTTCATGGTGAGTGGAACTATATTATAAAACCCAAAGTAGGCACTTAATTGTTCAAGTTATTTTTACATAACTCCTTAACTATCTCAATAATTTACTTAAATGTCTTAACTTTCCTTGATTTTTCTTTTTAGCTAAGAGAAGATAAGTCTGCAAATGATATAGCGATCGACTTTGGCACTATCTCTTAGGCGATTGCTCTTTAGTTATCTAAAAATATATAATTTTTTTCCAAAGTTTTGCTTTTTTCAGAGAATAATTTAGCTGTCATTTTCCACTACACCTCTGCTGTGAAAAATGATGAACTATGTTAACTTGCAGTCTTGTTTGCATTGCCAATAAGTAGATGGACTTAATGAAATATAAAATACTCTTTTACTGGCTATGGCAGGTATAATGCCCATCTTACAAAAACAATTAGCCTCTTGTGGCGTAGGTATCTCACCTACCCTGTCTTCACTTTATTTATGTCCATCTACTTATCCCGAACTCAGGTTATTTACTAACCAAGACAAGTTGAGTGAGGAATTATATATTGCGATCCGCTACGCTGGGCGGTTACGCCATTACTAAAAATCTCAACCTAGATTTATCAAAGTTCAATTCAACAACACAATGAAAAAGAAGTAAGTGCAATGATTGAGAAAGGTCGGCATATAGCATAAAAGTTAGAAATCATCTAGTTTCTGAGAGTGATGAAACAGGGCGATCGCTATCAGAGAATGTAAGTAAATACAAGGTAGTTAAACCTTAAGTAATAGCAAAAATAATGAAAACAAAAGTTAAATTCTATCAGAATATTGTTGCGTTTAAATATAGTATCGATTATAAAAATACAAGTATCGCTATTTATAGTAATTGACTTGATTATGAGATATCAGGTCGGTGGTAGCCTGAAATATGATGACTCTACATATATTGTCCGCCAAGCAGACGAACAACTTTATACTGGATTAAAAACAGGAAATTTCTGTTATGTCTTCAACTACCACCAAACAGGTCAATCATCTTTACTACACCGGACTGTTCATCGCTTAAAAAAAGAAAATTATATATGCATTTATCTAAATTCATTTTTATTAGGTACTAATCAAATTACACCTACACAATGGTATAAAAGTATTATTTTCAGCCTGTTTCACAAGTTAAATCTAACAGAGCAAATCAACTTTGAAAGTTGGTGGGAGCAACAATCAGAGCTTGCTCCTGTACAACGACTGTATCAATTTGTTGAACAGGTGTTGCTGAGAGAAGTTCAAAATAATCGTATTTTCATCTTTATCGATAATATTAATAGTCTGCTGAGTTTGAATTTCCCGCTCAACGATTTTTTTATCTGGATTCGTTACTGTTATGAGCAGCAAGCACACAACCCAAGTTTTCAACGCTTGGGTTTCGCTTTGTTTGGTGTAGCCAGTCCATCTAGCCTAATTGTTGATCGACATCGAACTCCCTTTAACATTGGTCAAGCAATTAAGTTATCTGACTTTCAATTACATGAAGCTATGCCCCTACTTGAAGGTTTAGAAGAAGTAGTCAGCCACCCACAGGCAATATTGGCGTATATTATTCATTGGACAAGAGGACAGCCATTTCTCACGCAGAAGCTTTGTCAGGTAGTTGTGCAAGTTGCCTTAGAAAGTTATAAGGAAACAATTACCATACCGAACGGTGCTGAAGGATATTGGGTAGAACAATTGGTGCGATCGCGCATTATTCAACATTGGGAATTCCAAGATGAACCTGAACATCTCCGTACTATAAGAGATCGCTTACTTTTTGACGAACACAAAGCAAGAAAGTTATTAAATATTTATCAACGGGTGTTACAAGTAGAGGAATTAAGGAATAGGAACCCGATAGATAATTTGATACCAGCCGATAATAGTGAAGAACAGACAGAACTGTTGCTATCTGGTTTAGTGGAAAATTATAACGGCTATCTGAGAGTTAAAAACCCGATTTACCGGAATGTTTTCACTCCTCAATGGGTATTAAGACAGTTAGAAAATCTTCCCTTTTCTTAGTAGAAGCTAGTAATCAGAATACATCTATTAGATAAGTTCTGCATTGCTTGTCCGAGAAATAAGCATAAGTTATTACCGATTTATAGATTATCTACTCGTCTATCTTTGGATTTTGCTTGTGCATAATTTCTGCCAAGTTTTTAACCAAGTCTTGATTACAAGTAGTTCCACAACTATTAATACTCAATATTTAGAGGTCTAATAAAGCGATAATCTTTTTGCAACATTTATTAAGTAGTAATATTTTATCCAAGTTAAAAATATTACATTATTTAATCACATTTGTACAAATTCAGGTAAATACAAAGACTTCATTTCTTTAGAGGTTTTTGCAAGACAACCATCAAAACACTCAGTAAAAAAGTAGGAAAAGTAGGAAAAGTAGGAAAAGTAGGATAAATAAATAACTGATGACAGTGTTTACGATCAAGCTAGTATAATGTAACTTGTTTGTTAGAGTTCCAATATATCTTAGAGAAGATGAAACAAAAATGTATCAAAGATTGCCACATTAAATTATAGTTTCAGTATGTAAAAAGAAATGTTGCTTGTGACACTCATTTATAACAGCTACTTGGGACAGCCATGTATAAAACTAAACGCGCACGCGGAGTTGTACTAACTTCCACAGGGATTAAACGGTTACAATCAGCAATTCTTTCTGTGGAGATAGTAGAAAATAAAGGCGAACACTTGAGTTTAGAAGAAATAAGCTCGCGCATTCATGTTTCTAGTAGAACTTTGAGTAAATTATGGTCTTTAAGTGAAAGTGTAGATCAAAAAACTATAAAACTCTGCTTTAGCGCTTTTAATCTAGAATTACACAGCGAAGACTACACCATAGTCAACAAAGCAAATGAGACTGAAACATCTGAGTTATTGTCTATTGCAAATATAGAAGAAGATTTATCTCAACGTTCTGAATTAACCTCATTTGTCGAAGAACATTACACACAAACTGAACATATAGAAAATCTTTGGTCATACCCAGATGGCCCCGTACCTTTAGATTCTTACTTTTATATTGAACGTCCTCCACTAGAGAGAAAGGTTTATCGAGAAGTAACTACTAGTGGCTGCGTGATTCGGATTAAGTCCCCCAAACAGATGGGTAAAAGTTCTCTTGTGTTGCGGCTTTGTGCGTTTGCACAGAAACTTGGGTATCAGACTGTGAATGTGAATTGCTACCAATTCGATAGTGAGTGTCTAACTGATTTAAATAAACTGTTGCGTCGTCTTTGCTGGAAAATTGCAACAGGGTTAGGTATTGACCCCAATCTCAAGGAAAAGTGGAATGAAGAAATTGGCTACAACTTGAGTAGCGGCTTCTATTTAGAAAACTATTTGCTCGTTCAATGTCAAAACCCAGTGGTTTTGATATTGAATGAAGTTGACCGTTTTTTTGAATATCCTCACATTTGTCAAGAGTTTTTTGCATTGTTGCGGTCATGGTGTGAGGAAGCACGACACAATCCCAACTGGCAAAAGCTGAGGTTAGTAATGGTTTACTCAACCGAAGACTATATCTCTATGGATATTAATCTTTCTCCTTTTAATATTGGTCTACCTATTCGTCTGAACGATTTTACTCAACCACAAATAGAAGATTTAGCTAGGCGGTATAGTTTAGACTCGTTTAAAGCTAAAGATTTGATCAAACTGATGTCATTAGTAGGAGGACATCCAGCACTAATTCAGATTAGTTTGTACTATCTTAAGTCTCAAGAAATGACCCTGCAAGAAATAATAGAGGAAGCGATCGCCAATGGTGGCATCTACCGCGATCATTTATGGCGACAGCTGATCAAACTGCAAGAAAATCCTAGACTTGCAAAGACCTTTGCTGAAATTCTGGCAGCAAAGCAAGATATTTCTCTTAATCCTATTGACACTTACAAGCTTGAAGGTTTGGGATTAATTCGCTTTGAGGGCGATCGCATCTTACCGCGTTACGGACTCTACCAGGCCTATTTTGCAAAACAGCTATCGACAATTGTTTGATAGAGCAACAGTAAGGCACTCACTCGATATCAAGTACTGCGTAGGCGCAGCCCAACCTAAGCATCGCAGTTTCGTTTCTTGCGCGTTACGGCATTACGTAATAGTTGTGCTAAGTGTAACGAACCAACTACGCCATTGAAGTTTCGATTTTGTCCTTATTATGGCTTTCCTTATATAGCATCTAAAAATTCTGAATATCAAAGCCATCACTGTTGATTTTAGTATTATTTATTACTTTTAACCTGAATTACTCAAGTCAACTCCAACACAATACCTTAGTGCGAAAGTTTTCTTTGAGAATTGTTTCTAAATCTTGGCAAATATTATTTGTATTGCTAGATATTTCTGGGAAGATTTCTAAACATTTAGTGCGTGGTTCAGGAGTTGATAAAATCCAGAAAATTTCTTTAGAAAAATCGTAATTTTAAACTTGATTGCGATAATACATTTAGGTAACTCAAACCTGTTTATCCTAAACTATTAAAGTTACCCGTACTAAACATGAGTAGAGTCAATGACTGCTTCATCACCAGAAAATTTAATCAGCTCATCAAGTACTCATACTTTAGATATAGCTAGGCAAGAGTATCAATATAACTACGTCCATATTCCATCTATTGCGATGCTGGATCGGCTTTCTCTTGCGGAAGAGTTTGCTACTAACTGGTATTTTTTATTAGCCCAGCAGTTACGAGTTGTGTTTATCAATACCTTGATTGTCAACAGAGGCAATCAAGGTTCTAAATCGATTCGTGATGATGTCGAAAGGTTTATTTTAGAAGCCTTGCTCAAGGGAGCAGTACCACTAAAAATCAATATTCTGGCAAGAATCCTGCAAATTATCCCTCAGTTTTTGCTCAAAGGTATATCTAAGGATGTTAGAGAACTCGACGATCTTTTTTATTCTATTTTGAAAGAAAACGGACTTGTAATCCTCAGAGATGCCCTAAATAGGATAATTAACCTTCTATATGAAGGACAGCCGACAGGACATGCAACCAGTCTTAAGGACTACGAAAATTTGTTTCCAGTGATTGGTGTGCCAGCGATCGCTAAAACTCACCAAGAAGATGAAGTATTTGCCTACATGCGAGTGGCTGGCTACAATCCCGTCACGATCGCGCGAGTAACTACTCCAGGCGATCGCTTCCCAGTCACAGACGAACATTACCAAGGAGTAATGGGAACTGACGATTCATTAGCAGCAGCCGGACTTGAAGGCAGACTCTACTTAGCTGACTATAAAATTTTAGATGGTGCGGTCAACGGTACATTCCCACACGAGCAAAAATATCTCTATGCTCCCCTAGCACTGTTTGCCTTACCCAAAGGCTCAGACCCCAACCGTTTATTGCGTCCGATAGCCATTCAATGCGGTCAAACCCCAGGCCCAGATTATCCAATTGTTACCCCTAACTCCGGTAAATACTCTTGGCTTTTTGCCAAAACAATAGTCCAAATAGCAGATGCCAACTACCACGAAGCTGTTACTCACCTAGCAAGAACTCACTTGTTAATTGGTGTTTTTGCGATCGCCACCGCTCGACAATTGCCACTCACCCATCCCCTAAGAATTCTACTGCACCCGCATTTTGACAGCACTTTAGCAATTAACGATGCTGCTCAACGGATTCTCATAGCTCCAGGCGGTGGTGTCGATAGATTACTCTCATCATCAATCGATAACTCTCGCGTTTTAGTAGTGCTAGGCTTGCAAAGCTATGGTTTTAATAGCGCCATCTTACCTAAGCAATTCCAACAGCGCGGTGTAGACGATCCCAACCTCTTGCCTATTTATCCTTACCGGGATGATGCCCTACTAGTCTGGAATGCCATTCATCAATGGGTTGCAGACTACCTAAATCTTTACTACACCACCGATGAAGACATTCAAAAAGACAGAGCATTGCAAGCCTGGGCAGCCGAAATTTCAGCTTACGATGGTGGTCGCATCCCCGATTTTGGCGAAGATGGGGGCATCAAAACGCGCAATTACTTAATTGATGCCACTACGCTGGTTATTTTCACTGCCAGCGCTCAACACGCTGCGGTTAACTTTCCGCAAAAAGATTTTATGGGCTACGCCGCAGCCATACCATTGGCAGGTTATTTACCAGCCTCAACTCTCAAAAGAGAAGTTACTGAGCAAGACTACCTTAATTTGCTCCCTCCCTTAGATCGGGCGCAACGGCAATACAACCTACTCAGCTTATTGGGGTCTGTGTATTACAACAAGCTGGGTGATTATCAGCAAGGATACTTTACAGACCAAAAAGTAAAATCATTGCTACAAGCATTCCAAAGTAATCTTCAGCAGGTAGAAGATACCATCAAGCAACGTAATTTACACCGTCCACCCTATGAGTATCTACTTCCTTCTAAAATTCCTCAGAGCATCAATATCTGAATTAGGGACAAATGACAAATGACTCAAAATAAATACTATGACACTTAAAGATAAAGTCCTCAAAGGTCACGATCGCCAGCTTTGGCTTGCACCTATACTAGCTAAAGTAGGTTACGATACTGCGATCGGCAAGTTTCTCCGCTTGATTTTTTATTACATGGATGCGTCAATCATGCTCAACGCATGGCGAGACTTTCTCTACATCCGTAAGGATAATATTGGAGACAAGTATTTTGCAGTAGACCAAGCAATTATGCATTCCTCTCACTCGCAGGTGAGAGAATTAATGCAAACCCAACCACAACTGCGAGGAAATGATTTAGGCATCATCAGAATATTAGCTCCTAGCTACCTGCTGGATAATCCTCTGAGCTTGGGAACAAACGGTAACGAACACACAGGACTACGTACTGTAATCTTACAAGCCTTACCGGAACCGTCAGGGCAGATAGACTTTTTAGGGAATCTAGTTGAGCAAAGGTTGTTAGAAGCTGCTAAACAAGGCAAATTACACATCGGCAATGATTTGCCAAAGATCATGCTGTCGATTTTGCACCAACTAGTTTTTCAGATATCTTTATCTGAGGAAGAAATCACAGCATCCGATAGTTACATTAAGGGTTTGGCTCTTGCATCCTTGCCTAATTTTATCAGCAAGTATCTGCTGGCAATATTAACAGCGCCAAAAATTCGGCATCGTCAATATTTAATTAAGCGATATAAACAATCAGCTAAATGGGCATCTTACTTTGAAACAGGCGCTCAGTATCAATTGAACGAACACCAAATCGCTAATACCCTTTTTGATATGATTCATATCGCTGGTACTGCCGGCACAAGTGCGCTTTTAGGATCAGTTATTGGTGTTCTCTGCTTGAATAATACTCTCAGAAATGATGTAGTGTCAGAAGTGAATGCAATTTGGAATGGTAAAAAAACTTTAGACTCAGACGCTCTAGAACGGTCAACACTTCTCAATCAAGTGATTCTAGAAACGGCTCGTCTCTATCCACCTGTGCGATTTGTTAGCCAACTTACCACTGAAGCGGGTGAAGTTGAAATTGGAAAACAAAAATGTCCATTCCAAAAAGGTACTCGTTTGCTTGGCTCTATTCTTACAGCTAATCGAGATGCCAATAGATACCAAAATCCAGATGATTTTGACCTCACACGAAATTTTTCAGATATCTTATCTTGGAACGGCGAAGGGCATGAACGAGCCTGTCCTGGTACATCCTTATCAATTGGCTTTATCAAAATTTTCTGTTTACATCTGTTCCACAACTATCAATGGGACTCAATTACAGAAGTCAAATGGGATTTTGAAAAAGTGACTGCCGTTACTCCTAATAATTTAGTACTACAAGGTTTTGCTCAACGACTGTGAGTAAGGGACTTCCAGCCGGGGCGCACAGATTACGCCCCTACTTCTCGTGCGGAATTATAATTTGGTAATTGTTCTGGCTTTTTGAGTTGATTTTACTCTTTTTCTAGTGCAAGATTACTCATCTTCTCTCTTATTCGGTTCTTTACAAATTTAGGTATTCTTTTAGCACAAAGGAAGTAATTACAAATTATATGGCTGAATTAATTGAAAAAAAGCAACTTAATAATATTGCAACCTGGATGATTCCAATCAAAGAAACAAACTTACCATCTGTACTTAAAGGTGTGTTTTTTATGGATGGCAATCCACTGCCAGACACTTGCATTACTATGTACAATTTAGAATGGGATATAGAGAATAGAAATTTGCTTTTACCGATATTGGCCCCGTTACAGTGGACTTTTCATGACTCGATTGCTGGCTGGATATTACTACGTTCAATTCAATGGTTTAAAGTAAGTTACAAAATTAAGTTTGAAGATGAAACTTTGCAACAAGCTCAAATCACACCTGTTTTTCTAGGAATATCAGTTCCAAAATCGATTGTTAGTTTCACAATGTCCCAAGACAACAATTCTCTCAATGGAGATATTTGGCACAGAAAGAACGTTTGGTTCGGCGGACTTTCTCGGGCTGGTGAGTATACTCTCCGTAGGGTTGTTGATAAAGATGGTTGTTATACTCCTGCTTTTAACGATATGCTTACCAGGGTACAAAATGAATGTTTAGTAATTGGACGCCACTCAAATTGATCCGGCTCAGGTTAGTCAGCTAAAGCTTAGAGCCTTATCGCCCTCCATCGCTAACTTTAAACAGAGATTTAATTCTTTTTTGATTTCTGTTTTTGCCGATTTGAAATTGCATTTTTTGTACTCCAAATTCCCAAAGCCAGTAACCCGAATGTGACAGAGGGTTCTGGAACAGAATTAACTCGACGAAATTCAATGGGTGTGGCTACAAGTAAATTGCCTTTCTTGTCAAAAATTTTGTCTAAGGAGTCGATGCTACTTTGCTCAATAGTTATATCAGAAACCACTTTGAAGCCATTATTTGTTATACAGCCATTGGGAGCATTGTTCCCAATGTAGCTGTTCGGTTCCCAAAATAATTGCAGATTACATGTGTTCTTCTCAACATTGTTAATACTAAGCTGTGGCTTAGACTGAGAATGATTGCATAACCCGCGTACAGTATTTTCATTTAAAAAGCTGCTAATACTTAGATTCACAGCCGAATTTCCTTGATTAAAAGAATAAAGGCGTAGCCGCTCAAAACCTGGGCTTTCTTGCTCTAGATAAACGTTCTGTGTTTCAGCCAGAGGATTAGTACCATCCAGTTGTACACTACAACTTGATATAGTAATTAATGGCACAGAGGGGCTATTAGCAACCTGTTGAGCATTATCAAAAAAACCAGTGAACCACTGTGCTACTTGCTGAACCTGTATCTTAATTGGTGGCGCACTGGTATCAGCACGGCTTTGTTGAACAAATGAAAATGTAGTGACTAAGAATGTCAAAATTGATACTTTGAGTAAATGCATAGAGGTTCGGATTCCAACAAGAGCAGATTACAGACTTATGGATAAATAATTTACACCATCAAGCCCATTTTCCGTCATGAAATAATTTTCTTGGCTATTGGCTAATAACCCTCTTATGTCATTTTCCAGATTAAGCAAGTAGTAAATAACTTAAATTATTCCAGATTAGCCACTCAGTTTAATTTTAAAGAGAACCTATAAAGTAGTTAGCTATTATACGCGAATATCAAAAATTCAGTGCTTTCATAGATGAACTCTGCCATTTTGCACATACCCATCTTTTGATGTGCCTGAAGTGATGCTTTGTTGTTTGCATTGATGAACAGTATTCCTTCCCGCTTTGGTAGAAAATCTTTCAACTTAGCAAACATTTCCGCAGCAATACCTTGCCCACGCATCGTTTCATCAACACAAATGGGGCCATATAAGTAAGCATCTTTTGTACCAGAATAGGTTTGTAACATCACCTTTATAATTGGTAGATTAGCAGTTGTCTTTGACCAACTGAGTAAGAATCCTACAACTTGACCATTTTTTCGGGCTACAACGCTCGGCATTTGAGAGATAGTCATCATCACAGCCTCTGGCTCAAGATGACCTAACAACATACCACCATGTTCTGCGTCATTGGCTTGGGCCAACTTGACGATTGCAGTAACATCACTGGGGCTGGCACGGTCAATCACTACATCATTGAGACACATATTTAGTTAATATAAATAGGAGAAAGACTTGGAGCAAAAGAATTTTCTTTTAGAAGAATAACAGAGAATAACGCTTTGGGGAACGCATTGCAGAGGCAACTAAACGTTGGTTTCAATAGCTTTTGATACTTTTATTCGGTTGTAGTACTCTTGTATCTGACACAAATTCAAAGAGTCAAAGTTTCACCAAAGCAGCGATCGCGTGGAACAGGCAGTAAACTACTACTATGCCAAAACTTCTAAAGTGCGTAGGCGTAGGCATCGCTGTCTTTTCTACTAGTAAGAGTGCCCTTCTCATGGGAATACTTTATATATAGTAATTCCAACAAATAGAACTCCTGTAGTATGAGCTACTGTACCAATATTGATTGCCTACGTCCACAAAATTCTGACGATTCTCGTTTTTGCAATAGTTGTGGTCAGGAATTATTACTTAAACAGCGATATCGTCCACTCACGGTCATTGGAAGCGGTGGCTTTGGGAGAACCTTTTTAGCTATTGATGAACATCTTCCAGATCGACCCAAATGTGCAGTTAAACAACTATGTTTTCAAAAAGAAAATACTGAGACTTGGCATAAAGCAGTCAATTTATTTCATCAAGAAGCCCTTCGCCTCAATGAACTAGAACACTCTCAAATACCCAAATTACTAGCGCACTTTGAACAAAATCAAAAATTTTATATCGTTGAAGAATTAGTAGATGGACAAACACTCGCCCAGGAATTACAAAAACAAGGCGTTTTTCAAGAACCGCAAATTTGGGAGATATTAAAAAGTTTATTGCTCACATTACAATTTATCCATTCCCGACAAGTAATCCACCGAGATATTAAACCGGAAAATATTATGCGCCGTTCGGGCCGAGGAGACTTGGTATTAATCGATTTCGGAGTTGCTAAATTCGCCAATAACATGAAGCAACTTCGTACAGGCACAATAGTAGGTAGCCCAGAATATATCGCTCCCGAACAAATGCGAGGAAAGTCATTACCAGCCAGCGATCTTTATAGCTTGGGTGTAACATGTATTTACTTGCTTACCGATGTTTCTCCCTTTGATTTGTTCGATATTGCTAGCGATCGCTGGGTATGGCAAGAACATTTACCAGCAAAGAATACTGTTAGCGTTCACCTTTGTGAAATCTTAGATAAACTTTTACAAAATGCCGTTTCGCAACGCTTCCAATCGGCAACAGAAGTTTTACAGACACTAGAGCAACAACCAAAAAAATTGCTAAATATTTCTAATTATCGTACACTAACTACTATTGATTATACACATTTGCGTGATTTATTAGCAAAAGGAAAATGGGAATTAGCAGATAAAGAAACTTGGGAACTAATGTGTCAAGCCCTAGCAAAGCCTAGAGGTAGCTATATATTTAGTAGCGATATTGAGAAACTTCCCTGTGAAGATTTGCAAATCATTGACCTTTTATGGGTGAATTACAGTCATAAACGCTTTGGTTTTAGCGTACAGACACTTATTTACAAAAACGTGAATGGAGACTATGGAGTTTTTTGTAATCAAGTTGGTTGGCATATATACAATTCTAGTTATGCAAATTCGGAATTCAATTTTAGTCTCAAAGCACCAATCGGTCATTTACCCTCACGTATTTGGATTGGTGGTTCTCAATCGTGGCGCTACCCCGATGCTTTAACTGTAAAATTAGCAGCTTGTGGTATTAGTTAGTTTTGATAATAAGATTACTAATAAACTTCTAGTTCATAGTGAGCGGTTCATCGCTCAAAGCAACGATAATTAGGACTAAAGTCCTCTCTACGAGACGCTATGCGTAGCTTGCTTCCCCAAAGGGGTACACTACAAACTTTAATTTATTTACGTCTAGCTACTTATAATTTAACAGTGAGCTTTGTCGATCGCTCTTCATCTTTATGTCCCAGATATCGCTCCCCCAATCGTTCTATCCACACCTACCTCTCACCGCTCTTGCGCCCATGCAGGATGTGACAAACCTTTGGTTTATGAAGGTGATTGCCCACTACGGCAGCCCTGACTACTTTTTCACCGAATATTTCCGCGTCAATGATACCTCCCGGCTCAATCGTAGCATTTTGGCAGCAATCACCGAAAACGACACAGGTCGTCCCGTTTTTGCGCAAATGATTGGCGAAAGTATTCCAGATTTAGTCAGAACAGCAAAGGAACTCTGCAACTATAATATCGCTGGAGTTGACTTGAACATGGGCTGTCCAGCACCTAGAATCTATCGCAAAAATGTTGGGGGTGGATTGCTGCTCTTGCCGGAAAAAGTGGATCGGATTTTGGGAGAATTGCGGCAAGCAGTTAGCGATCGACCTTTGACGGTCAAAATGCGTGTAGGCTTTGAAAATACAGATAATTTTTACAAAATTCTAGATATCATCAATCGCCACAACATTGATTTGCTGAGTTTGCATGGCCGCACGGTAAAAGATATGTACCACGGGGCAGTGAAATATGATTTGATCGCTGAAGCAGTTAGACGAGTCCATTGTCCAGTGCTTGCTAATGGCAATATCAACTCGGCGACAACTGCTGTTGAAGTGCTTTCTCAAACGGGCGCGGCGGGTGTGATGGTGGGACGTTGGGCAATCGGGAATCCTTGGCTTTTTAATCAAATTCGGCAAGCTTTGCGAAAAGAACCGATCGCACCCGTTCCTTTAGCGGAGGTACGCAACTATATCGATCGTTTATGGCAAACCCCCACAGCAGCAACGATGCCAGAGCGATCGCGCGTCGGCTACCTAAAAATGTTCCTCAACTACATTGCCCTGAGTGTTGACACTGAAGGTCATTTTTTACGATTGATGCGACACACTTCTACTGAGGCAGAATTATTTAACCTGTGCGATCGCGTTCTTCTTACCGATTTGACGAAAACTTTAGCCCTAGCGCCTTCTTTGAGCGTGTGATATCGGGCGTTGTCGATAGACCGAGATTACCCGTTAGGTGGGTTTTAAGGCTAAACGATCGCTTGTCAGAATAGATTTTTGCATATACAGAAAATCCGCTTAGTTACTAAGCGGATTTCAAACTTGTGTTTATTTCAAGTCTTATATAGTGATAATATTTACAGCATTCGGCCTTTTTGCACCACCTTGAATCTCAAATTCAACATTTTGACCCTCATCTAGCGTTTTCAAACCACTGGACTGAATAGCTGAGAAATTAACTAAAACATCTTTAGATCCGTCTGAAGGTGTAATGAAGCCAAATCCTTTGTACTCATCAAAATATTTTACTTGTCCTGTAATGAGCGCGCCGCCTACAATTGCCGCTACTTTCAAATCATCAAGTTCTTCAATTTCTGGAACTTGCAAATTTTTAATTTCTATTGTCTTCATATCTACTAATCTTAATATCAGTTCAATAACAGGCTAACAACAGGCAATAATAAAATCAACAAAAACAGTAAAACATCCTACCTTTCCCACTTTTCCTACTTTGTACGGGAACAAAAATATCCCCGACTTCTTTAAAAAGTCGGGGATATCAAGCTCTCAATTAGAATTACCAAAGCTATTTAATCGCACACAATATCACTCAAATTGCACAAGCGATCGCCCCGATACCACAATAAAACCCACAGAATCAAGCCTCAGAAGCGGCTGGCGAATTCCCTCTAGAATAGCTGCATTTAAAGCAGTTTCTATCTTCAATTCTTCAGCTAATGCATTATCCCAACTTTGCTGGTTTAAACGTAGTCGTAATTGTTCTACTCTATTGGCTAATTTCTTTTCGGCGACTTTAGCACAACTTTGACATAAGTCAATAAAATCGGGACGATTTGAAAGTAATTCCGCAGAAGTGTTACGCATTTCATAGCAAAAATTTTGCCATTTACTAGGGTCAACAAAATCGTCAATAATTCCTAAGCGCTCTTTTGCTAGATTGTAATCTCGTCCTTGATTATTGTTTTTGTCTTTATATGGACGTTGCAGAATACTTAAGAGTGCTTTATCCTCAACAACCCGGATTGGCTGCTTGCGTCCATCAACATAGATAGTTTCTATAATTGGCGGAAATAGAGCATCAACGCGGCGCTGCAAGTTTTTGAATTGAGAATTATCTAGTTTGTTATCTAGTAAAACTTGTTTGGCAGTTCTTAAATTTGCCTCGACTACATAATTGCATTGAAAACCGAACCACTCCTTCCCTTCTTTCGCGTCCCAAGATGCATCAGTGCGCCACAGAGCAAAGGCTTCACCTCGGTCATCCCAATTGATATAGTTCGAGAGTGCTTCGACAAATCCTTCCCCAACTCGAAAGAGTTTAACACCAGCATTTTGGTTTGCTACTCTGCGATTATAAGTACCAAATTGGTCTAGGGAACTCTCAGCAAAACGGTTTTGCAAATCATTTATCGGCACCAATGTCCGCGTTGTTGGTTGATAACGTCGCATCTCTGATGAATCGGGGTTATTCAGTCCTCTGAATCCCAGCGCGTCACAAATCCAGCCTTCAATTGCTCGTTTCATTTCTAGATGACGAGCATCGTAATTGTCTAGCTCTTGAAAATACTCGGTAGCAATTTCATCGTTTGCATCAATTTCATCTAGAGCATTTTGTTCGCTAATTTTGGCTATTTCTGCTTCAATTTGCGCTTGAATTGGTGAAACAATCTTTAACAATCCAGTCGCACCTGATTGAAACAAAACTGTTTCTAATTCTGCGAGTTTCTCATCCACATAAAACTGGAGACTGGCAATTGATTGTTGGAAAATACCAAACCCATCTTTTAATACTTTATACCAAGCATTGTGAGGGCTATCTTCCAAGTAAGGGCCAATCAAGGCACTAGATTGGATGCCAATTTTGCTGCCAATGCGGTCAAGTCTGCCAATTCTCTGCTCTAATTGATTAGGCGACCAAGGCAGGTCAAAATGAATTAACCAATCGGCAAACTGGAGGTTACGCCCTTCTTCTCCAGAGCGATCGCATACTAAAATAAAGCAGTTGGGGTTGTTCTTGAACCGATTTAAGCCTTCCTCAACCTTGTCTGGTGATTCTCCAAATTGATGGCTAGCTATTGTCTCTGCACCAAAGGTATCAGATAAATACCGGACAATTTCGCCACAAGTTTGCACAAAACTGGTAAATACAACAAATTTGGGCAGAATGTCGCCAGTAATTGGTCTCTTGATTCTCTGCTGTATTCTCGTGATGAATTCCTTTTGATTCTTCCGAACGTTTGCGGGAATTTTGAAATAAGTACCTAGCTGATTCAGCAGCACTGTTTTCAAATTTTCCGTTCGTTGTCCATCCTCTTGAGGTTGACGAATAATTTTTAGTAAGGATTGGAGAATCTCTTCTTCCCCTGAGAATTTGGGGGTTGTAGTTAATAGGCGAACATCATCTTCTTTAAATTCCTGGATGAGTTTAGCATGAGGTTTCGCAGTTAACCGCGCCGTAATTACCTGCTCTAAAATGCCTAACCAAGTACCAGCAGCGAGAAATAACAGCAGAAAAACTCGCTGATATGGCTTTTCACCAGGAGCAACACTCCGCCATTGATTGAGGAGTTCGTGGATATCAAGCGATCGCTCGTCTAAATCGTACTCTTCTTTTGGTGTAAAGTTGCGGTCAAATATCACGTCTTCCACCGCAGCACGACGGTTGCGAAGCATTCGGCGGTGTAGTCGATAGATATCACTGACATGGACGCGAATCGCTTGGACGATTTGCTCTTGTTCAGGAGAATTTGCTTGTAAACAATTTTCTAAATCATCCGCCAGTTTCAGTAAATACTTATCCTCAGC
This sequence comes from Nostoc sp., assembly GCF_036917315.1. Lineage (GTDB taxonomy): Bacteria > Cyanobacteriota > Cyanobacteriia > Cyanobacteriales > Nostocaceae > Nostoc. The sequence continues at coordinate 94,077 of NZ_JBALDR010000009.1, read as the reverse complement.
CAAGAGGTTTCGCAATTGCTGCAAGTTACTTTTGAGAACCTCTGGTTCTGCACCTTCTTTAAAAGAAAGCAGAAGTTTACCAATTTGCTGACGGCTTTCAACTTTGGTGCGGAAACCTGCTAGATCGCCAATTTTATAGGTTGTCGGGTCGAGCAAGTGCAACATCGCCAGAAAATCCTGCTCGTGATTGAGAACCGGAGTGGCAGATAATAAAAGTAAGCGATCGCTTTTATGAGCAAGTTCTTTGCAAGTCTGAAAACGCTGGCGCACTGTTGCATCCTTAGAGGTTGCCATTGCGGCGATGTGATGAGCTTCATCTAAAATTAAGCAGCCTATCCTTGCTTTCAGGTTGATTTTATGAATATCTTCAACCGCCAGCACCGCTACCCGTTTGCCAAAATGGGAGATGTAAAACTTGTTTTCTAACTCAGTTCGCCATTGTTTGAGCAAATATTGCGGAACTATGACCACCGCACCTTTTTTCGGCTCATCGAGAAGAAATTGACGCAGAATCGCACCCGCTTCGATGGTTTTTCCCAGTCCCACCTCATCTGCTAGCAAGTAGCGTTGAATTGGGTCTTCTAGTACCCGCCTGACTACTTCAACTTGGTGAGGATAAAGATTAATATTTGCCGAAATCAGTCCCGTCATCCCGCGACTCACAGCGCGTTGCTGAGTCAAGGATTTCACGAAAGCCAATCTTTTGTCGTGGAAATAGGGCGTTTCGTGGCCCTTCATCGCCAGAGTTTGGATGGGGTCTGTATTTGGTAGATTACACCGAACGTAAATATCTTCAACAGAAGCGATCGCAGTTTTCTTATCTGGTAAATCAATTTGATACATTTCTGTATCATCATCCCAAATAAAAACTCTGCCCACTATCCACTTATCCTGAGTTTGGGACTTGATATAGCATCGAGCCTGAGGTTCCAGCTTGACTTCAGAGAGCGAACTTAAAGGTAAAGTTTTTTGGAGACGTTGGCCTATAGAGCAGAAATACTCCACGTTTGCATTGGTATCAGATATTTCCGTAACTTTTCCGATACCCAAAGAGTTATTCTGGGACTGTACCAATAAACCAAGCTTAATCATAGATCCAGTCCCCTGAACACACTAAAAGAACCTTCCAGACTAGTTTTTAGCCCATATCTGGCAGTTTTGTCGATCAACATTATAGATAATAACTGGTATTACAGTTTTTGTTAGAGCGATGTCTACGATGGTCACTGAGCGGCTGGTGAGCGGAGTCGAACCATGCTGTACTACTTGCCTACAGCACGCTGCGCGAACGTGGAAGCAAGCTACGCGCAGCGTCTCGTAGAGAAGTGCGGGCTATTCGGCGTCGCTCCATCACAGCCAATTAATAAAATTAGCAATTTTCAGGTAAATACACCACACAGTAGAGGTACAGCATTGTTGTGCTTTTACAACATATACAGTTCAATTAAATGAAAACTGCTGTAAATTCACATTTCTCAGCAAAGTTTTGCCTAAAAGCGTAACGTTGTTAAACGCAGGGTAACACAATGGCATTGCAGGGTATTGCCAAATTAAATTTGCTACGAATTAATGAAATGCTGTACTTAACTGATTATCTGATGTAACAGATTTACGCTTTGGCTTGAGAAGGCCGCGATACAATTAAGATTGTGAACATTTATTTACTATGAAGAAAATTAGAGACAACACAATTAAGTTAAATCAATTTTTAAAGTTGATGGGTATAGTGCCAACAGGAGGCCAAGCCAAGCTGATGATTCAAGGTGGTGATGTCCAAGTAAACGGGATGCTGGAAACTCGACGAGGACGACGACTAGTACCGGGCGATAAAGTGACAATCCAAGGGCAGACTTTAGAAGTGAATTTAAACAACAATGAAGACCCAGATGTAATGATAGATTTAGCCGAGCAAACCGAGTAAAGAAAGTTTATCCCAAAGTTACAAGTTTCTCTTTTGCCTTGTGAGTAATGCTGCAAATTTCCAATAATGTTATTATCCCACAGACTGAGATTGAAATTACTGCGATTCGTTCGCAAGGAGCAGGAGGTCAAAATGTAAATAAGGTTTCTACCGCGATCCACTTGCGCTTCGATATTGCGGCTTCATCATTACCCAATTATTATAAAGAACAGCTTTTAAAGCTCAACGATCGCCGCATTAACCAAGAAGGAGTAGTTGTAATAAAAGCCCAAGAACACCGAAGCCAAGAGAACAATCGCGAGTCAGCCTTGAAACGACTTCAAGAACTCATTCAAAGCGCAGTTGTCGTAACAATCAAACGCAAACCCACTAAACCAACTCGCAGTTCTCAAAGAAAACGCCTTGACCACAAAAGTAAGCGCGCACAGATTAAATCTAACAGAGGACAGGTGACAGATTGTTAATTCATCGATTATTTGTAGAGAACATACATATTATTCAATATGAAAAAAGATGAATAAGACATTACTAAAGATTTTGATGTTTGGGCTTTTAATCTTGTTTATCATCTCTCCCTTTGCGGCCCTTACGGGTTTAATGCTTGTAGTGTTAATTGCGGCATTTTTCTTTTTACTAGGGGACGTGTTTCAAGCAATTATTGGTCGCAACACCGACCCGAAAAAGTCATAAAACCAAAATTCCAAATGAAGATAGGGATTTCCCACCGTTAAGCAACCAACTAGCGCTGTATTGGATTCAACACAGAAGCGCTATATACAGCATTCGTTTTTTAAGTAAATGACGTACACAGATAGGGGCACAACATTGTTGTGTCCTTATACCATTTCTTTGTGAGGCTGCGCCAAATCCTTTTAACTTCTTTCTTTACTTTCTTTGTGTCCAACTCTTACGAGACGCTGCGCGTAGCTTGCTTCCCCGAAGGGGTATGTGGTTCGTTTTTCTTTCTTCTTTCTTCTACTTAAAGATGGTTTAACGCATCTTCATACAGAATTGATATTACAATAATCTGTACCTCACCTTGGCATAGCCTCTGTCTGCGACACGCTGCGCGAACGTAGACAAGTTGCAATCTGCTGTATATGTATCTATTTTAATGAAAAATATCTCTTGTGTTTGGCATAATAATATTTGAAAAACTCGCTATTTTATAAATAAAAACACCTAAAATTCATTTATCTGAGGAGTAATAATTATATTTGCTGAAGATAAACACACTGAGGGCTAGTAGAGCTAAACTAAAGAAAAAGAAAAATTAAAAATTATTAGTCACAATATAATAAGTGTTAGGGAAATGAATTTTTGATAACTTTCATCACAGCCTAAATACTTTTTTGTAGTCAACTTCAAGCAGAATATATAGATGCGGATAATTGGACATATCAACAACAAAAGGTACCACCCATGAGTTCCCGCGCACTGCTGTTAGTAAATCGTCACGCTCGCCAAGGGCAAAAGGGTCTGTCGGAAGCGATTCAAAGTCTGAAAACACTTGGACTTGATTTAATTGAGGAGTCTACAGAAGATCCCAAACATCTTGCTGAAGTTATACTTCGCTATAAGCATAAAGTTGACTTGGTAATTATTGGCGGAGGAGATGGTACTCTAAATGCTGCCGTAGATGCTTTAATTGAAACTCAGTTACCTTTGGGAATCTTGCCTCTGGGAACTGCCAACGATCTAGCGAGAACTTTGGGAATTCCAAATTCCCTCAACGAAGCTTGCAAAATTATTGGAGATGGACATTCACAGCGTATCGACTTGGGTTGTGTGAATGGCAAGCACTTTTTTAACGTTGCCAGTATGGGATTGAGTGTAAAAATTACTCAACGACTTACCAAAGAAGTCAAGCGCCGTTGGGGAGTATTTGCTTATGCTGCCACTGCATTGCAAGTGCTTTTGGAAGCCAGACCTTTTACAGCAGAGATTGCAATCAACGGTGAATTGGTTCGCGTCAAAACAGTGCAAATTGCAGTCGGTAACGGCCGCTATTACGGTGGTGGTATGGCAGTGGCTGACGATGCCACAATAGACGATCAAAGGCTAGACCTTTATAGCTTGGAGATTGAACACTGGTGGCAGGTTATCTTACTACTACCTTCAATGCGACAAGGGCGACACATACATTGGCAGAGTGTACGCTCCCATCAAGGTCAAGAAATAGAGATACGTACTCGCAAACCTCGCGCTATCAATACAGATGGTGAAATCACTACCTACACACCTGCTCATTTTCGGGTTATACCTAAAGCTATAGCTGTTTTTGTACCTCCAGAAAGCAGGAGTTAGGAGTCATTCAATTTTAGATTTTAGATTTTCCTTAAATTCAAAATCTAAAATTGGCAGAGTTTAGAAGTTATTCTCCCTCATCTCCCTCTACTAGAAAGTGGGAACTCGCATCAACTCACGCCAAATGCATCTGAGATTTTCTCAAGATATAAAATCCCTGTTGCAACGCCTAGCTGAACAACCGCTGACTCTAGGCGATATTCTGACAGAAACCTCAGAACGGGGCTTCAGCCTAGTAATTACATTATTAGTTTTGCCTTTTTTGTTTCCTATGCCACCGGGATTAACTGGCCCATTTGGTGGTGCTTGTTTACTGTTGTCAGTACAAATGGTTTTAGGAAGGCGATCGCCTTGGCTACCCAAAAGAATCGCTAACTACAAATTTCCTCGTTCCTTCGCCCAGTTACTTTTGCAAAATTTGGGACGGCTTACCAAAGTTTTTCAAAAAATCGCCCGTCCCCGATTAGCAAAAGTAGCTCAGAATCCTTTAATTTGGCGAATTAATGGGTTTTGTATCTCTTTATTAACAGTATTACTAATATTACCAATCCCGTTTACAAATCCTATCCCGACTATCGGTATTTTACTTTTGACTGTTGCCACGATCGAATCTGATGGTTTATTAATTTGCATCAGCTACGGCATTACTACCCTAATTACCTTGTTGTTTGGATTTATTGGTTATGCATTGTGGTTAGCTCCCAGTTTGCTGCCATCGATATTGAAATAATAAAAGCCTCCAGCTTTTGGCTGAAGGCTGTAAATTCTTAGGGTGCATCTACCATTTATTAATCCGCTTTATTTATTGCCATATCCGGGCAAATTAGACTTTTAAGCAAATTTATTTTATTTCCGAATAAAAAAGTGTCAGCAATAAAAAAGCCTCCAGCTTTTGGCTGAAGGCTGTAAATTTTTAGGGTGCATCTACCATTTATTAATCCGCTTTATTTATTGCCATATCCGGGAAAACTAGACTTTCGATCAAATTTATTTTCTTGGCAAATAAAAAAGCCTTCAACTAAAAGCTGAGGGCTATGATTTAATTAAGGTGCATCTACCATTTATTAATCCGCTTTATTTATTGGCATATCCGGGAAAACTAGACTTTCGATCAAATTTATTTTCTTGCCAAATAAAAAAGTATCAACAATAAAAAAAAGCCCTCAACTAAAAGCTGAAGGCTGTGATTTAATTAAGGTGCATCTACTATTTATATATCCGCTTTAGTTATTGCTGCATCAGGAAGAATTGAAAAAAATGGATGGCTGTGGAATTGATTTCGTTAGCTACAACGGTAGTACTAGTCTCCGAGGATCGCCTTCGGTATTTGACTAGGTAATCATTGACCAACTTCACATTAATTTTACAATTAGCCCTATTTTCCTCTGAATACACAAAGTTTCTGTTAATATCTCTGATTGGATATCCGCAATAGTACGAATTTAGTTTATTAGTTGGGTATATGACTATGAAAGTTAGACACACCCAACTTGATGAAGCGATCGCAATTTCTATTAGCCCTTGCTAGTCTTAGTATTGTCGGGGGGAGCTTTTTTCTGAGAACAACTTTTAGCAGTACTAGCGAGCCTAAAATTATAACTGATACATCACGCTACAAAGAAATTCGTAATCAGCTATGGTCTGAAAATGACCAAATAAAACATTTTCCTAATGAGATTCCCCCTGATGCTAAAGACGTTCGTATTGCTTACTCTCCCAAAGTTTTGCAAGGAAGTAGTTTTTTTCAAATTAGGTTAAAAGAGCCACCAAAGAAGATAGAAAAATTACTTTCACAATACAGAAATAGTGCCAAGCACAAATATCTAGGTGGTGACACAAACGACCACATAAACCAACCTAACGGTGTGCCGACAACTTTCTTCTATACTAGTGATTCTCCTACAGAATCTTTTCCAGCTACTTATGAAATATTGGTATTAAATACAGATGACAAAGGTAGACCTGGCTTTAAGTGGAATCATGGAGATAGCTACGGCGTTGCTATTAATAGTTCCACCTCAGAAATTATCTATTGGTCTGAAAAATGGTAATTAGCAATTCAAATTCATTTTGAATCGCTATGAGAAAAATCATTATTTTTGACATTGGACTTCAGAAAAAATATCTGGATAAGCGGCAATTATACTTTCAGAAAAAACCGCAAGAAGAATCAGTCAATTGGAATGCTGAATTTAGCAAAAATTTCCACAAACTATTTTTTGAGATTGAGATAGCGGTAAATCTGTGTTTCAATTTTTGCAATAGGTTCCATTGTGAAATTCTGAGTACAGAAAACTAACCTTCATTTCAGTACTAAGTAATGCTTTTACCCTTTTTGGTATATCACTTTAGGTAGTTAAAACTTATAGCCAACATCGCTAAAATTTATAAGTGCTTAAAAACTATCTAAATATGTATAATGCCAACTGCTTTAATTACTGGTGCTTCTAGTGGTATTGGTAAAGCCTTTGCCCAGGAACTAGCTGCACGCAAAACAAATCTTGTACTGGTTGCTCGGTCTAAAGACAAACTAAGCGAATTAGCTAAACAACTACAAGAACAACACAACATTCAAGTAGACGTTATAGTTAAAGACCTGACAGAACCTAATGCAGCAGCTAGTGTATTTGATGCCACAAAATCAAAGGGATTAACTATTGACTTATTAATCAACAATGCTGGTTTTGGTTACTATGGCGACTTTGCTGAAGGAGATGGAGAAAAACAAGTCAAAATCGTACAATTAAATATTTTAGCATTAGTAGATTTAACTCATAAGTTTTTACCCTTGATGCGGCAACGTCGTTCTGGAAGTATTATTAACGTATCCTCTATTACCGCATTTCAACCAATACCATATCTTTCTGTTTATGCTGCAAGTAAAGCTTTTATTCTCAGCTTTAGTGAAGCATTATGGGCAGAAAATTATCAGTATGGTGTACGTATTTTAGTCACTTGTCCAGGGCCAATAGAAACAAACTTTTTTGCAGAAGCTAATTTTCCTCCAGCGCTGGCAAGCAGTACAGATAAAATTTATTCTTCCGAAAAAGTGGTTTTGGAATCTTTAGAGGCTTTAGAAAAAGGCTATCCAACTGTTATTAGCTCTGATAGTACCACTCAAATTAGAAGCAAATTATCTCGGCTTGTACCGCGCAAACTTCTACTGAATATGTTAGCGAAACGCTTTAAAACCTAAGTATTAAGTATATATTTAGGAGTAGAGACGCGATGAATCGCGTCTCTACAAAAGTTTGGAGTTAAGAGACGCTACGAATTGCGTCTGTACAAGAGTTTCAAGTTAAATAAACTGATGTATTTAAAACTCCTCACTCCTAACTTTTCACTCCTAACTTATTACATATATCTTGTTAATTGAACTCGGTAACGCTCTTTTTTGGTAACGGCGATTTCGCCAACTTCTAAACGCCCTTTAGAGCGAATGGCGATTAAGTCGCCTGATTTGACTTGAGAACTAGCTTGGGTAACTTCCTTCCAATTGACGCGGACATCACCAGCATCGATGAAATCAACCATTTTGCTGCGGGACATACCAAAACCAGCAGATGCGATCGCATCTAATCTTAAAGAAGCCTCCACAGTAGTTAATTCTTTTTTCTTGGGTTCCCGAACCTTTAATTCAGTTAGCTCAATCTGCTGAGTTTTCACAGGAACCGATCGCACCTGTTTGAGGCTCATTGACAAAAATTCTACCAACTCTGGGGCAACAATCGCCTGCGCCCCTCGTTCTCCCAAGACAATCACATCTCCCGTCTTTTCACGAACAATTCCTGTCCCTAACATTGCGCCTAAAAAGTCGCGGTGAGAGGCGGTATCAAACAGGAAATTACCAGCAATTTCTACAGCTACAAGGCTGACTTGAGATTGCTCTAACGGAAGTTCTGAACGAGCGATCGCTATTCTTTGGCGTTCAGCTTGCGGATATCCACCCCACGCGACTAATTGCACTTCTGTTAATCGGTTAAACACCCGTTGAATTTCTGCCAATTCTGGGGGAGATAGAAAATCTGTCAAAACTACTTCCCAAGTTTTGATGGCTTGCTCCGCTTGATCGATGGCACGAGCTACACTATCTCGATTTTCAACACCTTTTAAAAGTTCTTCTCGTGGCAACATTCTTAAAAATTATGAGTTATTAATTGAGAATTAATCTGCTATAACTATCTTGATTCTAGCTGTAATTCCCATTTCTACAGTTCCTGTCAGATTGGGTTAGCCTTTCTACTGGGCATTTGTTGGCGATCGCAGCGGCTTACGCCATCTCCCAAGAATAGGAAAGTAACTCAAGCCGCTGTGTCGCGATCTGTAAACTATGATTTATTCAATACACAGTATTTGTGTCGGCATAACCTTGGATATTTTCTGGATCGAACTGACGCAATATTTTGGTTGCTTGGCGAGTTAGAGTTTCAGAACCTTCAACGGCAACTAAATATTTACCTGCATCTAAGCGGTTGCGATAAGGTAAAGCATCACCACCACCTATAAGTAAACCGACTCCGCCACCGACAACCACACCACCCATTGCACCACTAGCAGCACCCAGCAGTCCGCCAACAATGTGATTGCCAACTTCACCCGCCCAGGCAAAAGTATCTAAACCAGTAATCAGGCTGAATGTAAAACCTGCAAAAAAGCCAAATGGTATCAGCCAGGTTGCCATCTGTTTTGCTTGTTTTTTAGCTTGGTCTTTAGGGTCAATTAAGCCAAACTCGTCAGCCGTTTTATACCCCCTTCCCAAAATAGTGCTGTTAATGCCTTCTTTTTCTAAAGCTAAGTAAGCAGCTTCGGCTTGAATGCGGTCTGGTAATACGGCAACAAGGTAATTCATTGATTTTACAATTTGTCTAATAGAAGTTTTGCCTTAATTAACAGCGTATCAGTCCTGGTCGATTGAACCTCGCATGACTAGAAGTCACACACCTGAATTACTCCAAGACTTATATCAGAAGTTAGGAGGCTCACATTTTGTACCAAAGCACTGGAAAGACTACACAAACCCAATGAAAGTCTTCCCATAGGCTAGTCTGTCTGCACGCACTAAGGTCAGATTAAGGGTTTTGAAGCCGCTTTGCGTCTATATTTGGGTAGCCGCGATTTTAATCGTAAGATTAAAATGCGGGACGATCGTTAGACCTCTTGCAAAAATCGTTGAATCACCCCTCCCCAACCCTCCCCGTATGTACTGGGGAGGGAGCAAGATTTCAAGTTTCCCCCCAATATATCGGGGGGATTAAGGGGGGTCGATTCGACTTATGCAAGAGGTCTATTTTAGCAAATCTAGTGGCTCACAAAAATTGTTTACGCCTTGCTTGAGGACATATAGCAAAACTGGCGTTGCCAAAATCTTAGGAAATGTTGGCGTTGTTTTTAGATGTTCCATCATCTTCACAAGAGAAGTATTAAGCAAATCTTCTCGATATTCTTGTTCGCAAATGACCACACGCCATTTTCTAGCTAAGGCATCTAACCACTCAGAATTTGCTCTTTCTGGTTGTTGTCCTGCTCGGATAGCTAGCGTCATCGCTGCATCTTCCAAATCTCCATCACAGTCTTCAATTAAATCCAGCGCTTCCATATCGCTAGGATCGTCTGCCAATTGAGAGCGAAACTGTGCAATTTCTTGAGATGTTACTTTAGTCATTAGTCTTTGACAAGGCAAGCGATCGAACACTCAGTTATGTTAGTCCAAATTTGACTATAACGCTTCTCTGTTAAGTCCAATACAGACCTCACAAAAATAACTCCTTCCCTACTACCTCTTAAAGAAACAAGGCAGGAGGCAGGAGGCAGGAGGCAGGAGGCAGAAGGAAAGAGGATTTAACTTGTTTCTTCCATCCATAACGAAAGCGAGCGCGTCCGTAAACAGCTTTTAAGAGAAGCGGAAAAACTTTTGTTACTGGAACAAGGGGAGTAAAATTCTCAGCCTAGTGGTCTATCGCATTAAATTTGAGGGATAAGAGAACGAACCGCGAAGACGCGAAGTACGCGAAGGAAGAAGGAAAGAAGAGAAATTGAAGAATTTATCTACTTGTCAGAATTAATGCGATAGACCACTAGATATAGTAGACTCTTATCCTTTAGCGATCGCTAAATAATTTCTCAAAAATCACAATTTACAATACTGCCTTTTGGACTAAAAAGCCTCATCTTTCCAGTAAATACACTGAATAAATGAGGCTTTTAGCTAGCTTTTATTAGAAATGCTACTAGACTGTGTAATGCCCCGATCGACACAACAGCAGTCAAAAGTACTGATTCAGTTGAGTTTCAGCTAATTAGCGGAATGCTCTGAGGGTAACAGACCGTTGTAACTGAGCTAAAGCGCGGTTGTAATCCAAAATTGCTGTGACTCGATTACCTTCAGCTTGGGTGAGGTCATTTTCAGAGTTAATCACATCAGTTTGAGTACCTACACCAGCTTGGAATCGCAAACGCGCTAAACGTAGAGCTTCCCTGGCTTGTTCTAAAGCGGTATTAGCGGTTTGAACATTCTCCAAACTAGATTGCTGGGTAGAATAGGCTTGTTCTACCTGAAAGCGAATTTGGTTGCGCTGTTCGGCAAATTGAGTTTCTGCGATCGCAATATTAGCTTGCTGTTGAGCTGCTCTTGCTCTTGCTGCTCCGCCATCAAACAAATTTAGGGTTGCCCTAACTCCGAATGAATAACCATCAGTAACGCTGACATTATCATCGAACTGGTCTAGCAGGTCATAGCTAGCGACCAAACTAACTTGAGGCCCCAGTTCCGCAAGAGCTTGCCTGCGCTGTTGCTCGCTAATATTACGTTGTGCTAACTGCTGTTGCAATTCTGGACGATTTTGATAAGCCAACACAATACTTTGTTCTAGGGTTGGGTTCCAAAGACCAGCTAATTGTACAGGGTCAGCGGCACTGATATTTATGGCTTGCGGCAAACTGATCCGAGTTGCTAATTGACGACGGGAAATTGCCTGCTGGGATCTAGCATTAGTTAAATTTTGTTGGGCATTTGCTAAATTCACCTGCGATCGCAACACATCGAACCGCGTACCAACGCCAGCTCGTTCTAAAGATTCTGCATCACGCAAACTAGCTTCAGAGTTCAACACAGCCGCTTGGGCAATCCGTACTTGTTCATCCGCTTGTTGCAAATTGTAGTAGTCTGTGGCAACATTCAAACGGATTGTCTCAGACTGAGTTTCTACAGCCAACTCGTTGAAACGTACTTGTTCTTCAGCCGCTTTGATGCTAGATTGCACTCTCCCAGAAGTGTAGATATTATACGACAGCTGTGCTTGACCAGAAAAAGATGTACTGGGTTGATCTTGGTTAGACAGTAAGCCATTTCGCCCGTTTAATTCGTCCTGAAGCTGACTGCTAGAAGACTGACTACGAGTCAGATCCGTGCTAACTCCCAGAGTGGGCAATAAAGCCGCTTGCGCCTCGCGTAGAGCCGCTTTATTGCGTTCTAGCTCCAATAAGGACACCTGTAGATCGTGATTGTTACGCCGTGCTAACTCCAGAGCCTGTGCCAAAGTAATTGGTTGATTTGCCTGAAGTCTCACTTCCTCCGCTTTGGTGGGAAATTGTAGGGGATTTGAGTTAGGAATCAGGTTCTCTGGAATTTGCACTGCCCCTGACGGTACTGGAGTTACCGTTGTTGGCACAGTGGCAGGTTGCACCGAACCCCCTGGTGCAGGAGTTACAGTTCCTGGCGGAATTAGAGTTGGCGTCGAACCCTCTGGTGTAGGAGTTACAGTTCCTGGCGCAGTGATTGGCGTCGAATCTGTCGGAATCGTGGTATTACTCTGAGCCAAGCGACCACCAATAGCGTTTTGTCGTAAGCAGGTGCTTGAGGTTAGTAGCACAGCCAAGGAGTCAGTTTTGCTTTTGCTTAACTCCTGTGGACACCTCTGCGCTGACAACAGTTTTGCTGCTCCTGCACCTGTGGCTGAAGTTTGTAAAAATGTTTGCAACGGAGTAACAGTATTTATCTTTTGAACCACTGGCTGCTGTGCAGAAGACAGGGACAAAATTTCTTTTTGGACAGAAAGGGGTTTTGAAGTGTAGTTGGGAACTAGTATCTTCTTTAATTTCTGCCCATCAGCGCTTGAATTACTCTGTTTTTGGTTCTTTTGAGCTTGGGAAGAATTAGAGGTAGGTGTCAAACTGAAAAATCTACCTTTATCTTTCTTAAGTAGTTGTTTTATTGGCACAACAGTATTTTCAGCCGTAAATACTGGAATACTGTTATTACTTAAAGGTTTCACACTAAGTTTAGTAAAACCCAAAGCAGGTACTAGGGTTGGAACACTAACATTTGCACTGTTAGACAGTTGCGTATTCATGGTATCCACAACCAAGCCTTGACCATAAGTAGAAGTCAAAACGCTAGGAGAAGATGCCAGTTGTATCCCAGTTAGTTTCGCAGTACCAGCCCAAGCAGGCTGAGTTGTTAAAACTGCTGCCGTTACACCAGGTAAGAAGCTATAAAATAATTGCTGTCCTTTCACCGCATCCCTCACACGAAAATCAATCTAGCGGCAGAAAACCTTTCTTCACCACAGAATATAGCACGATACTAAACTTAGGAAAGAATATACTACGATACTAAATTTAGGGTTCGGAACTCTGTTTGTCTTCAAAACGTCTAACAATGCGAGAAAGTTCCGCCTTTTCATCGATACTAACGCGAGTAGGAGCACCGCTGATAATCCGTTCGTAGTTTCGGAAAGAATCTTTGATTTCGGGCCCGTCAGCAGTAATATTATACTCACGAATTCCTTTATCATGCCAAGACCCGCGCATTTTGAATACGTTAATTGCCCGCGACATTTCTCCGCGAATTTCTACGTATTGTAACATCAGAATTGTATCGGTAATCGTAGAAATATGAGAGTCAGTAATCGAATGCGCTCCTAGAAATTGATCGGTTGTGTTAGTAAAGAAACCAGTAATTTCTTCTTGTTTAGCATAACCTGTCACACCAATTACAAACTGCCGAAATGCATTATTCGTAACTCCTCTAGCTAGTGCTGATAGAGAATCAATAGCAATCCGAGCAGGTTTGAAAATAGCAATTTCTGATTTAATAATTTGTAAGTGGTCTTCTAAACCAGTTGATTCAGGATAGGTACAAATTATTTTGAGTAAACCCTGGTCTTCTAATTCTTCAAAATCAATTCCCCAAGAGGAAGCATTACGAGATAGTTGGGCGCGTGACTCTTCATAAGCAAATAATATCGCCTGTTCTCCATTGAGACAGCCATCTTGAATAAATTTGCTTACTAACAGGGTTTTACCAGTACCTGTGGCTCCTGTTGCTAAAATAATTGAATCTTTAAAGAAACCCCCACCGCACATTTCATCTAAAGTTTTGACACCAGAAGATACCCTGACATTAGAAGAACGTTGAGTCAAGCGCATTGCTCCGAGTGGGAAGATGTTAACTCCTTCATTAGTAATCGTGAAGGGATACTCGCCTTTCATGTGAGTTGTGCCGCGCAATTTGAGAATTTCAATTGTGCGACGGCGGCGTTCTCCTTCTAAAACGTTGCGAACAATTACTACATTATCGGAAACAAATTCTTCCACTCCGAAAGAGGCAACAGGCCCATATTCTTCACTGCGTTCAGTGGTAATTACTGTGGTGACACTTAGTAGTTTGAGACGTGCTACTAGGCGGAAAATTTCGCGTCGCACTACTCCCATCGCTTCATACTGCTGAAATACTGCTGTTATTGAGTCGATTGAAACTCGTTTAGCTTTATATTTGCGGATGGCATATTGCAAGCGCTCAATGAGTGCAGAAAGGTCAAAATTCCCCACGATATCTTGACCTTCTGGATCGGGAGATGCATCAAGAATAAACAACTTGCCTTCTTCAATTAACCGGGGCAAGTTCCAACCAAAAACATGAGCATTTTTAATAATATCACTCGGTGATTCCTCAAAGGTTACAAAGACTCCTGCTTCATCAAAATAGGTAATACCGTTATAGAGAAACTGAAGAGAGAATAAAGTTTTGCCTGTGCCGGATGTGCCACTAATCAAGGTAGTTCTACCAATTGGTAAACCACCATGACTAATATCGTCAAACCCTTCGATCATCGTCCGAATTTTTTCTATACCCCTAATTATTGGTGGTTGTTTTGGTTCTACTTGCTCTTTTTCACTCATTGCTTGATAACAAAAGGATATTAAAACCTGTTTTTTTATTACTAAATTTTAGACTCAATTTTTTATGATTAAAAATTTACTCTTCAAAATCTTCTTCACTCAGTTCTTCATAGAGCAAATCCAATCCAATCAATACTCTTTCTCTATCTGAAAGATCCCCAATAATTTTGCGAACGGGTGGAGGCAAAATTTTAGATAATGTTGGCGTTGCCAAGATTTTATCTTCTTCCGCCAGTTGTGGACTTTTCAATACATCGATAACTTTTAAAGCATAAACACCTTCAAACTCCTGCTCTAAAATATCTTTGAGTGTTTTTAATGCCCGGACTGAATTCGGGGTGTTTCCTGCTACGTAAAGCTTGAGAACGTAGGTTTTTCTGGCTTTATTCATATACTTAATAGCTAGTCATGAACATAAAAATAACAAATGCGATCGCCCTTGGCGTTGGTGCAGCTATCGCATATTGAGAGTAACTAACAGCAGTAGTGTGTTCCAAGTGAAATATACAGCGATAAACTTAATTTATTTAGAAATTGAACTCCTATAGACTTCGCACAAGTGAGCCAAGATATCGATCAACGTTAAGCGGTAATCAAGTAACGTTTCATTGCTCCTTCCTTCTAATTTTAGCTGGTGAGAAAATTCTTCAATTACCTCCATGTGAATTTCGATTATTTGGGGCACAGGAATATTAGCATAAAATATAGCATTGATAAATTTATCAATTTTATCTTTAAGTGTTTTGTCTGTAGTAAAATAATCTATAAGAATCAGGCTATAATCTATTTTAAGCTGTCTTAATAATCCTTGTTTTTCTGCTGGAGTCATCTCCTGAAAGTGCTGCTGGCTTTTTTGCATCTGACTGGCAAATACATAAACGTACTTGCTAGTGTATGCGTTACTTGGATTTCGTGGCAGACAATTTGGTAAATAGTTGATTGTTCCAGAGGTTGTTGCAGCAACAGGTAAGTAGCAAAATTGGGCAATCATTGCGTCGATAAATTGCCCGATCCACGTACTCAATTTGAGGTTGGCTAAGTCAACTGGATTATTTAAGCATTTGTTAACATTAGATTGCAGAATCAATATCGGTAATAACATCTATTCTTGAATATATCTCCTCGATCGCCCTGACCAATAAACGCGGGCTGATAAGTTTGGTTAACGCTTGTAGGGGAATAGTGCTTGTGCAGTCAACTAGTGATTTAACCCCAAAATAACGCTCTATGGGAGCAGATAGTGCTAGGCACTCAACAATCTAGTGGAGCAACTAACTGGTAGAACTTAGTAGGTCTTTGATGATGAGGTATCGTCGCCATAGCAAGACACAGGAGTTAACTCATGATTTACATATCTATGTATATAAATAGATAGATTTATTTTTTTATTTTGCTCCTTGATAAGATACTTAAACGAACTTAAAGGATTGTCGCATTCCAAATCATTATAATTCCTCAAGGTTCTAAAGCGAATCTTTGGGGCCATAATTGTTTTAGCCGTCGCTATCGATGAGGAGTTTAAATACCAGTAAGACACTGGAGAGGCTAGTTGCTAGGAAATGAGAAACGTCGCCTCTTGGAAAAATGCACTCGTTTGCTATTCCCGTGTCCGTTAGGGGAAATCCCGTTGTTTTAATGGCGTTGAAATAACCAGAGTTGCTTATATGAGTCTTCTTAAAGGATATGACTTCGGGCGAAAAGACCATCAACTGGCAGATGGAAATGCCGGAGGGTTCCACAGGAAGAATGACCCCAAAATCCCTATGTTAATGCTAGATTACCCGCTTTATGACTTTCAGGCAACCGTACCTAGCTGCCTCCAAACAAGTTCTCTGGCAGTGGTGTTGGAGATTTTTGAGCAAGAGCAGTGCGATCGCCTGGTAGTAGTAAATCAACAGCAATGTCCCATTGGATTGCTGTATTCTGCCCGTTTAATCCCAAAATTATTAGCACAAAGTGACGATAAAAATCTAAATTTACAACAATCGCTCTCTACCTGGGGTCAAGGTCTAATTGAGCCAATACAGACAATATCAGCTTCTGAGCGTGTAGAGCGATTAAGCTTGCGCTGGTGCGATTCACAAGTCGAAAAACCCCAAAACTTAGATTGGGCGCTGATTGACTCTGAGGGTCGATATTTGGGGCTGCTGGATAGTTCGCGTCTGTTGCGATCGCTAGCTCAAGAACGTATGGCTGGCTTACAAAGGTCTAGCGAGCATCGTCATGAGTATGATGGGAGGCCAAATGAACCCAAGTCCTTAGGACATCAGCCATTAGTACACTTGTTAGAAAGACTGCCTTGGCCTTTGATGTTGCAAACAGGTACTGGCGAGGTGGTAGCGCGAAATCCCGCTTGGTGGCAGCAATTAGGAACCTTAAAAGATCCAGAAGGAGTTAGGCAACAGGTGGAGGCAATACTTGTCCCTAACCGCTCCGAAATAGCAGAATATGCCACCCAACCAGCAATCAACGTTCATCCCAATGGTAGGGAGAATGGGCAGAGTAGTGAAGAAGAACTGATTCAGCAAGAAGCATCAGGTGATGCTGCATACAGCCGATGCTATTTAGATAGTCAAGTGGGTACTTGTACCTGCGTTGTCGAAGTGCAAAATGGTCAAGAGCGAATCTGGCAGTTTGCCAAAATTCCCTTAGATAGTCCTGAATTTAAAGTGATGAGTGCCCAAGAGGAAATTGCACTCAGCACTGATTTGTGGTTGGTTTTAGCTACTGATGTCACCGAACAGCAGCAGCTTTGTAAAGAATTAGCAGCGAAGAATGCCGATTTAATTCAACTCAATCGGTTAAAAGATGAGTTTTTAGCTTGTATTAGTCATGAACTCAAAACTCCTTTAACTGCCGTTTTAGGATTATCGCGCTTGCTCGTGGATCAGCAGTTGGGAGAACTCAACGAGCGTCAAGCCCGTTATGCGGGACTGATTCATCAAAGCGGACGCCACCTGATGAGTGTTGTCAATGACATTTTAGATTTGACCCGGATGGAGACGGGACAAATGGATTTGACGCTGACTCCGGTGAAAATTCAGGCTGTGTGCGATCGCGCCCTATCGGAAGCCAAAGCTATCCACACTCAAACCACCAAAGCGACATCTGCGCCGCCACCTGCAAATGCGCGTTCATCTGCTCCCCAATTCTGTCTTTCCATTGAACTAGGTTTAGATCAGATGGTGGCAGACGAATTGCGCTTACGCCAGATGTTAGTACACCTACTTTCCAACGCCTTTAAATTCACCGAAATATCTGGCGAAATTGGGCTGCGGGTAAGTCGTTGGGAAGGATGGATTGCCTTTACAGTTTGGGATACAGGCATTGGCATTCCCGAACACCAGCAACACTTAATCTTTCAAAAATTCCAACAACTAGAAAATCCCCTCACCCGCCAATTTGAAGGCACTGGTTTAGGGCTAGTATTAACTCGCGCCTTGGCTCGCCTCCACGGAGGAGATGTCAGCTTCTTATCGCGTGAAGGTAAAGGTAGCCAGTTTACCCTACTTCTGCCGCCCAGTCCTCCGAAAACAGGCTTTTCGGAACCAGAGATGGGAATCAGAGAAGAGGAGGAGACACGATACCAACCGACACGGGAAAACTCCGCCGCTCGTCAGCAAGTTAGTACGCCCACACAGCATCATCCTGCGAGTTCGCAACGATTGGTCTTGGTAGTCGAGGCAGTAGCCCGATATATTGAAGACTTGACCGAACAACTCAAAGGTTTAGGATATCGGGTAGTGATTGCGCGATCGGGCACAGAAGCAGTCGAAAAAGCGCGACGCTTGCAACCAATAGCGATATTTTTAAATCCGTTGCTACCCCTGCTATCAGGTTGGGATGTACTGACTTTATTAAAATCTGACACCGCAACCCGTCATATATCTGTAATTGTGACAGCTACGGGAGCCGAAAAGGAGCAAGCATTTGCTAACCGAGCCGATGGTTTCTTAAGTTTGCCAGTAGAGCATCAGGTCTTAGCACCAGTTCTAGAAAAATTATGTGCTGCACAAGTAATATCGCAGATAGGTTTAAATAATAGTGCAATTATCCCAACTAAAACCCCACTGCGAATCCTCCGGTTAGTGAATCCCCAGTTAGAATCGGTCAATCCCCACCCCTCACTTCGAGAACATCGAGTGATTGAAGTAGATGACCTAGATCAGGCAGAACTTTTGGCGCGGGTATGGCAGTTTGATGTCATTTTGTTAGATGTCGAAAGTACCACCGCCCAAATTTATTTGCAACAACTAATTGGACATCCACGTTTAGCAGCCATACCACTGGTGACTTGCGATGTTGCAACTACTTTAATCGCTTCTAAAATACCAGGGCTATCTGTATTTCCTTACTTAACACCATTTGGGAAAGATAACAGCAGTCGCACCGAGAAAACAGATGCTTTACTATCAGTACTAGAAATTGCTTCTGGTATTTGCTGCCCTCCCAATATCTTGGTAGTGGATTTAACAATGCTCCGGGATTTTCCCCAGGTAAGACGTAAGCCAGCGAAGGGTTATCGCACAGAGAAAAATTGCTCAATTAGTAGTGAAACTGCTGAACGGGGGTCTGAGTGGTTCCAAGCTTTAATTCAATACCTCCAAACAGCAGGCTTCAAAGCGGCGATAAGTCCTTGTTGGGCAGAAGTGTTGCAACAGATTCGCCACGAAAGCGTTGACTTACTGCTAATTTGCTTAGGAGAAACCTCTATCCACAAAGATGTACTCAAAGCACTGAAAACGTTAGGAAATTCCCCTTTAAAGTTGCCACCAATTTTGGTACTAAATCAGCGATTAAATCGCTCAGAAACCAGTTTCCAGGATGGAGTAGCCGATCGGGAAATTAACAAGCAGAAGAAGAATGGTTTGGAATCGATAGAAACTGTTGTTGGTGCGATCGCTACCCAAATATTACCGCGATCGATATCAATGGAAGACCTATTAAGCCAGATCAATCAAGCTTTAGCTGTCAATGGTTACAATGGCAAATGTTAATAGAGTCATTAGTCATCGGTCATTAGTTATTCTCAAAGGGCAAATGACTAATGACTAATGGCAATTTATGATATGTCGATTTTTTGATTTTTCATTTTCTTAAAAGGAACTCGAACCAAGTTATAAGCACCCTTGGTTGATAAATTCTTGTAATCATCTGGCTGTAAGTCCATTTTCAAAAACTTTTTCTGTTCCGCCAACAGCAGCACTGAAGAAGGTTTTAGTCCTTTAGCAGCCTGATTTTTAATATGCTCTACAGCCTCTTGGGGAAATTTTAAATAATTTACATGGATGTGGCTGTAAAATACCACACTAGGCTTTTTGAAGCCAAGCATGATCAATTCTTCATTTGGTTGTTTTGCTTCTAGAATGACCGCAGACAATTCCCTTAAGGGTAATTGACGTTCTCGATCGATAAAGAACGAAGCAGGCGTTAAGACAAAAATTACAAACGCCACAAAACCGATTAAGTTAATACCGATAATATAATTCCAGCGGCGACTCAATAATAAACCCGCGACCAAAACAGCAGAAACTAGCCAAATTATACCCGCGATTACTGGTAAACCAGATTGTTCAATTAGTTCGTGGAAGTTACTTATCGCTGGATCGGTACCTAATATGTGGGTGATATTGAGCAGTGCTGTTGCCAGAACTGATAAAAATACTACATTCACCCAACCACTTATTCGCAGCAAAGAGGCGGAGATAGATTGAGTGGGAGAGGGGGAAACAGGAATTGTTGGCCGTGTCTTTGTATCTGAAAAAACGTCGCTCCACAACAGGGCTACCAGGATTGCTGCTGCTGGCATTAAAGGCAATACGTAGCTAGGGAGTTTAGTAACGGCAATGCTAAAAAAGGCAAAGATGCTAGCAAACCAGAACCAGGCAAATAAACCAAATTGCTGAAAACGTTCAAGCGATCGCCAATGCGATCGCTGCCAAAATTTTAGTCTAATTATAGAAGCTGGTAAATACACTGAGTATGGTGCAAAACCCAACAGCACGACTACAAAGTAAAAATACCAAGGTGCTGAGTGACCATTAACTACTTCTGTAAAGCGTTCCAGGTTGTGATAACCAAAAAAGGAGTTAATGTAATTCCAGCCATTGCGCCAAATGACTAAAGCATACCAGGGCACTGACAAAGCGAGAATTATCAGTGTACCTACGAGAAGGTGCATTTCCCGCAACACCTCTCGCACTTTACCCACGTAAAGCAAAAAGGCGGCAACAATTAGCCCCGGCAAAACAATTCCCACTGGCCCTTTGGTCAAAATTGCGCCAGCAATCAGCACATAAAAAGCTAAGTACCACTTATTAGGGAATAGGGCATGGGGCATCCCTTCGGCTTCGCTCAGGGCAAGTGGGGATTGGGCAGAAGAGTGCAGAGGAGAAGAATTTTCCCCCTGCTCCCCTGCTCCCCTGCCCCCCTGCTCCCCTGCCCCCCTGCCCCCCTTCTTCCCTGCGTACCCTAGAAAGAAACATAACAAAGCCGATGCCATGCATCCGGTGAGCAGCATATCAGAGACACCCGTTCTCGCCCAAATAATAGTTTCGGGATTGAGTGCCATGAGTGCGGCGGCGATAAAAGATGTTAAGTAGCGACGAGTAGGACGTGAAACTTGCTCTAATTCGTCTTGTTTAGCCAGATACCACTGGATGGTGTAAAAAGCTAAACAAACTAAGCCGAATGCGGCGATCGCAGAAGGAAGGCGTACTGCCCATTCATTCACGCCAATCAGATGATATGCGATCGCCTGACACCAGTAAATTAAAGCAGGTTTATCGAAACGAGTGTCACCATTGAAAAATGGGGTAATCCAATCACCTGTGACGAACATTTGGCGGGAAGCTTCGGCAAAGAGCGGCTCTGTTTCATCAATTAAGCCAATGTTGCCCAAATTCCACCCAAAAGCCACCCAGCCAACCACCATCAACCACAAAATCGACACAGTTACACTCAGGGCTGGATTTTTTGCTATTTTGTTGAACCACCGATCAACAGTGTGCTTAACACTCAATTTCATTCTCATTTAGTCAATAGTCAACAATCACTAATCAATAGTCGTTGGTTATCTATCTTTTGTTCTTCGGGGTTTTTAATTCAACAATTTTCCTCTATCCATTACTTAACACTTTACCAACTGTAGGGTAAGGATATGAAGAGTGCTGAGTTCCGAGTTCCTCGGCTTAGAGTTAATCTTTCCTCCCGCCCCGAATGGCACTAAGAAAAGCTGAAACCTCCTTGCTGGCAGGGTGTGGGAGGTGTGGGGGGTGTGGGAGGCAATGCAGCGTTCATTGATGTGCAGTTATTCAATTTCTCCTCTTTCTCCCCACCCTCCCCACACCTCCCACACTTCCCACTCTCCCCAAACTCAAAAATCTTGTTATATCAGGGCTTTGCGATTAACAAGCGTGCCATTCCCCCCCCGCCCCTTATCCCCACAATGCCAAGAAGTCTATTGACTCAGCACAAGTTGCCATTCTCTGTTTTGGGAATTCCACTTAGGTAATTGAGTTTCGCCAATAATATAAGGGCCCCAGTAACGACGGGAACCATCTTGTGCAAAAGCAACTAAAACATCTCCCTTTTCCAACTTTAAATTATTCTGAGGTAGAGATAGAACCAGTCCCTTCTCACTACCTTCTTCGGGAGCAAAATCCCAATGTGCCGGTACATCGTAGTGAGTTTGTTTTTTACTAGCTCCTTTTACTACTGACTGTCGTGCCAGTAGAACCAGCCGCACAGGCTGATTTGTTTGATTGCTCATTCGCAAATTCCCTCCTCGATCCTTGGCAATGCTTGTTGATTTATCACGCTCTGCCAAGACAGGATAAGTATTCTCTTTACTGCTATGTTCTACTCGATTGGTTGGGGTAGGTGCTGGAGTAGATACACTAGCGGAAATACCTTTTTCAGGTACGACCGAGGTTGTATGCCACTCTTGAGTTTCTGTTGGCAGTTGTGAAGATGTATCTGGGTTTGTATCTGGGTTGGTGGACTCAAAGGATACGCTCAGTCCAAAGCATCCCACTAGAGCAACAAGCAGTCCCAAACACAAAGCTGTAATACCGACGTTACGATACACTAAAGATTTCATATTGATAGTTATTTAGAAATAAATATTTTGTTTAGGCTTGACCAAATAGTAGCCTATTATCCCAAAAGATAATCACACAAAATAGCCGAATATAGACTTTCCTAAAATTAGGAATACGAATGTATGATAAATATCATTTTGATTAGAAAACATTTGAAGGATATAATCTCTTTGATGTTTGAAAAACAAGAGTTACAGACATCGATTACTTTGGTTTTTAACCGTAAGTATGGATAAAAACAAGATAATTTGATACCTACTTAGCCAATTCATTTGTATAAAAAAAATAAAACTTTCCTGAAACCGTTAGCAGCCTCAACAAGGCGTTCTTTGCTAAACGTCAGATAAATCTAAGTGGTGTATTTTGTCTTCTGATATTAAAAGCACACCTTAACAGGATATTTGGAAAGTACCTGGCGATCTAGCCAGTGCTTAGAGATCCTCCTTCCTAAATCTAGACAAGTCCCTTGTCCTGTTGGGAGATGCTACAAGTAGCTTACTTCCATACATGAATACAAGTCAGACAACCCGCTTAACGAACTAGCTTCCTTAAAAAAGGGGAATTTTGAATCATTTTCCCATTTTTTAAGGCTTGAATGTAGGGATAAAACTAAATATTATTGTTTCCAAACATCTTCTAAGAAACTGTACTTCTCTGAAGATGATAAAATGGTGAAATTTGAATAAACACTGTAATTCCAGTAGATATCTACAATAGTAACAAACAAGCTGATGCTAAAACCAATATCCTTCTTACATTAATATAGATATATTTCAAGATATCTTGACTTTTCCCAGAAGTCCCTTTGATGCAAAACACTCGTCTCAACAACTTGTTCGATGCCATTGCTACACGCTTTGGGCAATGGTTTTTAAATCCTTGGCGACGGCTATCGTTGCTGATAATTAGTTTTTTGTTCGGTTTTTTTCTGGGAAACGCAGCTTCCACCACTGCTGGACAACGGGCAGAATTAGACATTGTAGTAGCTGGTTTTTTAGTACTGTTGACGGAAATTACTAGCAGAATATTTTATAGTCGCAGCTTTTTGGAAAGGCGATCGCTCTTGGTAGACTCACTAAATCTTCTCAAAGTTGGTTTCATCTACAGCCTGTTTCTCGAAGCTTTTAAGCTGGGATCGTAGTCAGATGGAGAATTTATGAATTTGTGGCTGAGTGTTTTGGCAACCAATGGGCTGGGGGAAACTTGGAAGCAGGAAGCAAGAGAAGCAGCGCTGGCAGATCGGTTAAAGGCAAAAGCTTTTGGCATCGCGCCGGAAAATGTTGATGAAATGATCGAAAGGCGATCGCATTTACTAAAATCTGTCTTCCCAGCTTTTAGCGAATTGTGTCAAGCTACTCTCCAAGTACAACCCCAGGAAATGTTACAGGTATTGTGGGACTTGTGGCTGCCTTTGGGGATCAAACTAGCATCGCAGCGCCAACAGTTGGGACACCCCCTGATTCAAGGAATATTGGGAGGACAAGGCACTGGTAAAACCACAATGTCCAAATTTCTCATTTTGATTCTCGATCATTTGGGATACAGGACTGTGAGTTTATCTTTGGATGACTTATATAAAACTTACAGCGATCGCTTGCTTTTGACACAGCAAGATCCCCGCTTAATTTGGCGCGGGCCACCAGGAACTCACGATATAGACTTAGGCTTAAATGTACTAGACCAAATCCGCGAGTTGCAAAGCCCGGTAATGCTTCCCCGCTTTGACAAATCAGCTTATGGAGGTGCTGGCGATCGCACTAATCCCGAAATGGTGGCGGATGTAGATATTGTACTATTTGAAGGTTGGTTTGTGGGTGTGCGACCAATTAACACTGATTTATTTGATACTGCGCCACAGCCAATTGTCACAGATGAAGATAGAGCATTCGCCCGTGAGATGAATCTTCGCCTCCACAATTATCTACCACTGTGGGAGCGATTAGACAGTTTAATTGTGCTGTATCCCACCGATTACCGCTGTTCTTTGGAGTGGCGCAAACAGGCGGAACAACAGATGATTGCTGCGGGGAAATCGGGGATGACTAATTCACAGATAGAGCAATTTGTCAATTATTTTTGGCGATCGCTTCACCCGGAATTATTCATCACGCCGTTGGTAAGAGATGCGATAGCGGTTGATTTAGTGATTGAGATTAATCCCGATCGTAGCTTTGGTCAAGTGTATTGCGATCGCACTTAGAGGTTAGTTCTCAAGCAAATCAGCACTTAAGTCTTTTAGCGAACACGATCTTAAGGGCTACTGGCAACATTTTGGGTTTTCGAGACGCGATAAATCGCCGTCTCTACAAGTGTTTTGGGGTTATCTGAACTGTATTGACATATAACCCTATTTCTACTTTCTTTGTGTAAAGCAAACTTAGATATTGTAACTAAATTGCTATCAATATTTAGCTAAATTAATTTGGGCGTTGCTGAATAAAAGTATGATTTTTTTTTCACGCACAGACGTAGAGAGTAAGAGTTTGATAAATGGAATTTTTAATTTTCATACCTCAATTCAGCAACGCTTTAATTCCTCTGAGTTAAATATATGCAATTAACTCTAACTTGTCGTCCACTCAGAGTTGAAACTTTTGCTCAATAGAATGATTGATGAATCAGTCCATCTCCAAATGGAAGGTTGGCTCCAACTTTAGTTGGAATCCAAATTCAAACCTAAAGAGAATTTTTTGGGGAAAGGTATTGTTATTTCAAGCGCTCTAGTAAACGATCGCCAACTCGCAATGAATTAGCAATAATGGTCAGCGTGGGATTGACGGCGGAACTGGATGGAAAGAAGCTGCCATCGACAACATAGAGATTATCCACGTCATGGGTACGACAATTAAGATCCAGTACAGAGGTTTTTGGGTCTTCTCCAAAAAGACAAGTACCGCATTGATGACCAACCGATTGCAATGGCATCATGTTGCGGGGATAGAGGCTAAATGGAATGCAGTGTTCTGCCCGATCTACTTGCTTGAGAACACCTACCCAGCGTTTAGCTAGGCGATCGCTTGCTTCTAAATTGTTGGGTTTATAGTTTAAGTAAAGGCGCTCTTTTTCTACCCGCACGCGATTCTCAAGATCGGGTAAGTCTTCTGTTTGCAACCACCAGCCAACTGTATGTTCGGCAACTGTTTTCAGTTCTGCCCCTGGTCGTAGTTTTAATAGTGGAGCCAGCAATGCGGGAACTTCGGCGGGTAGCATATCTGCCAATACGTTGCCAGTATTTTGTACCAAGCCCATTGGGTAGGGAAAATCAGATTCGCCCCAATAAAAATCACTAATGGCGATCGTTTTTTGATAAACAGAAAGATTGAGTTTTGTGTTGAGTTGCACCATTGCCATAGAAATATGCTTCATCAGGTTGCGCCCCACCCGATCGGAACTGTTTGCTAATCCGTTGGGATGTTGGTCATTGTGCGATCGCAATAACAATGCTGCTGAGTTAATCGCGCCGCAAGCAACTACAACAATATCACCTGTAAAGAATTGAGTTTCGCCATTAATCTCAGCTTCTACGCGGGTGACTTCTCGACCAGAGGAACTTGTATGTAACCGTGTGACTTTGGCTTCAGTCAGTAAAGTAATGTTTTCATTATGGCGAATTTGTTGAATACAGTTAACTTCAGCATCGGCTTTACCTTGAGTTAAACAAGGAAAGCCATCGCAGGTATCGCAACGAATACACTTCCCCAGGGTTTTATCTACTTCATTAAGTTTCAATCCCAACGGCAGATTAAAGGGATGCAAACCAGCTTCCCTCAGACTGTTAACAAGTTCCTGCATTCGGGGTTCATGGTGTACGGGAGGATAGGGATAAGGTAAACTCCTCGCTGCCTCGGTAGGATCGATACCCCCTTGACCGTGGACATCATAAAGCTGCTCTGCTTGAGTGTAGTACGGTTCAAAGTCTCGGTATTTTAATGGCCATGCAGGTGAAATACCGTCCTTGTGTTCCACCTGCTCAAAATCGCGTTCGCGTAATCGTAACAATGCTGCACCGTAAACTTTGGTATTACCACCAACCCAGTAGTTCATTGCTGGACGGAAGGGTTTATGATTTACGTCATACCACTGCTCTGGAGTGTGATACCGTTCTTTTTGGTAAACTTCCAGCGCACTCCAGTTTTCCTTTTCTCGCGGTAAAAATTTACCTCGTTCCAAAATTAAAATTTTCTTGCCACTGGGTGCAAGATGATAGGCTAAAGTGCCTCCACCCGCCCCAGTGCCGATAATAATCGCATCATAATGAGTGTTCGTTGTCATGATTGTTCTCCTGGAATTGGCAGAGAGTCACTCAAATCGATTTTGCCGTGACGATTGTAGTCACAGCGAAAAATACAGCGTTTATGATTGTTGTGATGCAATTTGGCACACTTAACGGCGCGTTTGCCAAATAAATATTGATATACTCCTGATGCCAGCAACATCCCCGCAGGTGGCACAATTACATATAGCCAAAATGCTGTCCAAATGCGGGCAGGTAAAGCAGAAGCTAGGCTGCGGGCAGGGTTCATGCCAAAGCCAGATAGAGGAGCTTCAAAAAAAACGTAAAGCATTACCAGAAATCCGGCAAATAGCCCTGTAAAACGACTGAGTTTCTGGTTGTTACTACTTAGCAGCACGGTCATCATCATCACAAATGCAATGACTAGTTCGCCCAATAAAGCCACAACCCACCCTGATGTTCCCGGCACAGTGACGATGTAGTTCACAGGTACTTTGGTGAACACTTGACCCAGCAATAATGCCACCAAATAAACCCCAAACAAACCGCCCAAACATTGAAACAGAATGTAAAAAATAGCATCCTGACGCTTGACTTTTCCCAGACGATAGAATGTGAGCGTGACAGCAGGATTCATGTGTGCGCCCGATTGCTTGCCCCAAGGCGAATAAATCAGAGTAATTGCCGTTATTCCCATAACTACACCAATTAAAAATCGGCGCAAATCGCCATTGGGAATTGCTTGATGAATCGGAGAACCAGGATACTGAAATACACAGGTGAATACTCCCGCAGCAATCAGAAATAATGCTAGCTGTGCTGCTTCCATTAAGTATTCTGGTAAATGCTTTCTAAATGTTTCCATGCTGCTCTTGCGCTCGGTGTTCAGCATTTTGGAGAATTAGCGCGGCGACTAATCCTGTCCAGCCTGTTTGATGACTGGCTCCAATACCCGCCCCGTTATCTCCATGAAAGTATTCATGGAATAAAATATAGTTGCGCCAATGGGGATCGGATTGAAATATTTCCAGACCGCCATATACCGGGCGACGACCGGCAGGATCTTGCTCAAAAATCGCAACTAGGCGATGAGAAAGGGCGATCGCTATTTCCTTTAATGTCATTTCTTGCCCGGAACCTGTGGGATATTCCACCTTCAAGCTATCTCCGAAGTAATCATAAAAGCTCCAGAGTGATTCAATAATTAAGTAGTTTACCGGGAACCAAATCGGGCCACGCCAGTTAGAGTTGCCACCAAACAAACCTGTGGTAGATTCGGCGGGTTCGTAACGAACGCAGTAATCATGTTCGCCTGAATGTAAAACATAAGGATCTTTGAGGTGATGCTTGGAGATGGCGCGAATTCCGTAATCACTCAAGAATTCATTCTCGTCGAACATCCGTTGCAGAATACGTTGTAACTTTGTCTTGTAAGCGATCGCTAACAGTCTTCTCGCACCTACCCCCGGTGTTTCCATACAGGCGACATTATCCTTTAAATCTGGGCGATTGCGGATGAACCATTCCATCCGACGCTTGAAGCCTGGAAAACGCTCTAAAGTTTCTAATTCCAGCACTGTGACAGCGTGAAGGGGAATCAACCCAACCATTGAGCGCACTTTGACGGGAAATTGCCGTCCATCGGGTAAACGCAGTGCATCGTAGTAAAAGCCGTCTTCTTCATTCCACAGCGAAATATCTGAATTCCCAATACCGTCAATGGCATCAGCAATGTAGAGAAAATGCTCGAAGAACTTGCTGGCAATGTCTTCGTAGGTAGAATCTTCTTTAGCGAGTTCCAGGGCGATCGCTAGCATATTTAAACAGTACATTCCCATCCAGCTTGTACCATCTGCTTGATTTAGATGGCCGCCTGTAGGTAGTTCATTGCTGCGGTCAAATACTCCGATGTTGTCCAGCCCCAAAAATCCACCCTGAAATACGTTTTTACCTTCTATATCTTTGCGATTTACCCACCAAGTAAAATTCAGCAACAGCTTGTGAAAGACCTTTTCTAGAAAAGCGCGATCGGCTTTTTTGCAAGACTTCTGCTCGATTTGATAAACCCGCAAAGCTGCCCACGCCTGCACGGGGGGATTAACATCACCAAATGCCCATTCGTAAGCAGGTAATTGACCATTGGGCTGCATATACCATTCTCGTGTCAAGCGGTCAAGCTGCAACTTAGCAAAACTTGGATCGATGACAGCTAAGGGAATCAAGTGAAATGCTAAATCCCAAGCAGCAAACCAAGGGTATTCCCACTTGTCTGGCATCGAGAGGATATCTTCGCTGAACAGAGAAATCCACTCATGGTTGCGTCCAGCCTGTCGTTCCGGTGGAGGTGGTGGTTGTTGGGGATCGCCCTTGAGCCAGTCATTGACGACATAGTTATAATACTGCTTGCTCCATAGCAAGCCGGCAAAGGCTTGACGTTGAATATTGCGCTCATCTTCTGACACGGGAAAGGGAGAAATGCCCTGATAAAATTCATCAGCTTCAGCAATACGTGTCTGGAAAATTGTGTCAAAATCTTTGCCAAAAGGATCTGTCAGAGTTTGCACATCACTCAACCGCAAGCGTACAACTTTAGTTTCACCTGGATTGATGGTTAATTTGTAGTGAGAGGCAAACTTTGTACCTATACAGTTGGAATTGACGGCTGCTGTTTTCCCATTCACCAGATAATCATTAATGCCATCTTTGACATAAGGTGAATCATTGGTGGAACCAAATAATCGTTCGTAATTGGTTTCGTTGTCGGTAAACAGGAGTTCTGTATCTCCTTGGCAGTAAAGCCAGCGAGTTCCCAAGTGAGAATTCTCGGCTTCAATTAAACTGAAGTTGGAATCTGAGCTAACCACTTTCATAAAAGGTTTCTCAATTTCGGGATTCCAAGCCCAGATATTCCGAAACCAGAGTGTTGGCAGTAGATGCAGTGTGCTGGCTTCTGAACTGCGATTAGCGATCGCAATTTGAATCAAAATATCTTCCGGTGTGGCTTTGGCATACTCGATAAAAACATCAAAATAACGGTTCTCGGCAAAAATGCCCGTATCAAGTAGCTCAAACTCCGGCTCAAATTTGCTTCTGCGCTGATTTTCTTCTAACAGTTGCGTGTAGGGAAATGCTTGTTGGGGATACTTGTACAAGCATTTCATGTAGGAATGGGTCGGCGTATTGTCAAGATAAAAGTAATACTCTTTAACATCCTCACCGTGATTACCTTCTGTGCCCGTTAGCCCAAACAATCGTTCTTTGAGAATGGGATCGTTGCCATTCCACAGGGCGATCGCAAAACACAAACGTTGCCGACTATCGGAAATACCAGCAATGCCATCTTCGCCCCAACGATAAACACGCGATCGGGCATGATCGTGAGGAAAATAATCCCAAGCAGAACCGTCATGGCTGTAATCTTCCCGCACCGTTCCCCATTGGCGATCGCTGAGATAAGGCCCCCAGCGTTTCCAGTAGGCAACACGTTCTCGATCCTGCTGCAATCTTACTTCTTCTGGAGTCACGTCGCTTCGCTCCGAATTCAAAATGGGAATGGGGAATGGGGAATGGGGATTGCGGACTGGGGACTGGGGACTGGGGACTGGGGACTGGGGACTGGGGACTGGGGACTGGGGACTGGGGATTGGGGATTGGGGACTATAAAAAAGCTTCCCACACTTCCCACACTTCCCACACCTCCCACACTTCCCAACACTCTATTGCTCTTGATAATTCCAGAGCAACCCACCGTCAACAAAAAATGTTGTACCTGTTACATAATCTGACTCAGAAGATGCGAGAAATGCAACTATAGATGCAACATCTCCTGGTTGTCCCAATCTTCCCAAAGGAATGTTTTTCAGGAGCGCCCCTAACTTCTGTGGATCGTTTAAAAGTTTAGTATTTATGGGAGTTTCAATTGCCCCTGGCGCAACATTATTAATATTAATGCCATGAGGAGCCAGTTCTACAGCCAAATTACGGGTGAGCATTTTCAAGCCACCTTTGCTAGCACAGTAAGCAGCAAAGTGCGGAAAAGGTAATTCTTCGTGTACGGAACTAATATTAATAATCTTGCCAGGTTGCTTTCTTTCTAGTAGGTGTTGCACAAATGCTTGTGTGGCAAAGAATATTCCTTTGAGATTCACATTCATGACAGCATCGTAATCGGCTTCAGTCACATCCCAAAAATCGGCGTTTTTTTCAATGCCTGCATTGTTAACCAAAATATCTAGCTTGCCAAAGTGGGAAATACTGTCTGCAATCATGCGCTGCACATCGGCAACCTTACCTGTATCTCCTTGAATTGTAAACCCGTCTACGATATGGCATTGACCACCAGCTGCCTTTACCTTCGACAAGGTTTCTTCCGCCCCTTCAGGATGAGAGCGGTAGTTGATAACAATACTTGCTCCTTCCTGTGCTAGACGAATTGCGATCGCCTGTCCTATCCCTTGACTACTCCCTGTAACCAGTGCAATTTTATCTTTTAGTTTCATATACCTGTTCCAATGACTTTAGTATTGAAAGCGCTCTGTTACATTAAGTCCAGTTAATTAACGATCGTTCGATCTATCTATGCAAAAATCTAAAACTCTTTTCTCCCTGGCTCTCTGCCCACGTGGTATGAATAAGTCTTTCACTGGATATGATACAACACTATAGGATACGACTGGTTTCAGTATCCATGCTCACCTTCATCCTTGAACCAAGCTAGTAGTCTGTCCCATTAATTTTGATAGGTGAATCAAATTTCAATTTCTCTTCTTTCCTTCTTCCTTTGCGTCCTTGGCGTTCTTGGCGGTTCGTTCTCTTACCCCTGAAAATTAATGCGATAGACCACTAGTAGTCTGTCCCAAAAGTTTTGAGAGGTTAGTGATGTTCAGATCCCCGACTTTTTGAAGAAGTCGGGGATCTAGCAGCCCCACAAAATAGAGGCGCAGAGAAGACAAAGAGATGAAGAAGAGAGAGGATTGTTGTATGAGATTTTTGAATGTTTTTTAATTTGGAAGTCCCTTACAACTTGGAAAACAATATATTTAACCCTTCGGTCATCGTGGGATGAGTCAAAATCCCGTCGCGCAGAACGGTGTAGGGCATCTGAGCTTGCATCACCATCTGCACCGTCGAAATCACTTCACCTGCTTCATGACACAACAGGGAACACCCTAAAATCCGACCTGTCTCGGTATCTACAATCGCCTTCAGCAGTCCATCGGTTTGACCGAGTGTTCTTGCTCTGGGAACGGCTGACGCATCAACCTTCGCCACGCGGATGGCATATCCTTGTTGCTGTGCTTCAGTTTCAGTCAAACCCACATGAGCCAGTTCTGGATCGATGAACAGACAGGATGGCACTAAGCGATCGCCTGTACTCCGGTTGCCCCCATCAATTAAATTAGCTTTCACAATACGATAATCGTCGAGCGATATATGAGTGTATTGCGGGCCGCCATTGATATCGCCTAACGCCCAAATTCCGGGTACATTTGTCTCCAGGCGATCGTTGACTTGAATAAATCCGCGTGTATCGGTTGCCACACCAGCAGCAGCTAAATTTAAGCTCTCGATATTGGGCGCACGACCAACGGCGACGAGCAAATGCGACCCCTGGAGGCTGAGGGAGCGATCGCCAACTTGGATTTGCAGGATGGTTTCATTGCCAGTGCGATCGATCCTCAACACTTTCGCCTTTAGCAAGAATTCAATACCATCTTTTTCTAACAGTGTTTGAACGGCGATCGCTATATCTGGATCTTGCTGTGACAGGATTTGCTCACTTTGCCCAATAACAGTAACGCGAGAGCCAAAGCGCCGAAACATCTGGGCAAACTCCAAACCAATATAGCCACTACCGAGAACGATCAGATGTTCAGGCAAGTGTTCTAGCTCCATAATCGACTCACTCGTTAAAAACTCAACTTCTGTGAGTCCGGGAATGGATGGAATTAACGGGCGTGTGCCTGTATTAATAAATAAGCGTTCGGCGGTAAGTAAGCGATTATTTCCCTCAGTCGTCGTTACTGCGATCGTTTTGGGAGCAACAAACCTTGCTTCGGCAACGATCAAGTTGTTATCGAGAGCCGTTTCTAAATTGTGCAAGTTCATTTCACGCATCCCTTGCACAACTGATCGTTTTCGTTGGATCACCTCTGCTAGATCAACGATGGGTGTATTAGCTTTAACCCCATAAGCGGCACTGTTTCGCACTGTGTTTGCTACATTGGCACTCGCCACCATAGTTTTAGTAGGAATGCAGGCAATATTAATGCACCCACCACCAATCATGTTTAAGCTGCGTTCAACCAGAGCGGTTTTACGTCCGTCAGCGACTAGCGCTGGTGCCAGTGTTTTACCCGCCTTGCCGCCGCCGATAATAATATCGTCATAGTGTTGAGTGTCCACTTCCATATCTTTTGAGTTTGATAAGGTGAATACGATGTCTAGAAGGTGTTATGAATTACAGAAAAAACTGGCTGACTAAGAGGGTTTTAGCGATAACGTATTTGCCCTAGTACTGTGTCAATAAATAATTGATGGATAAATTTCCTGTAGAGACGGCGATTTATCGCGTCTCTTTAACCGTCAAAATGAATTATGACAGACCACTAGCTGGGTTTTCAAAAAATGCATCATAACATCCGCGCTTAGGATTCAACTTTTTCTACAAGCTTGCTTCATCAAGATACGCTTGTTTTTATACACCTCTAAAGTTCCAGACTGTGCGTTATCCAACGTGCCATCCCACACCCAATATTCATAAATTCCACTCCGAAACTTATACACTCGAACACCTTCTGTCGCTTGGCTAGTTCCTTTGCCCAAACTTAAATTACCGTTGGGACTGGTCGCGCGATAGAGTAGTTCACCGGAATTATAATTCTGCCAAATATTGATGTTGTACCGACCCTGGCATTTTGTACTCAGGATGAGGCCAGCAGTAGAATCAGCAGAAGCTGGTAAGGAAAAATTAGCTAATATACTGATTGGCAGAGCAAGAAGTAACGTGGATGTTTTCATGAGTGTTGTAAGATTAATGAGTTTGACATTACTGCATTGCTGCAACAACTTCATCTGTAGAAAGAACTGCATTGGCGATATACCCAAAGTTGATCAGTGCTGCCTTGTAGCCGTCGCCCAATTTCGGATGCCGAGGGGCTGCTGTTGCATCCTTAACGACAAGAACCTCAAATCCCTGTTCGAGCAGTTCGCGTAGGTGAGCTTCAACACAAAGATTCGCCAACATTCCGAGTAGAATGACTTTGCTGATGTTGCGTTTACGTAGTTGCAAAACGAGATCGTTGGTTTGCGGCCCGTAGACTTTGTGAGGACTGGCCACAATCGTCTTCCCATCCTCAATGAAGGGCTTATAGCGAGCAAGCCAGTCAGCACCCGATCCCAAGAATCCATCAAGGCTCAACGCGCCACGGCGATCGAACTCCTTAACCTCAAGCATCATTTGCTCTAGGTTGCCGGCAAATTTCCAATTATGATCGGTGGGGTAGTAATAGTGAGGAGAGATAAAAACCTCGAATTCATTCTGCTTTGCGGCTTTGAAGATTCGCTCGATGTTCTCGACGGTATTGTTATCCTTAACACTCTCACCCACCAAATCCCAGGAAACCCCTTTTTCGCTCAAGACATCGTTTTGCGGATCGATGACGACTATTGCGGTGTCATTCTTGTTGATGTTCATGGTTTTCTCCTTGCTTGTTGATTTTCACCGTTCTCTTTCTTAAAAACCATTTGCGATATGCAGCGTTTTCCCAGTGATTCAGAATCAGAATACTTGGTTGCCAGAGCGATCGCTAACTGGTTCTTTAAAAATTCCAGTGCTAACTATTTTCCCTTTCCAGGTCACTTCACGCGGCAATCTGACGTTTACAGAGATGAGTTTCATCAGAATTTTAAATTGGGTCAATAGTTAAGTATTTAAATTGAGTCAACCAATAAGTTAATTAAAGAAGTGCTTGATGGATTAAAGGTGCAATGATAGCGATATTTTTCACCAACTCATCGGAGAGAGAAAATCGCTGTTTCAAGTAATTGGGATCGTTGTAACTCACCCACACCTTGCCGTCAGTCGCTTCCCATGCCAGTATTTTCAGGGGTAAATCCAGGGCGATCGTTGGTTCTGCCACCATCAGGGGAGTTCCGCCTTTCGGGTTGCCAAACAGCAACAACTGCGTCGGAGGTAGGCTAAGTCCGACTTTTTCGGCTTCAGCCTGTTGATCGATGCGGGCAAAAACGGTGATGCCTTTTGCTTGAAGGACGGCTTCTAATCGATCAATGGTTACAGGCACTGAATATTGACTGAGCTGGCTAATGATGCCGTTGTTTGCATTCATAGCAGTGGACTTCTTGTAGGATAAAAACTGGGTGATATGACCGTTGGGCTTTTCAAAGATTGAGGTCAGACAATCCGGGACGATCGTCAGGACGACGACCTAGTATCCAGTGGTATTTGCGATCGCTTTGGTGAATTGGCAGGTCGTTGATGCTGGCAATACGCCATCGCATGAATCCATGTTCATCGAATTCCCAATTCTCATTGCCGTAAGAACGGAACCAGTTGCCGGAATCATCATGCCATTCATAAGCAAATCGGACAGCAATGCGGTTGTCTTGAAAAGCCCAAAGCTCTTTGATTAGACGGTAGTCTAATTCTTTAAGCCACTTACGTGTCAAGAACTGCACGATCGCCTCACGACCAGATAGAAATTCTGAGCGGTTGCGCCAAATGCTATCCGATGTGTAAGCAAGTGATACTAGTTCAGGGTTACGTGTGTTCCAAGCATCTTCTGCGATTCTGACTTTTTGGATGGCGGATTCATTATTGAAAGGCGGCAGGGGTAGTCGAGGATTTTCGGCGTTGGTCATAGTCAGTGTAAAATGGTGATTCTCGTTCCGAGAGGCTTTGCCAACGCCTCAGCATGATTGGATTAAAATTACAGCATATTTCAATTTGGTAAAGACACAAACTAAGTCCCGAAGCCAGGTATAAACCCTGTTTTACTTTTGGATTCTGAATTCGGCTGTAAGTGCGTGGCGGCTGAATTACCTCAAAAGCAGTTAGATGCCCCCGTCGCAACTGCGATTTTTCCGTCTAGTTTTTTGATGATGATTTCCGAGGATCGGGCAGAGTGAACTCCACAGTTTCGCTAGTGATTACTTTGTGCGTGGGGTCAGCTAGTTCGATCAGCACCTTGTGTACGCCAGGTTCCAGTCCGACCAGGATGATCGTTTCCCCACTGGCATCGACAAAGTGCCACGGCGCGTCGTCAACGGTGATGTGGATATGACCGATGCGCGGCGATACTTCAAGGGCACCCTTGCCGAACACCGGCAACACGCGCAGGTTCTCCGTCCGGTACTGGATAAAGACGCGACCCTGTGCTAGCGGTTCGGCAAGCGGTGGATCGACAATCAGCTTGGCTGGAGCTTCGTTTTCGATCGCAATCAATGGTGATGGGCCGCGAATGTCCTTGGCGCTCGGTGTGTGGGTGTTCATAGCGTAAGTACCTGAGAGTAGTTTATATAACGATCCATTTGAAGGTGAAGTGCGCAGAGTCATCGCTCCAGAGAAGCCATTAACGTTTTTTTGATGCGAGTTCCCAGACCGCAGTTGCGAATGCTTTAGGATCTTCCTGGGGCAGGTTATGACCGACGTTTGGAATGACCCGATGCTGACGTTCGCCGCTAAACTTCGCTGCCGTCGATTTCCCATCGGTTGCTGGCACGACACCATCTGCGTCCCCGTCCAGCGCGATCGTCGGCACCGTAATGGTCGGTTGCGCGGCGAGTCGCTGCTCAAGCTCCTCATACATGGGATAGCCGACAGCAAGTCCAAGGCGATGGCGGTAGGAATGAATGACGACCTCCACATAATCGGGGTTGTCGAAGGCGCTGGCGTGTCGATCGAGCGTTGCCTCGTCAAAGTGCCAGTTCGGCGAATTGCGAGTCCAGAGAATCCTCGCAATCTCACGTCTGTTAGCCGTCAGTCCGGCGCGTCCGCGCTCGGTCTGGAAATAGTATTGGTACCAGATACCAGATTCGATCGCGGGTGAAAGTGGCAGCCCTGCTTTGGCAATATCCTGGATTAGGTAGCTATTGACGGACACCAGACCTGTGCATCGTTCAGGCCAGAGAGCCGCAACAACACAAGCAGCTCGTCCACCCCAGTCATAGCCAGCAAGCACAGCACGGTTCAACTGCAATGCATCCATCAAGGCGATCGCATCAACACCGATCGCGGCTTGCTGCCCGGAGCGTGGTGTGGCGCTGTCGAGAAAACGGGTTGATCCATGTCCTCGCAAGTAGGGAACAATCACCCGACATCCGCGTGCAGCAAGCATTGGTGCAACGTCAATGTAGCTATCGATGGAATACGGGAACCCATGCAGCAGCAACACCGGAGATCCATCGCTCGGTCCTGCTTCGTAGTAACCGATGTCGAGGACACCCGCTTTTATCTGCTTGATGGGAGCAAACCTAAATTCAGAACGTTTGGGCTTGTCAAAGCTTGCGTGTGCGGTACCCATGAGTGCCATTTCTGTGAAAATGCTTGCTGCCGCCGTTCCCAGAAAGCGGCGGCGGTTGTGTTTAATTGCTTTGAGCATGGGATTTGTTCATTGAATTGGTGGATGAGGCGATCGGGCGGAACGCAGTGCCCAAAAGCGACGGCGATGATAGTTGATTCTTTCAGACATTTGTTAATCTCTTTGCTTTGATCGTTGACTTCTTCGGACATTCATGTTTCTCCAAGTCGGTGGACTACCGCGCATTCGTGCGTAGCGGGACTGGCAGGAGGTTAGCTTCGGATGTGCTTGCCTGACATCTCGGTGTCACAAAACTTGCTGAAACTCACGATGTTGGCTAACGCACCTTCGGCATTCAAGGCGCGTAATGCGTAAAGACAAAGTCGCGAGCTTTAACGCTCACATGGCAGGAAAAGCAGCTGTGTACCGCTACGTCGGCGGGTTTGCCGTCGTTAATTGAGCGAACCCCCAGCCGCCGGTCGAGGCGTATTTTATTGAGTCCTTGACCATAAACTGAACCCCCTCCTTGGGTGGCCCAGCTACGTAAGATTGGAGGCGGCCAAAAGCTCTGTTGTTTTCCTCCGATGGGACGTAACTCCAGGCGAGCCGGGCAATGATTGTGCCGTCCGGGAACGGAAGCTTCCCTTCCCGGTATGCCTCGATCGCTACATCGTTGCCCAATTTGGCGCGTATATCGTTGAGGTCGCCTTTTTCGCGGGCTACGGAGATCAACGTCCAGTCGCGGTATCCGGGGGGGATTTTGCCTCCGAAGATTGGGGCGGCCGCTCCATCAGCCTGTCGAGAGGGGGGAACCATGCAGACAACCATGCCAGCCACCATTACAACTACAACCAGCAATAAAGCGATCCGTCTCATACAGTGCCTCCTTTTTTTAGCTCTTTGCGTCACCGCGTCTCCCTCTCTGCATCGAATGGCACGCTTGTTAATCGCAAAGCCCTGATATAACAAGATTTTTGAGTGTGGGGAGTGTGGGGAGTGTGGGGGGTAAGACTTCTTCTCCATCCTCCCACACCTCCCACACCTCCCACACCCTGCCAGCAAGGAGGTTTCAGCTTTTCAAGCGTGCCATTCCTCTCTGCATCCTATTGCAGATATTTCTTCAATTGGGCAGCAGCTTGAACAAACAGAGAACGGGTTTGTGGCAGATCGGCTAAGGCAGGAATCAAGTTGCGAAACATATGAGAGGAGGTTGGGAAGCCGTGCAACAGCAGAATTGTCGGATTACTGCGGGAACCAGCTTCTCGGTAAAATATATCTAAACCATCGATCGATACTGTGCGATAAGTGGTCATGCCAGAATGGCACTAAGAAAAGGGAAAATCGTTGAGGCAGCAGGGGTGCAGAGGAGCACAGGAGCAGGGGAGAAAGAAGAAATTTTAGGCATTGCGTTCAGATATTTAGAAATTGCCCTCTGCCCCCCTGCTCCCCTGCCCCTCTGCAATCCCTACGCCGCTTACCTTTTAGCTTAACTTAGTGCCATTCGGTCATGCCATTACTCCTTAGACATTTTGAGCGCTTGTCCAGCAACTTTTGCACTCAATTAGACAGAGACGGGTTGCAGTCGTGAGGCGAGAAATTGAGCGATGTGGTTTGCGATCGCATCGCCTTCTTCTTCTAAGGCAAAATGTCCGGTATCGAGTAAATGCAACTCCACGTCTTTGAGGTCGCGCTTGTAGGGATGAGCGCCTTCTGCGGGGAAGATGTAGTCATTCTTACCCCAAACAATCAGGGTTGGTGGCTGATATTTGCGAAAATACTCCTGCCATTGCGGATACAACGGTGGATTAGTGCCATAGCTATACAGCAGCGCCAGCTGAATCTCATCGTTTCCTGGGCGATCGAGGAAATGTTGATCGATAGTCCAGGTATCAGGGCTGATTGCTTCGAGATTGCGAACACCGTTGGTATATTGCCATTTCGTGGCTTCCAAGGTGACAAGGTGTTTAAGTTTGTCAGCATTCTCAGGCGATCGCTCTTGCCAGTAAGCCTTGATTGGCTCCCAAAAATCGCGCAGACCTTCTTCGTAGGCATTCCCATTTTGAACGATGAGTGCTTCCACTCGCTCTGGATATTTAGCCGCAATCCGATAGCCAATGGGAGCGCCATAATCCATCACGTAAAGGCTATATTTATTGAGATCGATCGCGGTAATAAATTTATCCACTATCTCGGCTAGGCGATCGAATGTGTAGTCAAACTCATTCACGGTTGGCATCGAACTGTTGCCGTAACCTGGATAATCGGGTGCAACCAAATGGAAGCGATCGGCAAGCGCAGATATCAGATTGCGGAACATGTGAGATGAGGTTGGGAAGCCGTGCAACAGTAGAATTGTCGGATTACTGCGGGAACCAGCTTCTCGATAAAAGATATCCAAACCATCGATCGAAACTGTACGATATGTGGTCATGACTTTATTCCTTGTAAGGTTATATAGAGTACTTCTACGCACAACTTTCACGTCGCGCATCTCGTTGAAATGCCAATTAAGGCTACGGTGTACACACAAGTCTCTCGATCTGCACCTTTGATGCATTGCCCTGCATGTTGCATCGATCTGCAAAAATTAACCTACCCTACGTTACGCAGCAACTTTAAAAGACTTGTGCGTACACTGTAGTCTTTACAAGGGGAGGGTTAGGGTGGGATATTTTTGTACCTCACCAACTTAAAGTCTGCTGTATGTTGTTTTGTAATGAGTAAACGTTTAAGGAAACACAAGTATGGAGTCCTCCACAAGCACATTCAAACTTGTGCCATACCACCATCGACAAACAGTTCGATGCCGTTCACAAAGCTGCTGTCATCCGAGGCAAGGAAAAGAACCGCCTTAGCGATTTCGTCCGGTGTGCCGACCCGCCCCAAGGGGATAGTGTCAACTTGGCTGGACACAAATCCCTGTACCTGTTCCTCACTCAATCCCAGGAGATTGTAGCCAGGAGTAGGAACCACACCGGGGCTGATGGCATTGACGCGAATCTTGCGTTCTTTGAGGTCGAGTGTCCAGTTACGGGCAAACGATCGCACAGCGGCTTTAGTTGCGCTGTAAACGCTGAACGCTGGAGTGCCTTGAATGGAAGTGGTCGAAGCATTGAGGACGATCGATGAACCCTCTGGCATCAACGGCAGTGCTTTCTGTACAGTGAAGAGTAAACCTTTGACATTGGTATTAAAGGTCTTATCGAAATGCTCCTCGGTAATCGAGCCGAGTGGGGCAAGTTCGCCGCCTCCAGCGTTAGCGAAGAGGATATCGAGGTGTCCTTTCTCCTGCTTAATCGTAGTGTAAAGGCGATCGATATCTGCAAGATTGGACACATCACTCTGAACAGCAGTGACATTTTTTCCAATTTTCTTCACCGCACCATCAAGTTCGTTTTGACGACGACCAGTGATAAAGACGTAAGCGCCCTCTTCTACGAATCTCTGGGCTGTAGCGAATCCGATTCCACTGTTACCACCTGTGACTAATGCGATCTTACCTGTAAGTTTACCCGCCATAAAACTTCTCCATTTGTGTGAATTTCGCATTGGCATTTGCCTTCAATGCACTGGACAATTACGCAATCTGTCTTCTATGAGAAACTATGAAAATCGCTGAACGATACCGCTTATTTGCTGCGATCGCCTGTCGTAGGCAATGGAATTAGTTTACCCCGTAGCAACAGCCGTACTGTTCCCAGAGCAATACTGCCGATCGCAATATTTGCGCCAACGAATAACAGTATTGCCAGCTTTTCCATCACTCCGGTCATGCCGCGTTCAACTAAGCGCAGGGATGACAGCGATAGGGCGGCAACGCCGAGGGTGAATGCCCAGTAGGAGGCTGCAAAGGGTTGTTGAAACAACCACGGTAGCAGCCGCAATAGAATCAACGCCTGTAAAAGTCCATAGCCAAAGAGGATCTGGGCAAAAGCATCAGGCTGACCACTGGTGATACTCAAATAGGCAACACAGCCAACGACAGGGGGTGCTAGTTGAATGCCCAGCGTTGGACGCAGTGGTTTAGGCAGTTCTTCAAACAAGTACAGCCGATGGATGATGATGGACTCCAGTGCCAGCCACGAAAACAGCCCCGCCCCAAAAAACAACGCGCCCCACTCTCGATAACCGAGCGCACTGGCAACGATCGCACTGACAAAACCACCTGCGACTGTAGGCAGGTAAAGAATGGGTGTGATTGTTTCTGGCTTACGCCCTCCCATCCATAGCTGACCGGAACGATACACGCCAAAACTCAACTGACCAATTGCACCCACAACGAATAACACGACGGCGATCGCATGGGAGTAGGGCGCGATCGCCAATGCCACAAGCACCGTAGATACAGGCACCAACCCGATAAAGCAACACAAAACAGGATGCTCAAACTCAGCTAGGGCATCTGCTCTCGCCCACAGCCATTTGCTGACATAGAGCAGCAACAACACGAGCCAGATTGCAACTGCAAGCAGCATAATTGCTTCGCCAATCCAGGCAGGGAGATGCCAGAGTTTTGCAGCTACTCGCCAGCAACTACCCAATCCCGCTAAACCCAGAATCATGCTGAAAAAGGAAGCAGGAATCGTGATGCGATAATCTTTTAATACGGTAGGCTTTAGACGTGATTTTCTCATGGTCTAGCTTCCTGGCAGCAATAGAGAGATGCAAGCGAGATTCCTCCCCAGAGTGAGTACTTCAGGACTTACGCAAAAATAGCCAAAAAGCTTAATTTATCGAACCGCCAAGACGCCAAGAACGCCAAGAGTTCGTAGAGTTTGCGTAAGTCCTATACTTATCGGAGTGCGAACCAAGATTACCTCATACCGAGGGTAAGGCTCCGGGCGGCCCCAGAATTTCGTCGCCGATCTCGGTGGAAATGCGATCGAACAGCGCCATGTCCGGTGCTTCTGTCTCATCCTGTGTACCAACTGCTGCGATTAGCCGAGCAAAGCCACTCGGCGCAGCAACCACCAACCCGCGAGTTGGCCGATCGCTGAGTGCAGCGACTACATGAGGTGTACCAGCAGGAATCAGGAA
This sequence comes from Nostoc sp., assembly GCF_036917315.1. Lineage (GTDB taxonomy): Bacteria > Cyanobacteriota > Cyanobacteriia > Cyanobacteriales > Nostocaceae > Nostoc. The sequence goes on along the minus strand of NZ_JBALDR010000009.1, from coordinate 51,759 downwards.
GCTTTCACCAGCATTCAACACAACCTTGTTTTCAGCCGCCCAAACCGTGAACTCCCCTTCTAGCACGTAGAGTTGTTCCGAATAGCGCGTATGGCGATGGGGGGGTGTTTGTGTGCCGGGAGGGAAGTAGCCTTCGATCAGATCGTACTGACCTCCGGTAGTCGTGCGATCGGCAATGATGTTGAGGCGAGTGCCAAAAAGCCAGAGAGATTGTGTCATCAGATTTCTCCTGTTGATTAATTGCTTGTGTAATAAGCAGTAATTGTGGCTATGTGGTTAAGAACCAAGAAACTTAATGACTTGCAGTGATAATAGCTGCCATCAACTGCTCAATTTTCCAGCGTTCGCTATACCGAATTCCATTAATAAACAGTGCCGGAGTAGCCGTTACTCCACTGTATAATCCATTTTCAATATCTTCATTGATGCGATCGATGTAGACTTTTTTAGATATATCTTGCAGAAATTGGGAAATATCAAGTCCTAGATTATTGGCATACTCCACGAGATAGCCATTTCCCAACTCTTGTTGATGGCTGAACAGCATTTCATGCATTGGCCAAAATTGACCTTGGACAGCGGCAGCTTCAGCAGCTTCAGCAGCACGTTGAGCATGAGAATGAATCTCTATCTGTGGAAAATGACGGAAGATGAAACACAAATAATTCTCCCCCAAAGAAACACTAAGCTGTTGCCCAATGACTTTAATCAGCCTGTAAACGTCCGCACTTTGAGAACATTCATAGTCCCCATACATCACCAGCACTACTGTGGCATTCAGAACGCCTTTTAGATGATCTTGTGTTGAAGGTGGGACAAATAACAAGCTACGGTCACGGTCAAAACTCACTAATACCTCCGACGGTTGTATGCTCGTCGCCAGCGCTGAATATACAACCCTCTTTTTACTTTCTTTGTGTAAAGTAAACATTGATTGCAAATAAGTTGCAATCAATGTTTGCCTGAACTAAATATATGCAATTCACTCTAACTTGTCGTCCCCTAAAAGTTGAAACTTTTGCTCAATAGAATGATTGATAAATCACTCCATCTCAAAATGGAAGGTTAACTCCAACTTTAGTTGGAATCCACATTATCACTCCCAATAGTTTTCCCAGTCATCTTGGAAGGCTTGCTGTAGCTTTTTCATATAGGCATTAGTTTTGATTTTTACCATCCACAAGTCCACAGGGCTGTTACCACCTTTGCACACGACACCCTCAGCTACGCCATACTTCCCAGCGCGGACATCTTCTACAAATTGTCCGGTGAGTTTGCCCCGATAGACAACGCGGGCGATCGCTAAATCACTAAAATCCTGTACAAACTGTTCCGGCGGAACTATACCGCGATTAGTCTCTACATCAAACAGAATCAGTTGTTTCGGTTCATCGGGTTTGTGCATACCTGCAAAGGAACTAGCACCGAAAAACTCAGTAAAGACGGTGATTTCTGGACTATTATAAATAGGATTTTCCTGAAACAGTTTATCTAACGGGGTCGCAAAAAGCGTTTGAAATATGCTAGGTGCTGCTGACAAGCCTGGATGGGCGGCGTTAAAGTCAGCGATTCCTTTCTCATCGAAATCGAAGCGATCGCGCCGAGTCCCAAATCCGTACCACCCAAGTTCAAATTCCCAAACCCAATGCAGATTAGTCCCGTCGTACTTCTCGAAGGCAATACAGCGCCCGGATGGGTAGTTTTTACTACCAGGAATTTTGGGATACGCTAGCTGAATACGAGGCATAATGTCGATCTTGTATTTATTAGTTGCATTGACCTGCACCTTTATTGCATTGACCTGCACCTTTATTGCATTGACCTGCACCTTTATTGCATTGACCTGCACCTTTGTTGCATCGACCTGCACCTTTATTGCATCGACCTGCACCTTTGTTGCATCGACCTGCAAAAATTAACTTACTTTAGATTATGTAGTAACTTTAAAAGATTTGTGTGTAGATGGTAGCCTTAACAAGCGGGAATTTAATTATATAGATATTTAATTGCAAAATTGATATCACAAATTGACAATTCCTCGTTTAACAGCAATAATCACGGCTTGAGTGCGATCGCTCACTCCCAACTTGCTGAAAATTCGATTAACGTGAGATTTAACGGTGCTTTCACCGATACTCAAGGTAGTGCTAATTTCTAAATTACTCATTCCTTGCGCCATTAAACGAAGTACATCTAGCTCTCGCTCACTCAGTTCTGGATTGCTCATCCTCTGCACCAGTTTTGCCCCTACTTCCGGTGGAATATACTGCTGACCGCGATGAATCGTGCGAATGGCACTCAGAAGTTCGTTGGGTTTAGCATCTTTGAGCAAATATCCTTTAGCACCTGCCTGTAAACCACGATAGATATCTTCATCACCATCGTAGGTTGTCAGCACAACAATTCGAGCAGCAATAAATTCAGCACAAATAGCAGTAATGGCTTCAACTCCTGCCATCTGGGGCATTCGTAAATCCATTAGCGTTACATCTGGTTGGTATTCACGAAAAAGCGCGATCGCCTGTTGTCCATCTTCTGCTTGAGCAATCACCGTCATCTCTGGATCGCGGTTAATGATGGTTGTCAATCCTTGCCTGACAATGGAATGATCGTCAACAATCAGAACCCGAATATTCGTTGATTGGCTCATAATCATTAATAAATTGAAAGTACAAAATTAGAAATTGAGATGTTATATCATGTGCGCTTGATTGCTTATTAAACCCGAAGAACCCCACCCCCGCCAAAGCTATGCTTTGTCTCCCCTCCCCGCTTGCGGCTATGCGTTACCCACATCTTTCTTTACAATCTTGAAACCCATGTTCTATAACCTTCTTAGACATTGAAAATTTAGGTATACTTGACAAATTCGCTTTTAATCTTCTCGCTAAAACTGCGTTTTTATTGAGAATGAACAACGAACGAATCAGGGTTATAAAAACCTGAGTCAATACTCTCGCAAATGTTAAGAAAGATCCGGGTAATGGATAGCCGCTTGCGGGGAGGGGTGTATTGACTGTGGTTAGCATAACTAAACTAATTATGCGGACATGATATTACTACACTTTGCGTTTGTAACGAGTGCATTTTTAATATTCTCACTCTCGATTTACAATGACAACAATTTCTGTTCCTTGCCCAGGTTGGCTCTGAATACTCAGTTGCGCTCCAAGGTGTTCTGCCCGCTCGCTCATTCCCAGCAATCCAAACCCGCCAACAGCTGGAATTGTAGCAACCCCAAAACCCCGTCCGTTGTCTTTAACGCGCAGAATACATTGGGCATTGTCATATACCAACTCAACACGAATTTCCGCAGCATCAGCGTATCTTATGGCGTTGGTTAATGCTTCTTGCCCAATCCGTAGTAAGTTATTTTCAACCTCAGCTGGCAAGGAATAGGCTGTGCCTTTGATTTCGTAGAAGAGAGCGGTATCGGCGGCGGCTCTCATTTGAGTCACAAGGCGATGAAGGGCGCTATGTAAATCGCCCTCCTCCAATAGCTGAGGACGAAGCGCTACCACCGATCGACGCGCCTCAGCAAGTCCGGTTCGTGCCAGTTCATCAATTATTTCCAGGTGTGCCTGTGTCGCTTCTATATCATCCGCTAGCACTTGGGTTGTAGCTCCTACTTGAACAAGAATGCCTGTGAAGGACTGTGCCAGGGTATCGTGAATTTCTCGCGCCATGCGGTTGCGTTCTTCCAGAATTGAGGCGTGTTCGGCTCGTTTTTGTTCGCGCAGTGCAGCGTTTCGCTGTTCGCTAATATCTGTAATTAGACTGTAGAATCCTCTCACTTGAGCATTGCGATCGCAATCGGGGATTAAGGTAGCACTGATGCACCTTTTACCAAAGGAAAAGGGAATTTCTGCTTCCAGGGTTACAGTTTGCCCTTCAAATACTTGATTGATATACGGCTCAAACCGTTGATAAACCGTCTCACCCAGAAGTTCATGAACATACTTGCCCAAAATCTCATCTCGACTACGGCTAAACCAAACCTCATAGGTACGGTTAACAAACTGATAGCGCTGATTTGCATCCACGTAGCTGATAAGAACTGGTAGAGCGTCGGTGATTAGTCGTAATTCTTGTTCGCGTAGGCGAAGCTCGTTGTAGACATCGCGCAGTGCGGCTTCGCTTTTTTGTAAAGCCGCAGTTCGTTCTGCTACCTGTTGCTCTAGAGTGCGGTTGTAATTGGCTAAGAGGTGTTCTGCTTGTTTGCGCTCTGTGATGTCTTGAAAGGCGACGATCGCATAAGCCACATTGCCCTGTTCGTCAAAAACTGGAGTTCCCCACACCTCAATGGGAATGGTGGCGTTGTGTTGGTGAATTTCTACGTCGTCAACCCTGGTGCGATCGCCTTTCAGAGCATGGATGATTGGCAATTTCTCAGTTGCATATATTTGATCTGTTCCCGCCAGATAAAATTGATAAACCTCTGCAATTTGATCCGGCGACACGGCGGGGTCAATCCCTTGGCCCATTAACTCAATTCCCCGTTGATTAGCGTAGTAAGGGCAACCAGTTGCATCCACTATTCCAATTCCCACCGGAACCGCTTCTAGAAATTGAGCCATCTGACTTTCGCTGGTGCGTAGCTTTGAGTAGAGCTTGGCATTTTCGATCGCAATGGCTGCCTGGGTGGATAGCAGATTTAAGACTTGCGATCGCGTAGCGTCTCCGTTGGCGCAGCCTCCCGCAGGGAAGGAGACTCGCTCTGATGTAAATGCTCCAGCCGCTAATTTATTTTCTAGATACAACACGCCCACTAGCTTACCTTGATTGAGCAGAGGCAAACATAAAATTGATTGAGTTTGATTTTGTTGAATATATGGCTCATTAATAAAATTACCTTCACGAGTAGCATCATTTAAGATGACAGATTCATGAGTACGAATAACATAATTAATAATTGATTCAGGGAGATGATTTGCAGTTGGGATAGATTGCAGTACTTGTATATCATAGACATTCTCACCCTCATTGAGTTCACCTGACGCTGCAATCACCCATTTTCCTGAGTTTTCCAAAATCAAAAATCCTGTTTGTGCGCCAGCATTTTCGATTAATATCTTCATTAAGTAACTGAGTAATTTATCCAGTTCAATTTCACTAGAAATCGCAAGGGAAGCTTTAATCACTGCTGCTAAGTCGAAATCGATAGGTGAGTGATTAAAGGTGGTGACAGAAGTTTTGGGGATTGGCACGTAAGCCATGCCCGACGATTGAAGAAATAGCTGGGGATAGCGAGTTTCTAAATCTTTGACTTTCGCATATGCTCCCCATCGTTCATAGCAGTAATGTGCTTCCTTCATGTAAGTTTGGGCGATTTTTTCTCTACTTCTTGCCAGATAATGTTTAGCAGCTAATTCATAAGCTAATGCTTCTTCTTGCAAATACTCGTTGTCTTTAGCTCCTTGAATTGCTTGTTCGTAGAACTCTTCTGCTTCAAACAACTGACCCAAAACTCGTGCAGTCTCTGCTTGCACCAAATGATATTTATGCAAATAATTCATTGGTGCATAACCTGCCCATTGCTTCATTTGCTCCTGGCTAATCGCAACGTTTTTGAGAATTTCCTCTTGCGCTTGAGCGCTGCTTCCAGGAAATATTGCGAGTCTTGCCAGAGAGCTATAGAAGTAATACAAAGGAACGAGGGGTGTTGCAATAACGCGGATCGCATGACTTTTCGCTATGGCTGCGTTCTCAGATGCCTGAGCATACTCAGAAAATAGATAACATAGGATAAGTTTGTTGAGATGTACCAAAAAGAGTAGAACTGCATCTATTTCATGGTGTGGCAGTCTATTTTCCTCGTTGTAGGATTCGCCAACGAGATGGGATGGATTGACAGAGCATCCCATCAAATTTAAAACAGACTGCTGAAATATTTGAGTCCAAGTGAGTGATGTTGTCTGTTTAATTTGATGGATTGCTTCACAGTATGTTGCCATTTCGTGTTCAACCTCTACAAGTTCCTTTCCAACAATAAAGAGTTGGAGGCAGTAAGTGAAAGCGCAATAGGCAGCAAACTCTAAATCTCCAGTTTCCAAACTACTTTGATAAGCTTCCAGGAATGGCTTCGATGTTTCCCTAATATGCTCTTTCCAATGGATGATGAAATTAGTCACCATGAACAATGTTCTAGCTTTAAGTGAATGAATTTTCAGATGGGGTAATAGCCTTAATGCAAGCTGCCCAAACTCATAGCCAGCCTCAATGTTTCCGACCATCCCACAAAGACTTAACCCAAAGTTGGCATAGGCAAAGGGAGACACAAACATATTGCCATACTGAATTGACAAGTTGACCTGTTTAAACACAAGTAAAGATACCAAATCAGGAGCCGCATGATGGGCAGCAAGCGTTATCCTTGAGAGGATTTGCATTGCTGCTAGCTTTTCTGGTTTAGCCATTTCTGGCAATTGGATCAAGTCCTGGATCGGTTTGTTCTCAAAGCGGGATATGATTGCGTCTAATTCAAGCTGAATATCTGACTGACTGAACTTTTCGGGAAAACTAATCCCCAATTTATGCAATACTTGCAATCCAGTATTGATTGCTTTTAATAGGTGGTTTTGGGCGATGTCGGTTTGAATTTTAACTTCGTAAACTTTCACGATGTCGAGAATAGTTTTAGCTTCTTGTAGAACGATCGCCACCCAGTATTCTACCTGTTCAAAATTGCCACACAAGTACTCGATTTCTGTTGTTTCTAAATATAAATCTAATGTCAAGTCATAATTAGTTTGCCAGCTAGAAGCTGCTAGCCAAACTCTTGCTGTGGCTAAATATTTTTGAGCCATACTATAGGCGATCGCGGTCTTTGCTTTCTGTCCTGCGATTAAATTTAATTTAGCAATTTCATTGCGTTCTAGTCGATCTGCGACAAGCTCAATTCCGTGATTAAGATGATCGACAGTTTCAAACAGTCGGTCTGATAGTCGCTCTGGCAAAATTTTTCCAAGGAGATTGCGACCAATTTGTAAATGAACAATTTGTTTTTGCGACTCATCGATTAATGTGTATGAGGCTTGTTGCACGCGATCGTGCAAGAACTTATACTCTTGAATTAACAAGTTTTCATCTAATTCAGATAGTGGTTGAATTAATCCAACTTGTATGGCTGCTAGTAAATATTGAAAAACCGTTTCAGGTGGTTGATCGCAAACAATCGATAGAGTATCTAAATTAAATTCAGCACCAACGCAAGCAGCTAACCGGAGAATTTGCTGTGTATCCTCTGGCAGTTTCTTCAACTTGTGAAGCATCAACTCCACAACATTATCAGTGATATCTTGGGCTTGGATCTGAGCTATGTTCCACTGCCAACTTAAATGTTCAGCATCAAAAGTCAATAAATTTTCGCTATGCAGCATTCTCAAAAATTCACTGACAAAGAAGGGATTGCCCTCAGTTTTACGCAACACCAACTCAGCTAACGGACGAACGGTGTCTGCATTCCGATGTAGCGTCTCGGCAATCAACTCACCCAACGAACCCAGAGTTAATGGTGTTAGGATAATTTCCTGAAGCACTGCCCCTTGTTTTCGCAGTCTCTCTAGCATTAATGCTAATGGATGCGTTGAATTTACTTCATTATCTCGATAGGCTCCAATTAAAAATAGTGATTGGGTTTGCTCATCTAGCAGCATCAACTCGATTAACTTCAGCGTTGCTGAGTCTATCCACTGCAAATCATCTAGGAAGATCGCCAGGGGATGTGATTCTGAACAAAACACCCGCACAAACTGCCCAAAGATTCGATGAAAGCGATTTTGAGCTTCAGTTGCTCCAACGGATGGTACGGGCGACTGCTTGCCGATAATTAATTCAACTTCGGGGATCGCATCAATAATGATTTGTCCGTTGTTTCCCAAGGCTGTAAGTAAGAGCGATCGCCACTGTTGCACTTGTTCGTCTGGTTCACTAAGTAATTGCCGTACCAATTTTTGCAGAGCATTTGCGATCGCACTGTAGGGAATATTGCGCTGAAATTGATCGAATTTACCAGAGATAAAATAGCCGCGCTTTTGGGTAATTGGTTTATAGATTTCCTGCACTAACGCAGATTTACCAATGCCAGCATAGCCAGATACCAACATCATTTCGACTTGGAATTTTGGATTGCCCGCTTGTTCCCTTTGTGAAGTCGTTTCTGAATTGTTTGGTAAAGCCGCGACGCAATTTGACTCTGGACACGCTACGCGAACAAACGCCGCCAGTAACATTGCAACTTCCTTGTCCCGCCCATACAGTTTTTGGGGAATTTGAAACTGATCTGAAACGTCTTGAAGCGCCAGTTGAATGCTAGAGATTTGACCGATTTCTGCTAATTGTTCAGCACAGATTTCTAAATCTGCTTTGATGCCCCAGGCACTCTGATAGCGATTTTCAGCATTTTTCGCCATCAGTTTGAGAATGATATCTGAAACTGGCTTGGGAATCGTTGTATTTATTTCATGAGGCGGAACAGGCTGTTTAGCTATATGACAGTGGACTAGCTCAAGCATGTCCGTTGTGGGAAACGGCAGATATCCAGTTAGCAGTTCGTAAAATGTCACACCAAGGGAGTAAAAATCGGTGCGGTAATCGAGTAAACGGTTCATCCGCCCGGTTTGCTCTGGAGATAAGTATGCGAGTGTCCCTTCTAAAACATGAGGACTTTTGAAAGTCGGATTCGTGCGGTTAAATTGGGTGGCAATCCCAAAGTCAATAATTTTGACAACGCCAGTATCCAGATTGAAGACTATGTTTCCAGGGTTGATATCTTTATGAATCACATTAGCTGTATGGATTCTACCTAGAATGTCTGTGAGAGCGATCGCAAGACTCAAAAATTGGGATAAGGGCATGGGGCAGAAGATATCTGGGCGCTTGTGCATCCATTGCTCTAGGGACTCTCCCCCAAAATCTTCTAAGAGAATGACGAGAGTGCGTTGATAGTCTTGCTGACTGTATGCCTTCACCACTCCCTCCAGATTCAGGGAACGGGTAATTTTATATTCCTGTCTGTAGCGGGTCAGTTCTTGAGGTGAGGGATAATCAAGCTTTAGCATTTTTACCACGATCCCTACTCCATCGTCTCTGATGCCTCGATACACTAGAGAATTAGAACTTTCGTATATCTTGTCTTGGATGGCAATACCAGGTAGAGCAATCATAGAGCTTCTTTGGAGTATAATCTGGCATACCTCAAAATATACAGCAATTCTCACGTTCAGAATAATTACTCACTTCTTCCTCCCATCCAGCATGGGGTTTTAGCATCAGCTTCTACGTTTACAGAACTGCGGGCTTATCACTTTTGTCATCGACTTTTTTATTGGATTCGCCGCAAAATATTAATTAAAATTAAACAACAAATTATAATTGCTAGAAAAAAGGTATAGTTGCTATCCTTATAATTTAAATAATTATATTAATTATCATTCTCTGGATTTTGAGAAATTATTTTTGAAAGTCTCTTCGTGCTTGATAGGATTCATCCAAGCTTCTAATCGGCTAAATGCTTGGGAAGAAAGTAGCGTCAAACATAAATAAACCACCGCTACACCTGCGTAAATCTCAAAAGCCCGATAGTTGTCAGCAACAATTAACTGTCCTTTACGTAGTAATTCTTCAAACCCAATCACAGAAACTAAGCTAGTATCTTTCAACAAACTGATAAACTCATTCCCCAAAGGTGGAATCATCCGCCGGAAAGCTTGAGGAAAAATTACATAACTCATAGTTTGCACAGAACTCAAACCTAATGATTTTGCTGCTTCTGCTTGTCCTGGTTCAATTGATTGAATCCCAGCACGAACCACTTCGGCAATGTATGCAGCGCTATTCAAACTTAAAGCAATTACCCCAGCACTGAGACGATCGAAAGAAAATGTCAAACCAAATTCTTGTAAAATTGCTGGCAAACCAAAGTAAATCATAAAAATTTGCACCAGCAAAGGCGTTCCCCGAAAAAAATCTACATACGCCCTCGCCAACCAACGCACAGGTGCAATATGAGAAAGGCGAACAATACCAATTAAGGAACCGCCAATTAAACCAAACACTACAGAAAGTATCGTCAATTGCAACGTTACCAACGCACCCTGCAATAAGCTTGGGAAAGCTTGCAAAACCACACTAATTGAAGTTAATATTTGAGGTGTCACAGCGTTAGTTTGATTCTCAAATGGTGACTTAGCTGGTAGTGATGGTGGTTCAACTTTAAACCATTTCTGGTAAATTTGGGTATAAGTGCCATTTTTCAACACTCTATCCAAGCCATCATTTATCAATGTCAAATTTGGCGAGTTTTTAGCTGTAGCAATTCCATAAAACTCCTCTGTCAGCAATTTCTGTACTACTTTAATTCCCTGAAGATTGCCTGTATTAATTGCATATAAAGTCACAGGTGCATCATTAATTACCGCATCTACATTACTGTTGAGCAATTCTTGCAAAGCTATGGGTGCAGAATCAAAACTGCGAATTTGTACCCCAGGAATACCTTTAGCCTTTGCAGCCCCAGTTGTGCCAATTTGTACAGCAATTTTTTTATTTTTGAGACTGTCAAAACCAGTAATATTTTGATTATCTGCACGAATTGCGATCGCTAACCCAGCCTTAAAATAAGGACGGGAAAAAGAAATCGTCTTCGCCCTCTCCTCAGTAATCGTAATCGAACTAATAGCCGCATCTACGGTTTTGGCTTGCAAAGCTGGGATAATGCCATCAAAAGGCAGACTTTGAAAGTCAACTTTAAAGTTAGCAGAAGAAGCGATCGCATTCATCAAATCAATGGAAAACCCCTGCAACTCGCCACCTTTTCCTTGAAACTCAAAAGGTGGAAACGCCGGTTCCGTAGCAACCCGCAAAGTTTTCCCCGCGCTAGAGTTCACAGCACAGCCAACCAGTAACAAACAGCTAAACCCTACAACCACACACCAGCGCCCAAAACCAAATTTAACCATATTATTTTCTCTCCCTCTCTGCGCTCTCTGCGCCTCTGCGGTTCGTTAAAAACCTTACAATCAACTCTAGAGCAGCTTGATACAAGTAATGAACAATACCATCCCCGCGATTATTTTTGACAATATCGAAAAAAACTTTGGTTCCCTCAAAGTCCTCAAAGGAATCACCGGCGAAATCAATCGCGGAGAAGTCGTTGCAGTTATTGGTTCCTCCGGTTGTGGTAAAAGTACCCTACTACGCTGCTTCAACCGCCTAGAAACCATTGACAAAGGGCGTTTAATTATCAACGGAATTAACTTATCCCGACCCACTGTCAACTATAACCAACTGCGGCAACTACGAACACAAGTAGGCATGGTTTTCCAACAGTTCAACCTGTTTCCCCATCTCAGCGTCTTAGAAAATATGACACTCGCACCGCGTAAAGTCTTGGGTAAAACACCAAAAGAAAGCGCCCAACTAGCGAGATTATATTTAGAAAAAGTTGGTTTATCTGACAAAGCCTCTGCTTATCCCGAACAACTTTCTGGCGGACAAAAGCAACGAGTAGCGATCGCTCGTAGTTTATGTATGAATCCCCAAATCATGCTATTTGACGAACCCACCAGCGCCCTAGATCCCGAACTCGTCGGCGAAGTTCTGCAAGTGATGCAGCAATTAGCCACAGAAGGCATGACAATGGTAGTTGTCACCCATGAAATGCAATTTGCGCGGGAAGTAGCCCATCAAGTGATATTTTTAGACAAAGGTATTGTGACAGAACAAGGCCCAGCCTATGAAGTGCTGACCAATCCCCAAAGCGATCGCCTACGTATTTTCCTAAGTCGCCTCAACGTTAGATAGTTAAGAGTTAGGAGTTAGGAGTTATAAATTAAAGGCTTCTTTTGCACTCATCACTCATTACTCATTACTCATCACTCATTACTCATTACTCATCACTCATTACTCATTACTCATCACTCATTACTCATTACTCATTACTCATTACTCATCACTCATTAAAGGTACTCGCGCAAAAAATCAAAGGGATCGTCTTCCCAACAAGGTTCAGGTATTAGCCAAAATAAACTACCGCTAATGTCGGCTTCAATTTCATCACCGTCGTCTCTATCAAATAGTTCTATCAAAGCTGTCCAATCACGTTCTCTGAGAGATGTTATCGATGGGGCATATACCTGGAGATTATTTGAGTAATTCACGCGCAAAGTTGTGCTTAACAGCCGTAAAAAGTTAGTATAAAAATTTAGAAATAATCAGATCCTAGCTTTGACTACCGCAGTTAGGAACTTCCAAATAAAAAAATATTCAATTATTGATTGTGGGGTGGGCAACATGAGCGCCCAGTTTATATGGCGGGCAAGATGCCCACCCCACAAGATTGGATAATTTATTTCTTGGAGTTCCCTTATACCAATTCCAAATTCAAAAAGTCTGATTTAATCTGGTTTTTCAGGTTTATATCTATCACATTCTTTTTCAAATGGGTATTAAATAGCTATTTTGATACTATTTAATATGGACTACTCTCATAAGTGTCTCACAATTTAGATAGGACTGCTATAGTATTTATTACATATTACAAGCTGAATTTATTCAGACTGGAAAAATCCTTGAGGCTGAGATTCTACTAATTCCACACCAAAGACTTCCGCAAAAGATTCTGCTATGTAAAAACGCACTTCTTGGCAGGTGATACCTGGAATCAATTCGGCTAAACTGCCTACAGGTTTGTCAGAAATACCGCAGGGGACAATGCGCTCAAAGCCTGTCATATCTGGACAAACATTTAACGCAAAGCCGTGCATAGTAATCCAACGGCTGACTTTAATACCAATTGCTGCAACTTTTCGCCCTTGCAACCAAACGCCAGTAAAAGCCGGAATTCTTTCTCCTTGCAATCCATAAACTGCCAATACACGAATTATTACTTCTTCGAGTTGCCGTAAGTACCAATGGAGGTCTTTACGATAACGTTGCAGATTTAAAATTGGATAGCCTACCAGTTGACCGGGACAATGGTAAGTAACTTCGCCGCCTCGTTCAACTCGATGCACATCATCCTGACCTTTGTCAATATCAAATTTGAGAAAGTCTGAGTTGCTTCCTTGTCCCAAAGTGTAGACAGGAGGATGTTCTAGCAAAATTAACACATCATCTAGACTTGGGTCATGAATGCGCTCAGTCAGAAGCGATCGCTGCCATCCATGAGCTTCCAAGTAAGGCATTAATCCTTGATTATACAGCAAACAAATGTTTTTGTGTGGTTCGCTACTATGGATCATGCCAAAATTCAACCGTATAAAGAACTAAATATATTTCAAGTTACAAGATTAGAATCAACAATTGTCAAGCTTTGCAAAGGATTTTAAAGGAAAGTCAAGGGAACATGCATTAGAAAATACAAAGTGCTAGCTTGAATATACAACCTCAATAGGTTTTAGGAGGAATTCTCTGCAATAAGCATTATGCCAAGACAATAAGGAAGAATGTACTGGCTGATGACTTTAATACCATTGTTTGCATTTCAAACAGAATCAAACTTCCACAAAGCCTTGTATTCTTGAGCAACAGCAAGCAAACCTCAATCGAACACAGAAGGAGCAATTATCAACAGTTCTGTAAGCATTCCTTTAAAGGAAAAGGTAGTCATAAGAGCTACAATTAGATTTCCTCAACTCTTGAGTGCTAATTGGATATACAATTAGACATCAGCGCAGAGATGAGGAAGTAAATCAAGGCTATACTTGACAATTCCTCAGATGCAGCAAGCAAGCTGAGAGACAGCTTAACAGCAGTAAATACAATATAGTTCACAATTTGTTTTGGCGGGAGTAATAAACCTTACCGCAATTTCTTTTCATACAAAGCAAATTCACACATCCAAAATATTCAGTGGGAGAGTATTACATGAAGCTTGTCATCCACGGCAAAAATATTGAAATCACCGATGCGATTCGTGAGTATGTACATCAAAAGATTGAAAAAGCAGTTAGTCACTTTCAAAGCATTACAAATGAAGTGGATGTGCATCTTAGCGTCGCTCGGAATCCCCGAATTAATACAAGACAAGCAGCTGAAGTAACTATTTATGCTAATGGTAGCGTTATTCGTGCCGAGGAAAGCAGCGAAAGTCTATATGCCAGCATTGACTTAGTAGCAGATAAAATTGCTCGTCAACTGCGGAAATATAAAGAACGGCGTCAAGACCAGAAAACTCATGCTCTACCAACAGAAGTTGTTGTTGCAGAGTCGATAGTAACAGATTTAATTGGCGATCGCACCCCCGAATTGCCCAACGAAGTCGTCCGCACCAAATATTTTTCCATGCCGCCGATGACTGTTGCAGAAGCCCTAGAACAACTGCAACTCGTAGGACACGACTTTTATATGTTCCATAATTCTGAAACTGGAGAGATTAATGTAATTTACGAACGTAATCACGGCGGTTATGGCGTCATCCATCCCCGCAATGGTAACGGACATACTAACGGCAAAAATGGCAAGGCAAGCCATACTAATATAGTCATGCCAGAAAAGTCCCATTCTAGTAAGTAGGCACTGGGAATAGGGAGATGAGGGGAGCAGCACTTCGGCTCCCTTCCCTACGGGACGCTACGCGCAGCTTGCTTCCCCGGAGGGGTAAGACTACGCTACCTCGACTCCGGTTCCATCGAGCGACTTGTACTGAGCTTGTCCTGAGCGTAGTCGAAGTAAGTCGAGCTGACTTTTCACGTTATGTGGAAAAGCGCATGAAAAACCTAACCCCCTTCCCGACGCGGGAAGGAGGAAATTCAAAGTCTCTCTCCTAAAAGGAGAGAGATTTAGAGAGAGGTTTTCCATATACCGTGAAAAGTCAGGTAAGTCGAGATGCTCGACACAAGTCAGGGCAAGTCGCTCAGTCACCAGTGAGGAGAAGTTGCAGGAACGCAATTACACCTGAGCATTTTCACTTGATATTGACCTGAAGACTTTATTACGAATTACTTGTTGTACCAAGCTTTTCGCCACTGTTGCATTTGTTTAATCTCTATATCTTGGGCTTTGATAATTTCTTGGGCTAATTTCTTGATTTCAGGGCGTTTAGACTTACTTAAGGCATCTTTTCCCATTGTTACAGCCCCTTCGTGGTGAGGAATCATCGCATTGATAAAGCGCAAATCAAATTCAGCATCGGCTGCACCTAAGTCTTGACTCATCATCATAGTTTGCATCTGGTCAGACGACATCTCCATCATGTGACCCATTTGGCTGTTGTAAGCCATTGGTTTATCTCCCGCCTTGGGATACCAAGCTTGTCGCCACTGCTTCATCTGAGTGATTTCTTGGTTTTGCGATTTGATAATATTGTCTGCTAATTTTTTGATTTCAGGACGTTTTGATTTCTGCTGCGCAACATTCGCCATTTCCACAGCCCCTTGATGGTGCGGTATCATAGCGTCAATAAATCGTAAATCAAAATTAGCATCGGCTGGGCCTAAATCCATTCCCATACTGTGATTCATCATGCCACCACCGTGGTTCATCATCTGCTTGTCTTTAGCATTGGTGGCGGTTTCCTTTGACGCTTGGCTTTGGTTCTGGAAAGCAGTACTAGTACAGCCTGTAATTAACCCACTGGCTGAAGCGATCGCAGTAAAAGTTAGCGCTAAAAAGCCATTCCTTAAAAATAGCAGTTGCATAAATCTTACCTAATATCTTTCTAATTCTAACGATCTAACGATCTAATGAAATTTAGATTAAATCTAAAGATTCCCGACAACTTGTTTTTACAAAGTTGGCGATCTTGTTTCTTATTACACTGATTGCTCATACCTATACTCGTTACATGGAAGATTTATCAGGTTTACTACTGTTCACGCACTAGTATTGCTGGCTCCTTGGTTTTTCTCCTGGGGCGCATTGGGTATAGCTATGTTTCTACACTGGCTATCTGGCAGCATCGGAGTTTGTTTCGGCTACCATCGTCTGTTGAGTCATCGTAGCTTTGTAGAGCAACGAATTATTTGACCACAGCGACAAATTAGAAGTCAAGTTTTTCATACCTGCAAGCTTTACTGGAAACAATACCTTTGCTAAAATTTTCCTAGCCTCTTATTTTGGCAAAGGTATTGCTTGAGTAACAGTTATTAGCCCATACTGCCAAAGAACCATAGACAACAAACTTGGAGTTTGCTTAACATGACGTAAAGCCAAGCTAATAGCAGCAGCAGGAATTGCCAACTACTCTAATAAAAAGTTAATTAATTTCGTGTATTTTCTAGATTTAATAATAAAAATACGCAAAAAATTTGAGGAACTTGTGAGGAAGTGCAAGATTATCTCTTCAATCAAACATCAACATTTATCTGTTCTATCTGTCTAGCGGCTTTATCCCAAAGCTTTGCTGAAGTCTCATCTTGCCAATGAGTTCTCAGATTTTCCGCTTTTTTATGACATATTCGCTCTAACATTTCTAATATTGCGGATAATGTCAATTTATTAATTAATGATTCTAAAATCTCCATATATTCTTTTTGCATGATACTTCCCTCCTTAAGGTCAACTGATATATGCTGACAAAACTAATGTGCCCTCAAACTAGAAATATAAATTAAGATTTGTTGCAGAGCGTAACTAATATTTTGCCACTTTATACACGCAGTTTAGCCTATTTTGAAGACTCAATTTTGGGAATTTATTTGTAATATCATATTCGTATAATTAGTTATGATTTCCTCAAGTCTTGCACCTCATCCCCAGCCCCTCCCCGCTCTTCGGGAGGGGAGACAAAGCATAGCTTTGGCGGGGTGGGGTTCTTGGGATTTAGTAAGTAATCAAGCGGACATTATATAACATAGAAAAAACCTGTTTAGTTCAAATATTTCCTGACAAGTTCCTCAAGTGTTTTATCTAAATTAAAAATAGGGTTGGATAACTAAAAAGTATGAATTGTAATGCGATGGGCTATATTCTACCGGAGGCGATCGCTAGCTGCGCAAGCCCGGATGTCTAGCCAATTGACTATATTCTCACGCAAAAAAACAAAGACGCCAAAATATAATTTTGCGTCTTTGCTTTTTTATCAGAAATCATTCTCAGATTTACTTGTTAGGCTGAGGAGTCATCCGCAGATAAGGTTTGATTTCCTCATAACCTTTGGGGAATTTCTGTTTTAGTACTTCTGGATCTTTCAGTGAGGGGACAATTACAACATCCTCTCCATCTTTCCAGTCAGCTGGTGTCGCCACGCTGTAATTATCAGTCAATTGCAGAGAATCAATCACTCGCAAAAGTTCGTCAAAATTGCGTCCTGTGCTGGGAGGATAGGTGAAACTCAGGCGGAGTTTTTTATTGGGGTCTATTACAAAAACCGATCGCACTGTCACAGCCGCATTAGCATTGGGGTGGATCATGTCGTACAGATCGGCAACCTTGCGATCTGCATCTGCCAAAATCGGGTAGTTAAGAGTGGTGCTTTGAGTTTCTTCAATGTCTCCCACCCAGCCTTTATGGGATTCTACGTCATCAACGCTGAGTGCGATCGCTTTGACATTGCGCTTGTCAAATTCTGGTTTTAGCTTGGCGACTGTGCCAAGTTCTGTTGTACAAACAGGTGTAAAATCAGCAGGGTGAGAGAACAGCACAACCCAGCTGTCACCTGCCCATTGGTAAAAATCGATGTCGCCGTGTGTTGAGGCTTGCGTAAAGTTGGGTACTGTGTCACCTAGACGGAGAGCCATGAGAGATTCCCTGTAGTTAGAAAGGCATATATATTCTAGTATGCTATCATCCCATAAAACCCCCATTCCCCAATCGGGCTTTAGCAGTTTGAAACAAAATTTTAGGTTGTCAGCGCTCTCAGATCAGTGATTAAAAGGAGGTAAAAACTATTGACTAAAGTACACATATATGCTTTGATTTATTATTTTTTCCCTATAGGTTTTTCTTTACATAGAAGATTGCAAATATCAGGGCGATAGCTGACTATAAGCTATTGCACGTCTGGCTTATTGAGTTACAACATTTCCACATTATTGCAAAATTCCGATAATTTTTCTTCGCATTGATGCAATATTATGAGAAATTTATAAGCTATGACAAATTTAATTGTCACAAAACAAGTAATGAGAATAAATATGACAAATATATTTATTATTTTTTGATTTTTAATTAATGATGATAGTAATCATTTTGGTTATTGGTGTTATCCTCAGCACAACTGCAAGTTTTGTTTTTGAAGTTCCTTGGTTGATGCCGATTTTAGGTACTGCTGTTCCCTATTCCCCTTTTCTTGTTACAAGTGCGTCGTCAACAATATAAAAAAAGTGCTTTTTGGTGGATGTTACTGTGGGGAGTGTTGCAGAGTATTGCCGTAATTGTAGCAACTGCGATCGCACCACAAACAGCAGCAAAAGTTATCCTCCGTGGACAGTCATACACTACAGAGATGTTGCACTGGATTCGCACGGGAGAAGGTATGGAAGGAACAATCCGTTTATTTTTACCAGACCATTTATTGCACTACGGAATTTTTTGTATTCTCTGCGTTGTCACCTTAAGTAGTGCGGCATTGATATTCGGCACTTGGATGCTGAACTACATGAATTTTTATGTTGCAGAATTAGTGAAAGGCAGCTATTTTAGGGTGGTATCCTTGGTCACTGCTGCGGATAATCGGGTTTATCGCCACTGGAGTAGCTTTAGCTGCTTTAAGATTAAATCTAGTAACTCACATCAGAGGCGAAGTTCCGAAATCTCCCTTTCCAAAAACTTATATGTTGATTGGGATTGGTTTTGTGATTGCGGATATCGTTGTGAAAGCAGTTCTAGCCCCTATTTGGCAAAAACTGCTATTGTCTGCATTGGGTTAAATTCATTTGTTTGCCAGAATACACAAGATTTAGTATTTCATAAACGATACTTCTCCACCACCACACATATTCATCAGCAGCCACAGTTATAGTATGTGTAGCTAAATTAGCTACATCTAAACCTGGGCAGTACTCTAATGTGACTTTCGTTATCTCCGTATTAGACTCCGAACTAATAGTTAATAATCCATCACCAAGTGATGAGAAGTGCTTATATGGCTTTTTTAGCAAGATAATTTGCTCTAGATACAAGTAACAGTCTAACAGCATATCAACATCATCATCTACCCATAGGTATATACCATCGTTAAATTGATCCAACATTGCCCCAGATAACAATATGCCTTTGTATCCTATATTTAATAGCTTTTCTATTAACTTCCGAGGATTCAAATCTTGCAAATTATGGCTTGGGCGAGGTTTGAAATTTGGTATCACCTGAGCTATTTGAAAATTCATACTGTAAAAATTTCTTATCTATGGGTAAGTCCTAGTTAATTAGGATTGGTTCTGTGATTGCGGATATCGTTGTGAAAGCAGTTCTAGCCCCTATTTGGCAAAAACTGCTATTGCCTGCATTGGGTTAAATTCATTTGTTTGCTAGAATTTTTTGGTACGCTTGGATTGTTTGCTTTGCGATCGCATCCCAGCTAAAATTTTCCAAGGCATACTTTTGGGCGTTTAATCCCCGTCGTTGGCGTTCTGCGGGATTTTCCAAAGCCTCTTGCAGTAATTTTACCAATGCTTGAACATCTGTTGCACCTACCCAACCCGACTCACTATCACGTATCTGTTGACAAATATGCACTTGGTCAGAAATGACTACGGGTACACCTGCAACCATCGCTTCAGCTACAGCAATCCCAAAATTTTCGTAGTAGGAAGGTAAGACAAATAAATCAGCAGCTTGTAGTAAACTAACTTTGAGTTCACCAGTGACAAAGCCAGTAATTGTAGTGTGCGATCGCAATGGTGAATTTTGAATTTGGGATATTATCTTTTGTTCGTAATCTGGATCTTGAGGATTTGTCCCGGCTAAGACAAAATGAAACTTATAACCAACCGCTAACAGCTTCTCTAGCGCCGGAATCAACAAATTCAACCCCTTTTTCGGGTCAATTCGTGACATAAACAGCACTAAAGGTACGTCTTTTGGTAGTTCTAACTGACTACATACATTTTTAATAGAAGATTTACGGGGAATCACACCCAAGGGAATCACCAAATCTGGCGTAGATACTCCAAATCGTTCTGATATTTTAGCTTCTTGGTCGCTAGTAAAATGAATTGCTGCGGCACTAGCTAAATTTTGACGTTCTATAATTGCGACATAAAGCTGTTTTAATTGCTTTTTCTTCTGTAAATCAGCCGGATCGAGAGTACCCAAAGGACGGAAAATATAAGGTAGTTTTTGCTGACGACACACAAGAGCAGCAGCACTAATTATTGGCGAGAATAGAGCATGAATGTGTGCTATGTCAAACTCGTGAGCATGACGTTTTAGCCAGTTTAATAAATCTAGGGAAAATTTGTAGCGACGAAACGGCGCGCAACGAAAGTAAATTATTTCATAGCCATCTTGTTTAATTGGGCGATTTAAAGGAACATCCAGAGGTGTTTGACCATTATCACCATTACTATCAGTTGTGAGAATTGTAACTTCTACTCCCTCTTTTACTAACGCTGGAGCTAATCCTAATACCATTTGACTAGGCCCACCGTAAATTAGAGAAATTGAGGGAACAATTTGTAATATTTTCATTTTTTTGTCATTTGTCATTTGTCCTTCGTCATTTGCCGTTTGTTATTTACTAATGACTAACTCTTTATAAAACTCTAATTGCTGTTTAGCCAAAGCTTTATTTGTATATTGAATCATTGCTTTTTGATAACCCATTTCACCGAGAGTATGAGCAAAATCTGGTTTATCCATTAATTGAACTAAGCAATTAGCAAGAGCTTGAACATCACCTTCAGGAAATACTAAGCCAGTATCACCAATTACATAGGGAATTTCCCCTGAATCAGAACCAATCACAGGAACTTGGCAAGCCATCGCTTCAATTAACACATGACCAAATTGCTCTTTCCAGCCAGCAGAAGTTAAGGTTTTAAACTTGTAAGTTGTTTCGGAAGGTAATACTAAAGTACTCATTAAATTGATATAGCTTGCAACCTCATCATGAGGAACACTTTCTATCAAAATTAATCGTTCTTTCATATTATTTTCTACTGCGATTTTGATTAATTCACTTTGCAACTCTCCTCGTCCCAATAATAGTAATTTCCAACGTTTATTTTTCAAAGTAGCTAAAGCTTGCAAAAGCGTTAACAAACCCTTTTCCTGCACAAAGCGCCCTACAAAACCTACTACAAAATCCTCTTTTTCAATGCCCAACTTAGCTGCTAACTCTGGTTGAGCTTTGGGAGTAAATAAACTTTCATCTACACCCAGTTGTGGCATGATTTTAATTGCCCCTGTATATCCCCGTTGCCGTAAAACCTCTGCTCCATCTTGATTGCCAGAAATAATACCGTGGCTGTGGTTGAGGTTATATTTTTCTAATAGAGAAATTGGCAGTTTCAGTTCATAAGGAAGATTCCACCAGGTAAAAAATAAATTTTTTGCCTTGAGTCCTAATAGCTGATTTAAGGCAATCATTTGAGTATAAGCCAAGGCTCTAGAACCTTGTTCAACTTGGATGATTTGCGGGCGAAATTGTTTTAATAAAGATATCAAATCAGCGCCAAATGTAAGAAGTCCTTGATGATTTTGACTAAAATTAGAAATTGGAACTATTCTAAATCTGCCTTCATCACGGTATTCAGTTTCAATAATTCTGTTTTGTACACCCCCTGGTTTCCAGCGCTTTGGGACTACAACTGTAACTTCAATGTTAGGTTCTAGTTGAGATAAAGCGCGTAATTTCTCACAGTTGAGGTCTACGATATAAGTGTGACTAGCAACTAAGATTTTCATCTATCCTTTGTTATTCACTAATGACTAATGACCAATACTTCTCTTCGAGAGGCTGCACTTCTCTACGAGACGCTACGCGAACGACTACGCTCAGGACAAGCTCAGTACAAGTGACAAATGACTAATAACTAAACTTGTTTATCCAATCGACTGTAAATTTGACCATCGTTCCATAGTGATTGGATGACAGTACCCAAGGCTTTGAAAAAACCCAAAATGTAGAAAATACCGCGAGTGGCAATTTTGATGGGGGAACCGCTTTTGTGACAAGGTGGGCGTCCCAGAACGTGACAGTCAAATAAACGGCCGTATAGGCGTAAAGCTTGAGTTGCAGTCAGGTTTTTCAGCCCCAGTAAGAAATGATTGTGGTAAAAGGTGAGTTGATATTTTAGCGATCGCATACTAATATCATGACAACCCCCTGTTTCTTCGCCTAAATGCACCAAATGGGCCTCTGGGTCGTACCAAATCTTATATCCCGTCTGTCTCACCCGCAAACAAAAATCTGACTCTTCACGTACTGCACTCCCGCCAAACCTCTCATCAAACCTCAATCCATACTTAGTAAAGATTTCGCGGCGGAATGACATATTGCAACCCCTCGCTGTCAGCACTTGTTGGGGTTTGATGGTATGTACCAAATCAATATGATACCAAGCAATTCCTGGGTCCATAGCTTCGGGAGGCAGATATTCAATCTGTAAATCTCCTCCAGAATCACTTAATTTCATTTTGTCAAAGACTCGACCAGCTACAGCCCCCACCTCTGGGTTTTGCACATAATTTTTCGTATGGGCTGCTAACAATCCAGGGGTTAACTGAACATCGTCATCAATAAACAATATTATTTCACCAGAAGCCCTCCGCACAGCATAATTCCGCGCCCCTGGCAAACTTGCCCAATCCAAGCGCAACCATTTTATTTTACCTGCCTCCGCCATCTCTTCTAGGTAGGCTTGAATTTCTGGTTGGTGTTTTGCGGTTTGGTCTACAACTAAAACTTCAAAATTTGGATAGTCCTGTTTTAAGACATCCACAATGCTATCGCGTAGCGCTTCCTCTCGTCCGTAAGTTGCGATAACTACAGTAACTAATGGACAATTATTCATAATTTTTATTAAGTAATTTTACTACTTCTATAATAGCCTTGTAGAAATGAATTTTCATGAAATTCAGTAAGTGGCTATTCCTTTAATTTACATACTGTATTTTCACGGATTCTGAAAAATCTCGCTTCCATGCCTCTCTCTGACTACGAAATTGCTTACCCATCAATAAGTATCATCGAAAAATAAGTTTATGGCGAGAATTTCGAGGTAGGTTTTAAATACTGAGGTCTGTTTTATCTCCAATTATATCTTTGGCCATTTTTATTTCATTTAAATTGTTTTTAGACGTTTTTTCTTGTTTTTTTGCTGAGGGTTGGCATCTTCCTTATCTTGTTTCTCCAGTTCTGGCAACTTAAAAAGAACTCCCGCAAAAAACCAATAATAGGCTGCAACAGGATCGACATCTAGAGGATAGTAATAAGTGTTAGTGCTAATAAACAATATAAACACCCACAAAGCTGCTCCAGAACTACGGAAATTACGGTTCTTTATGGAGCGATAAGTTTTAAAGCCCAGAATTGTTAAACTTGTTACCAAACTCAGAAACGCTAGTAATCCAACAATTCCCACTTCATAAAGTACTTTGGGGTAGTAGGTTTCCACAAGCTTAGTTTGACCCATCACACGGGCAGAGTTGGTTGCTCGTCCTAAGCCGCTTCCCAATGGCCCGTCTACGTTTTTCCAATTTTCTTCAAATTGCTGGATGATAAAATCTTGAGGTGGTGAAGCGTTCCAACGACTGACAAAACTCTCGGTTCTCTCTTGTACGACAACAGGGTTAGTCACCATCGCAATTCCCAGAATGAAGGCAAGTCCCACGCCTATGGGGATAAATCGTTTCAGGTTGCCAAGTTGTCCGGTAAGCAATAGCAAAATCCCGAAGCAGATTGGTACTAAAGCTAAGGCGATTCTCTGTCCAGAGATAACAGCATTGATAAAGACTCCCACTATAGAACCTAAACCGATGATCCGCCATATTGGCGAGGGATCGGTGAAGCCGGTGGCAAAGGTAAAAAAGGTGCTAGAAATTAAGAACCAAGCCCACTGCCAAGGAGCTACAAATGTCCCTGGTAGGCGAATAATCCCTTCTTCGGGACTATATACTAGCGCTCCACCAAAATAACATCGGGCTTCGAGTGTTGCTCTAAATAAGGCATCTCCTTCAAGACCTCTAGTGCCTTGACATACACCAGTTAGTAGTAAAAAATATTGAATAAATCCCAGCGCGCAGCAAATCAGTGTGAGGACAATCTGGAGGCGCAATAAAAATAGAAAATCCCGCTTATCGCGAATTAGATAGTAGGCACAACCAATCAGGGGAACATAGCCTAAAAATACTTTTAGTCCGAGAATTCCCATACCTAATGGTATTTCTGGGGCTGCTTTTTCTAATAGTCCCCCACTAGGCGGGTTAAATTGCTGTCCACCATTGACAAACAACAGTGTTAGCAGACTGCAAGCCAAAACAATATAAAGTGGGATTGTAATACCTTTAGGAATAATTATAGGTAGCCCCTGTTTACGGCAAGTCTGCCAAAGTCCAATTAGCGCTGGAACGTAAAAGGCATCTTTAGCTAATTGGAGTATGGGACTATTACCTAAGTAGTAGGTGACAGTACCTCCCACAGGTATGTAAATAATGAAGGCATATAGGGCTTGGCGCGGATATTTGTAGGAAAGGGACATGACTATTATCCCTAACACGCCAGGGACTGCTGCTTTAATTCCAGCTACGAAAAAAAGTAGAATGCCAACGAAGACACCGCCAAAAATGGCGGTGGTGAGTAAGCTAGTGAGTTCTTTACGTACTTGGGCAGATTTGCGCTTTTGGGCTAACTGTTCTTTGAGGCTAAGGGTAGAAGTTTCCTTTTTAGCCTGCTTTTTCGATTTTTTAGATTGCTGAGATTTTGGTTTAAATTTTGGCATAGTGGCACTGTAGCCTATCAGCCTCGCAAAATACTCCATTATATAGGACTAATATTTGATTTTAAAATACACGTAGGGGCCAGTGCGTTGCGGAGGTTCCCGACGCTCGATTACTTGCTCTCAGCGTTGGCGCAGTCTAAGAAGAGAAGTCCGTTGGTGTACCCTTACAGGGAAGCAAGCTACGCATGGCGTATTACAGACCATTGGTGTCAACTTAAGCTGAAACTCCTTTAAAACCTCGTTTCTAGCCTCGGGCTGGAAATGCTACTCAAAAGCGGCAGAGCCGACAGCAAGAGAGGCTCCGCCTCAAGGACGAGCATCCCCAGTCGGAGACTGGGAACGAGGCAATCTAAAAGCTAGTTCTAGACTTGCTTTCACGTTATAGCAGTTATCAGTTGAGTGAGGTACAAGAACCCCACCCCCAACCCCCTCACCGCAAGCAAGGAGGGGACTATGATGTACCTCATGTGATTAGTAAACGCTATAAGTTGACACCAATGATTGCAGACAAGCCTATTTACAATTCTGATAGTTGATAAATCTCTTTGGATTGCTGTAGATTGTATAATCCGAATTCGTCTCTCAATGATTGATTTAATAATTTACGATTAAAAATGCTAAATCTTAATCTTTTTGAATTTTCAAAAAGATTTTCTCCTGTTGCCAAAATATAAACCGCACCTGGAAATGGTAATGATTTAATGGATTTTCCTTTGTTCTTTAAAATCTCTCTAACTTTAGCGTGGTCTATATAATATTTATAGTATCCGTAGCCACGATTATATTCTGCGGTTTCTGGCAAATCATTCAAATCATATCGAAGAATATTACAAGTACCGCACATTTTATAAAAATTGCTTCTCTTGATATAGATGTAATTATTGCCTTCTTGATATTTATAACCTTTATTTATAAACCATCCATTAGAATCAGGGTGTTGTTGAACAAAATTGGCTAATTTTTCACTCACACAATCGTCAGCATCAACTGTCATAGTGTGAGTGGGATAAAATTGACGAGCATACATCAATCCTTTTAAGATTTTACGGCCTTTGTCTGTGTCTCCTTTGGCTACAGGAGTAGGCTCGTTTGGAGGAGAAAAATCAACTGTAATGTATGTAATATGAGGATGAGTGAATTCTATTTTGGGCTTTTCGTGACAAACAACAATAACGTGAAAGTTTGGTGAGGTTTGATTGCAAACTGATTTAATACATCTTTCAAATAATTGCGTAACACGCTCCCAGGAATTGGAAGCTTGCGCACTTTTGAGTGGGATAACAAAAACAAGCACTGTATTTTATCAGAACAAACAGCTAGGAATCTCGAAGCAAATAATAACACGTTAAGACTGACGCTAAGACCAAATGTCAGTAGATCGAAATAGACAAGAGGCAGAGCCTCTTTTAAATATATTCCCAGCCTGGAGGCTGGGAACAAGAAGACACAAGCCTTTGGGCTTTTCTTAGTGCCATTCGGTTCAAAATGCAAAATCCGAGTAGTATTGGCTTGCGCCTACGCTTGCACTGCACTCTTAAACCACCAACAACGCTCGTTCCTTGAAAAGCAGACTCTAACAGGATTGCGGCAAATTATGTTCCTAAACTCTAATCAACGGCCGATAAGAGGTTGTTTGAAAAGTCCTCTTCTTGGTAGCAAAACGTTCTAGATCCCCCTAAATCCCCCTTAAAAAGGGGGACTTTGATTCCGATTCCCCCCTTTTTAAGGGGGGCTAGGGGGGATCAGTTAGTGCCTAAAATCACAGCCAACTACTTTTCAAACAACCTCTAAGGGTTCTGGAAAACTTTTCGATCTACTGACAGTAACAGAAGTCAATTACCCAATTTCAGGCAATTTGAGTTACTTGCTGATTCACACGAGGACGGCCAAAGCGTTCCCAAGCACTCCCTCCTCGCAAAAATAGCTCTAAAAAGCGCAATGGTTCCCCTGAATCGCCTCTTGACCAACCGGAACTACCAGGAGCAAAAGCTAAGGTTCCTTCAGACACCTTGAAACTGCCATCAGAATACACTGCATCGCTGACCACATCTCCAATTCGGATGGCGATCTTGCTTTGAGGCTCCAAGTTAACTGTATGCGCCCCAATAGTTGTTTTGATGTTGCCGTAGCCATCAATCCAGGCAATGCGATCTGGTGGAACATCTGGGATTTGCTCGCTCTTGAGGCTATCTCCCAGAATGCTAAAATCTTCATTCATAATGGCAGCCGCAGCCGGAGGAAATATATCCCGTGAGCGAAACTGCGATCCACCACGAGAAACGTTGACCACTCGCAACTCCTTTGTATAGTCTTTGATAAAGGAGAGAGTGTAGCCCGCATTCACACCCACGACTTTTACACCATTGGATAGAAGGGCATAAGTTAGCCCTTCACCTTCATTATCTCTACGAGCTTCAGGATCGTCCTGACGAGGCGCACAGTTGTGATAAATTAGGCGATCGCTAGGGCCAGGGTTAAGTCCGAGTTGGGCAATCCAGAATCCCGTTGCCAAGGTACTGAATGCTGGAACCGAAAGCAAATGAATTTGGGCATCGGGAAAAGCCATCAGCAGACGTTGTGTGACTTCTGTAAATGCCGGATCTCCTGTACCGTAGTCTGCAATGACGCAGATAAACATTCTGCTCCTCCTTTTGATGGGGTAATTTGCAATCAACCTAATTCATAATTAGTTAGGACTTACGCAAAAATTGCTAAAAAGCTTAATTTATCGAACCGCCAAGACGCCAAGAGCGCCGAGAATTCGTAGACTGTGCGTAAGTCCTATTAGTAATTATGAATTATTTCGTCATTAGACCTCTTGCAAAAATCGTTGAATCACCCCTCCCCAACCCTCCCCGTATGTATTGGGGAGGGAGCAAGATTTCAAGTTTCCCCTCAATATATCGGGGGATTAAGGGGGGTCGATTCGACTTATGCAAGAGGTCTATTATCTGATTACAAGGTGAAATGAAAAAACGAGTGTTCATTTCACTCCTAATTAATAACGTTAAAGTCTTAATCAACGCAATGAAAACAATCACTTCACTTTTTAGCGAAGAACGCAACCAACTCCAGATAGATATTGATAACACAATCGGCATTGAGCAAATAGTTAAACTGGTTCAAAACCGACTCGATAATCTTGAAAGAATTTACATTGAAAAGCTTAATTTAGCTCAAGTTCGTCTGGCTTCCTTTTTCCTGGATACGCTGCGGCAGTCCATCGCCACTCTAGCTGCGGCTAACTATCTTCAAGTTGCTCCAACAGAACAAAGGCAAATTACTAATACAGGGACAAAGTTTTTTTCCAGCAGATTAATCCTGAAGCTACTACAGGGACTAATTTATATAGGCATCTTAGGTTCGTTGTTTTCTTTAACTAAAACTACCCCAGGTGCTTGGATGGCTATCTTATTAACTTCTCTACTTATAGGATTAGAAATTGTACTTCAACTCGAATTCAATAATCAGCAAAATAATTCTATATCTGAAGAAGTATTGGAATTACCTCAACCGATTCTTAGGGTTGATAGCAAAGTATTTCTAGATTGCCTTGGCGATGCTCTCAACACTATCGACCTAGCAGTAGCTAGAGTAGAAGAAGGGAATAAACATGAAGGCGACTTAGCAATAGAAGAACTGCCAGAGCTATTGAATTTTCTCCAAAGACTAATGGGCGCATCCAAACTTGATAAACCCCAAATGGCTTATGAACTGGCGAAACTTCTGCCACAGATTTTAATGTCTCAGGGAATTAACGCTCAAATTTACCGATCGAATAGCGATCGCGAATATTTTGACTTTGAGCCAAGTATCGACCCCGATACCAAAGAACACGTGACTCTAACGCCGGCTTTGTTAAAGGGCGATCGCTTAATTAGACGCGGTAGGGTAATTGAACCAGCATATTCCTCTGCTAGAGAATAATAGACAATAAGGGTATGGAAATTTTAGAAACAATCGGTTTTGATTTGGGACACGGTGAAACGGCTATAGCTAAAGCGATCGTGGAAAGCATCGAACCTCCCCAGATGCTGGAGATTAATAACAAGAAGAACCAAATTACAGCTCTTGGCTGGCATCCCAAACTCGGTTATCTGGTCGGGGAACAAGCATTAATTCAAGCTGGTGTTACTCAACTGACAATCTCTTTCAAGCAAAAACCCAACAACGATCCCAAATATCGAGAAACAATTAGCACTTTTGTGGCAACCTACTACCGCCTTTTGAAAGAAAGTAACCAACTTGCAGGTGGTGAAGGTAGCTATTTTTACATTGGTTGCCCTTCAGGATGGTCAGTTAGCGATCGCACCGAATACCAAAAGCTACTTCAAGAAGCTGGCATTCCCCAACTAAATGTTGTACCCGAATCGCGGGCCGCTTTCATGCAAGCCAAAGAAGCCGGGAAGTTGGAGTATGACAAACTTGTAGCATCGGTGCTAATTGTCGATATTGGTTCTTCAACCACAGATTTTACTCTGGTTAAGAGCTTAGAAGAAATTCCGATAGATTTCGGGAGTAATACTTTAGGTGCATCCCTAATTGACAAAGCTATTTTTGCCCGGACTCTCGCCAACCACGAACAAAAAGCGTTACTCGAAAAAGTATTTCAGGAATATCCGCATCACCAAGCTCGTTGTGAACTTGCTTGCCGCAAAGCTAAAGAAGATTACTTTTCTAATGAACAGCTATACAGCGATCCTGAATCCTTTGCGCGTGGGTTCGAGTCGATCAACGAACAGATTTATTTTATTCCCCAAGTGAATAAATTGATGATGGAGGAAATTTTAAACCAACCCTTACCGGAACTGGAAAATCATAGTTGGATTAAATCATTTCGCAACTCTTTAAAGGAGGCAAAAGAAAAGCTGGAAAAACTTGAAATCGTGCCGAAACTTGTGCTGATGACTGGCGGTGCATCTCGCATGAAGTTCACGCACGTTCTTTGTCAGGAAATGTTTCCCGAACCAGAAACGCTGCTTCGCCCCGATCCAGAACCGGAACGTTGCATTGCAATGGGTTTAGCACGAGTAGGAAGATGGGATTTGCGTGCTGCTGCTTTTAAGCAAGAAGTGAACAAACTATTTACCTCGAATCAGCTTAAAGGTTTGATTGAAAGGCATATTCCAGAGTTAATCGCATCACTAACTAAGCCTTTGGCGGATGGTTTGATTGTCAACGCAGTTAAACCTGGTTTAAAAGATTGGCAAAAAAACAAAATACGGACTTTAGCCGATTTGGAAACAGCTTTGATCGGTCGAGCAGAACAGTGGCTCAAAAGCGATCGCGCCGTGCAGATAATTAATCATCAATGCGCTTTTTGGTTTAGCAATAAAATCCAACCCGATTTAGCCGCACAAACCGATCCAATCTGTCGAAAGTTTCAGATACCTAGAAGCAGCTTAAGATTCGAGGATAGTATTGACCCAACTTTTGTTAACCCAGAATTACAAATTGGAGATGCTATCCTGGCTGAGACAGTAGCATTTATCGTCAATGTCGTAATTGGTGGAGGCGCTGTGGCTAGCATCATCACTCTCATCCTAACTGGACATTTAACTTGGCCGATTGCACTAGTATATGGGGCTTCGTTGATGGCAGCAGGAATGGAGCTAAATCGTAAGAGTGTTCAAGAAGTAATTAAGACAAATGTAGATGTACCTAGTTGGATGCGTTCTAATTTTTTGAGCGACAAAAAAATTGAGGATATGTGTGAGCAAATAAAGCCTGAGTTAGAGAAAGTTCTTCAAGAACAACTGACAGCAAATCAAGAAGCTTTTGATAAAATGATTGTTAAAGTTGAGCAAGGACTTCAAAACAGCCTTTCCAGCAAGGTTCAATCTTGCATAATTCTGATCCAATAGCGGTAGTTAGTGAGGCACAACAATAACAATTATTCTAAACTTTCTGCTAACTAGGGAATTAAATATGTAAACTGCTCAAAGTCAATGATTCAAACAATAGTTGTATTTAGCATCATTGGGTTGATTCTGATTGGGATTTTAGTCAATCCCGTTCTAGTCAAAAGACGAAGAACCCGTCTTAAACATCGCCCTTTTCCTCCACTGTGGAATGCCATTATTGAAAATAATCTTCCCATTTATCTGTGTCTTTCTCCCGATAAAATCAGACGACTTCAGGGACATATTCAAGTATTCTTAGCAGAAAAGCAATTTATTGGCTGTAGAGGATTACAGGTGACAGAGGAAATTAAACTAACTCTTGCTGCTGTTGCCTGTTTACTTCTATTAAATGAACGTGGACAGTACTTCCCCAGACTTCGTTCAATTCTGGTGTATCCCAATGCTTATTTTGTTCAGGAAACGAATTCCATCGGAAAATATGTTGTTGAGGAAAGGCGTGTAGCAAGACTGGGTGAATCGTGGACAAATGACCAAGTAGTAGTGTCTTGGGAACAGGTGAAACAAGACATTAATAACTGGAGAGATGGACGTAATGTTGTGCTTCATGAATTTGCCCATCAATTAGATCAAGAAGATGGTAAAGCTGAAGGAGTTCCAATACTGCAAAACAACTCAGACTATGCTATTTGGGCAAAGGTAATGACAGAAGAATATCAGCAACTTTGTAATGATGTTCTACAAGGTGCAAAGACGGTAATGGATAGCTATGGTGCAACAAATCCCGCAGAATTTTTCGCCGTAGCAACTGAGACATTCTTTGAAAAACCGCATCAATTGCTGTCTAAGCATCCGGCACTTTATGAGCAACTGCAACGTTACTATCAATTAGATCCTGTGCAATGGGCGTGAAGTGAGTGGGCAAGAATAAATCACATTATGTTCAGTT
Source organism: Nostoc sp. (assembly GCF_036917315.1). GTDB lineage: Bacteria > Cyanobacteriota > Cyanobacteriia > Cyanobacteriales > Nostocaceae > Nostoc. The sequence goes on along the minus strand of NZ_JBALDR010000009.1, from coordinate 20,125 downwards.
AATCAACCTTCCTTCAAAATGTTTTACCAATTACGAACTTGTACTGAGTTTCGACTGCGCGGTAATCGAGCGAAGTCGAGATTCAACTACCGCGTAGCCGTTGGCGTGGTAACAGAGGGTAGTCGTACCACTTCGTGGAAGCAAGCTACGCGCAGCGTCTCGTAGAGAAGTGCAGCCTCTCCAAGAGTTGTATTACGAATTAGGTTGCCGAGCGTTCGCGTAGCGTCTCGTAGAGAAGCCGAGGTACGAATTATTTTAACTAGGAGGTTTTCATCGTCAGAATCTTCAAAGCTACTGCTTCAGTGACAGGCATCACTGATAATCGATTTCCTTGTCTGACCAACATTAACTCTTCGGCGCTAAACTTCTCTTTGAGTATTGATAACAAGATGGGGTTAGAAAAAGTCTCAACAAATTCCACTACAACTGTTTGCCAGCGAGGTGATTCAGAACTTGATTTCGGATCGTAGTATTTACTTTCTGGCTCAAACTGGGTCGGGTCAGGAATATCTTTTTTCACTACACGCATTAACCCAGCAATACCGGGAGGATTAGTGCCGGAGTGATAGAAAAAAGCTAAGTCTCCTTCATCCATCAGGCGTAAAAAGTTGCGAGCTTGATAATTGCGAACGCCGTCCCAGATAGTCTCATTCTGCTGTTGAAGGTCAGCAATGCTATAGGCTTCTGGTTCTGATTTCATTAACCAATAATTCATCTACAGAAATTATGTATATACAAAAGCATTTTAATTTTGAGCAGGTAAATAAGTTCGTAGTAAGGGCTTTAGTCCTTATTTTTTAAGCACTAAAGTGCTTACTACAAGCCTTCTCGCACTAGTAAATATTTGACTTAACTACGGTAAGCTATAACGGCATAAAACGGATCTCCTCCAGCTGCACCCAACCACTGTAATAAATTCGGTAATGTTGATTTATGAGCTATAACTTCTGCGGTTGTAAATCCTGGAACTGACGCGAAGTAAGCTTTGACTAATTCTACTCGCTGTGCTTCTGAAGCCTCCCGCCAAGCTTGAATCGCCTTTTCAAAAAACATTCGGTTAGAAAAGCTGATAATTGCAACACCACCGGGTTTCAGAATGCGATAAATTTCGGAAAATACTGCTTCTGGATATTGCATATATTGCACAGATACGCAATTGAGAACAGCATCAAAATCTCCATCTGGTAAAGGGATCTGGGGATTTTCGTTAAGATTTTGCACAAAATAATGATTTAAGCGGGGATTTCGTGCTAATTCCTCAGCGTTGAGTCCGTGTCCCTCCACATGGTCAAACTCTATCTCTTCTGGTAGATGAGACACCCAACTGCTCATCATATCAAAAATGCGGGTGTTGGGTTTGAGGCGATCGCGGTATAAATCCGTTAACTGTTGAATAAATCCTTCATCAACGTGGGTGACGAAGCGAGGATAGGCGTAGAACAGCTTATCGTCTGTGTCATCTAATTTCAGGCGCTGATTCGGTCTTAACTGCATAAATCTCTGTTTTGGAGTACTGTTTCCGAAATTTGCGGCAATTTCAGATATTTTTTCACAAACACTATGTAACATATTTTAATAACAGCAGGATACCTAAATAGCAGCATTCAATTTTTATCAATTCAATGTTATATAAATTACACTTCTTACAGCATATTTGGCGACAAATCCGCTTAGTCGCATCATTACCTTATTTTAGTTTGTTAGTTTGGATATTACCCTTATTACTATTTACTTCTGGACATAATAGCCTGATGGCACATGATGAAGGGCTTTACGCATCACGTGCCCGTCTAATGTTTGATTCTGGTAATTGGATAGCTCCTTGGGAAACAGCACATCATAAAACTCCTGGCCCTTATTGGTTAATTGCCAGTTTTTACAAGCTGTTTGGTATCAGTGATACTAGTGCGCGTCTTCCTAGTATGATTGCTGGCATTTTTAGTTTGTGGCTTGTGTATGAAATTGGCAAAATTATGCTATGCAAAAAATTAGGTTGGCTAGCTGCTGCAATTTTAAGTGTAGAATTTCTCTGGCTGCAATACTCTCGCTTAAGTACACCTGATGTACCGATGGTTCTCTTGGTGCTTTTAGCTATTTTATCTTTAATCAAAACGGAATTGCATCCCAAATACCGCTACTGGTGGAGTTTTCTAGCTGGTTTAAGTTTAGGTTTAGGCTTCTTAGTTAGAAGCTTTATGATTTTTTTGCCAACTATAGCTTTATCACCTTATTTAATTTGGGAACATCGCCGTCATCGTCATCTTACTAACCCAATTTTATATTTAGGTTTTTTCGTAGGTTTAATACCAACCTGTGTTTGGCTGTGGTTAAGCTGGCTGCACTACGGAAATAATAGTTTTGAGGAGTTACTCAAGTTTGTTGTACAACTAGGTTCTGAAGAGCGAAAATATAATGGACTACTATTCTATGTCTGGAATATTCCTATAAACGCATTTCCTTGGGCTTTTTTCGGACTTTTAGGTTTATTTTTGACTCTCCGTCGTCCCATTCCTCGTTACCAGTTAATATTAGTTGGCTTTCCACTTGTTTTATTTATAGAAATTACTATTTTTAGCACTCGTTTATCTCACTATAGTCTTTGCCTTTATCCGTTCATCGCTTTGTTTGCATCTGTGGGTTTAAACTGGCTAGGCAATATTTACCAAATAGGAATTCCCCCACAATTCCCTCTTAAAAAAAGTAAAAAAAAGATATTGAACCTTTTTGCAAGAAATAATCTTCCCCGAAACCTCAGTTATGGCTTGGGTGGATTAGGTGTTTTACTTGTTGTAGCGAGTATTGGCATTTTTAGCTGGGGTAGTTCTGATATCCGCAAGTATGCAAGTATTGGCTTGGCTATGGGCTTGGGTTGGTTAATTTTACCTGTGGTGTGGATTGCTCGTTACCACTTTGACAAAAAGTTTCTCACAGCGCGTTATTGGATTGCAGGTTGGTTAATTCCCTGTTGGCTGGCCTTGGCGGCGATCGGTAGCATTGGTCTGTTAAGTGACTATAACTCTGGTTTAAAAACTTTTTTACAACAAAGTGCGATCGCTTCAATTCTCCAATCTCATCCTACGTACTATGTGGAGATGGACGCTAAAACAAAAGTACTGCTTAATTTCTATCTTCCTACGCGCCCTCAACCAGTAGTCTCTATTTCCCAAGTACCAGCTTTGAGCTATGCTTGGATCTATGCTAACCAGTCTTCTCAATTATCTCGACCTCACCGCATTATCGGCGCTGTCAAAGAGTACCAGTTGATTCAAGTTCTTCCCTAAGACATTATATTCAAGTCTTCGCTACTGCTTTGATACATTCTGTTTTGAGAAGGACTAAATTATCAGTCTCAATAACTGCACAAGAGTTAATTAATGTTGCTAAAACAGGTAGAGCCTTCTGTAAATTTGCGTTCGCTTGTTGTGCCGCTGGCTGATATTGTTGTAGCCAAGTGTTTTTAGTTATATATTCTGGAAGGAATGCAGAACGTTCTAATAACCAAAAAGTTACGTGGTATTTTTGAATAAAGTCTTTAATCTGATTAATATCATCAGTATATTGGGCATTAATAAGGTCAATCATCCGCTGGCGAAATTGAGCGTAATATTTTGTATGGATCGGTAATGCATATTCTTTACCCACCAAAATTGTTCTTTGAGCGAAGATGGGTATGTTATCTGCTTCTTGGGAAGTAGAGGCTATGACAATATTTTGCGGTTGCTTTTGCAAAAAATTATATAATGTTGGGGCTTGACCTGCTAAATAAGGGGTTTTGGGAAAAACTTTTAAGCTACTAGGGTACAAAATGAGTCCTGCACCAAGGATCGTAATAGTCCCTAAGATTAAAATTTGTCTGCCATTTTGTCTCGACCATCGAAATGTAGCATCTAAAATTAAGGTAATAGAGATTGCTGCTGCAAGAGCAAGTACTATCTTAAAAGTATGATGGGTGTAGCGGCTAGGCCAGTGCAGTTTAAAAGCTAAGGCATGGGCAGTAAAAAACATGATTAAACTAGCTATTACTACCTGTAGTAATAGTTTGACTTCATCTTTTACTTGTTTGGTTAGGAGAAAGTGAGACTGGAATTTCAGGATAATTGGTAATAATAAACCCAATAATAGTTGAGGAGGTGCAATTAAAGCAAAAAAACCGCTATCTCTACCATCAAACCAAAAACTAATAAGATTATGACTAAAATACCTGAATCTTCCTCCATCCCAGTACTCTGGCATAGTTCTCGCAACAGCAGCAGTAATTGTCGGGCCAAATTGTGATGATTGAATAGTATAAGGTAAAATTAGGATGCCAGCAGTTATAGTGGCTGCTACAAATAAAATAAAATCTTTTCGGTTATGAGAAATAGTTATCTGCCCATTCTGCCAGCGAAATAATCTCAAAAATAAAATTAATAAATTGATAAAACCTATGATAGGGTATATTAAACATTGAAGCGCAAATACAATTAATATACCAAATACAGAAGAGCGCATTAAATAATATATAAAAGCTAAAACCAGGGGATAAATAAAATCTCTAGGAGTAGCAGAAAATAGGTCATCGTGAAGGCAAAGGCTTTGATTTAAAAGTAAAGAGGCGATAAACCCTGCCATTGGTACTGGTAATATCTCCATACAAACTACAAAGCAATAGCTGGTTGTAATTAGTGCCAGTACTAATGGAAAAATTTTGCCAAATAAAATTGGATCTATATTTAAAGCTGCAATTACTTTATAAACAATACCATACCCAATTGGTGTCACCGACTGAAAATAATCAGCAATTAAATCCCCAGGAAATAAATCTGGGTTAAAGTAACGATAGATCCAAGAAATATATTCCCGTGCATCGTCGCTCACTATATATTTGCTGGTGAAAGCTTGTCGCAGCCCCATAAAAATATAACCAACGGCAAAAATTAGACTGAGACTGTACCAAAAAATAACAGTCAATCTAAATTGATTTTGTCTACTTTTTTGAGTAATAGGTGCTGTTAAAAGTTTTTGTAATTGTGAAATTAGCATTAGGCGCGTCTATGTCTGAATAAATTATGTTAATTAGGAAAATCAAAAGCTTTTTTCAATTTTTATGATTGTACAATCTTCAAGTACTGATCGGTCATTTATAAAGCCAATCATTCTCGCAACGCTCTGTTTTTTACCCAGAACGAAAGGTTATGAAAGCCGAACTGTCTGGATTAAAAGAACAAGTAGCCTCTATTTCGCAAATACCAGTTTTAAGCTATGCTTGGATATATCTGACCAGCCCGCTAAATTACCTCAGTCTTACCGCATTCTTGGTACAGTAAAAGAGTACCAGTTGATTCAAGTTCTTCCCTAAGATAGATGTAAAGTAACTATTGCTAAAAAATATTAATTTAGTTATAATATTACGTACACTAAGTATTTTTCTAAATGGTTTCTACATCTAATCACTCCCCAACCTTAGAGTCGTGGCAGCAAAATCTGGCACCATATAATTTGGGCTACAGAATCAAATTAGTCTCACAACTGCTGAGTCGCAAGTTTACTGAGAGGCTAGAACCCTTTGGACTGACGCCATTTCACTGGTTGGTGTTGTGCTGTCTTTGGCAAGAAGATGGTTTACCTACTTCTAGTATTGGGGACAAACTCAAACAAGTAGGAGGAACTTTAACAGGCGTACTAGATCGGATGGAAGAACGCGGTTTAGTGCGTCGAGAACGCGACACCCAAGATCGGCGCATCTGGCGAATCTGGCTCACGGATGCAGGAAAGGAACTAGAAGCTGTTTTACCGCCAATCGCCGCAGCGGTACGTGATGAAGCAATGGATGGTATTTCTTTTGCCGACCGAGAACTGTTTTCCCAAATATTGAATCGAGCGATCGCTAACCTGTCTTAAAGATGATCCCACAATCACCCGACCGGGGGAGGCAGTGTAAACATTTGTTTTGAGATAATATTACGCATACTAAGGAAATAAGAATTTTTTTCAGGGAATATTACGCATTCTAAATAAACGACTATCAATCAAATATTAGAACGAGTAAGCGAGGTAACAATCATGGGTGCTAATACATCTAACGGACGCAACGGACACAAGAGCATAATTTTAGAAAAAGAAGTGATTCCTGATTTAGAGAGTTTAGAAACTGTTACCGCAGATAGATCCGCAACAGCAGAAGCACCTGTTGTAACTCCTGAGATCGAGAAAGAAGTTCCACCGAAACGCAAAAGACCGACTGGTTTAATTTTGGCTGGATTAGGCGTGGGTGCGATCGCCGCAGGTACTTTTGGTTTTCACTACTGGCAATACGCCTCCACCCACCAAGAAACAGACAACGCCACGGTTGCGGGAAATATTCACCAAGTTAGTAGCCGCATTCCCGGAACAATAAGTGAAGTGCTGGTGAATGACAACCAACTGGTGCAACCGGGACAATTGTTGGTGAAATTAGATCCACGAGACTATCAAAGTAAGGTACAACAAGCACAAGCCGCCCTCGAAAATGCTCGTGGTCAAGCGCAAGCGGCTCAAGCAAATATTGCTTTAAGTTCACAAACCACCACTGGTAAGACAACTCAAGCGCAAGGAGATGTCAGTGGTGCAGTAGCAGCAATTTCTACAGCCCAAGCAGCAGTCCAAGAAGCTCAAGCTGGGATACCAGCAGCGCAAGCAGAAGTCAGACTAGCCGAAGCAGGGATTCCTGCCGCCCAAGCGCAGGTAGCGCAAGCAAATGCGAATTTGGAAAATGCGCAAGCAGATTACAATCGTTACAACCAGTTGTATCAATCAGGTGCGATCGCTCGTCAGCAGCTAGACGCATCTAAGGCCGCTTTTAACGTGGCTACAGCACAAAAAAACGCTGCTCTTCAGGGAGTACAACAAGCCCAAGCCAAGTTAGCCTCCGCCAAAGTTGGTGTTGCCAAAGCCCAGTCTCAGTTAGCACAAGCCCAAGAAAATGTCACCAACGCCCAAGCTAAATTGGCAGCATCTAAGGGAGGATTGCAACAAGCTACCGCAGGCGGACAAGATACCACAGTCAAACGTAGTCAATATGAAGCGGCAAAAGCAGCGATCGCGCAATCAGAAGCATCGCTGAAAGACGCACAATTGCAACTATCTTATGCCAATGTTACCGCCCCCAGTGCTGGACGAGTAGGTAGGAAAAATGTGGAAGTTGGCAACCGAGTCCAATCGGGAACACCATTAATGGCGATCGTGGATAACAACTATTGGGTAGTTGCGAACTTCAAAGAAACTCAACTAGAAAAGATGCGGCCAGGAGAGCCAGTAGAAATCAAGCTGGATAGTTTCCCTCATCACACCTTTATCGGTCGTGTTGATAGTATTTCGCCAGCTTCCGGCGCTCAGTTTGCTTTATTGCCACCGGATAATGCTACAGGTAACTTTACCAAAGTTGTCCAACGCATCCCAGTCAAAGTAGTTTTTGACCAAAAGAGCATTCAAGGATACGAATCGCGGATTACTCCGGGGATGTCTGCGGAAGTTGCAGTAGAAGTCAAGTAATACCAAATTGGCTTAAAACAGATGAAGAACCTCTTTCTACCCATGACATTCTCCTACATCTAAAGAGAGGCGTATAGAGATGAGGTGAGATGATATCTATGAAAGCAGATTGGTATAAAACAAGCCTGAGATGAAAAAATCGCTACTACCTGCATTAAGGTCAAGAAACTACCAGCTGTTTTTTGCTGGGCAAGGTATTTCCCTAATTGGGACGTGGATGACGCAACTTGCCACAATTTGGCTAGTTTATGACTTGACAAAATCCCCATTAATGCTGGGAGTTGTGGGATTTTCTAGTCAAATTCCTAACTTTTTTTTAGCTCCCTTTGGCGGAGTATTTGTAGATCGCTTTTCTCGGTATCGTACTTTAATTGGTACGCAAATCTTGGCGATGATTCAATCGTTAACATTAGCAGCGCTGGCGTTAACTGGAGTGATTGAGGTATGGCACATCATCGCCTTGAGTTTGTTGCAAGGATTTATTAATGCCTTAGATGCGCCAGCCCGCCAAGCTTTTGTGCCAGAATTGGTTGAACGCAGAGAAGATTTAGCCAATGCGATCGCTATTAACTCCACAATGGTTAACGGTGCTAGATTAATTGGCCCTGCGATCGGCGGTTTATTAATTGCTGGCGTTGGAACTGGTTATTGTTTTTTAATTGATGGTTTGAGCTACGTTGCTGTAATCGCCGCTTTATTGGCGATGAAAATTAAACCTTGGAAAAATTCGGTAACTGACGGTAATCCCTTGCAAAAAGTCAAAGAGGGATTTGTATATGCCTTTAGTTTCTCACCGATTCGATCCGTCTTATTGCTATCAGCTTTAGTCAGCCTGATGGGACTGCAAAATACTATTCTCGTCCCCGTTATTGCTGAAGAAGTTCTCAAAGGTGGTGCAGAAAGTTTGGGTTTTTTGATGGCGGCATCTGGAGTTGGAGCCTTAACTGGTGGTATTTATCTAGCTACGCGCCAAACAATCTTAGGAATTGGGAAATTGATTGCTCTAGCTCCAGCAATTTTAGGAACTGGTCTAATTGCCTTTTCTTTATCTAGATTTTTACCACTCTCTTTATTTACAATGTTATTTGTTGGTTTAGGAACAATTCTCCAGATTGCGGCTAGCAACACATTTTTACAAACCATTGTTGAAGACGATAAACGTGGACGATTGATGAGCTTATACACAATGTCATTTTTGGGAATGATTCCCGTAGGTAATTTATTAGGAGGTTTATTAGCAAGTCATATTGGCGCTCCCAATACTTTAATTATTGATGGAATAGCTTGTATTTTAGGGTCAATCATTTTTAGCAGACAGTTGCCTGCTTTAAGGAAAATAATGCGTCCAATTTATGAGCAAAAGGGGATTATTACGACTCAAGAAGTTTAAGATAAATAACCGCAGTTAAATTTATATTTATGTTAATGAGGCTTTCTATAGCAATTATTTTTTAATTTTTAGTGTTGCTTAGTCAAGCTCACGCAGAGGCAGAGAACATATTGGTATAAGATTTAATAATAAACTTTTTTGCTACTTAACCTTGAAACTGGAACAAAGTTATGGCTAATACAGGTGTAATTCGTCAGCAAGGGCAAAATCCTGCTTTACCACCAGAGTATGTACCGCTAAAAACCTGGATTGGTGTATTAGCCAGTATGCTTGGTGCATTTATGGCGGTATTAGATATTCAAATAACTAATGCTTCGCTGCAAGATATTCAAGCAAGTTTAGGAGCAACTCTCGAAGAAGGTTCTTGGATTTCTACCGCGTATCTTGTAGCAGAAATTGTGGTAATTCCTCTAACAGGATGGTTGTCACGAGTATTTTCTCTACAACGTTATTTATTAGTCAACACTGCACTATTTATCTTCTTTTCTATTTGCTGTGGTTGGGCATGGGATCTTAATTCCATGATTTTCTTTCGCGCCTTACAAGGTTTTAGCGGAGGAGTTTTAATTCCCACTGCTATGACAGTTGTCTTAACAACTTTACCCCAATCAAAACAATCAGTTGGACTGGCTGCATTTGGGTTTAGTGCAGTTTTTGCACCTTCAATTGGGCCAACATTAGGAGGTTGGTTAACAGAAAATTTTGGTTGGGAATACAACTTTTATATAAATGTAATTCCAGGGGCATTAATGCTGGCTGGTGTTTGGTACGGAATTAAGCAAGAAAAACCCCAAATCAGTTTACTTAAACAAGGTGACTGGTGGGGAATTATTGCAATGGCTATTGGCTTAGGTTCCCTACAAGTTGTTTTAGAAGAAGGTAGCCGCAAAGATTGGTTTGGTTCAGCATTGATTGTGCGTTTAAGTGTAATTGCGGTAATTTTTTTGGCGATATTTTTCTTTATAGAATTAACTCGTAAACAACCATTTATTGATTTACGGCTTGTACTTAGGCGGAACTTTGGATTAGCCAGTATTGTCAATGTGTCGTTGGGGGTAGGATTGTATGGTTCAATTTATATTTTACCGTTGTATCTCGCTCAAATTCAAAAATACAATGCTCTGCAAATTGGTGAAGTATTAATTTGGGCTGGTATTCCCCAACTGTTTATTATTCCCCTGATACCGAAATTGATGCAACGCATTGACGTGCGTTTCATGGTAGCTTTTGGTGTGACTTTGTTTTCCATCAGTGCATTTATGAACTCTGGAATGACTAATGAAACAGGGTTAGATCAATTACGCTGGTCGCAATTTGTCCGTGCAATGGGACAACCCCTAATTATGGTGCCGCTTAGTTCTATTGCTACTGCTGGTTTGAGTCCGAAAGAAGCAGGTTCGGCAAGTGGTTTATTTAATATGATGCGGAATCTGGGCGGTTCTATCGGAATTGCTTCTTTAGCGACTTTATTAGCAAATAGAGAGCAATTCCACTCGAATAGATTGGGTGATGGAGTATCTTTATATAACCCAGAAACCCAACAGCGAATTGACCAAATGACACAGTATTTTATCAGTCGCGGAGCAGATTTAAGTACAGCCCAAAATCAGGCGATCGCATCTATATCCAATATAGTCCGCAGAGAAGCATTTGTAATGGCTTTTAACGATTGTTTCTACTTTATTGGTATTGCATTATTACTCAGTGGAATTGCTATTTTATTCCTTAAAAAGGTGAAGCCAACTGGTGGCGCTGTCGCTCATTAGATTTATTGTATGAGTTAAAATGTTTGATAAAATTACTAAGGTACAAAAATGGTCATTAGCCAAAGTGAGTACTATATCTCCCCAGAAGAATATCTAGAAGGCGAAAAATTTAGTGAAATCAAACACGAGTATATTGATGGGCAAGTCTACGCAATGGCAGGAGCAAGCGATGCTCATGTAACTGTAGTAGGAAACTTGTTTGTACTGCTGCGAAACCATCTCCGGGGTGGTGGATGCCGTGTCTATATGTTAGATATGAAAGCACAAATTGAGGCCATAAACCGCTATTTTTATCCCGATGTAATGGTGACTTGCGATACACGAGATAAAGAATTTGAATATTTTAAGTGCTATCCTTCCTTAATTGTTGAAGTGCTTTCTGAATCAACCGAAGGCTATGACAGAGGGAAGAAGTTTGCTAGTTATCGACACTTAGAATCACTGCAAGAATATGTGTTAATTTCACCAGACCGAATGAGTGTAGAATGCTTTCGCCGGAATCAAGATGGACAATGGGTACTTTACCCTTATGAAAAAGGGGAAGAAGTGCATTTAGCTAGCGTTGATTTTCGTTGTGCGATCGCAGAAATATATGAAGATGTAATATTGATAGATGAGAATATTTCCTAATCCAACATTTCTGGCTGAATTCCTAAAGCGTTGAGTTGTTCAGCAGAAAGCGATCGCAACTTCTCTGTAATTAAGAGCCTCTTCTGTCGTTCCGTTTCAGCCCTTTGTCGCTCAATCACAGCCCGTTACCCGTTAGCAGTAAATTTCCTTGTGCATCCCACCACCGCAACCAAGGTAACTCTGCATTCTGATAAAATCCCTGCCAAATTCCCAACTCTACCCCCATAGGAGCAATTGGGTAATGTCCCCGTTCATTGGGTTTCATAAGTTGATAAGTAATATCGACTAGACGATACATCTCAACTTGCGCTTTTGCTACTTCATAAATTCCATAATAAGGCACTCGAATTGCCTGCTCATAAACCCACAACTTACCAACATTTCCACCTTCCCCTTGAGATGGCGGCGTTTTATCTCGTTCTTCTGAACCATCTCCAGAGACAAATTCCAACACAATCAAGGGCGCGACATACTCCTTCCACAGCACATAAGAACGCCGCATTTTACCGTTAAGAGTCGGTGGTACATTGGGTACATAAAACCAGTCTGGTGCTTCAGCGCCTTTCTCTGGAGGATCTGTCAATCGCCAGTAGATACCAGAGTCTTGTCCAATACAATATTGACCATCAGGATGAAGTTTTTCTAAAACAGGTTTAATTGAATCTGTTATTAAAATGCTTTGCGGATGCTCCTGAAGATTTTTCACAAATGTACCATCTGAGTCTGGTAACTGGGTGTGGTCAGGTAAAGTTAATGCCGATAGGGAAGTCATAGCTTTAACTGAAGGTTTCTATGATTTTCATTGTAGTGATGTTTTCTATCCCAGAATGGTACATAAACCTTTAAAAGCATTTAAAATATTTTTTTTAAGTATTGTCACTGTTGAAACACCAATCAATAGTGTAATAAATTACAATAAATGATTTTGTGAATTAACTTAAGTTAATTATTAATGGTTATAAGGAATTTATTTAACCTAAAAACGGTGTTGCTGAATCAGAGTATGAATTTACGTTTTTTGCTATAGCTAAACAACGGTTTTTGCGGCTTTGTGTAAAACTAATTGTTATTTGCAATTAGTAATCACTAAAAACTTTTATCAACGGAAATAAAAGCAAAAATATATAGGTACTAAAAATGAGTTGGGAAAACTTAGCAGAAATTGTTGATGGTATTGAAGTACTTCAAACTTATTCTGAAGATGGTTCTGCTCAAAACAATCGAACAGGAGCTGTTTTAGGAGGAAGTGCAGCACTTGCAGCAGGTGTTGCTTTGGGTGCTGCAAGTCTTCCCTTAGCTGTCCCTCTGCTTGTAGCTAGTGGTGTATTTGCTGGGGCAAAAGGTGAGGAAACAGTCAAGAATGCAGCCAAGAGTATAGGGTTTTTATTCGGAGAAGTAGCCAAGGGTATTGGAGGCGTTTTAGATGTATTCAAAAGCGATGAAGATTTTTGCTATCGAGGAGTAGAAAGACTTCAAAATGGATATTACAAGGAAGCTATTGAAGATTTTACTCAAGCTATAACAATTAATCCTAAATGTATCGATGCTTATTTTTTTAGGGGATGTATTCGTTCTGATATGGGTGACTATCAAGGAGCCATCTTAGACTATACCCAAACCATTCAACTAGATTCCGATTATACTGATGCCTATAGGAATCGAGCACACATTTTAGCAGCACAAGGTAACTACAAGAGAGCGGCTTTAGACTTTACTCAATGTATTAGTCTCGATCCTAACGATGCCGACATTTACTTTATGCGGGGTAAGATGTATTTGGAACTAAACGATTATCAAAGCGCAGTTGCAGATTACACCAAAGTCATTGAGATGGACTCTGACTTTGTTGAAGCTTATTTCATACGTGGTTGTATTTATTTAGATTTGGAGAACTACAAAAAAGCTGTTGAGGATTTTACTCTAGTAATTAAGATTAACTCTGAAGATATTAACACTTATTTTCATCTTATTGATGCTTATATTGGGCTAGAAGATTATAGTAATGCAGTAGTATATTTAAATTATTTAATCCAGATTAACCCTAAATCTACAGATGCTTATTTTAAGCGAGGGGATGTTTATGCAGCCCTAAAAAATCACGAGCGTGCAATTACAGACTACTCCCAAGTCATCAAGATGCAGCCCAAATGTACTGATGCTTATTTTAATCGGGGTTATATCAAAAGTGAAAAGGGAGATAAACATGGAGCTATTGCAGATTATAGCCAAGTCATCAAGATTGCTCCTGATTATGCTGATGCCTATGTCGAGCGTGGCTATATGCTTAACGATAAGGGAGATACAAAGAAAGCGATTACAGATTTTCAAGAAGCAATAAAAATTTTCACAAAAAAATCAATGTTAGATGAAGTGAAAATTTTGCAACATGAAATTAGAAAAATTGAGCAAGAAATTCAAAATACTCCTTGGTGGCAAAAGCGGATTTTTTAAAACCATAATTTTACAATCTCAATATCACTTTTATAGCAAAGCAAGCAGAAAGCGGATCGCCAGTAACTCTTTATGATATTGAGTGTGTCTGGCTAACCGCAACTTTACCTTGTATCCTGTTGTTGTCCAGTGAATAATATGATTTTCAGGAAACACTAGGATCTTCAGCAGTTTTGATCTCTTTTAAAATTCGTTCGACTTGGTTAACTTTTTCACCTCTATTCTGTTCTTTGAAAATATTTAAAGCTTTTTCTAAAGAAGATAGCGCCTCATCTTTTTTATTTGTTTGCCACATTGCCAGTGCAAAATTAGTCAGCGCCTCGCCATAATTAGGATTAATTTCCAGAGCTTTTTTATATTCAGTAATGGCTTCTTCCCAGCGACTTTGACTTGCGTAAACCATACCGCTCGCATTATAGGCTAGAGCGTATTTTGGCTGGAGGCGAATGGCTTCTTTATAGGCGCTAATTGCTTCTTCTGATTTCTTTTGCTGAAAAAGCGCATTTCCCAGTTGAAAGTGTCCGAAGGCATCTTCTGGAAATTTTTTAACGAATGTACGTAAATTTTCTTCTGCGTTTTTGAAGTCTCCTTGATTATATAAAGCATTGGCTTGTTGCAGCATCTGCGATCGCTCTGGTGTATCTGTACCTGAAGCTTGTGCTATTTTTTGTGGTTGTCTCTGTGCAGACTGTTCTGGCGAATGCAAAGAAACTTTTCCAGGAACCGCTAACACTAATGGTGATATTCCCATTACAGTGATAATACTCAGCATCATGCAGCTAATAGGTTGAACAAATGCTGATTTGGGTTTGCGCTTCACCTTCATCGCCCTGAATGCCTCAATAATGTTCTATTCTTTATAATAAATTGGGGTGGGTTAACGCGTAATGCATCACGAGACAGACGGTAAGGGCGCATATATGTGCGCCCTTATTAAGCTCATTTGGAATTATTTACACACCTTCTCGTAACTTATCCAACACACCCCGATCTTCTAATGTGGAAGTGTCACCAGATACTTCTTGTCCAGCAGCTAGATTTCGCAGCAAGCGCCGCATAATCTTACCCGATCGCGTTTTGGGCAAAGAGTCTGTAAAGCGAATTTCTCCCGGACGCGCGATCGCACCAATTTCTTTGACAACGTGCAGTTTGAGTTCTTTAATCAGTTCCTCACTTGCCTGATAAGTGCCTTCTAAAGTCACAAAAGCAACTACTTCCTCACCCTTGAGTTCATCCGGTTTACCCACTACCGCCGCTTCTGCAACTGCTGGATGCGAAACTAAGGCTGATTCTACTTCCATTGTACCGAGTCGATGTCCTGATACGTTCAATACGTCATCCACACGACCCATTACCCAAAAGTAGCCGTCTTTATCTTGTCTTGCCCCATCACCAGCAAAGTAAGTATAGTTACCATCTTGAGGTGGAATGTGTTCCCAGTAGGTGCGACGGAAGCGTTCTGGATCGCCGTAGACTGTCCGCATCATTCCTGGCCACGGATGACGCACTGCTAGATAACCGCCTTCGTTATTGGGTACGGTGTTTCCTTCCAAATCTACGACATCTGCAATAATTCCGGGGAAGGGAAGAGTTGCGGAACCGGGTTTGGTGGGGATTGCTCCTGGGAGCGGTGTAATCATGATACCGCCAGTTTCCGTTTGCCACCAAGTATCAACAATTGGACAGCGATCGCCACCAATTACTTTCTGATACCACATCCAAGCTTCTGGGTTAATCGGTTCGCCGACGGTTCCCAGCAAACGCAACGAAGACAAGTTTCGCGCGTTGGGATGTTGTTCTCCCATCTTAATAAATGCCCGAATTGCCGTAGGTGCAGTATAAAAAATATTAACGCCGTATTTTTCAATTACATCCCAGAAACAGCCAGGATTAGAAGCACGGGGCGCACCTTCATACATCACCGTGGTTGCACCATTGGAAAGAGGGCCATAGACAATGTAGCTGTGTCCCGTAATCCAACCTACATCGGCTGTACACCAATATACATCCGTGTCTTGGAGGTCGAATATCCACTTGGTGGTGATATGGGTATACAAATTATAACCAGCAGTTGTATGCACTACGCCCTTCGGTTTGCCCGTGCTGCCAGAAGTGTAGAGGACAAACAGCATATCTTCGCTGTCCATTGGTTCGGCGGGACAATCTGCTGATGCAGCCTTTTGCAAATCATGCCACCAATGATCGCGTCCCCCCAACTGCATATAAGTTTCTTGTCCGGTGCGCTTGACAACGAGGACATTTTCTACACTGGGAACAGCACCATCAGCTAAGGCTTTGTCTACCTGTTCTTTGAGAGGAACGATCGCATCTTTGCGCCAACCACCATCAGCCGTGATTACCAGTTTAGCTTTAACATCGATTAAGCGATCGCGCAAAGCTTCGGCACTAAAACCACCAAATACCACACTGTGTGGTGCACCAATTCTGGCACAGGCTAACATCGCGATCGCAGCTTCGGGAATCATTGGCATATAAATACCAACGCGATCGCCTTTTTGTACGCCTAATTGCTTCAATACATTGGCAAACTGGCAAACTTCCCGGTGCAGTTGGGCGTAAGTTAGGGTACGCGAATCACCTGGTTCTCCTTCCCAAATCAATGCTGCTTTATTTTTGCGCCAGGTTGTCAGATGTCTGTCAAGGCAGTTGTAAGAAATATTCATCTTACCGCCAACGAACCACTTAGCAAAAGGTGGTTGCCAATCTAGTACTGTATCCCATTTTTGGAACCATTCTAATTCTGTTCCAGCCAAATCTGCCCAAAATTGCTGCGGATCGGCTTTGGCTTGCTCGTATAGACGCTGATAGTCATCCAGGCTTTTGATATGGGCATTCTGCGAGAATTCCGAGGCAGGATGAAATAGGCGATTCTCTTGTAAGATTGATTCTATAGTTGGTTGAGACATGATTACATTTAGAAACGGTATTGTTACTGAAAACTATTTTTAGCTTAGTTGTGCTAGACGCTGTTTAGATTTTCGTTAAGCTAGGTAAAAATTGCCGAGTTATTTAGT
Organism: Nostoc sp.; assembly: GCF_036917315.1. Classification (GTDB taxonomy): domain Bacteria; phylum Cyanobacteriota; class Cyanobacteriia; order Cyanobacteriales; family Nostocaceae; genus Nostoc. The sequence goes on along the minus strand of NZ_JBALDR010000009.1, from coordinate 3,344 downwards.
TTACATTCATTTTCATCTACCAAAAGCAAGCGATCGAGAAATTTAAACTCTCAAGAAACACAGCCTATCGAAGGCTTTTCAACCTGCGGAGGCAGGTTTTGTCTGTGTAGCCGCGACTTCTAGTCGCTTGGTGCAAGATATAAGTAAAGACGTTTTACAACCTATCTACCGGGAATGTTGCAATATTGTAAGTAGTCTTGACAAGCAAAACCTGAAATTATGACGCTTACCGTTGAAGCTAGTAGCTTATCTCTCAACGATGTTCATCGCTTCCTAAAACTGGAAAAGCTTTCTAATGCTTCATTTACAGACTTCTTAACTCTAGAACCACTCTCTGAGTTTGAACAGCAGGATTTATTAAGAATTAGAAACGACTTTGATCGTTACCTAAGCGATCGGAAAATTTCTGAAGGGTTGGTTAAATTTTTAACGATCGCACCCTTAATGCGGTTAGCAGGATTTTACGATGTGCCGATTCGGTTGACAATGGAAGATAGCATTGCGATCGCAGTCGAAGATGAAGACAGAAGAATTACAGGACGGATGGATATTTTAGCAATAAATAATCCCCAAAGTAATATTGCTCCGCCTTTTTGGGTTGTAGTAATTGAAACTAAAAATAGTGCGATTGAAGTGGGTGAGGGTTTACCTCAATTACTCACTTATGCTTTTAAAAGTTTAGATCAACAACCATCGGTTTGGGGTTTGGCAACTAACGGACTGCGTTATCAATTTGTTTATTTAAGACATGACGAACACCCAACTTATCAGTTAATGCCATTATTAAATCTGAATGAATCTCCCGGTGCAATGGAGTTATTGCAAGTTTTCAAAGCTGTCTGCAAGTTACTAAGTTTTTAGTAAATAAATTGCGGAGCGATCGCTGATGTCTGAACCTGCTACTGTAGAATCGATCGCTGACGGTATTTTAGAAGACGAAGTTATTTTTCCTCCTGGTGATATACTGAGTGACGAACCACCCTTGGAAAGCGATCTGCACCGAGAACAAATTGATTTGCTGATTCGCATACTTAAATCGTGGTGGCGAGAGAGACAAGATTTCTATGCTTCTGGCAATTTAACGATTTACTATAGTCCTAACCAGAAAAAATCAGAATATTTCCGCGGCCCAGACTTTTTTGTAGTTTTGGGAACCCAAAAAAAAGACCGTAAGAGTTGGGTAGTTTGGCAAGAAGACGGCAAATATCCCAACTTGATTGTGGAAATTTTGTCAAGTTCAACGACAGCAATTGATAAAGGTTTAAAAAAACAAGTTTACCAAGATACCTTCCGTACACCAGATTATTTCTGGTTCGATCCTGTAACAATGGAACTTCCGGGATTTCATCTAGTTGATGGTAAGTATCAAGAAATCCAAGTAACTACTGATGGACGTTTGTGGAGTCAGCAGTTAGAACTTTATTTGGGAGTTTATGAAGGTAAATTAAGATTCTTCACTACTGAAAATGAATTGATACTATCATCAGAAGAATTGGCCCAACAAGAACGTTTACGTGCCCAACAGGCAGAAGAACGCGCCCAACAAGCAGAGCAAGAAATTGCTCGACTGCGGGAGGTTTTACGTACACAGGGCATCGACCTAGAGAATATTTGATGACATCAGGAAATTAATTAAAGACACTTTCAAGTTAAAATCTAGTTATCAGTGTGTAAAAAAAGCGTAATCTTCTGAAAGTAGGGCATCGTTTGCAAGCAACAGAAATTAAGGATCAGCTAAAGTCCCTTATCGAGCAAGCCTCCTCGATAGATCATAATTTAGCGAGAAGATTAGATGAAATCAATCGTTGGGTAAAAGACATCAAACCAGGTTCCCTGACTGCAAAACCCTTTGTCACTGCCTTTCTACTAGAGGTAATTACGGATTCGACAATTTGGCTGATAATCAAATCCTTACCTTCAGAAGAAGAACAAAAAGCAAAGTTCGATCTGATGACGCCGATTGAGAGATATTGGTATGGTTATTTATTTCCCAAATGGTTTAATGCAAGTGACTCCAAGTTTTATATTTGGAAGCAAAAATTGATGGCAGGCGAATTTAATCAAGTCGATCATGATATCATTAAATCAATAGCCCAAGATATTGTTCAGCGAGAAGGTAGTTTTTGGCAGCGTTATATAGCCGACCTTTCAATGGCAACAGATTTAATTGTTAGTCGTAACAATCAACCACTGTGCATTCAAGTTACCAGTGTTAGTGAAGAACTTAATCATCAAAAGTACGAAGCTTGGCAAAATACACTGCGATCGTGGGAAATCGAGAGGGGGCTGTTCTTAAGTTACAATCCCAAGGATGCTAATTTTGTCAACCAGTTAGTCAACGTGGCCCTGTATAACAGTGATTACCTTTCTGGTGGCAAATATTTAAAATTTTCGTGAATTTTCAGGAATTTGATATTTCAGATTTGTGTTCTAGCCTATATACTTACGTGCTAATTAAAGCTTTTATGGCTAACAAAAGAGAAACTCACTGCAACAATCAAGTAGATACATTTGCTGAAGCTTTAGCAACAGCGCGACAAATGCAGCAGAACTGGCTAACTTACGGGGTTGATTTTGTCAATATTTATGTTGAAGATGTCGATGGAGACTGGCTAGAAACGTGGGGACATGAAGAAATATTAGGTAATTTTCAATTAGATACTATTAAAGAATTTCTGGTAAGTAATGATAGTGTAGCTGTTAGGATAAGAGAGCATTTAGGCGAGCGATCGCTCTTTGATTTTGCAGTAAACTTAGATGAAGTTTGGAGAATTTCTGAAACAGATGACAGGTTATCTGCTGTGGGAAGCTTGTTAGCTGGTGAAGGAAATAATATTGATACAGATTTAGCAAATACTCTGGTGGTAAAGTTGGCAGAGATTTTGTAAAATTTTAATTGCATAGTGGTAAAGTAAATTTTTAATTCAAGGGTTTTGATGTTTTATTTTGGTTGCGATTGGGTGGGATATAGGCGATCGCTTTTCCAGATAAGCTTTAATAATCTTTGGGATGTGCAATCTTTATCACTGTTACTAGCAAGGGTTGATCCTGAATCTGGTAAATAATGCGGTATTCACCGAAACGAACCTTATATAACCGTTCAGTATCCTTCAATGGGTGAGCGTTTTCTGGACGTGGATTTAATGCTAGTTCTTCTAACTTTTGTGCTAGTCGTTGCTGCACCTCTGAGTCCAATTCTGCAATTTTTTGAACAGCTGAAGGTGCTAATGCTACTTGGTAGCTCATATCCCTAGGGCGTGTCATCAATTAGGTAAACTGGAGTCAGTGGTGCTTGGGATGATTAAGCAAATAGAGAAATAATGACTCGACGTTATGCGCTGCGA
>NZ_JBALDR010000008.1:0-137178 GCF_036917315.1 Nostoc sp. | reverse complement strand
TGAGTCGAATCGTGCCAATGCCTTGAGTGCCTTAGCTGACAAACTGCCAGATATATTGCCACAAGCCCTTGCTGCTGCCACGGCAATTCAGGATGAGTCGAATCGTGCCTATGCCTTGAGTGCCTTAGCTGACAAACTGCCAGATATATTGCCACAAGCCCTTGCTGCTGCCACGGCGATTCAGAATGAGTCGAATCGTGCCTATGCCTTGAGTGCCTTAGCTGACAAACTGCCAGATATATTGCCACAAGCCCTTGCTGCTGCCACGGCAATTCAGTCTGAGCCGAATCGTGCCTATGCTTTGAGTGCCTTAGCTGACAAACTGCCACCAGAGTTATTGCCACAAGCCCTTGCTGCTGCCACAGCGATTCAGTCTGAGTCGAATCGTGCCAATGCCTTGAGTGCCTTAGCTGACAAACTGCCACCAGAGTTATTGCCACAAGCCCTTGCTGCTGCCACGGCGATTCAGAATGAGTGGAGTCGTGCCAATGCCTTGAGTGCCTTAGCTTTTGGTTTTTCACAAATGCCAGCTGCCGAACTTTTTCCCCTTTGGCAAGATACACTTCATAAACTATCTCTTCGCACTCGCCCTGATTTGTTGCAAGATATCAAGGTATTGTTTCCAGTTATCTTTGCATTAGGTGGTGAAACAGCAACGGCAGAAATTGCCCGCGCTATTGTGGATGTAGCGCGATGGTGGCGGTAATTTAACAGGGATTTACAATGCCTTTACCAAGTATCCATTCAAATAATAATTGCTATAAAGAATAAACAATAAATTTCAGTTGAATGTATATCACTACCCAGAAAGAGGAATTTAGCTATGCTTACATTAATGCGATCGCTCATGGTATTACCGTTTGCACAGTACTAACTGCTGTGACTGAAGATGTAAATCCAGCGAGTTTACCCAACTTCTGGGGTACAAAGTCCGTTTCTTTGCTACCTTGAACTTCAGATAAATAACAATCTCGCACCGCCAACAACAAGCCTTTGATGGCATCTTGTGCGCCTGTTTTGACTAAATCATCTGCTCTTTTGAAAAAATGCGATCGCCATTTCCCATCGTTATTGCCATACAATTCGATTAAATACCAACCTGCAAGATACTCAGCTAAAGGGTCAAGACAGAAACGGATTCTGTCTTTGGCAGAACCGATAGTTTGAATCAGGTGCAAACGTTTTTCCAAATAATTGAGGTGTGCTTCGGGGTCATCAATACCCAAAGCTGCTAATGCAGCAATGGCATCTGCACGCTTGGCGGTTCCTGGTTGATAACTTTGCTGCAAGCATTCCCAGGCGATGGTTTTGGCAATTTGATGAACAGTGCGGTCATCAAATTGATTGTCTGTAACATCACGATTGAGTTCATTGATATAACCCAGCATCAAATTAGGAATATTCTCTGGTAACGCAGAAATATTAGATGTAACGTCTTTACTGGCGATTAACTGTTCAGCATAGAGTTTAGCCAGCAAGACAGTGATATTATTTTGACCGACCATCAGAGAAAGACGGTTACAAGCGTCAAAAAATTCCTGGTCAGTAAAGCGATCGCGTTTACCTCGCTGCATGAGATAAGCTTCCATAAAGGACGAGAGTTTATTCGCCTCAATCCGCAAAGGTTTAATTATCGTCTTATTAACCCGCCCCAGCTTTTCCTCAATTCGGGAAGTAATCGCTAATGCATTCACCGAAAACTCTGGCGACTCCGGCTCAATTGCTTCTCGTGTAGTGGCATTCATTTCTGAGAACCGGTCTACAATCACTAGAATGCGTTTCTTTCTTAACAAACGTAACAGTAATTCTTGGCAAATCGGCTCTGGTTCATCAATTAAAGCTTGCAACTGTCCTCTGATGGCTTCTAAAAGCGGCGACTTACCTTCAGTTACCCGAAATTCTTCTTCTAACAGCACAGGTAACATCAAATGTTTGCAGAGTTGTTGGTCTTCATCCTCAGCCATTGCCCACCCAGCGATTCGACACGCTAAACTGGTTTTACCTACACCCCCTTCCCCACCAATTACTAGACAGCTACGTTGTTTCTCAAAAGTTGAGCGCAGATTCTCATTCATCAGTTGGGGAACTGTTGTACCATCCAGAACAACGGGAATGGGAATATAACAGGCGCGACTGCTAACTGTATCCTTTTTGGGAAATTGTTCGCGCGCTGCTTTGATATATTTAGCTACCCATGCATCTAATACTCTGGGATGGTAATGAAACCAGCCAACAAATAGCACATATCGCAGAGGTATATTAACGCTGATAAATGGGAGAGAAAAATCTGTGTAGGGTTTGAGGGCGTTGTTAATTTTCAACAACCATAAAGGGGCTACCCGCAAGAGAATTAACCAAATAGAAGGCAATAAGATAAGGTAAGCGGCAATTCCCAAAAGTAATTTATGCTTAAATAGCGATTCCAGAACTCTATCAAAGAGGCGAGTTTCTTTTTCTGCTTTCAGGGCATTAAGAGGGCGACGTATCAGCCTAATGTCCGTCTCTGTGAATTTATCTTTGTATTTTTGTATAGTTGCCAATACCTGCTCAAAGTCTGAGATGACTTTCTGCAACTTGGAGGTAGGTAAAGCATTTGCTTTATCCTGAAAGCCTGCCGCTATTCCTCCTAAACCTTTGATAGCACCTAAACGCACGTAAAACTGGCTATCATTCAACAGGGCAATTAAATTCGGGACAGAAGATACTGCTTCTGTACCCATTGCACCCAGAGCGTAAGCAGAGTTGTAACGTACAGTGGGGTTCTTATCTTTTAAAGCAGCAGTTAATACTGGGACAGCTACTTTCGCTTCTACACCAATTTTTCTGAGTGCAGAAGGAACATAAATGCGAACGAATTGCTCCTTGTCTTGTAATGCCGCCATCAAGGATGGAACTGCTGCTTTGGCTGCTGTACCAATATTTCCTAAAGCTAAGGTGGCGTACAGGCGGACTTGCCCATCTTCATCCTGCAATGCTGCACTTAAGGCTGGAACTGCTGGTGCTGCTTCTGCACCCAAATCTCCTAAAACCGAAGCGGCGTGCCAGCGAAGATTACTATCTTGATTTTTCAACGCTTCAATCAAAGACGGCACTGCTGCCGAACCGATATTAACTAATGCATCTGCTGCAAGGCTTCTGATGTGGGTATCGTTATCTATCAGCTTCTCAATCAGCGGAGCAATTTTGCTGTCAGTAGTGATTTGCGCCCAACTATTGCTTGTGCATAGTAGGAACAGTGTCAGGCATAAGACAACTACCTTGAGCGCACTAAGTAATACTTGTCTGGTATGCTTTGTCATTGAATCGGATTGAATCACCCGATGAACAACTCCAGTCAGAGAAACTATACCTAAGATTGTAATCTAACTGTCAATGTGGGTTAGCGATGTCTACGACGGGCTACGCCTACGCACTAATTTGCCCCCGCTTTGCTCAAGCTTGATTAGCATTGGGATTTAAACGCATCATGATTTTCTCTGGTTCTGTCAAATTTTTAAATCCATAACGGCGATAAAGTCCATGAGCGTCTTTTGTGCATAACAACCACCTTAACTAAACACCTTGGTGCGAGAAAGGTAAATATCGATGGTTATAATACAATTTCGGTTTACCAAATTGGTAGTCGTTGCCAGGAAAGGCTATTACGCCTGAACGCTTACGGCATTTGTGGGATGGTTAGTTATCGAACGAGAAAGTAATGCTGTTAAGATATAGATAAGAATATTAATTATATAAAGCTAGAAAATATGTACATTCAAATTAAACCAGAACTAGAGAAATTTATTCAAGCACAGCTTGCAAGTGGTAGATTTACTAATGCAGATGATGTCATCAATGAAGCCTTTAAACTGTTACAAGAAAGAGAGCAGCGACTTGAAGAATTACGGCAAAAGATTGCTGTAGGAACTGAACAAATTGCTAAGGGGCAAGTAACTGACGGCGAAGTTGTATTCGCCAAATTACAAGAAAAAATTCGTCTAATTGCTGAGGAGTCTGCTGAATGAGTAATTATTCATTTTCAGATGCAGCAATTCAAGATTTAGATGAAATTTGTGAATATATTGCTCGGAGTAGCCCAAAAGCAGCTAGTAAGCTTTTTGATGACATTCGCTCCAAATGTAAACTAGTAGCGAGTTTCCCCAATATGGGAAAAAGTTATGGAAGGCTTGTACCAAATCTGCGCGGTTTTGTTGTGGATGATTACATTATATTTTACTATCCGAGAGAAGACGGAATTAGTATTACTCGTGTTGCCAGTGGTTATCAAGATTTAGAATCTTTGTTCGTAGATTGATAATTATTAGCGATGTCTACGACGGGCTACGCCTACGCACTTATTTCCCCCCGCTTTGCTCAAACTTGGTTAGCATTGGGATTTAAACGCATCATAATTTTTTCCGGTTCTGTCAAATTTTTAAATCCATAACGTCGATAAAGTCCATGAGCATCTTTTGTGCCTAACATCCATCTTTGAACATCTTGCAATTCTGGATATTCCAAAATATATTCTACAAACCATTTTCCTAAACCCTGTCCTCGATAAGGCTCCAAAATAAAAACATCTTTTAACAACGCAGAAGTTGCATAATCCGTGATGACTCTCGCAAAGCCAACTTGTTGATTATCTTCATAAAGTCCAAAACATAAAGAATTTTGTATTGACTTTTCCACAGTAGCTAATGGAATGTTTTCAGCCCAATAGGAAGTTTGTAAAAAATCATGAATCATTTGAATATCTAATTTAGATTTATCGGTATTGATGTAAAACCGATGTTTTAATTCTTCATTCATCTTGCTACATCTTTTATTTAATAGGTTGAAAAATTATAGTTCATTCTTGGGGTCAGTGGTTTGTAGTGTCAAATGATGAAATTACTGAACCATTAGCTGGATAACAGAGGCTATATTCAGCATTCAATGATATGCGTGCATATAGTTATTGATTATGAATCAGCCTACAACAAAATCTTGGCAAGAAGTCCGCGCTGCTTTTCAGCAAATCTGGGGTTATGAAGATTTCCGTCCACCGCAAGGAGAAATTGTTAGTAGTTTATTGTCACAAAAAGATGCGCTGATTATTATGCCCACAGGTGGTGGGAAGTCAATTTGTTTTCAACTTCCCGCACTGCTACAAACAGGATTAACTTTGGTAGTTTCGCCCTTGGTGGCGTTGATGGAAAACCAAGTTCAGGAATTACTACAAAGCCACCAAAAAGCAGCACTTTTGCATAGTGAATTATCTTCATCTCAACGCCGTGCAACGCTGCAAGCTTTAGAACGTCAACAGCTAAGATTACTTTATTTATCGCCCGAAACTTTGCTTAGTGCGCCAGTGTGGGAAAGATTATGTCACTCGCAATTGCAAATTAATGGTTTGATTTTAGATGAAGCTCATTGTTTAGTGCAGTGGGGTGATACTTTCCGCCCAGCTTATCGCAGATTAGGGGCAGTGCGTCCTGCGTTGCTCAAATCAAAACCACCAGGAACAAAAATTAGCATCGCCGCTTTTACTGCGACTGCTGACCCCTCAGCCCAAAAGATTATTCAAACAGTTTTACAATTACAGCAACCAGAGATTTTCCGCTTGAATCCCTACCGTCCGAATTTGCATCCCAGCATTCGCATTGCTTGGACGCCACGAGGTAGAAAACAACAATTATTAAAGTTTATTCAAAATAGACCGCAACAATCGGGATTAGTTTATGTTCGCACTCGGAGAGATAGCGAAGATTTAGCCCAATGGTTAGCAGAGATGGGTTACGCTACAGCTAGCTATCATGCGGGATTGGGTGCAACAGAACGCCGTGAAGTAGAAGCAAGCTGGTTAGGTGGCAAAATCCCCTTTGTTGTGTGTACCTGTGCGTTTGGTATGGGGATAAATAAAAGTGATGTGCGCTGGGTAGCACATTTTCACGCGCCGCATCTGCTATCTGAATATGTGCAAGAAATTGGCCGCGCTGGAAGGGATGGGAAACCAGCTGAAGCGTTGACATTGGTAAGTGAACCTACGGGGTGGTTAGATTCAGGGGATAAGCAAAGACAGGAGTTTTTTCAAGAACAAATGCGATCGCAACAGCAAATAGCGCAGCAACTTGTGAAAAAATTACCAAAACAGGGAGAAGTGAGTGCAGTAACTCGACAATTTCCCGAAGGTGCAACGGCGCTAGCTTTACTTCATAGCAACGGTCAGCTAAACTGGCTCGATCCTTTCCATTACACCATTGGGCAAAAAGCGGGAAATCAGCCACCAACCCAATTACACGCTGCTAAACAAATGCAGCAATACCTAACAACTAAGCAGTGTCGTTGGCAGTTTTTGTTAAATGCTTTTGGTTTTGATAAAGAAGCTGCTAACTTGCGTTGCGGACATTGCGATAATTGCCGTCAATGAGTATAAAAGACTCGTCGTCGAGTATCAAAGACTCGTTCACGAGTATAAAAGGCTCGTCGCCGAGTATAAAAGACTCGTCGTCGAGTATAAAATGCTCGTTCACGAGTATCAAAGACTCATCGCTGAATATAAAAGACTCGTTCACGAGTATCAAAGACTCATCGCTGAATATAAAAGACTCATTTACGAGTATTACTCCCTTGCTGCTTGTTCGCCGTTAGGTGTTCCCGCTAGAATACCTAGATTTTTTTAATAACTCCGATCACGCAGCGTCTCGTTAGAGAAGGAAGCAAAGGAAAAGATAAATAATCTTATCGCGCGACAGACAATAAGTTAAAACTTTTTTCTTTCCCTGCTCCTCTAAATATTCTCCAGCTAGGTTCATCCAATAGGATGAATTGTCATTTTCACCACCAAGTGACAATAGGGTAGTCAAGTAGAGGATAAAAATATGTCATCTGCTCAAGCGCCCTCCCTACCACCGTTGATTCCGCGCGAAATTCTGTTTGGGAATCCCGAAAAAACCAGCCCACAACTCTCGCCTGATGGCAAATACTTGGCATATATCGCCCCTGATGAGAAAAATGTCTTGCAGGTATGGTTGCGAACTATAGGACAAGAAGACGACCAAATATTAACTGCCGACAAAAAACGCGGTATCCGCATTTTCTTCTGGACTTATAACGCCGACCAGTTGATTTATATGCAAGACTCGGATGGCGACGAGAACTTTCACCTCCACTTGGTTAATATTCACTCCAAAATTGTGCGTGACTTAACGCCATTCCAGGGTATAAAAGCAGAACTTGTGGAACTGGAACCAAAATTTCCAGACCAAGCGCTGGTAGCGTTGAACTTGAACAATCCTCAAAAGTTTGACGTTTACCGCATCAACCTTAAAAATGGTGCGGTTGAGTTCGACACTGATAACCCCGGTAACATTATCAGTTGGACATCTGACGCTGAGTTCCAAATACGTGCAGCAACAGCTAGCACAGCCGATGGTGGTTACGATTTGTTGTTGCAGAAACCAGATAAACAGTGGGAAATTCTCCGCCACTGGGGGCCAGAAGAAGAAGGGAATTCTGTTAGCTTCTCAGATGATGGTAAAACCCTTTATATTCAAGGGAATCATGATGCTAACGCCAAACGTCTGCTAGCTGTTGACCTAGATAGCCGTCAAGAAACTGTCATTGCTGAAGATGAACAATATGATGTCGTGGGGATAATTATTCAACCACTGACGCGAGTTATCCAAGCAGTTTCTTTTTACAAAGATAAACAGGAATGGCAGGTAATCGATCGCAGCATCGCCACTGATTTTGAGGAAATCGCCAAGGTGCGTCCTGGAGAATTCTCTATAATTAGCCGGGACTTGGAAGATAAAACCTGGCTAGTAGCTTATAGAACTGACGATGGGCCAGTTTATTACTATGCCTACAACCGAGAGTCAAAAATTAGCACTTTCCTCTTTAGCAACCAACCCAAACTCGAAGCGTTGCAGTTAGCTTCAATGCAACCAATTTCCTACGAAGCACGGGATGGCTTAACTATCCACAGTTACTTGACAACGCCTGTAGGAATACCTACACAGAATCTCCCAACAGTACTGCTGGTTCACGGCGGCCCTTGGGCGCGGGATGTTTGGGGTTTCTCTCCCACAGCGCAATGGCTGGCTAACCGGGGTTATGCTGTTCTGCAAGTGAACTTTCGCGGTTCCACTGGCTACGGTAAAGCATTTTTGAATGCTGGGAATCGGGAATGGGCTGGCAAAATGCACGATGATTTGATTGACAGTGTTAATTGGCTGGTGGAACAAGGCATTTCCGATCCGCAAAAGATTGCGATTATGGGCGGTTCTTATGGAGGTTACGCCACTCTAGTAGGATTAACTTTTACACCAGAAATATTTGCGGCTGGCGTGGATATTGTCGGGCCAAGTAACTTGATTACTCTGGTAGAAACTATACCGCCTTATTGGGAACCATTGAAGGCAATGCTTTATCATCGCGTTGGTAATTTAGAGACAGAAGAGGAGTTTCTGAAATCGCGATCGCCTTTATTTTTCGCTGACCGAATTCAAAAACCTTTACTTATCGGTCAAGGTGCAAACGATCCGCGAGTGAAACAATCAGAAAGCGATCAAATTGTCAACGCAATGCAACAGGCTGGTTTACCAGTGCAATATGCACTTTACACTGATGAAGGACATGGTTTTGCTAGACCAGAAAATCGGTTGCACTTTTTTGCGATCGCAGAAGAGTTTCTCGCCAAATACTTAGGCGGCAGATTTGAACCTTTGGCAGATATCCCCGGTCATTCAGGAATAGTGAAATAAAGTCTCAAAAGGGTGGTTAGTGTGATTCACCAACCACCTTATTTCATTGTTTACTTTCAGGTAAAGCAAGTCGAAGTAAACTGAGTTTGTATCGAAGGATATTTCTTAAACGTGAAAGTCTTAGAAAAATTTCATGATTCTGAGAATAAAATAATTCAACAAATTCAATAAAATCATTTATTGTACAAGTTTTGTCATAACCCCCATTCCACTGATGAAACTCATCACTTATTTCCTCTGAGATTAAGATGATGTTGTCTGGATCATCTGCAAGAGGACGATATGTATTTTTATCAAATATATGATGTCTAACTAACTTAATTGGATTATATTTATCGCGTTCAATACCTGTGACTTGACATTTTTTCTTATCTCTATTTGCTGCATATCTCATTGCTATTTCGACATCTTTATCTGAAGGAGATGGCGCAAGAGCAAGGCATTCCAAAATGGGAGGAGCTACAAGAGGCACTCTTTTACAATACTCACGTCTTATTTTAGAGTATAAGCTCGCAGCCAATTCTATGCTAAACTTCTCTAAGCCGGAAAAAGAGAAGAATAAAGCTTGTTCTATATCCTCAAAATCTTCTCCAATCTTCATAGGGTTGTCAGTTCTTTGAATATTTTCAAACGCTTGCTCTAGTCTAGTTTGCGTTGTTCTGAATATCCCGCTAACATTCTCAAAATTTACCCAATGCTGTTGTCCTTTGAGAATAAGGGACGAGCTATTTGTAGATATAGCTTGTCGGATACTTCTATCAATTCTAGTAATCCTGTATTTTTCAACTAGTGTTAAAACCTTACATAGAGAAATTTCGCTAGCTTCACCATGTCTATCTAAGTAGTTAGCAATAGCAAAAGCTCCTTCTTTAGAGAAGATTCTTATCTTCCAAGATTTATTTTGATATATGAAGTGCAAACTCTCTTTTAATTGAAGCTGACTATCTAACGATGACTCCAGCAAAGAGACTATTTCATCAAACTTCCTAAGCTCTATATCTAAAGCTTCTGCAAGCGTTCTTTCCTTGATGAAGAAAACTCCCCTCCTTACTACCATTATCTAACTCCAGCAATAAGGCTTTTATACATAATTTCAATCTGTTCAAAGATTTGCCTATCACCTGTTTTTAGATTATCAGGATGGTATTTTTTAGCTAATTGATAGTAGGCATCCTTGATATCATTCTTTGTGGCAGTTTTAGGGTCTAAACCAAACACTTTCCAAGGTTTAAAATAGTGAAATATATTTATACCATTGATACAACCATAGCCTTGCTGATTTTCTTCATCTGGCAAAATCCCAATGAACTTTCTGTATAAAACTTCCCAGGATGACTCTAAACGCAAATCAAACGAATCCATACCAGTAGTTGCACTTATAAAAGCGCCTGACTTTCTAAGCTCTTGCGTATTAGCTACATCAAATCGTTTATAAACTGCTTTTTTCAATTCAGCTATCGAAAGTGATTTAGATTGATACTCAGTTTCTTTTTTGGAATTTTGAATAACAAAGTAAGCAAATTCCCTCAAGAAATCGGCATCAACTTCTTTAGCCTCTGCGAGGCGAATAATTTCATCCTGTACCTGCTGATTCAAAACTGCTAAAGCCATTATGGACAGCGTAGTAACTTATGCCTGCATTATAAACAAGATTTTTGACTAATAGTTTAAAGGTAACTATGCCGTTTTTGTTGTTCCAACATAAAAAGTGACAGTCACAGCTTTAAGTACTCTGATGCTCAGACTCTTCTTTTTGCAACAGAAAATCGAGATAGTCTTGTAATTGCAACAGCCTCGCTTCAGATAGCTGGCGTAACTTGGCTAAAATCATTTCTTCTTGCTGCCACTGGGCAATGGGAATAATTTGAGATGCTGGTACTTCGATCGTCACATGGGGCAGATCAAACCCTTCCAGACTATACCCGTCCTCTTCCCCGTCAGGCATGGGGTAATGTTCTACAATTGTTGCAACATTCCCTCGCTTTAGGTTGTATTCTGGTAAGTCTTGCGCTAAGGCAACTTGAGAAAATAGGGGGTACTGTACCTTCATAAGTTGGCTCCTCGATCTGGCACTAAGGTGACAAATTTGGTTGTGTCGTTTGCAACCATCCAAATGGTTAAAACATTGAGTTCAACGCCATTAATCCCTCGCAGACACACACGAATGGCATATTTCTCACCATAGTGAGTTGTTTCGATCGCCTTGGCAGGTTGTGTTAAAACTTGAGCGCGTAGATCCCATTCCAATTCTTGCCAGTTATCTAACGTGTACTCAGCCTAGCGAGAAATTTAGATTTATCGTCTTTTGGCAACGGCACAAGCAGATACTTGGTTAGCTTTTCTTCTGCAATTATTGCATCCTGCGGTAAAAAGGCCATTGTCTCATGGCATGAATTTTGGCTAGGAATTATTGACTATATTTTACTCTGGGACGCTAGTCTTCTGCATATTTGAGATATTGCTTTATCCCGCGTTGAGTACTTGCTCTGCGGTTAGCTGTAACTCTGGGAAAATAGTAGAAGCGATCGCAGTATTTCCTGCAAATCTGGTTTCTTCATAAAACCCGTCAACTAATATCAGTACGGTAACTGTATTTCTTTGTGGATCGACAATCCAATATTCAGCAATTCCCCTGGCAGCATACTCGGAACGTTTGTAGCGATAGTCCCGATCTTCGTTAGCTTTGCCAGGAGAAACAACTTCGACAACTAATGCTGGAGGAGGCATATCCAAGGTGATTGTAGATCGCGTTGCACCTTCTAAGGCTGTTGCAAGTTCATCCGTCAGCACAACTAAGTCAGGAATGCGAGTTGTCGCACGAAAACCAGCAATAACAATTTCAACTTTGTTACTTAACCGATTAACTGGAACAAACTTGAGGAAATTTACCAGTAAAAATAGAGATATCTGGACATTTTTTGGGCTTTCAGGTGGCATGGAAACTAACTCACCTGCCACCAGTTCATACTGGCTATCCGTGCCATCGTCATATTTCAAATATTCCTCAAGCGTTAGACGTTTGCCAATGATTGCAGTCATATCACTTCAATAGAAGTTACGTATTGATAGTTTATTAAATTCATCAATCCCGATTTATTATTTAAAACCACAGATAATTCATGAGTCTTTATCTGTGGTTATATTTTCATCTAATTGACTTTTGCAAATTTAGTAAACGCCTGATTATTTAAAGCGATCGCTTCCCTAAAATTGCTGCAAAAACCGCAAATCGCTAGTATATAACCGACGAATATCGTCGATTTGATGTGACACCATTGCAAAGCGTTCTACACCAAAACCGGCAGCAAACCCTGTATAAACTTCTGGATCGTAACCCACAGACTTAAGTACATTTGGATCGACCATACCGCAGCCCATCACCTCCAACCAGCGCCCATTCCACTGCAAATCCACCTCTGCTGAGGGTTCGGTAAATGGGAAATAACTGGCGCGGAAGCGAATAGGTAAATCGCCAAATATTGCTTGTAAAAATACTTTAATTGTGCCCTTGAGGTCTGTAAAAGTTAGTCCCTCGTCAATGGCTAAAAGTTCTATTTGATGGAAAACTGCTGAGTGAGTCGCGTCTACATTATCTCGCCGATAAACTCGCCCTGGAGCAACAACCCGAATCGGTGGTTCTTCTCTTTCCATGTAACGAATTTGCACTGACGAAGTATGAGTGCGTAAAAGATTCCCATCTGGCAGGTAGAAGGTATCCTGCATATCACGGGCGGGGTGGTCAGGCGGGGTGTTGAGAGCCTCAAAATTGTAGTAATCTGTTTCCATCTCTGGCCCTTGAGCTACGGTATAGCCCATACCGACAAAGATATCCAGTGCCCGGTCGATAATGCCGTTGAGGGGATGAATGCGACCTTGGGGGCTGTAAATTCCCGGCATAGTTACATCCAGAGTTTCCGCCTCTAACTGTACCTGAATTTGAGCGGCTTCGAGGGCGACGCGTTGCTGGTCTAGACTAGTTTGCAAAGATTCTTTGACTGTATTGGCGATCGCTCCAATTTTTGGTCGTTCCTCTGCGCTCATTTGCCCCATACTTCGCAACAGTGCCCCCAGTTCTCCTTTTTTACCCAGATAGTTAACTCTGAGTTCCTCTAGGCGTTCTAGGGTGTCGGCGGCTGCGATCGCTTTTTCTCCTTCCTGCCGCAGTGCTAAAAGTTGAGCTTCTAAATTGCTAGTCATTAGTTATTAGTCATTGGTCATTAGTCATTAGTCTATAGTCAAAAGCTGTGAATCGGTCGATAAATAAACTTACAGCTATGCCATTAATATCAGCTAAAGGTGAGGGTTAAAACCAAATCTCTGTTTATCAGTTATAGACGATTGGGCTAGTACAGCAGGCGGGTAAATCCAGTTAACATCTCACTTAACAATGAGCAACTTGTCTTAAAGGTAGGCAAAATTTCGCCACACTGTCTAGTGAGTATAAATATTTTTTTGCTGCTTGTGACCTCAGACATTGACAAATGGCTAATAACAAATAACTAATAACTAATGACCAATGATTAATGACCAATGACCAATGACTAATGACCATGAAATTACTAATTAGCAACGATGATGGCATTTCTGCCTTGGGGATTCGTACCCTAGCCAACTACTTGGCAGAGGCAGGCCATGATGTGAGTGTAGTTTGCCCAGATCGAGAGCGATCGGCAACTGGACACGGGTTAACTTTACACCAACCGATTCGCGCCGAAATTGTTGAAGGGATTTTTCATCCTGCGATCAAAGTTTGGGCTTGCGATGGTACGCCTTCAGATTGCGTCAAATTGGCGCTGTGGGCTTTATTGGAAACTCCCCCAGATTTGGTTCTCTCTGGTATTAATCAAGGTGCGAATTTAGGAACCGAAATTCTGTATTCTGGTACTGTTTCTGCGGCAATGGAAGGTTTAATTGAAGGCATTCCCAGCATAGCGCTGAGTCTTATAAGTCATACATCTAAAGACTTTCAAGCTGCTGCTAAGTTTGCCACAGTTCTCGTAGACCAGTTAGCCCAAAAACCGCTGCCAGATTTAATGTTGCTCAACGTCAATATTCCTGCGGTCAAATGGGAAGAAATTGCCGGCGTTGCTCTCACCCGTCAAGGCCTACGGCATTACACTGATGTGTTTAATAAACGAGTCGATCCTCGTGGAAAAACGTACTACTGGTTAACCGGAGAAGTCATTGAGGATGTAGAACCCCCAAGCGGATTAAATCTGCCTCCAAATGTACCTACAGATGTGGAAGTTGTACGTAAAAACTACATCAGTATTACTCCGTTACAATACAATCTTACTTACGCAACTGGATTAGAGAAATTATCGAAGTGGGAATTCAATTTTCCTGGAATCATTTGATTTATCAGCACAAAAATGTGGTTATTCAAATGCATCACGGAAAAATGTAGGCTATAACGTAGGGGCACTCTTGAAATAACCGATACACATTCATCCCAAAACCAGGGAAATTCTCACTGACGTATTTCATTCACATTTACACAATCGGCCAGAAACAGGATATGCTGTTTTACCAAGAAATCCTCCCTCTAGCAAAATCGGATAGACAGCATAAACTTAGACAAAATAAGTAACAATTCTTTCATTTATCGCCCGCTCAGTCCAGCAAGCAACACCCATGTCTAGGATAGAGAATCAATTTACCGTACAATTTTGGGGCGTTCGCGGCAGCATCCCCAGCCCAGGGCCACACACTGTTCGTTACGGCGGTAATACCCCTTGCATATCAATGCAAGCGGGCGATAAACGCTTAGTTTTCGATGCTGGCACAGGACTACATGTTTTGGGGCAATCTCTGTTGCGCCAAATGCCGTTAGAAGCTCACATATTTTTTACCCACTCTCACTGGGATCACATGCAAGGTTTTCCCTTCTTTACTCCAGGGTTTGTAAAGGGGAATGACTTTCATATTTACGGCGCGATCGCACCTGATGGTTCTACCATAGAACAGCGCCTCAACGATCAAATGTTGCACCCGAACTTTCCCGTACCCTTGCAAATTATGCAAGCCAATTTAAATTTCTACGATGTTCGGCCGGGGCAACCAATCCACATCGATGACCTTACCGTAGAAACAGCACCTTTAAACCATCCAGGTGAAGCTGTCGGATACCGCGTCAACTGGCGTGGTGGTGCAGCTACTTACATCACTGATACCGAACATTTTCCCGATCGACTCGATGACAATGTGTTGTGGCTAGCTCGTAATGCTGACATCTTAATTTACGACTCTACCTACACAGATGAGGAATACCACTCGCCAAAATCCCCGAAAATTGGCTGGGGACATTCTACCTGGCAAGAAGCGGTAAAAGTGGCACAAGCTGCTAACGTCAAAACTCTGGTGATTTACCACCACGATCCGGCGCACGATGACGACTTTTTGGATCGTGTCGGCAAAGAAGCTGCTGAAAAATTTCCTGGTGCTATTATGGCACGGGAAGGATTGGTACTTCAGGTTCCGACCTCAGTTGTCTTATCAGAATCTTTTCCTGTTAGCAAGTTTTCTTCCTAAAGATTGCGATCGGAGGAATTGGAGATTTTAGATTAGATTGGTGATCGGAGGCTTTCAGCGCGAGAGCGTACCTGTTGGCTATACGGTGAGACAGCGCTGCTCAGAGTTGTCACGCCGACATAGGATCAGGGCGACAACAGGAGGAAAAACTTTATAGATTCACCAACAGCCCAGATACCCACAGACGCCCTAAGATTGCGGCTGACGATCGCGGTAAAACCTCGTTGAAGTCTCAACATAGAACTAGAGCCTTTTTAGCTCTGGTATTTGGGGTTATCTGGATTTAGCAAGCAATCAAGCTGATGGCACAAGAAACCATCTTGGGCGACTTCCCTTGGGTTAGGCTTTTGGCTGATAGCTAAAAGGGGTGGCATAAACACCCTGGCTGATAGCACAAGACCTCATGGGCAGTTGGTGAATGTCCTCCTGAAGGTGGTTTACCATAGGGTAGCTTCCTGCTGAGAGCTAAAATAAACCTAAAATCTCAGAATCCACGTGCTAAATTTGTCTAAAAATGGGTGTTCTGTGCGGGTTGCTTTTTCGAGCGAAGGGCTACTAACGCCGACTGCTGTTGCCCTTGGCAAGTTTGATGGCGTTCATCTTGGTCATCAAAAGGTAATTCAACCAGTCTTGCACGCTGGTGGTCACTTGTCAGGAGCTAGTAGTCCGCACTCAAAGGGAAATCAACTGACAAATCAAGAATATACCTATTCAACAGTTGTCACCTTTGACCCCCATCCACAAGAGTTCTTTACAGGGCAACCCCGGACTTTGTTAACGCCACTGGATGAAAAAGTCCAACAATTGCGATCGCTTGGGGTAGAACAACTGGTATTACTACCCTTTGACAAAGAATTGTCTGCGTTGACCCCCGAAGAATTTGTCGAAAAAATTCTCGTGCAACAACTGCGATGCCAACGAATTAGCATCGGGCAGGATTTTTGTTTTGGCGAAAAGCGCAGTGGTACTGCTCAAGATTTGCAATTACTCGCCGCCAAGCACAATATTCCCGTTACTATCGTTCCCTTACAAACTTATACAGGTGATTCGTCCACCCAAACTAATTGCGTCAGTACTACTCCAACTCAGGATGCCCGCATTAGCACTTCATTGATCCGCCAAACCCTTGAGCGGGGAGATATCGAAAACGCAAATCTATTACTGGGACGCCCCTACTCCCTCCTTGGTGATGTCGTTCAAGGTCAACAATTGGGCAGAACAATTGGTTTTCCCACCGCTAACCTCCAACTACCAAAAGAAAAGTTTTTGCCTTGTCAAGGAGTATACGCTGTCCGTGTTTTCACTCTCGATGAAACAACAGATACCGCTCCTAGTGAGAACTTGGGTGTCATGAATATCGGTAATCGTCCAACTGTAAACGGTACTTATTCATCTGCGGAAGTACATTTATTCGATTGGTCAGGTGATTTGTATGGCAAAAAACTGGTCGTGCAGCTAGTTAAATTTTTGCGCCCCGAACAAAAATTTCCTTCTCTCGAAGCCCTGAAAACACAAATTCAACTTGACTGCGTTGTTGCTAGAGAAGTTTTGAGTGCTGGAGTGCAAAGTTAAAAGTTAGGAGTTAGGAGTTAGGAGTTCTGAGTGGGAACAATGTATTTAGGGAAATTGGGCATAGGGCATTGTGAAAATTCTTCCCTCATTCGCCCCATTCCCGGCTCCCCACTTTCTATTCCCCATTCCCTACAACGCATGAGAGAAAAAATCGACGCTTTAACACAAAATCTAGCTCTTACCATCGTTGGCAAAGCTGAGGCAATACGTTTAGTGCTAGTTGCCTTGTTAGGTGGTGGTCATGCTCTTTTAGAAGATGTCCCTGGTGTTGGTAAAACCTTGCTTGCTAAATCCTTAGCTCGTTCACTGGATGGCAAGTTTCAACGGTTACAATGTACCCCCGATTTATTGCCAACTGACATTACTGGCACCAACATCTGGAACCCAAAAAGCGGCGAATTTACTTTTCTTCCTGGGCCAGTCTTTACCAATATTCTCTTAGCTGACGAAATTAATCGCGCCACACCCCGCACTCAGTCAGCTTTATTAGAAGTCATGGAGGAACATCAAGTAACAGTCGATGGTATCTCTCGTGCAGTTCCTCAGCCCTTCTTTGTAATTGCCACTCAAAACCCTATCGAGTATCAAGGTACTTTTCCCCTGCCGGAAGCGCAAATGGATCGGTTTATGTTGTCGCTGAGTTTGGGCTATCCTTCTGAGGCAGAAGAACTCCTGATGCTGCAAAATCTGCAAAATGGTATAAAAGTTGCTGATTTACAGCCTTGTATTACCTTGGAAGAAGTACAGAAATTGCGTTACCTCTGCTCTCAAGTAAAAGTGGCAACTTCTTTGCAACAGTACATTCTCGAATTGGTACGGGCAACACGTCAAGATGAGGAAATCGCTCTTGGTGTCAGTCCGCGTGGCACATTAGCATTACAACGGGCTGCCCAAGCGCTAGCTTTTCTATTAGGGCGTGATTATACCATTCCCGATGATGTGAAATTTCTTGTCCCTCACGTTCTTTGCCATCGCCTTATCCCTAGAGGAGGACGCAATGCAAGAACTGTTGTTGAGCGATTATTGCGATCGGTTTCTATTCCTTAAGGTAACGTGACTTCGATGAGCTAAAAAACAGCTATCCGAGATGGCAATAAATGCATTTCTGGCTGGGGAAAATATTTTTTTACGCTTTTACTCCGGTTCTTTCTGCGTCAGTTTGCACATTGCGTATCAATTCATCCAAACTATCAGGTAAATTTCCTGCCATCACCATTTTAGTAAATACCTCATAATATTCAGACTTGACTGAACTTAAGTTTCCCGAACCTGCCGGAATTTGGGCATGTTAGGATCTCCTACAAAATTAGGTAGACAATAAATGAAAGCGATCGAAGTTACCGGCAGGATTGATTCTCAAGGAAATCTAGTTCTAGATGAGCCGATTCAGGGAAACACTTATCCTCATCAGCTTCGGGTGATTGTGTTAGTTCCAGAACAAGCAGAAACAGAAGAGGTTGACCCTGATGATACACCCGTTGAGGAGATTAAAGCTAGTTTGAGGAGAGCCTTGCAGCAAGTAAAAGCTGGTCAAACTAGACCAATTAGCGAGCTATGGGACAGGGTTGATGCAGAGTGATAATACGATTTTAATTCGATTTTCTGATGAGTTTGAGCAGGAACTTTACAGACTATCAAAAAGATTTCGCAATATTCGCTCTGATGTTCAACCGATTATTGAGCAATTACAAGGCAATTTTGTCGGCGATGCCTACGGCGTGCTACGCCTACGCATTGCCGACATTGGTGAGGAGTATGTTGTTTATAAGGTGAGAGTTCCTAACAGTAGTATCCAAAAAGGTAAGAGTGCAGGATACCGATTGATTTATCAAGTTGAGTCCCTACAAGTATTTTGCTACTAACGATTTATTCCAAATCTGACCGAGAAGATATTGGTGCAAATGAAATTCGAGATATTGTGGCTGATTTTTCTAGTGAGTCAGATTAAAACTACTAGAACATTTTTCCTTGCACAGTCAGTGATGCGCTGAATAGATATTTATATTACTGTTGTCGATATAAAAGATGTGTTGCTTGACAAAACTACTTACACAAAATTTGAAACACTGCCAATACTGCGTAAGTCTTATGATTAGCACAAGCGCCACTTTTAAATATTTGGGAATGTGAGGAATGTCAATTTTTGTTAAGCGCAAAATCCGCGATGCCTACGGCGGGCTACGCCAACGCCAAGCACTACAGCCAAGCGCCGAACGTGAATTCAAACGCCAATTTTTCGGTTTACTTCTGGTAATTATAACGTGGAGTTTAGCTATGGGCTGGCTTCTAGCCTTGGCAACTAACGCCCAAAGTGCGACTCCTCCTGCTGAAATTGGCACTGTTGACGTAGTACCTGCACAATACCAACTGGGGCAAGAACTGTATTTAGAAAGCTGCTCTAGATGTCACATTGCCATACCACCAGCCGTTTTACCTACCCAAACTTGGAAAAATCTCCTGCAAGACTCGCAGCACTACGGCGCACAACTCCAGCCTTTAGTCGATCCGCAACGCATCTTGGTGTGGAAATATCTTTCGACTTTCTCCCGCGTGCAGCTAGACGACGAAGAAACACCATATCGCGTCAACAACTCGCGTTATTTCAAAGCTTTGCATCCAGGAGTTGAGTTACCACGTCCCGTCCAAGTTGGCAGCTGTGTCAGCTGTCATCCCAGTGTTAATGATTACAATTTCCGCCGCCTGACAGCAGAGTGAAAGTGAGGAGTGAGGAGTTAGAAGTGAGGAGTTGAAAAATTCATAACTCATAACTCTTAACTCCTAACTCTATTCCCCCACACCCTCTCTGGCCCCATCTGGGGGCAAAATGATACTATGAAGAAAGAGTAAATATAAGATAAGAGTTCAAACCAATCATTTAATAAACTGATTGGCTAGTTTTTATCCTGTTTTTGAGGTAATTCTCATTTCACACCCATCCACGACCAAAACGTTTGGGCTGGGTTAAATGTTTATAATCAATGCCAACCCTTTAATTCCCATCCCCCTTGATTCAGTTCTATAACCTGCCATGCTAAAACTTTTGTTGGGCGACCCCAACGCTCGTAAGCTTAAAAAATACCAACCTTCTGTTACTGAAATTAACCTTTTAGAGGAAGAAATTAAGGTTCTTTCCGATGATGAGTTAAAAGGTAAAACCGTCGAATTTAAACAACGGCTCGCTAAAGGCGAAACCCTAGATGACATATTGCCAGAAGCTTACGCCGTTGTCCGGGAAGCAGCACGGCGAGTATTAGGCTTGCGGCATTTTGATGTCCAACTCCTTGGCGGTATCATTTTGCACGTGGGGCAAATTGCTGAGATGAAAACTGGTGAAGGTAAAACACTAGTCGCCACCTTGCCAAGTTACTTAAATGCCCTCACTGGTAAAGGTGTACACGTCATCACCGTGAACGATTACCTCGCTCGTCGGGACGCTGAATGGATGGGACAGGTGCATCGCTTCTTGGGGCTGAGTGTGGGGCTAATTCAGTCAAGCATGACTCCTAGTGAACGCCAGAAAAACTACGACTGCGATATCACTTATGTTACCAACAGTGAGGTCGGCTTCGACTATCTGCGGGATAACATGGCGACATCAATGGCAGATGTGGTACAACGCCCGTTTAATTATTGCGTAATTGACGAGGTGGACTCGATTTTAGTTGATGAGGCGCGGACACCACTGATTATTTCTGGGCAGGTAGAAAGACCTACAGAAAAATATCTGCAAGCCGCTGAAATAGCATTCACACTCAAAAAAGAAGAGCATTACGATGTAGATGAAAAAGCTCGTAACGTTCTATTGACAGATGAAGGGTTTGCAGAATCGGAAAATCTTTTGGGAGTCACAGATTTATTTGACCCAGAAGATCCTTGGGCGCACTTCATTTTCAATGCAATTAAAGCCAAAGAACTTTTCCTCAAGGATGTAAATTACATCGTCCGCAATGGGGAAGTAGTAATTGTGGATGAATTTACTGGTCGGGTGCTAGCCGGACGGCGTTGGAGTGATGGATTACACCAGGCAATTGAAGCGAAAGAACACGTAGAGATTCAGCCAGAAACTCAAACTCTCGCGACAATTACTTACCAAAATATGTTCTTGCTGTATCCAAAGCTCGGTGGAATGACAGGAACGGCAAAAACCGAAGAACCAGAATTTGAAAAAATTTACAAACTCGAAGTTGCGGTAATTCCCACCAACCGCGATCGCAGACGTGAAGATTTGTCTGATATGGTCTTTAAGACAGAAGCAGGTAAGTGGGGGGCGATCGCGAGAGAATGTGCCGAAATGCACGAACTCGGTAGACCTGTATTAGTAGGAACCACTAGTGTAGAAAAATCTGAACTTCTGAGTAGGCTGCTGAAGGAATTGACAATTCCTCACGAATTACTTAACGCCCGACCGGAAAACGTCGAGCGTGAGGCGGAAATTGTCGCCCAAGCTGGACGAAAAGGTGCTGTTACCATTGCTACCAACATGGCGGGTAGAGGTACAGACATCATTCTGGGTGGTAACTCCGAATATATGGCGCGTCTAAAGCTGCGGGAATACTTTATGCCCCGGATCGTCATGCCAGAAGATGAAGATGCCTTTGGCGTGCAAAGAGCAGCCGGATTGCCTACAGGACATGGTGGTGGTCAAGGCTTTGTCCCTGGTAAGAAAGTCAAAACTTGGCGGGCTTCGCCAGAAATTTTTCCCACGCAGTTGACAAAAGAAACAGAAAAACTACTCAAAGATGCAGTAGAAATTGCAGTGCGTGAGTATGGCGATCGCAGTTTACCGGAATTGGAAGCAGAAGACAAGGTAGCTGTGGCGGCAGAAAAAGCTCCTATTGATGACCCTGTAATTCAGAAATTGCGGGAAGCATACAACCGCGTCAAGCAGGAATACGAACAATTTACTACCCGCGAACATGATGAAGTAGTGGGAATTGGTGGTTTGCACGTAATTGGTACAGAACGCCACGAATCACGGCGGATTGATAACCAGTTACGCGGACGTGCAGGAAGACAAGGCGACCCTGGAACCACGAGATTCTTCCTCAGTTTAGAGGATAACCTACTACGGATTTTTGGTGGCGATCGCGTTGCTGGGTTAATGAATGCCTTCCAAGTGGAAGAAGATATGCCCATCGAATCTGGGATGCTTACCCGCAGTTTGGAAGGCGCCCAGAAAAAAGTTGAAACTTACTACTATGACATTCGGAAGCAAGTATTTGAGTATGACGAGGTGATGAATAATCAACGTCGTGCTATTTATGCTGAACGCCGCCGAGTTCTAGAAGGTCAAGATTTGAAAGAACAGGTAATTAAATACGCTGAAAAAACGATGGATGACATCGTTGACTACTACATCAACGTAGACTTGCCCTCGGAAGAGTGGGAGTTAGAAAAGTTGGTTGAGAAAGTCAAAGAATTCGTCTATCTGCTAGCGGATTTACAAGCGAGTCAATTAGAAGATATCACAGTCAGCGAGATTAAAGCCTTCCTCCACGAACAGGTGCGAATTGCTTACGACCTCAAAGAAGCGCAGATTGACCAAGTTCAACCCGGACTGATGCGCCAAGCTGAACGCTTCTTTATCTTGCAACGCATTGATACCCTGTGGCGGGAACACCTGCAACAAATGGATGCCTTGCGCGAATCGGTGGGATTACGTGGTTACGGGCAAAAAGATCCACTGATTGAGTATAAGAGCGAGGGGTATGAATTGTTCTTGGATATGATGGTTAACATTCGTCGGGATGTGGTTTACTCGTTGTTCATGTTCCAGCCGCAGCCGCAGCAGATGGTGCAGCCTTCGTCTGAGATGGTGTAGTAGGGGATATATCACGCAGAGACGCAGAGGTGCAGAGAGTGCTTTTGCGTCTTTGTGTTTTAAGGCATCTCTCAAAAATACTGTGTTTTCAGGAGTTTGCTGAAATGGGTAAGCTAATACTACCAAATCTTCAGGGTAAGCAAATGGGGCAAGTAATAGTTACCCTCACTGTCACGAATCGAATTGATCGAGTTCTGGCACAACGAGGCTTTATTTCTTCGGATGAAGTTCGCTCTTATACTCTGGATGATGTTTTAGTTGATACGGGCGCAACTTTGCTGTGTTTACCTGCTAACATTATTAGTCAACTAGGTTTAGTCCAAGGTGGAGAAGCCCAGGTAGAAACTGCTGCTGGAGTTAAGCAGGGACGAATTTTCCGAGATGTTGAACTTAGTATTGCAGAGCGTCAAGGAACCTTTGATTGTCTGGAACTCACAGAAGTACCTTATGCCCTTTTAGGTGTAACACCAATGGAAGTTTTAGGGTTAAAACCAGACCTTAAAAATCAGAAGTTGCGGATTTTACCGATGAATTCTGAGCAAACTTATCTGAGTGTATTGTAAGCGATCGCTCTAGATTAAATATTAAAAGGGTTGCACGATACGATCGCTTCAGATTAATTAATGAAAAAGCTTTTATTTATCTGTAGCCAGAATAAACTGCGAAGTCCCACTGCCGAGGCTGTATTTTCTGAATATGATGGATTTGAAACAGACTCGGCAGGTTTAGATCGCCATGCCGAAGTACCATTATCAACGGAGGCTATTCAATGGGCTGACATTATCTTTGTGATGGAAAAATCTCATAAAAATAGACTATCCAAAAATTTTCAGCCTTTTTTGAAAGATAAAAAAATTATCTGTTTAGATATACCAGATGACTATGAATATATGGAACCAGCTTTAATTGAGTTGCTAAAACAGAAAGTTTTACCTCTATTAAAAATAAAAAAATGAATATTCAAGAAGCTTTTAATATTGCCGCAGGAGATTACGATAACTTACGTCGTGTTTTAATTCCCTGTTTTGATGACTTTTACAAAACAGCCGTTGAAATCATCCCAGGCGATTGCACTGCACCGCTGAAGGTTCTAGATTTGGGAGCTGGTACTGGACTTTACTCAAGTATGGTTCAGTCCGTTTTCCCGAATGCAGAGTTCACCTTGTTGGACTTAGCCCCTGAAATGTTAGAAAAAGCTAAGTTGAGATTTAGCCAAATGGGTAAATCTCCCAAAATCTTAATTGGTGACTATATTGAGACTGATTTAGGTAGTTCATATAACCTGATAATCTCTGCCTTATCGATTCATCATCTGTCAGATGTTGACAAAGAACTTCTTTATCAACGGATTTATGATGTCCTCAATCCTGGAGGGATATTTGTCAATGCCGATCAAGTTCTCGGCAAAACGCCTGATTTAGAACAACTTTACCGTCAACACTGGTTAGATTCTGTCCGCGCGAAGAATATCTCAGAGGAGGATCTCAAGGCTGCACAGAAACGCATGGAATACGATCGCATGGCAACCCTGGATATTCAACTTAGCTGGTTAGAAGCGGCTGGCTTCCAAAATGTGGATTGCTGGTACAAAAATTTTAGCTTTGCTGTTTTTGGTGGTTATCGACCAAGTATTTAACCGCTATTTTTGCGATCGAGATTCCAGGCAGAGGAAAATGGATTATTTGCCAGAACAGTAGCTATTAATTTCGTTGACTATTGAACTTTCTTCGCTACTACTCTTTTGCAGAGATACTAAAAAGCCCTTTGCTGCTGGTAGATTCTTTTTATCTATGGCTGTTGCTGCATTATTCAATTCCTTGCTGATGTTCTGATAGA
Source organism: Nostoc sp. (assembly GCF_036917315.1). GTDB lineage: Bacteria > Cyanobacteriota > Cyanobacteriia > Cyanobacteriales > Nostocaceae > Nostoc. The sequence continues at coordinate 112,689 of NZ_JBALDR010000008.1, read as the reverse complement.
GTGTGAGAAAGCGTCCTTGGAAACCTTGCAATTTTTCATCTTTAATTTCCAGTGCTTTCATCTCTTTGGCAAGTGGGTCTATCTTACCAGAAAGTTCAGTTAGAGCTTTGGAACCTTTTGCAGGATTGGGATTTTTCGCGAATTCCTGACCTAGAGTAGATGCCTGATTGGCAACCTTTATGACTTTGTTACATTGAGCAACTTTACTTTCGCCACAACCTGCAAATAATAAAGCGATCGCAGTAGTGACTGAAAGTATAAAATTTTGCTTAAATACGCGTTGCATAGGTTTTATGATCTCCAACTATGTTTAGTGAAAGTTGGACAGTAGAATGGATGATCGGCGAAAATACTTTTTCTAAAAAGAATATATATTTCTGTTTTTAACCTTCTTTCTGCCCTGTTACTTTATACTTCATTTTTTCGATAATGTGTATGTAATTACACGCAAATAACGCAATTTTAAATTAGATAGTCGTGTCGTCCTTTACTCTACCAATTTTGGAATTAATCTCAGTGTGGCAGTCGTATTTTCTGTAACATCCTTTGATTCCCATCATATTCATCCGTCCAACCAGGAACAGGATAACGCCCATCTCCCTGAGCGCGGATGGGGAATTTACCAGGCATCTGGTAGCCAATATTGCCATCAATATCAGCGTAGACTAAATTTTGAGCCGGGACATCATAATTGCTGGCAGCAGTGCGGAATTCCTGCCAGTTTTGAGCGCGATTTATTTGGGGAACGGCATACGCTAGTTTGGAAGGTGCTAGGGCTGTCCAACGTAGGGCTACGGCGTAATTTTGCGGTAATTCTAGCGGCTGATTTGACTTGAATTGCTTTAGATTTGGCGAAACATCAGAGAGAATCGGCCCATGTCGGGTATAGCGCACCGTTTGCACAATCGGCTGACTTCCGGCTACTTGAATCGTCTCTTGCACGAGTTGCATATCAACCCATTTACCATTTACCTCATACTGATTGGAGTTTTTTGGGTTGATTTTCTCAATGTATAAATCCATCACATCAGATTGTACATTGGTGACACCCCAGGCAATGCGATCGCTATGACTGATAATTACCCCAATCATTCCCGCAAAGGAAAAGCCAGAAACGTTGTAGGGACATTCTGCACTCTTCGGTGTGCAGTGCAAACCAACCTCGTACCAGATAGAGGGTATTTGCACACCTAAATGGGGGTCATTCGCCAAGATAGGTTTACCTGTCGTGGTTCGCTGACCAGATATTACCCAGTTGTTCGAGCCAATACCTATTCCCCTGGGCCCAATGAGTTGTTCTAAGGCTATCATCGGCTTAGTAATTGACTCTAAAGCAGGTAATACATCTGGAGAATTGAGAAGTACTTCAACATTCTTGTTCCTCCCTTTCCCTGCTCTTTCTCCTTGCTGTAACTCAGGTAAAATAACTGGCAAGTCTTGAGGGTATGGTGGAAAAAGTTCCTCTACTTGATTAGGAGTAAGAGTTTTGAGCAAAATAGCACGTTCAATTTCGCTCTCGAAATTTCTGCCCAAGTCGTAAGCCATTACCTTACCCCAAGTCAGAGAATGCAGTATTTGCCAAGGTTCTGGCTTATACCCAGGATTGAGAAACTTTAGCACAGTGTATTCTAGACTCAGGGCGCTACCTTGATGCTCTGTCAAATAGGCATTGACACCATCGGCATAAGCTTCCAAGTATGCCTTCATCTCTGCATTAATTTCCTGAATTTCTTGCTGCGCCACCCTCGCCCAACCCATTGTCCGCAGATATTTATCAGTGTCAACTTGAGAAGAACCAAACATTTCTGAGAGTCGCCCAGAACCAATGTGTCGCCAAAAGTCCATTTGCCAAAAGCGTTCTTGGGCGTGGATATAACCTTGCGCCATAAATAAATCGTGGGAGTTGGCAGCATAAATATGGGGAATTCCCCATTTATCGCGCTGGACGCTTACTTCAGCTTTCAGTTCAGGTATTTGAATTGTCCCGCTCTCTTGCGGAAAGGATTGGCGCACGGTGTAGGTAGCAAATCCCACTAACAATAGCCCTAGCACTAACAGGAAAATCAGAGTAATTTTGAGTCTTTTACGTAACCAACCCTTCCTGGAGTTTTTCATTGGAGATTCCCGTGGCATTGTTTAGAAAAGTGCAATCTACCCATTGAAAATACACCTACATGATCTGAATTTCTCACAAGTGGGTGGGGGTGTGGGGAGTGTGGGAGGTGTGGGAAGTGTGGGAAGTGTGGGAGACACTTTAGAAAAACATGCGCCCATTCTCCTCATCCTCCCCACCCACTTGTGAGAAATCGGGGCTGAGTACACTGCTAAAATTTTGTTGTACTTAGCTGCCAGTGGAACAATAGTATCGCTCTCCTATTTTCCAAAGCTGGAGCGCAACCATCAGAAAGATAATGCCTGCGATTGGTGAGACATAACAAAACCATAAAGGCACTAAAAAAGCATCTTCTTTTTCAAGTACTGCAAGTAAAGGAAAATAGCTGACACAAGCAAGCGGTATCAAGAAAGTAAAGAATCGCTGAAACCACTTACTATAAATTGCAAGAGGGTACTGAGCCGTTTCGACTCCTCCATAAGTGAGGATATTCATAATTTCGAGAGATTCAATAGTCCAGAAGGTGATGGTTGCTTGCATAATGACAATGCCAACAAAGAGTGCAACTCCACCAAAAAATGAAGTACCCAAAAGCCATAAAGTTTTAAAAGTTAAAGGGATGTGGAGTGATGAAAGTGACCACGACATAACAACAATTCCTTGAAATAATCTTCCGATTCGTTTCAAAGTAAATTCTTTACCTAAAAGTTGAAGTGCTGTGGTGCGTGGACGAACAAGTAAACGGTCAAAGTCTCCACTTTTAATTATTGTTGTAAATGAGTCAAACCCTTTTCCAAAAGCATCAGCACAGGCGAAAGAAATATTAATTATTCCATAAAATAGAGCAACTTCATTTAAAGTCCACGTACCAATACTATTAAAACGACTAAAAAGTGCCCAAACTCCAAAAAATTCAACAGCAGTTCCTAAAAGCTGCCCTATGACTTGCAGCCAGAAAGAAACTTTGTACTGCATCTGCGACTTGAAAGATACAGAAATATATCGAAGGTAAAGCAAAAAATCATTCATAGTCGCTTTGTAATTTTTATATAAAATAAATTACTTAACCTATCTTCCTACTAAAAAAATTACGAATTACGAATTACGAACTTGTACTGAGCGTAGCCGTAAAGCCTGCGGCATAGCTACGCTTAGGGCGCAGCCTCTCCAAGAGTTGTATTACGAATTATTTACTTATCCGCCTTGAATGACAAGCTTTCTGATCCCATATTTCACAAGGATACGCCCAATAATAACAATGACAACTATCCAGAAAGTTTGATGCAGCAAAACATTAAATAGGGCATTTGGTTGAAGATTACCATTAAAAAGACGAAAAGGTTTGTCAATTAATCCTGAGAAAGGAAGTACATTCAAAAAAGGCTTGCTCCACTCAGGGAAAAGTGGCAACGGAACAATCATGCCAGAGAAGATACTAACAAGAGTAGGTAGAATACTATTAATCCCCTCGCCCGAAATTGTCCACATCATTGATACAGTCAGAAGCATAGTTAATGCAGACGAAAGTAAAATTGCGCCAATAAAAGAGATAAAAAAGGCAACAAAAGAAGCAAAGGAGGGTGGAAAAGAAAGCGACCATTCATCAAGTCCTAAAAGGGGAAAAAGAAAAATTGTGACACTAAGAAGCGGAATGCTACGAAGTATCAGGGGCGTTGTGCGAAGTGCCAAAGCGCGAGTAAACCAAAAATTATAAAGGTCTGTGGGTCGGAGAAGATCGTATCCTACAGCACCAGTTCGGATGAGTTCTTGAATATCTCTATCACCTCCCCAAGGGACAATCGCCATTAGAAACGCCTGTCCCAGCCATACATATCCTACAGTTTCTGGAAAAGTCATCGGTTGAGCAGAGGTTGTATGAGTAAAGAATGCCTGTAAAACCATTACTTTCACTAACCCCCAGAAAAGCTGAGTTCCAATGCCAGCCAAAGCAGCAGCACGGTATTGTAACAGCAGTGTAAATCTAGCAACAAATAGTGACCAATATGCTTTCATGGGATAATTCCGGCTGAAATTGCATAAAGTTCAGCAACTATCTCTTCAATGGGTGGATTTTCTACAAAAAGATCCTCTACTTCGTGTTGCGAGGTAACTTGGCTAATCAAAGACGCAGCAGAAAGCTTTGTGGGATCGAAGGCGAGAGTTACGGTGCGACCTTCTTTAGAGATAATACTGACTCCTTCTTGTTCAAAAAAGAAATCATCGTTTGCTAGGTCGATTCTTAAGTACCGACGCGAAGAAACTTGAGAACGCAGTGCTGCTAAAGTTCCATCACAAAGGATTTCACCTCCACCAATAATAATTATGCGATCGCACAATGCCTCGATATCATCCATATCATGGGTAGTCAGGATGGTGGTTACTTGATGAGTTTTATTTAGCGCTTTGATAAATTTTCTGACTGCAAGTTTGGAAACTGCATCAAGCCCGATGGTGGGTTCATCAAGAAAAAGAATTTCCGGTCTGTGAAGCATTGCGGCTGCAAAGTCACATCGCATCCTTTGACCAAGGCTTAACTGCCTCACCGGAGTGGAGAGAAAGCTTTCAAGACCAAGCAAATCAATCATTTCTTCGCGTGTCTGGCGATACTCCGATTGGGGAACGCGATAAATATCCCGCAGCAAATCGAAAGACTCTATCACTGGCAAATCCCACCAGAGTTGCGTTCTTTGACCAAACACTACACCGATACGATTAACGTGCTTAATTCGATCTTTCCAAGGAGTTCTTCCGCCAATTAGGCATTTTCCACTGGAAGGTACGAGAATACCGCTTAAAATTTTAATCGTGGTCGATTTACCAGCCCCATTTGGGCCAATGTATCCTACAAGTTCTCCCCGTTCCAGGGAAAACGAAACTCCTTTGAGGGCATAAACTTCTCTAGTTTTTCGCTGCACAAGCCCTCGTATTGAACCGAAAAGCCCAGAGGAACGTTCAGACACAAAGAAAGTCTTCCTGAGATTTTCGACCAGAATGTGAGACATATTTGGGCAGGGGGCAGGGGGCAGGGGGCAGGGAGCAAAAAATGGGCTTGGTGGATTAAGAATTGTCTTGGTAGAGGTAGCTGGGGTGAGTAATGTCGGAGCGATCGCTAGGGGAATGAAAAATTTCGAGATATATCATTTAATAATAAGTAAATTGCCAATGCAATACCCATACCAAGAATCACCCTAGAAGTATCAATCTACATTCCAATACAAAGAAATACTCCCTCGGCAAATGCATTGTAGGATTAGCATAAGAAGAGGGAGAAATGAAGTATTATTGCTAATGATTAAAATCTGTTGCGGAACTTCTTAAGTACCCCTAAGTAAATATACTTGATATCTTTCTTCAGCTATCGTGACATCTGGACAAACAGTCAGGATTCAAATACCAACTTATAACCAGTTAGCAGGTTCCAGTTCTAATCGGGCTGTAATTGTCAATTCACATTTTTGACCTGACATCAGACGCGCTTTAATCTGATTTTGTCCAGTCGTGGTCGCGCAGATAGGATTCAAAGTCGCTTGGGGAAGGAAAGTCACGTTTCAACTGCGCTAAATCCGCTCCGTAGCCGACGTTCTCAAACCAGCGATACATCGTGGTTACTTCCTCTCCGACTTGCTGCTCAAATGCTTCAAACGGAATTTGTTGGTAGTTGACAGTTTTACCCAGAACGCGGCTGAATGCGGCAGCAATTTCTGTCATAGTCATATCTACACTTGCGACTTCTTTTTGGCAATTCAAGAATTCTGCGGGACGCTCGAACACAGAAGCGACCATTTTCCCGTAATCTTCTTCGGAAAGTTGTTGCAATTTTGTTTCAGGATTGAGCGGTTGGAGAAGCGTTCCTTGCTCAATCATCGGACGCATCGTGTTGTAATTATAGAAAAAGAAAACTGGACGCATCATCGTGTAGGGCAAACCAAGCGATCGAATGTATTCTTCGACTTGAAACTTGCTGTCGAAATGTGGAATGCCCGTGTTGCGTTCTGCGCTTCCCACTGAACTGTAGACGAAATGCTGAATGCCTGCCGATGAAGCTGCATCTGCGATCGCTTTGCCATCTCGGATCTCGGCTTCTAATCCGCCTTCTTTAAGAAAGGTCTGCAACGAAAAAACGCCATAAGCACCTTCCAAAGCGCGATCAACGGAAGCGCGATCGCTGAAGTCTCCTGTTACGAGTTCTGCCCCCGCTTGTTGGAGTGCTTGGGCGGCAGGCTTGTTTGGATCGCGCACAAAGGCACGCACCTTGAAGTTACCGCGCTTTAAAAGATGACGCGCCACTGCGCCGCCCTGATTGCCCGTGGCTCCGGTGACTAAGATAATTTGTTCTGCTGTTGTTTGCTGTGTCATGTCTGTTTTTTTAATGCTGTTTGTGTATTTGAAATTTATCTTGTCTAAACAGTAGCTTGTGCAGCAAAAGAGAAAAAGTAGTTAAAATTCAAAACAGTTGTGCAAAAAATTCAAAGATGCGTTTCGGTTAATGGACAAGCTGAAAAGCCTGACGATCTTTATCCGCTCTGCTCAATCTGGCAGTTTTTCGGAAGCAGCACGACACTTAGGTATGGCTCCTTCAGCCGTGAGTCGAGCCGTATTGCGCTTGGAAGATGACTTGGGGGTGCGCTTGCTCCAGCGAACAACTCGTAGCTTGACGCTGACCGAAGATGGCAACCGATTTTATCAACGCTGTCAGCAAATTCTCAACGATTTGGAAGAAGCCGAACTCGAAGTCAAACAATCGCAATCAATGCCGCTTGGAACATTGCGGCTCGATCTGAGCTTTGTGTTTGGCAAAATACATATCGCTCCGGCTCTGCTGCAATTTGTCACACAATATCCAAAGCTAAATCTGAATGTTTCTTTTAACGATCGCACCATCGATCTGATTGAGGAAGGTATTGACGCGACAGTGCGGATTGGAATGAGCAGTGATAGCCGTTTAATCATGCACCATCTGGCAACTGCACGCTACATCACTTGTGCCTCGCCGCAGTATCTCGCCCAGTATGGCACGCCTACAACACCCACAGAACTTTTGCAGCATCGCTGTGTCAACTTTATCTATCCACAGACTGGGCGAGAGCCTAAATGGAAGTTTGAACAAGATGGAAAAGCGATTGACCTTTCTGTTGACAGTTATCTGCGATTCGATAATTCAGAAGTCATTTTAGAGGCGGTCATTCAAGGAGCCGGCGTAGTTCAATTTCCCAAATTTATCGCAGCCAAAGCGATCGCGCGTGGAGACCTCCAACCAATTCTTCAATCCTACGCGACCCAAGTTGGATTACCGATCTCCGTGTTGTACCCGCAAAAACGCTATCTCTGTGCTAAAGTTCGTGTCTTTATTGAGTTTATGACAGAATTGACGGGTGCATTAAAGCGAGTTGATGTTGTAGATTGAAAGCTCGAACTAGTGGAAGAACGACTAGCCCAACGGCAAAGATTGCCCTGAACTCTTCAGACCTGACGCAGGCATTCACTTACACAGCTAAAATGATTTTAAGGAAACTCTTCAGCAGAAACACGACGCTGAAAATTAGCCTGTAAGGATTATCTGGTGCGATCGCAGGAGGAAAAAAATGGGCTTGGCTGGATTAAGAATTGTGTTGGTAGAACCAGCTGGGCCGATCAATATCGGCGCGATCGCCAGGGTAATGAAAAATTTCGGTCTATATAATTTAGTATTAGTGAACCCCCAATGCGATCCGCTATCGACGGAAGCTTTGATGATGGCTGTTCACGCTCAAGAAATTATAGAATCTGCGGTATTAGTGCCGACATTACCAGAAGCATTGCATGGATGTGTACGGGCGATCGCTACTACTGGTCGCGTTCGCAGTTTGGAAACACCCTTAGAAAATCCTCGCACTGCACTACCCTGGTTACTGGAGGAACCAGAAAAACCCACAGCCCTGATTTTTGGCAGGGAAGACCGGGGATTAAGCAATGAAGAATTAAATTATGCACAGCGGTTTGTTGGCATTCCCACGAGTCAAGATTATGTCGCCCTGAATTTGGCTACTGCTGTCGCAATTTGTTGTTATGAATTGTCACAATCTGCCCAAAAACTTGACATTCAAACCTTACCTCAAACTGAATTCGCACCTTTGGATGTTGTGGAAGGATACTACCAGCAATTAGAATCAATATTACTGAAAATTGGTTATGTATATCCCCATACGGCAGCTAGTCGTATGGGAAAATTTCGCCAATTGTATAATCGCGCTCACTTGAAAACTGGGGAGGTAGCTATGTTGCGAGGAATTTTGCAGCAGGTAGAATGGGCCCTGAAAAACCAGAGGGATAGTGAAAACTTGTAATTATTCGTTTAATATATACGCAATCATCCCCCCAAAATAATTAATATGGCTTAAACTAAACACAAAAATGCTACTTAGTGGCAAAGTGGAATTTGAGTATTAATATTGCTTAAAGATTAAGTTTGGGGTCAAGAGTCGGCAAGAAAACAGTCAAGTCGGTCACAAGGAGTAACGGTGTCAGAATCAAGTGGCGAACTAACAGCTTTCTCGCGGCGTCAACCCTTAAATCGTCGCCAGCAGCCACAAAAAGTTCAAAAAGTGGTCAAAAAGAGAGTTAAAGCTAACAGTCAGCAGCAAATTACAAATGGCCAAGAAGGGGTACTAACACGCCCAAAAAATCAAATCAGTCCTCCCCCAATCTCTGGCGCTACACGTAAGGTAAAATCGGGGTTAGTCATGCCAACATCAGTAAAACCAATACCTAGTGTCAAGGGAAAAATTCCTCCCTTCCGACCAGGTGCTGTGATGGTTAAAACAGTGCGGATGGAAAAGCCAAAAACAGGCAGACGCTCATCGCGAAAAACCCAGTTAAAGCCAATGGCCAAAACCGTATTGTATGTTTTGCGGTTATTGATTGTGGGTGTTGGGATGGGTGCAATTGTGGGCACGGTGTTGTCAGTATTAGACCCAGCCAATCGCATCAGCACAAATTCGGCGTCGCAATCTAATAATAATGTTACTAATGTGGCGCGATCGCAGCCACAACCTACCCAAACTCCCCCAGCCGCAGCTTCGAGTCTATACCTATCTCAAGAAATTACCTCTTTGAAAAATGCCGTGCAAAATTTGGCGGCTACCAACCCAAATCTTACACCTGGAATTTTCTTAGTAGATTTGGATACTGGTAATTATGTAGATATCAATGCCTCTACCAGTTTTCCGGCAGCTAGTACGATTAAAGTACCGATTTTGATTGCCTTTTTTCAGGATGTGGACGCGGGGAAGATTCGCCTAGATGATATGCTGACCATGCAACAGGATATGGTAGCCGGCGGTTCGGGAGATTTGCAATACAAACCACCAGGAACTCAGTATGCCGCTTTGGAAGTAGTCACTAAAATGATTACAATCAGCGATAACACGGCGACAAATATGCTGATTGCCCGACTGGGAGGAATAGACGCTTTAAACCAGCGTTTCCGTAGTTGGGGATTGACAACCACAACAATTCGTAATCAACTCCCAGATTTGCAAGGGACAAACACCACTAGCCCCAAAGAACTAGGGAATTTGATGGCAATTGTGAGTCAAGGAAATTTAGTCAGTATGCCATCACGCGATCTCATGCTTGATATCTTGCGTCGCACCCAAAAAGACACTCTGCTGCCATCAGGTTTGGGGACAGGTGCAAGAGCATACCATAAAACGGGTGATATCGGCACAATGTTGGCAGATACAGGTTTAATTGTTGTTCCAACTGGCAAGCGCTACATAGCCTCTGTAATGGTACAACGTCCAGCAAACGATCCCCGCGCCGAAAAATTTATTAGCTCAATTTCTCGTGCAGCCTACCAAGAGTTTAGCCAAAATCCTGTCACACCCAACGCCACTACAAACACTGTACCTGCAAATGGTTATCAGCCCCAGGTTGCGAATCCTGCTTTACCTAACGGCGCAACAGGCACTGCGCCCATGAGCATTTATCAGCCTCCTGTTGTCACTCCTGTACCTAATGGGATAGGAAGTACAGTACCCACAAACGGTTATCAATCTCCAGTTATGAATCCCCAGTATTATCCTCAAAGATAATTTGTAATTCGTAATACTCTCAAATATGTAAAACTATTAAGATTTGATGATTTGATTAGGGTCTCAATTACCATTCAAATCTTAAGAGTTCCCAATTCCTAATCCCTAGTTTCAACACCAAACGCAATTTCTTTTGAATACTTATAGTCAATTGAATTGTTCTAACAATGTCTCAACACTAGCATTTCGATCCAAAAAAGAAAATAAATGCCAGTAGCGCAGTTTTCCTTCTTTATCTAATACAAACTGTGCTGGTAAAGGCGCTCCTAGTGCCTGTCCTGCTTGATATGTACGAAATACTCGACAACTAGGATCGCTCAATAGTGGCATTTTTAAGCCTAAATCTTTGACAACTATTTGACTCTGCCTTTCATCGGTACTAGTAATCATTAAAACTTCTATACCGCGATTTTTAAATTGCTCGTAATTTTTATTCAAAGCTTTGATGTGAGGAAAACACAAAGGGCAATATTGCTTTTCGGTAAAAATGCGAGTAAAGGCGAGTAACACAGGTTGTTTGCCTTTATAATCAGACAATCTTACTAAAGTTCCGTTGGTAATATCTGGCAATTGAAAGTCTGGTGTTCCCACTCCCAATCTAAGTTGATTGCTAGCTGGAACTGGTAAAAAGTTGCGGAAGAATCGCTCATTTAATAAGCCACTAAAGTCAGTTGAAGTCAACATATTTTTAACCTTGATTATTTAAATACTATTTTATAAAAAACCACAGATATTTACGCAGGTTGACATTGTTTAATGTGTATCTCTGTTTATCTGTGGTTTTCATTGATTTTGCTTTCAACTCCAAAAGGCTGGATTAGAGTTTTTTAGCTAGCGAAATTTAGACAGCAGAGAAGTAGACTTTAGACTTCACTGGGTCAGGATTCATCGTCTTGTCACCAGGTTGCCAACCAGCTGGGCAAACTTCATCAGGGTGAGACTGAACATACTGAATTGCTTGTAATGTCCGCAGGGTTTCATCAACGCTACGACCAAAAGCTAGATTGTTAATGGTGGCGTGCTGTATGATACCATCTTTATCGATGATGAACAGACCACGCAAGGCAATGCCTGCTGCTGGGTCAAGAACGTTGTAAGCGGCGCTGATCTCTTTCTTGATATCGGAGACTAGAGGATAATTCAGGTCGCCGACGCCACCAGACTTACGATCTGTTTGAATCCAAGCGAGGTGAGAGAATTCACTGTCAACGGAAGCCCCAAGGACTTCAGTATTGATTTTCTTGAATTCTTCGTAGCGATCGCTAAATGCTGTGATTTCAGTAGGACAAACAAAGGTAAAGTCTAATGGGTAGAAAAAGAGAACAACATACTTACCGCGATAATCGGAAAGTTTGATTGTCTTAAATTCCTGATCTACCACAGCCGTTGCTGTGAAATCGGGAGCTTGTTGACCAACGCGGAGGCTTCCTTCGGTTCCGTAAGTAAGGGACATTAACCTAATTCTCCTTTATCGGTTTAGTAGCGTTGGAATTTGGGTCAAGTAAAATTTACCCATCCACGCTCTCACAGTTTAATTACGATCTGTTACGACTATATCATACTCATAACGATTTTGAGTAGCAAATGCCTGATTTAGATACAAGAGAATGGTTGCTTACCAACGGCTTAGGAAGTTTTGCCAGCGGTACAGTTTCTGATGTCCGTACACGCACCTATCATGGTTGGCTGTTTGCCGCCACAAACCCACCTTCTGGAAGGACTCTGCTGTTTTCGCACCTAGAAGCTAGCTTGGAAATATTAGGGCGCGTTGTGGCGTTGGGGACAAATGTTTGGGGTAACGGTCAGATTGAGCGGACAGGCTACGAACAGCTACGCCGTTTTGATATTAACCCAGTTCCTAAATGGACTTGGGGTCAAGATAACTGGCAATTAACCAGACAATTGGTAATGCCCTATGGTTTGGTGGGGGCTGGGGGCTGGGGGCAGGGGGGCGGGGGAGCAGGAGAGCAGGGGAGCAGGGGAGAAGTTGCAGAAAGTTTTTCCCCTCCGCCCCTCTGCCCCTCCGCCCCTCTGCCTCTTATACCCAATGCCCAATTTTGCCATCGAATTTTAATCCAGTATCGCTACGAGGGAACTGAAACAGCGATTTTACGGTTGCGACTGTTGATAGCAGAACGTGACTTTCACCACCAGCAGACTGCTCAAGAATTACAGTTTTCACAATTGCTAGGGGAACAGCAAGTCTGTTTACAAGCAATCAATTCTGGGCGCTTCGGTATACCTTGGCACTTGCGCTGGACACAAGGAAATTATCAACCAGATGCAGTTTGGTATTGGGATTATAGATTGTCTGAGGAGACAAAACGGGGATTAGGCGACAACGAAGACCTCCACAGTCCTGGTTACTTGATAGTCACACTTCAACCAGGAGATACGGTGACTTTAGAAGCACGAGTCGGTTTTCCTGACTCAGTGCCAGGTGTTCTCAGCGTCAAAACCTTCGCAGAAGCTGTGGAGGCAGAGCAAGAAAGGCTCTCACAGATTTTTGGATGGAGAGAGAGGGGCAGAGGGGCAGGGGAGCAGGGGAGCAGGGGAGCAGGGGAGCGGGAGAATAACTACGAATATCCAATGCCCCATACCCCATGTCCAATTCCCAATGCCCAATTCCCAATCTGGCAACAACTACTCAAAGCAAGCGATCAGTTTATCGTCTATCGAGCCTCAATTGCAGGCCCTACGGTCATTGCTGGTTATCATTGGTTTAATGATTGGGGACGCGATACATTAATCGCTTTACCGGGGTTGGCACTAGTTCCACAGCGCTTTGACCTAGCAAAAGGAGTACTGCGAACTTTTGGGCATTATTGTCGCCACGGTTTGATTGCGAATGCATTTCCCGATCTCAATGGCGAACCAATTTATAACAGCATTGATGCGGCATTGTGGTGGATTGAAACTTTAGGACTTTATTTAGAAGCTAGCCAAGACTGGGATTTTTTGGCAGAGCAATTCCCTGTAGTACAGCAAATCTATAAAGCATTTGTCGGTGGTACACATTTCAATATCCAGGTTGATGCTACCGATGGGTTAGTTAGTTGGGATGCTCGTGGTGTAGCTCTCACCTGGATGGATGTGGTAATTGGGGCACACCCCGTCACACCCCGTTACGGGAAGCCCGTGGAAATCAATGCGCTGTGGTATTCTGCTTTATGTTGGCTGAGTCAGTGGGCAGAGCGCCTGAGCCAAATAGAATATGGCTCACCATTGCGTCTCACTAAGCAAGCACTGCGTTATGCTAACCAAGCACAACACGTGAAAACCTCACTGCAAAAATTTTGGAATCCTCAGCTAGGTTATCTGTACGATACTATTGAGCCGGACGATCGCCGGAATTTTCAAATTCGTCCGAATGCCGTTTTGGCACTGTCGCTACACCATTGTGGGTTTCCCGAACAGCAAGGGTGTCAGATATTAGATTTGGCAACTACCAGCTTGCTCACACCTTATGGTCTTCGCAGTCTCGATCCAGGAGATCCCGAATATAAAGGGAAATATGAGGGCAATCAACAGCAACGCGATCGCGCTTATCACCAAGGCACTGTTTGGACTTGGCTAATTGGGCCGTATATTCGGGCTTGGCAACGTTTTTATCCACAACAATCGCTGCCTTTTGATTGGCAACCCTTGCTAGATCACTTTTTCTTTGATGCTTGTCTTGGTTCTATTTCTGAGATTTTTGATGGCGATTCACCTCACACACCCAGAGGAGCGATCGCTCAAGCTTGGTCAGTTGCCGAAGTAATCCGCCACATTAAATAGTTGTAGGCATACAGATGGTCTGGAATAATTATTCTTGATTAATATCTGTTCACAAATTAATGTTGCTAGTTGGAACCTAGAAAAACCTTACTATACAAGCTTTTTATTAATCGATCTGATTATCCAAAAGCGATTAGATATTTTCGATGATTTCACAAATTGAGGCCGCAAAACCAAAGATGTTTATTTTTTTCTGTGAGAAAATATGTGATGATAAAACTCCATGAATAAGATGTAGTATTATTTATAATGACAATGTATTTCAGGTTTCATTTAGATACTCTAGAGGATGAATGATTGACAGCGCCATTACTATTTATAAAGCTGATTTTACATTCCCTGATTATAAAACACATCATATCTTAACGCTAAATAAGCCTAAAGAAGTATAGATATAAATTGAGAAATCAATTAATAAAATAAAGTACAAAAAATCAAGTCCACGTAGGAATAATTGTAAATAAAGTGACTCAACCTAATAACAATACTAACCTTCAAGAGGAAACAGATTTAGGGACTTTCATTGCTCAGGCTACTACTACAGATAAATGGCAAGTATTGTCGTACAATGCTCCAATCCTACCTATACATGCCGCTCTACTTCGTACTGGTAAGATATTCTTTTTCTGTGGCTCAGGTAACGATCCCAATCGGTTAAATACTCCCTATGACAGTGTGGTCTGGGATGTCAAAAAGGGAACCTTTTCCCGGCAAGCGCCTCCATTGGATAGTAACAATCAACCGATGGATCTTTTTTGCGCTGGTCACTCTTTCCGCCCTGATGGTCAGTTACTAGTTGCAGGTGGAACTTTGCGTTATGACCCATTTTATGGTTCACCTTATGCTCTGATGTTCGATCCGATTGCTGAGAAATGGGTCAAGATCCTATCAATGAATAATGGTCGCTGGTATCCTACTGTGTTAACACTAGGCAGCGGTCGAGTCTTAGCAGTGTCTGGGCCGGATAAAGATGGCAAGCTCAATAGACAACCAGAAATTTATTCTGCTTTCTTTCCAAATGGTTGGAAAGCTTTTCCAACAACTAGTGCTTTACCGGCATACGCACATTTGTTTTTACTAAGTAGTGGAAAAATTTTTTATTCAGGTGCCCAGATGGGTGGCACTGGAGTGACACCAAGGATATTAACCCTGCCAGAGACATTTACACAATCCATTACAGAAACAGTGGTGACAGGGCTGCAAGACATAGCTTTTGGCGATCAAGCTGCCAGTCTTCTTTTACCACCCGCACAAGATCAAAAGGTGATGATTCTCGGTGGGGGTAGTGGTAAGACAGCAACAAAGAGGGTAAATATTGTCGATTTAAAAGCTAGTAATCCAACTTACGTAGCAGCAAAGCCTTTAAACTATGCCCGGATGCATCACAGTGCAGTTTTGTTGCCCGATCGCACAGTGTTTGTTTGCAATGGTAGCAAAATGAATGAGGACACAACACAATCAATGCTGCCAGCAGAAATCTACAATCCAGCGACAAATACCTGGACGGTAGTAGCTAAACAAACTATCCCCCGCGTATATCACTCCGTAGCCTTGCTGCTACCAGATGGTAGGGTCGTCACAGCTGGGGGGAACCCTCAACGAAGAGTCAATGAACTGCGATTAGAAATCTACAGTCCTGCATATATGTCGCGATCGCGTCCAGTTATTCAGAGCGCTCCTCAAACTGTTACCTACGGGCAGCAATTTACGATTCAGACACCCCAAGCTGCGAATATTAAGTGGGTTAGTTTTATTAGACCAATGGCAACTACCCATTCCTGCGATACAGAACAAAGGTTAGTGGATGCACCCATTGTTTCTAGAAACGCTACTTCTCTTAAGGTCACGGTCATAAACAATCGAAACATCGCACCCCCAGGCTGGTACATGCTTTTTATTAGTGACAAGAATGGAACACCCTCAGTAGCAACCTGGACGCAAATATATTAGAGGATGTTTGAAAAAGGTTTGCTTGAGCCTCAAGTCTACTCAGGAGCGCGATCTTAAATCCCAAAATTCCGATTCTCTCGTAGCAGTTCTCGGTAGCCAGGGTAGTGAAACACACGCTTGAGGACTTTTCAAACAACCTCTTAGCCTTATCTGTTTATGTTCGCACTGCTACCTAATAAAAGTCATTAATTTTAGGAAGGAAAATATGAATTACAAGGTATCACGCCGACGGTTTGGACAGTTGGCACTTGCTGGAACTCTAGTATCTGGACTTAGTTATCTAACCAAGAAAGCCTTGGCAGAAACACCAAGTTTAAATATTGTAGGTATAGGTTCTAGCCCGATCGTTACTACTGACCAAAGGGTTATTACAGAGGTAAACACCACTGAATTAGTAGAGAACACTGCCCTAAACAGTGTAAGCACAGATATTAAGCCTGTAGGACTAGTTTTGCAATCTTTAATGACAGGAAAAGCTCAGGTACTTACGGATAAAAGTACACCTCTATTAGAGCCTAATGAGATATTGAGTGGTTTTACCTCTTTAAGCGATGGCACACTTGTTGTAGCCATTACTCCGGTTGCGATTAGTCGGAGACAGGCCACACCTACTCGCATTACATTTTTGGGTACACCTGTAAAAACTTTGATAGTCTCAGGACTTAAACCAAATCAACAGCTTGGGAGCTTGCTAGGTACTAATGATGGACGACTCATTGGTCTAGTAGGTAAGAAGAATGGTACACCACCGATCAGATTGGTGGATATTAACCTTCAAACAGGAGAGATAAGTTCTATTAGTAAGGTTAAATTCCTGGACGATGAGAGAGTCAGCAATCTAGCTGAGTGCCCAGATGGAATACTTTATACCTCTATAGTTGGTGCGTATGGTGAGACAACTCTGGTGCAGCTAGATCCAAATCAAAAAAAGCCGATCAGACTAGGACAATTGAAAGTTAATGGTCAAGCATGGAATAATGGCTTACAAAGCTTAGTTTGCTCTACAACAGGTCAACTCCTCGCCTTTGGAGCGATGAGATATGAGACACCTAATGCTGTGTTTATTGTTGATAAGAACAGTGGAAATATGACTCGGCTACAAGACTTTGATACTACTCAGATTACGCGTACTCGTGCTTAGAAGGAATTGAGATCGTATCTCTAGCAAAAAAACTGCCTAGCCCTCATCTTTGTTTGAGGGCTTTTTATTGGCATTGATTGGTGCAGCTTATTATTAAGAATATTTTTGACCGATTTTCTAATTAGTTAACCTGGAAATTCTGATTAATACAGAACAGCAGTAACTTAAACAAATTTATAATAATTTTGAGAGATAGCTTATATCAGGAAAGGTTGCCAAAGTTCAAAACTTACTCATTAGATTCTCCTTTGGAGTACAGCGATCGCCTTTTCGATAGCTAAGAATCTAATGAGAGTGTGTTAGCATAACTAACCGAAAGTATTACTAGTTGTTAATTACGACGGAAATTTCTCTTGCGTTGTTTGTGTCTAGCGACTTCTTTGCGCTTGTGTTTTTCCAAAGGCGTTTCAAAGTGACGATTCTTTCTCATGTCTGGAAAAATACCTGCTTTGGAAACTTCCCTCTTAAATCGGCGTAAGGCTGACTCAATTCCTTCATTTTCGCCCACAAATACTTGGGTCATTTATCATCTCCTACTTAATTGGTACTGGGCAATTTAAGCCATCCAGTAGACCGGAGCGCAAAAAGGGCAGATAATGATTCTGCCCTTTAGACGTTAAAACTTAATTTTTGATCTTAAAGCTTAGTAGCGGGATCTATTGTATCCACCACCACCACCACCGCCGCGGCGATCGCCACCACCACCAAAAGAACCACCTCTATCTTCTTTTGGTTTAGCCTTATTGACTTTGAGGTCGCGTCCCATCCATTCAGCTCCATCAAGAGCGTCAATGGCAGCTGTTTCTTCAGCTTCTGTGCCCATCTCTACAAAGGCAAAGCCGCGTGGACGTCCTGTTTCACGGTCAGTAGGTAACTGAACCCGCTTTACAGTACCGTGTTCGGCAAACACAGAATTGAGGTCATCTTGTGTGACCTCGTAGGATAGATTACCTACATAAATTGACATGCATTATCTCCAAAATCATAGGTGTGTAGAGATTTAGATTTCGGAGGCAAGCTTGTTAAGACCAAAAGGAAAAAGCCTGTCAATACTAAAAACAAAGAATGTAACCGAATTTTATTCTCACTTGATTATCTTAGCACATCATTGAGTTCTTACCCACCGTAACTCAAGATTGGGGATTGGAGATTGGGCACAAAAGGCAGAATTGCAAAGGGGCACAGAGTAAAAACTTACTGCAACTTCTCCTCTGTTTTTGCACTCACTCATACCAATTTTAAAAATGATTGCGACAGATGGATTCACACCAAGCCAGAGGCACCAAGGCAATTCCCAATCCAAAATCTAAAATCGTTCGACTGAACGTAGCCGTACTCCTTCGGAGAAGCAAGCTACGCGTAGCGTTCCGCAGGAAAGTCTAAAATCTAAAATGGTATCATCTCCCCCAGTACAGAGTCTCCTCGTAATATTGATTAGCAGAAATTACCCAAATAATTGCAAAATAAATGCAGTTCGTCATTGTTACTAATTGGAAATGCCGACTACACTTGCTGACGCACAAAATTTACTTTCTGACCTGATCGCTCGCTACTCAGGGCGTGTAGATTATCTGATGATTCGCCTTGAAGAAGCAGAAGGGACTGATATCTTGTTGCGTGGCGACAAGGTAGAAACCCTCAGTGAAGGCATCTCCATTGGTGGTCATATTCGCGCTTGTTATAAAGGCGGATGGGGGTTGAGCTGCTTTAACCAGCTGGCAACAATCAAAGATCGCATAGAAGAAGCGATCGCGGCTGCGCGGATGGTTGGTGATGAAGAAACTTTACTTGCACCCATTGACCCGGTGCAAGCAGTATGCGTTCTACCCCTAAAAGGTACTGACCCCCGAAACATCCCACTCTCGCAGAAAAAACAATTGTGCGATCGCTATGCCCAATTGCTTAAAAGCGTCGATCCCCGAATTACCACTACCTCGGTGCGTTACGGTGACAGCGCCCAAAAAGTCATCATTGCTACTTCCGAAGGTACTTCGATCGAGCAATCTTGGGTGGATATGGAAATGCGCTTTGCCGCCACCGCCAGAAATGGCGAAACCGTACAAACTGGACGGGAAACTAATGGCTCTCGCAAAGGTTACGAAGATTTAACTGGTTTAGATGAACAGGTAAAAGGTGCAGCTCAAAGAGCGATCGCCGCTTTATCTCTACCACCAGTCAAAGGCAATACTTACACTGTAGTCATCGATCCAATTCTCACGGGTTTATTTGTCCACGAAGCCTTCGGACATCTTTCTGAGGCTGATATGGCTTACGAAAACCCCGATATCCTGGAAGTTATGACCATCGGACGGCGGTTTGGCCCAGAAGAACTGCAAATTTTTGATGGTGCGGCTCCAGAGGGACATCGCGGTAGCTATTTTTACGATGATGAAGGCACACCTGCCACTACTACTCAGCTAATTAAAGATGGAGTTTTAGTGGGACGTTTACATTCTCGTGAAACCGCTGGCAAATTGGAGGAAGCGCCTACGGGTAACGCCCGCTGTCTTAACTATCACTTTACTCCCATTGTGCGGATGACAAATACCTGGATTGAACGGGGTAAAACACCAGTTGCAGACTTATTCACCGATATCAAGGAAGGAGTTTATGCCCGTAATTGGTTGGGTGGGATGACAAATGGGGAAATGTTTACCTTTAGTGCTGGGGAAGCGTGGATGATTAGGAACGGCAAAATTGCTGAACCTGTCCGAGATGTAACGCTTTCGGGAAATGTATTCCAAACTTTAGCGGATATTGAGGCACTTGGTGATGATTTTTATTGGGATGAATCTGGCGGTTGTGGTAAGGGAGGGCAAAATGGCTTGTCAGTGGGTTGTGGTGGCCCTAGCCTCCGAATTCGAGATGTAGTGGTTGGCGGAGAAACATGAACTATCCGCTTCAGTCGTAAGAATCATAATCTGCAAAAGAATAGGAATTGGTTTTGCCATAACCTCTGCCAGACGAACAACACAATTGAGTATAGCGATCGCTTTGCACTAATGCTTAACGTGAGCCTCCGTTGGAGGCTCACGTTAATCCTTATTTTAAGGCGAACAACATCCCTCCCAAGTATGAAATTAACTCATAACTCTAGGTAGTAGCGCTAGTAGTTAAAAATAGCTAGTCTAGACAAAGTTGATTCAATATACCCTCTAATTTGATTCATCACACTAATCCTCCGTGGCGCGTGCTGGGGATTTACAGTTAGTCTGGATAGTTGAAAACTATTCATAATCGATTGCTTGCAGACTCACTATTACTGCGCTAACGTAATTCGTAATTAAAGACTATTTCAGACTCTTATTTAGAGCCAAACTGAAATAAAGCCACGTATATATAAAGGCGAATTACACTCAAAAATTACGAATTACGAATTACGAATTACGAATTAGTTAAACGTTCCTTAGCACAGCGACAGATATGAAAGCAGACCAACTCCTGAAAAACTATGCCGCAGGTGTCAGAGACTTTACTGGTGTGAATCTGAGCGAGGCCAATTTAAGGGAAGCCAATCTCAGTGGCGTAATTTTAGATCGAGCAATTTTAGATGGAGCTAATCTGAGTCACGCTAATTTAGCCCACGCCAGTTTGATTGAAGCAGACTTAAATGGAGCAGATTTGAGCAATGCCGATCTCAGTAGTAGCAACTTAAGCGGAGCAATTTTGGATGGAGCTATCTTGGATGGAGCAGATTTGGATGGAGCTAATTTGAGTCATGCTGATTTGACGGTTGCGAAATTGATTGAAACTAATTTGAGTGAGGCGGATTTGCAGGAAGCAAACTTGATTGCGGCGAATCTAGATGGAGCGGATTTAAGTGGTGCAGACTTAACTGTAGCCGACTTATCTCAGGCAAATCTCACTCAAGCAGATTTGAGCCAGACAAATTTGAGCGGAGCCAATTTGGATGGAGCCAATATAGAAGGAACTATTTTGGATGAGAATGTTTAATCTCATTTTCCTACAGAGCAAGGGTTCTGGGTTGCTGAATCAATACATAAACCAAAACAGTACCTTGGAACACCAAGATTAAAACTCGAAACTTGAGCTTCATTTTATGTTTGTTTGATTACTTAACTAAACCCGGAGAACCTCACACGCCAGATGCTCTACTTGGCGAGACCCCAGACGTTCGCAGACTCGCTATCGCTCTTGGAATCTCCTCTTGTCCCAAAGAGAGAGGCTAGCGCTAAGGGGGAAGACCGCGATGGTTCCCTTAATTTCCTCTCCGCAGGTGCGACAGCTTACACACAAGTTTTTTAGAGTTGCAATGCCATTGTTTCGACTGACAATGCGATTATTTCGACTGACAATGCGATTGTTTCGACTAACAATGCGATTGTTTCGGTTAAGAGACTTCCAGTTAAACAATAGACCTCTTGCATAAGTCGAATCGACCCCCCTTAATCCCCCCGATATATTGGGAGGAAACTTGAAATTTTGCTCCCTCCCCAATACATCTACGGAGTATACACAAGTCTTCTAGAGTTGCGCCACAGGCTTTTGATCCCCCCAACCCCCCTTAAAAAATGGGGCAAAAAGCTCTCAAAGTCCCCCTTTTTAAGGGGGATTTAGGGGGATCTAGAACGATTTTGGTTTTCTAGAAAGATGTGTGTACACCGTAGCCCCAATACATACGAGGAGGGTTGGGGAGGGGTGATTCAACGATTTTTGCAAGTCCCTAACAATGACATGGAGATGAGAACTTGGAATATTGCATAAAAGTCTATAACCTTTGTTTACACACGATCTGCTTCTCAGAAAAAGTCAGGTGGATATATTTTCTATACACAAAGATATTACTGTGAAAAAGTTTGCTACAAGTAGTGTTATTTACGATTGTCATAATTAAAACAATTGACTCTCAACTATCAATGGTGAACTCTACCCTCGTCGTCACACTTTATGTCAATCCTATGACAGGGAATGATAGCAATACTGGTTCACGGTTGAGTCCATTTAAAAGCCTCACCCGTGCTTTAAAAGTAATCAAAATCCCGACGATAATTCATCTGGAGTCGGGGACTTACAACGCCACTAGTGGTGAGGTGTTTCCACTAATCGTCCCTGGAAGAGCGACAGTGGTGGGTAATGAAGCTAACAAAGGTGCAGGGATTGCAATTTCTGGGAGTGGCGAGTTTCAAAGTCCCAGTTTTGGTATACAAAATATTACGCTGCTCTTGGTAGATAATGCCAGTCTTTTAGGTGTAACTGTCAACAATCCCTCAGTCAAGGGTACTGGTATCTGGATTGAATCGGCTGCACCTACTTTAAGTAACAATACTCTGAGTAACTGTGGGCGGGAAGGTGTCTTTACCACTGGTACTGCCAAACCTACAATTTTAGATAACGTATTTGTGCAAAATACTGCTAGCGGGTTAGTAATGGCAGGTCATAGCCAGGGAGAGGTACGGCGGAATGTATTTCAAAGAAACCCTTTAGGCATAGCAATTAGTGACTTTGCCGCGCCAACGATCGCCAATAATAAGTTATCCGAAAATCGCACCGCGATCGCACTTTCTCGCCATGCCCAACCTGTACTACGTCAAAATCTCATTGCTAAAAATACTCAAGGTGGTTTATTAGTCAATGGCAATGCAGTACCCGATTTAGGTAATACCGAAGATCCAGGTGATAATATTTTTCGCGATCATAGTGAATTTGATTTATATAATGCCACTACACAAAAGCTAATTTCCGTAGGTAATCAATTAAATTTGTCTCTAGTCAAGGGTTTGGTAGAATTACTCCCAAACAATCGAGTCGCCACTTTGACCGAATCCTCATCTCCCGAATTAGAGGGACATTGGGCAGAATCATTTATTCAGGCATTAGCGAGCATGGATTTAACTCATGCGTTTGCCAATGGTAGTTACCAGCCAGATAAACCCATGACTCGCGCCCAGTATGCAGCTTTAGTGGCGATCGCTTTTAACCCATTTCCCAAAATCCCGGCACCGGATTTTACGGATGTACCCAAAGATTTTTGGGCTTATAGCGCTATCCAAATCGCGGCTAGCGGTGGCTTTGTTGGCGGATTTAGCGATCGCACTTTCCGCCCCGATCGAAGTGTGCAGCGGCTACAGGTGATTGTCTCCTTAGTAAACGGACTGGGACTACCAGCTGTCGATCGCGATGTTTTAGAAGTATATAGCGATCGTCATACCATTCCCGACTACGCCCGAACAGCTGTTGCTACTGCTACACAACGGGAAATCGTTGTCAACTATCCAGATCCGAAAGTGCTTGCACCTTTACGTTTGGCAACACGTGCCGAAGTTGCAGTGATGGTTTATCAGGCATTAGTCGCCATTGGGCGGACATCTGCGATTAAATCAGTCTATGTGGGGTTGCATTCTAGAAGTTGACAAGTAGAATAAGGAACACTGCCTATTGGCTTAATAACTATTGGAAAAATAAACCATGTAGTTAAAAGCACGCTAGGCTAATATGCGATGGGTGACAAATCTTAGACCTATTGCCTAAAGCTAATAGCCCCATGTTAACAACACTTCCAGACACCTCTGCCAACTTGGCGATCGCCTTATTAATTAACTATAGTTTCGATCTCAGTGGGTATAGTGCCAATGAGCTAGTTGAGCGTTGGCAAACGCAATACCCCCTTAATTGGCTACACCTGGCAGTGATTGAGGCACTATATCAAGGTCGTTATAAAGCCGTTTCCGTGCAACAAATTTTAGTATTTTGGCAGCGCCGGGATCAAGCTACATATCATTTCAACATGGAATTTGAACGGATGATTTGTAGCAAATTTCCCCAAAGCTTAACGTCATCGGCTGCACCAGTTCTACCGCCAGCCAAGAAAAAACCCACTGTAGAGCAAGTGACGAGTCCTCAATTACCACCAGCTAGGATTCGCAATGGCTATCAACACAGCAATACTGCGACTCTCCAACTGAAAAGTTATGAACCAAAGACACCTTTGAGCGAAGAAGAAGGAAAGCAGGAAGATAGAGATAATAAAACTGTTTTGAAGTCTCCGCTTTCTGGGAAATTTACCTCTTCGGCAACCCTTGAGCGATTATCTGCTGTCAGCCAGAGGCAAACTTCACAAGAAAGTCCAGCGCCTTCCCCATCACCAAACCATCATCAACGACAGCCAAAACTGCTCCCACCTGCTCCTATTCATGCCCCAATCGGGCAATTTACCCCCGAAACAAGCCATCGCTCTGATTCTTTTACATCTAAGCTCAAAGCTATGTCTAGCGAACATAACCCAGGTGTGGGGAGCAGGAGGGCAGGGGAGCAGGGGAGCAGGGGAGCGGGGGAGCAGAGGAGCAGAGGAGCAGAGGAGCAGGGGAGCAGGGGAGCAGGGGAGAATGACGAATGACAAATACTTCTCTGCGAGACGCTACGCGAACGACTACGCTCAGTACAAATGACGAATGACAAATGACATTTTATTGTGCAACTAACAGCTTAAAGCGCTCATCGTCGGCAATATCATCAAAATCTAGGTCAGTTGCTGCGTCTTCTTTATACCTGGGATTAAGTTCAATTGCTTGTTGTAGAGTTAACAGAGATCGGTCAACTTGTCTTTGTAGTGCGTAACAGGCTGCTTTGTTGTAATAGGCACTGGCATAATCGGGCTTAATTTCTAAGGCTTTGTTAAAACTAGCGATCGCTTCATCATCGCGTCCCAATCTTACCAATGTATAACCATGTTTATCCCAGATTTTGGGAGAATTAGGTTGGAATTCCAGCGCTTTCTCAAAGGAGATTACTGCCTCTTCGTATTGTTCTAATGCTACTAGAGAAAGACCGCGATTTAACCAGGCAACGGCATCGTCAGGTTTGATATGTGTAGCTTTGTCAAATGAGGCAAAGGCTTGCTGATGCTGTTGTAAGTTTCCAAAAGCAACGCCGCGATCGCACCACGCTTGATGATAATCTGGCTGAATCGCAATCGCTTTATCATAAGATGCGATCGCATCTTGGTAGCGTTTCAACCTTCCCAGAGTTAGACCACGTTTTAACCAACTCACAGGTTCATCAGGTTGGATTTTAACTGCTTGGCTGTAAGCTGCGATCGCATCTTCGTAGCGCCTTTGAGAAAACAGATCGTCTGCCTGTTTTACATACTCATCGGCAGTGAATTCTGGTTGTTGTGGCTGTTCCTGTATTTCTTGCTCAAATTCAGAATTTACCACTTCTAGAATCGATTCCGGCGTAATTTCAGTTAGTTCTTGAAGAATCAGATCCTTTCTTTCTTCGGCATCCAATTGTAACTCAGAGAGTTGAGAAACAAACTCAGTTTCTAATCTTTCTAACTTCTCTAAAATTAGAATCTTTTGTTGTTGAGCATTCCATTGTAATTCTGAGAATTGCGAACTAAACTCAGAGCCAGATTTTTCTAAATTCTCAATGATTAGCTCTTTGGATTTTTGAGCATCGGATTGTAATTCCGATAATTGAAATTTAAATTCTGACTGCAATACTTCTAAACTTGCAAGAATTTTATTTTTTTGTTCTTGAGCATCTACCTGTAATTCCGATAATTGAGATTTAAGTTCCCGCTCAAATATGCCTAAGCTGTCAACGGCAATCTCTTTTTGCGTTTGAGCATCAACCTGTAATTCGGATAACTTTTCTCCAAATTCTAACTGTAATTTTGTTAAACTTTCAAAAATTATATCTTTTTGTTGTTGAGCATCAGATTGCCATCCAGAAAGTTGAGATGTGAACTCAGACTTTGATATTTCTAAATCAGCAACGGTTAGTTCTTGTTGTTGTTGCACACCTAACTTTAACTTAGACAGTTCTTCTGCGATCGCAGATGCTAATTTTCCTAAATTCTCCAGTGCTATATCTTTTTGTTGTTGAGCATCAAACTCTAACTTAGATAACCCAGAAGCAAATTTTGACTCTAAATTTTCTATATTTTCTTGAGATTTTTTTAGTTCCGCTTCTAATCTACTTAAAACCTGCGCTTTAGCTAAATCTAGATCGGATATTAGAATAGATACATTTTCTTGTTCGTGTTTAATTTTTTGTTGTAAAGCAGTCGTTTCCTGTTCTAATTCATAATTTATTTTTTTAGCATCTTGAATAACATTTTCAGCTTCTTGTTTAACGGTGGTTAGCTGATTTTGTAATTTTTCCATTCCTTGGACTTGTTGCATTGCCCTATCAACAATTTCCCGGATTATCACCCGTCGTAACAGCCATAACAAAGCAATGACTGCGACTGGAAAGAGACTTAGTATAACTAGCCAAATATCGAGTAATATAGTTGTGCGGCTAAAAGTGCTTTTAAAATCAGATTGGACTTGCTGTTGAATTCGTTTTTCTGCTCGTAGTCGTGCTAACTCTTCCCGTTCTGAATTCGATAACACCGGAGTCGGAGTTAGTGCTGGGTTGGGTGATGGTGCAGATTGTCCACTGGCGATTCCAATGGATAACAATAAGGGTAAAAATACAATCGTACTTTTTCCAATTAAAGCGAAAACAGCTTGATTTTTGCTCTGCATAACAACCATCTGAGTCTGTTGGTCAGTTTTTGAAGCGGCTTGCCTCTCTCCAATCTATAACAGAATTAAGTGGTTAAATGTTGTAGAGGCAGTGTAAAATTCTGAACTATCCTTAACTAATCCGTTTTCTCGTCCTGAGTGTACGTACAACTTTAGTCGTAGAGTGTAGTCAAATTTATGACAAGTTTTGGTGAGGTACTACTATAATATTACTACGTTGCGATCGCTGCTAAAGATGATGAGAGTCAAGCAGTAAAAATAATAATTTATCAGCCAGTGGAAGACAAAATGCGAAAGCATCGACGCTTTTTTAGACCATCCACCGAACAAGGTTCGGACTT
This sequence comes from Nostoc sp., assembly GCF_036917315.1. Taxonomy (GTDB): domain Bacteria; phylum Cyanobacteriota; class Cyanobacteriia; order Cyanobacteriales; family Nostocaceae; genus Nostoc. Next base: position 85,798 of record NZ_JBALDR010000008.1, on the reverse strand, counting down.
TGTTTTTATAGATAAAAGGGCGGTGAAACTGAAAGTTCTACCTGTATGGGAAGTGTCAGGTGTGGTTACTTCGCATTAACATTAGATTATCTACGGTCAGTAGATTACTTGTCCTCAAATTAACTTAACAAAGGCGGTAGAAAATGGGTCGCATAAATCCTTACACACTGCAATTGCAGATTACCCGAATGTTTGAGCAAGGGCAATCATTATTCGCCACAACCAAGGTACAGGAATGGTTGAAAGAACGTAAACACAATCCAGAAGATTATGACATTCTTTTCCATAAAAAACCTGCACCTCCTGGTTCCAAAGAAGTGATGGTTGTGGAAATTGAATTACGTCGGAAAGATGGACAACCTGTAGATCCGTGGTTGCAGGAACAAGCAAATCTTCATGCCTGATTTTCGTAACTATAGCAGTCCTAAATTAGATGTGAAAACTTCTTTTTCTCTTCTTGGCATTTCGTAGAAAACGTGGTTTGTTCATTTTCACAACTTAGATAGGATTGCTATATGTGAGGGCTGCGCCTACGCCCCAACTCAAAACATAACCTACTGTAAATATTGAAATAAGTTTACACAAAATTTATATATAGCTAGCAAACTTAAAGATTTAACGGAGATAATCTTTTGTTTGTTATATCTTAACCTGTATACATTGGTTAAAAGTTTATTTAAGTGAAATTACAGAATTATTCATTTTTTAGTTTCGGAGCTTTTTCTGATGAAATTAGCTAAAGATATTAGCATGGCGGCTTTTGCTGTTGCTATCTCGATTGCTGCTGTTGTTAAACCGACGCAAGCTGCCTTAGTTAATTATGATTTCACCGTAAACGCGACATCTGGCGATCGCCCCGGTCAGTATTTCGGCTCTTTTCGGTATGATGACTCGACTTTAACTGCGATCGGTGACGAAACTCTGGGCGTTAGCAATGGATTATCTATTGTATTTGACTACTTGGCTACTCAGTATACAGAGGCAATTGATTTTGATTACCCATCATCTCCTGTAGTCAGCTTTACAAATGGCAACCTATCAGGACTGAGCTATTTAGTTGAAGATCGGTTTTTCATTGGCAACGATCCAGGTAATCCAAATACAGGAGGAACAAAATTTTATAGCATTCTGAGTGCCGACTTATTATCTACAACCGAGGTGGGTACGGTAACTTACTCTAAAAGTACATCCGTACCAGAACCGATGACTCTTAGTGGTATAGCGATCGCAAGTGCTATGGCGTTGGGGATGAAACGCAAGAAAAAACTATCTGGAGTGACAAATTAATAGTCCTACTTTGAAAATTAATATAGAGACGTTAGATAATAACGTCTCTACACAGATAGTTTTAAGTAAAACTACCAGTAGGATTCTTACGTTTAATGCCAATTACAGATGGTTTGGGAAGACTTATAGGTTGACCCTTACCACCGTCAGCAGCTGGAATGTTACTTGGCCAACTACTACCACGAGGCACAGTCCGAGCCTGATTGAATGTAACACCATTCAAATCCAATAATTCAATCTCACGACTCAGGATCGTGCCATCATTAATTGGGCTATCTTCGCCGGGATGCTGTACCGAAATAATCAGCGTATCTCCCACAAAAGTTGGCCCAGTCATCTCACAACGCACTGGCCCGTGAGCAAAAGGTATTACCTCTCCGGCATTCTTACCAGTAGTAGGAATATAGAATAGCCAGTTATTACCGAAAACTCCTGTGAAGTTAGAAACATTACCACTAACTGTGTGGTCGATGGTAGTTACTGTCCCAGCAGCACCGACATTAAAACCATTGTGAGTGGTGGTAGACATATCTGTTACCCCCCAAATATTTGCCTTATTGTCGAATACCAGGTTATCTACATTGGCAAAACCAGCACCAGAAATCGATCCGGCTTCTCCACCTTGGGCAAATCTCTGCCAACGGAAGGTTAGACCTGTACCATCGGCACTATCTTCAATAATCTTGTACAATCCTCCTGATTGTTGCGTTGCGTTGACATCTGTACTCAACTTGGCAACCTGGAAAATGCGCGAATCTGGATAACCGTCACTTCCTGGCGCACCATCAGTATAGGCAATGAACACTTCTTTGGTGGTCGGATGCACTTCTATATCTTCTGGACGTGCGGTGGGAGTTCCGCCAGCCAAATTCGCTGCTAAGAAGGCATCGCTAAGAATAGCACCTTGGGAAGTGTAGAAGTCAGATAGCTTCTTACCTTGATAAGCAGGTAGCCTCTCTGCTTCGTTGGTGCGATCGACTGCGAGGGAACCACCATCTGTAGTTTGACCTGCAATACCATTGCGTTTTGGCAGGGGTAAAAGACCATTTCTTTGAGCCGAACCCAAAGCAGCAAACTCCACAGAAGAAATCACCGATGGTGAAATGGGATTGGTGGGACTGTTTAAACTTAACGGTATCCATTGACCCGTACCATTTGGATTGTAACGGGCGACATACAACGTACCACTTTCCCACAAACTGCTGTTAGCTTTACTGGTTGGTGAAGAAATAACACCTGCACTGATAAATTTCCAGGTGTGTCCGCCACGTCTATCATCACCCATGTAGGCAATTAACGGTTTTTTAGCTTCGGCACGGATGGCAACGTTTTCATGGCGGAAACGACCCAACGAAGTATGTTTGCGAGGGCGGAAATTTGGATTAACGGGGTCAATTTCTGTAATCCAACCGTATTTTTCGCCAACTAAACCGAAAGTCTTACCAGTAGTACCATCGATGTAACCTGTTTGAGTACCATTAGGGTTGACTGATTCTGTGACACCAACAAAAGATCCTACACTTCCTTGAAAGTTTTCTTCTGCACTTAAAATCGTTCCCCAAGGAGTTGTACCGCCAGAGCAGTTATAGCCAGTGCCAATAATTTTGTTACCCAATCCATCAGAGGAGAGGTTAAATACTTGGGTTGCAGCTGGGCCAGTTGCGATGAGATAGTTTTGATCGCCTTTTTGGTGGCTACGACTTCCCCAAGAAGTGACATTTTTATATTCATCACTCCTTTGGCTATTAATTCCCAACCCAGAAAGACCATGAAGGCGGCGATTTCTCGCATCACCTTTAACCACAGCATAACGGTTACTGGAATTACGTCGGGAGATGCGGACGATCGATCCGCCTAAGTTATATAGTGCTTCGCCGTCAAATTCAATACTTCTAGTGGAAGGTAAAGCCCGACCAATCACTGATTCAAAGGTGGTAGGTAATCCTTTAACATCGGCAGGAGCTTCTGGTGCTAGATCGGAAAAAGGAAAACTTACGTATTCATGATTAACCCACAAATAGCCTATATCGTTAGTTCTGCCCAGAGGAATGAAACCCGTATAATCGTTGTTGTAACCGAAATAATCATCAGTGTTAGGAAAGACGCGATCGCCCCAGCTGATAATTACATAACGTTCGTACTCTGGTGGCACTACCACATCATCAACTACGTTGTAGCTATTTAACTTCGCATTTGCAGATGCATTGATTACCTGTCCTTGACCGATTCCCGTTGGCAAGAAACTTTTCTGCTGTTTATAAATCGCTAAGGAATGAGGTAAGCGCACTGGTGTAAAGCTCAATCGCCTGTTGTTTGCTCCTGCAATACTAGAAACACCATCTAGAATTGTGTCTCCCAAGACAGCAGCACCAGCACTGCCAGCAAAAAATACTAAAATTTGTCTGCGACTTAATTTAGACATAAAACTCTCCTCTGTTGTGACACCAAAAATTTCATCAAGGCAAATCTTGATTACTGACAGAAAAAGCCATCAATTTTACGTGAAATGCCACAGATTTTGAATAGTAAGTAACCTGTTATTAACAAAAGGTTGTTTGCTATTTAGGTCAGCTAACTAGACAAAAAATTTTAAGTTTGTCATATAATCTAATGACCAAAAATTAACCCCAGGTTATATCTTGATTAATGGGGATTTATTTTGTAGTTGATTAAAGCCTTTTTTCGCTACTAAATCTCAAAGTAAGAAGTTATACCAATTCAAAAAATGTTTGCGATAGATACCCCATCTGCGCTGACTGCATCGCCGATGCTTTAGCGAGAGGTGTTATACATCTGTTGCATTCTTTTGCTGTTTTTCTCAACAAAAATTAGTTAAGGAACAGTGTCAGCGCCTCATCTGTCCTATCCTGGAGATGTGTAAATAGCGTTGTGGGTGAGACTGTGTTTTTCAGCGTTGTAATACCGACTTATAATCGCCAACCGATTTTAGAAAAGTGCCTCCGCGCCTTGGAGTTGCAGGAGTTAAGTCAGCCAAGTTCGGTTACTAATTACGAGATTATCTTGGTAGATGATGGTTCTACTGATGGCACATTGGAGTGGTTAGCAGCACACAAAAAAGAGTTTCCCCATGTGCGCTGGTTTCAACAAGATCATGCTGGCCCGGCTGCGGCTCGGAATTTGGGAGTAGAAAAGGCAGAGGGAGACACAATTATCTTTATTGATAGCGATCTGGTAGTGCTGAAGAATTTCCTGCAAGCTCATGCTGACGCGCTAGTAGAAGGGAAAGAGAAATTGGGGAGCGATCGCTTTTTCACTTACGGTGCAGTTATTAATACTTGCAATTTCAACAACCCAACTGCTGAACCCTACAAAGTCACAGATTTTTCAGCGGCTTTTTTTGCTACGGGAAATGTAGCAATTCCCAAACATTGGTTAGATAAAGCGGGACTTTTTGACACAAGCTTTCAACTCTATGGCTGGGAAGATTTAGAATTAGGAGTGCGGCTGAAAAAACTAGGTTTGACACTAATTAAATGTCCAGAAGCCGTAGGATATCACTGGCATCCAGCATTTAACTTAGAGCAAATTCCCCGATTAATTGACCAAGAGATTCAACGCGGACGTATGGGAGTTTTGTTTTATCAAAAGCATCCCACATGGGAAGTGCGAATGATGATTCAAATGACTTGGCTGCATCGCTTACTTTGGGGGATTTTGTCACTTAACGGTGCGTTAAATGAACGGACAATGGCTCCGTTATTGCAATGGCTAATTAACTTAGATAAACCGCAATTAGCTTTAGAAATTGCCCGAATTTTCCTCAACTGGTATAACGTGAAAGGTGTCTATGAAGCCTATGCTCAAATGCAGCAATTATTGTGAGTTTGAGCTTCATTTGGTCATCTGGGTTATCGCTTTTCTACAATCTTTTGCATTTTCAGTCATCTCCATTTGCTGATATAGATTAAAAGCTTTTTCATACGCATAAATAGCATCTGAATAATGCTGTAGACACTCTAGAGCCAATGCTAAATTAAACCAGCCATTAGCTTCAAATTGATTATGATGACTATGGTGAGCAGCTTCTATCCCGCGTTGAAGGTAAGAAATAGTTTGTTCATATTTTTCTAGCTGGCGGTATGTGTTGCCTATATTAATTAATGACCCTGCTGCTCCTTGAGGATCATTAAGCTTTGATTTAATTTCTAACGAAAAATGATAATAATCAATAGCTAATTGGTACTCTTCAAGATCACTGTAAATCATGCCTAAGTTATTTAGTGCATTGGCTTCAAATTCTCTGTTTCCACTCTCTCTTGCAATTTCTAAACCAAGTCGGCTATAGTCAAGTGCTTCTTCATAGTTTTCTAAAGAAAAGTAGGCAAGACCCAAATTTACAAGAGAACCACCAATGTTGTCTATATCATCAATTTCCTCAGCAATTTTCAAGCAATTTTGATAATGTCCAATGGCTACTTCGTGATTGCCCATCCGATCATGAGCATCGCCTAAACAAGCAAGTGTAGTTATAAATTCCCACTTTTCGACTTTTCGGGGCATCCAAGATTCTATTAATCGCTCATAAAGAGCAATTATGATATTTAAGTAGCCATGCGAACTCAAGAAATTATAAACACAATTTTCATAATCGTCAGTATCAAAAATTGTGTAAAAAGCTTTTGTATAACTTTCAAAGTTACAGAAGTTGTGAAATTTATCAATATAAGGTTGAACTTGCTCAATTGTCTGCCATGTATACTCTTTAATTAGGCTTATATCTTCTATATTGTTGTTGGCTTCATAATTCGGCTCATCTTTTTGCCCAAAATTAGAAACACTTGCTTGGGATATTTTTTTATAATTCCTCAAAATTAGATAACGAGCTTTTGTCTCTGTCATGTTTCCCTCTGTAGTTTCATCTGGGAAAAGCATTTTAATAAGCTCGTAAGGCTTTTTTAAATAGCTCTTTACTGTATCAGTTGTAATTTTTAGTTTTTTAGCAATCTGATCGCGAGGTAAGTCAATAGCAATGGCTTTCAAACATCTCTGCTCTTGAGGACTCAATCCATATCCACCATTGCAATTCAATAGATCCAGGTAAAATCTCTCCCATTCGTATAATTGGTAAACTGTTGAGAAATCTTCGTTTAACTGATCTGTTAAATTTGGCATCGCTTCAATGTCTTTGTATTTACTGCTCAAGGTTATCAATTTCTTTGGGTGAGAGACCACCCACAAAATTACCCACAAAATTGCCTACGTTTGTGGGGAGATTTTGTTAGGGTTTTCCAGATAGGTTGTAAACATATAGATAAACGAATCTGGAGAAAGTTAAATGACCGATCATTACAACGCAGTCTACACTAGCTATGCAAGATCCAACCACGCTGATTTTCACCAATCTAAATTATTTAGTGGAGATACACATTTCTTCACTGCCGACTTTGAGCGAGGAGAATTGATAAGTGGTTACGCCCTGTCTATCATGGAATTGGTGCGTGGTATTTTGGGCGAAAACTACTGGTACTTCACCGAATTTCCTTTGCAAATAGCCTGCCCTAAACGGGAAGGGGTTTACTTAGAGGACAAAACCTTGTGGCAATTCTGGGTTAACTCTAGGGTAGACATTATTGTGATGAACCCTAATTTGGGTGAACACTGCCGTAAAGCTTGTCTAATGTTGGAATGTCAGTCTCCCTGGCATGATCTGGAAGATACTCAACGGCGCGATCGCACAAAATTTAATATTATCGGCTCTACAAAAACCTCTCTAATTTACGTTCGTTACGCCGACTACCCTAGAATTTTGCGTTTTTGGAATCAGGGTAATAGCGATGAGGTGTTTTATAATCCCTTTACTCAAGACGGTAAGACACAGTTGAAGGAATTCTTCACACTTTACTGTCTGTGAATTTGGAGCGATCGCTGAAGTTTGACTCTAATGCTTTCCTCGCCACTTCTGGCAATGTGCCTACGTTCGCCAGTAGTTGTACTGTACTTATCTTTTTCTCAACTTGGTTGCACTAATGGGAAATTGTATTCCTGCTCCAACTTGCGAATTACGCTTCACTTCTGCGATCGTCCCAGCTATCAGAAACTGTAGTACCATCTATATCTAGTAGCTGTTTATCATCAAGACAAGATAAACTAAGTCAAAATTGCCCCACCCATCAATCGCTCATATCGATATTTCAATTCTTCTTTCATCAAATACCAGCGCTCTAAAGTTGCATCCATTTCTATTATTTTCTCCGCTGCTTGCCGCGCTAAAAGTAAAACTTCCTCATCGTCAACCAAACTCGCTAAGGTAAAATCTGGCACTCCAGATTGACGAGTTCCTAGTACTTGCCCTGGCCCACGAAAACGCATATCCATCTCTGAGATGAAAAAGCCATCCTGAGATTGTTCCAGTACCTTCAGTCGTTGTTGAGCATCAGGACTTCTGGAACTGCTCATCAACAAACAGTAAGATTGAGCCGCACCACGACCAACACGCCCACGCAGTTGGTGGAGTTGCGATAAGCCAAATCGCTCCGCATTTTCGATGAGCATCACTGTAGCATTGGGTACGTCTACACCCACCTCAACAACTGTAGTAGAAACCAAAACCTGCGTTTGGTTATCACGAAATTTGGTAATAGATTCGTCCTTCTCGGCTGAACTCATGCGACCGTGTAGCAGCCCAACTTGAAAGTCGGGAAAAACACTTTCTTGTAACTTTTGATGCTCGTCAACAGCCGATCGCAGATCCAATTTTTCTGATTCTTCCACTAATGGCAAAACCACATAAACTTGTCTACCTTGGACAATTTCTCGGCGGATCAGGTCGTAAGCATGGTTGCGTTGCTGACCAGACAATACTGTTGTCTGAATCTTTTGTCGTCCCGGTGGTAACTCATCAATTTGGCTTACATCCAAATCCCCGTGTATCGTCAGTGCTAAGGTTCGGGGAATTGGGGTAGCTGTCATAGTTAACACATGAGGTTGATTGCCTTTTTGCTGCAAACGTGCCCGTTGTTCTACTCCAAAGCGATGCTGTTCATCTATCACTACTAACCCTAGTTGTTGGAAATTTACAGGGTCTTGAATCAATGCATGGGTTCCTACTAGCAGAGGTAATTCACCAGTTCCTAGCTGAGAATGTATTTGTCTTCGTTTAGCAGCTTTAGTCGAACCTGTCAGTAATTCCACTGGTAAATGCAAGAGGTTAAACCAACTAACCAACTTGCGATAATGTTGTTCTGCCAAAACTTCTGTGGGAGCCATCAGCGCCGCTTGGTAGCCAGATTGAATTGCTGCAAGGATAGCCAGCACGGCGACGACTGTTTTACCAGAACCGACATCACCTTGCACCAAACGATTCATCGGCACAGGTTTTTGTAAATCGTTGAGAATGTCGTTCAGAACTCGTTGCTGTGCGCCAGTGAGTTGAAAAGGCAGTATTTCGTGGAATTTCTCTACAAGTTGACCGCGTGGGACGAGGATGGCGCTGGTTTGAATCGCTCTTGCTTGCTGTTGACGTTGCAGTAACCCAAGTTGTAGGTAGAAAAATTCGTCAAAAACCAGGCGACGACGGGCAACTTGGAGGGCGGCGCTATCGCTGGGAAAATGAATATTAGCGATCGCATCTTTCAATTCCATCAAACCATACTTCTGCCGCAAACCACTTGGCAAAGGGTCTTTCAGGTTAGCCGCAGCAGGTAAAGCAGCAATTACCGCCTGTCGCACTGTATTCGCCACCACGCCTTCAGTTAGCCCATAAATTGGTACTACCCGCCCAATATTCAACGACTCAATCGTATCCCCTGGATTTCCCAAAACCTCTAGTTCTGGATTATCCAGTGTCAAGCCGTATTTACTTTCTTTCACCAACCCACACGCCGCCAGAATGCTACCCACTGCATAACGGCGTTTTAAACTTTCTTGCCAAGCGCGACTGCTAAAGCGCGTACCTGCGTAAAAACGGCCAATTTTGATTTGACCGCTGTTATCTTTTACTACCAGTTCTAAAATTGATAATTTCTGATTTTTAGGGCTAGAAAAGCAGTTGCAACGCTTCACTGTAGCCACTATTGTCACCGTCTCACCCGCCTGTAGCTCGCGGATATTTACCTGACGCGCATAATCAATATGGTCACGAGGATAGTAGAAAAGCAAGTCACGGACGGTATGTAAACCAAGCCGTGCCAAATTATCAGCTTTTTTAAAACCTATTTCTGGTAAATCACTGAGTTTTTGCTCAATTTTCGGTGCAAGTCTCCGACTCACCTCAGAGATGATTTTAGATTTTGGATTTTGGATTTTGGATTGATAAGTTTTCCCTTGCTCCCCTGCTCCCCTGCTTCCCTGCTTCCCCTGCTCCCCCTGCTCTTCTTGCTGTAGTTGGGAAAGATACCTACGAGTCTCTGCTACTAAATGCTGCCTTTCTTCCTGTGCTAGATGTGGATAACTAGCAAATTGCACCGCTAATCCTTGCCAACGGCGGCGTTCAGTATGGGGTAAGCCTGTTGGGAATTTGCCCAAAGTTAAGCTCAGAAATTCACTGAAACGGTATTCTCTGCCCATCAAGTCTGTAAAGCCACGTTCAGCTTCTATTGCCAGGGCTTTGTGCAATCGTATCCAATCTGGTTTTTCATTAGTCATTGGTCAGCAGAGTTAGGAGTTAGGAGTTAGGAGTGAGGAGTTAAGAGCTAGGAATAAATAACTCATAACTCATAATTCATAACTCATAACTTTATTCAAACCAACTAGCGCGCCATGCAGCTTCCGCTTCAGCGATCGCTTTTTCTTTATATCTCTTTTTATACTCTCGTCCTAGTTTGTTTAGCTGGACTAAAATACTGCGGATTCGCTTGCGCTCAGAGGAAAGTGTCACATCAGCAAATTCAATTTCTCCTAGCCGCAGGTTAATAGCCATAATTTGAGTCAGTCCAGAATCTTCTGACTGTTGCTCATTTTCAATTTCAATTACTAAGTTTAATAAATTGGGTGGTCCTGGCATGACCTCAGCAGATGCTTCTGATGCTGCCGCAGCTGCTGCTAAAATCGGTTCTGGTAATTTTTTCGGTAATATTCCAGCTTTTTGTAACAAAATATTAGCATCATGGGAAAGTTTTTTCAGTATCTCTTGCGCGGCTTCTTCTAATTTCTGTTGCCATTTTGCCAGTTCTATCGGATCGGAGGTGTTGGCAGTGAGATATTGAGAATTAGAAGTGTTCAGAAATAGTGAAGATGAAGAGGATGTTACTTCCTCATCCACCTCATCCACCTCATCTTCCTCATCCATATCGTCTCCCTCATCCACCTCATCTTCCCCTGATTCTTCACTTGTAAGATAAATGAGCAATTGTTCAGCTGTGAGTTGACCCAACTTGCGGATGGCTTGTTGCAATTGCTGGCGCTGATTCAATGACAAATGCAGAAAGTTTTCGGGATATCCTTGAGTGCAGAGGTGGTAACTCGCGAGAATCAACTGTTTGCGTACAGCTAGCCCCAAGGTATTTAGATAACTAGCATAAGCACTTTGTAGTTCGATTGCGATCGCCCGGATCGCTTCTTGGAGTGCTGCAATATCCTGCTCAATTCGCTCGATTGCTCTTGCCATATTTTTTCGCTCTTGACCATCTGAACCATTACATAGTACAAATGTACAAATTTATTTTAAGATAACTTTCCAGAGAATTTTAGATTTTAAATTAAATGCGAAATTTTCTGTCTTTACTAAATAAAATACAGGTCAAGCAAATAAGCTGACCTGTATTTTAAGGAGTCATTAGTCATTCGTCATTTGTCCTTGGTAAAGACTAATGACTAATGACCAATGACTAATATTATTTGGTGCCCATTTGTGCAGCGACTTCATCAGCAAAGCTGATTTCTTGCTTTTCAATGCCTTCGCCCAGTATATAACGGACAAAGCGAGTCACTTTAATCTCTTCGCCTAATTGTGCCTTCACTTGCTTTATCAAGTCTTCCACGGAAATACTTTGATCGCGAATGTAAGGCTGATCGAGCAAAGTCAATTCTTTCAAGCGTTTTTCAATCCGTCCCTGAACAATCTTTTCTTTGATGTTTTCAGGCTTGTTCGCCAAATCATCCTTGCCCATTTCAATGTCTTTTTCCTTTTGGGCAATTTCGGCGGGGATTTGGTCTACGCTCACATACTCGACATTGGGACAAGCCGCAACTTGCATTGCAGTGTTCCGTGCCAAGGTTTGGAACTCTGAATTAGCAGCCACTGACTCAGTTTGGGAACCCAGTTCTACTAATACACCAACTCGACCGCCAGTGTGAATGTAGCTGTCTACCACACCTTGTGTACCTTCTGCTATTGCAAAATTAACAAAGCGGCGCACTTGGATGTTTTCACCAAGGGTGGCAATGGTTTGCTTGATGGATTCTTCTACAGTCGCACTTTCATTCTCAATATAGGGTTGAGCCAGCAAAGACTCAACACTATCAGCTGTCGCTGCTTGCTTTGCTAGATTCTTAACTAAAGCTTTAAAAGCCTCGTTACGAGCAACAAAGTCTGTTTGGCAGTTGACTTCTATGAGTACACCCACCCGACCTTCAGGCTGAATGTAAGTGTCTACTAGACCTTCTGCCGCAATGCGATCGCTTTTTGCCCCCGCTTTAGAGATGCCCTTTTTCCGTAGCCAGTCTGCGGCTTCTTCTACGTTGCCTTCAGTCTCTATCAGCGCCTTTTTGCAGTCCATCATGCCAGCACCAGTTTTTTGGCGTAGCTCTTGGACGAGTTTTGCAGATATTTCCGCCATGTTGCCTCAATTCCTAACTTGACCTCGAGTTGTAATCGCTCACCTAATTTAGTACTGAGTACTGAGTTTTGTTAGCGTTAGCAGGGCGTTTAGCCCGTGCTGAGTTTTGAGTGTTCAGTTATCAATTTTATTCTTCATTGACAAATCACAACTTACAACTTCAAAAATCAAGACTCAGCACTATTCAATTTGCTGAGTCTTTCTATCTTACTCAGGACTTAGCACTCTTCACTCAGCACTATTCTTCTGTTTCCTCATCGGGAATTACGGCATCAGTATATTCGGTTTCTTCGTAGTCATCGTCATACTCACTGCCGTCGTAATCTTCGTAATCATCTTCAGCATCCAGCTGACCGTGACGACCTTCATAAATGGCATCTGCCAATTTTCCGACTATCAGCTTAATCGATCTGATAGCATCGTCGTTTGCGGGGATGGGGATATCTACTACATCGGGGTCACAGTTTGTATCCAACATGGACACAATGGGAATATTCAGCTTTTGGCATTCTTGAACTGCGTTATATTCCCGACGTTGGTCTACGATTACCACGATATCGGGCACTTTCCGCATTGTTTTAATGCCGCCCAAGTATTTCTGAAGCTTCGTCATTTCCCGACGTAGCATTGATGCTTCTTTTTTCGGCAATAAATCTAGTGCGCCAGTTTCTTCACGGCGTTCTAAATCTTTCAGACGGTCAACCCGTGTTTTGATGGTTGCCCAGTTGGTCAACATTCCGCCCAACCAGCGTTGGTTAATGTAGTGGGAACCACAACGGCTAGCTTCTTGGGCAATAATTCCAGCTGCTTGGCGCTTGGTGCCGACGAAAAGAAATTTCTTCCCTTGTTCCGCGTGCGATCGCATGTAGTTGTAAGCATTATCCATCAACTGGGCAGTTTGCACCAAGTCGATAATATGCACGCCATTGCGGGAAGTATAAATGTAGGGAGACATTTTTGGGTTCCAACGCCGGGTCTGATGCCCAAAGTGAACCCCTGACTCCATCATTTGAGCCAATGAAACTACTGGCATATATTTTTCAACTCCAATTCGGGTTAAACCTCCATCCAAGTGTATTTCCCAATCGGGAAACACCCGAATTCTTAGATGTGCGAGATTAGTTAACCATACTAGGTTAACATATTCTGAAGAGTTGTAGTTGCTTGACCGAGTGAGTCCAAGAAAATAGTGCTGCCTACTCAACAATTGGGCAGCACTATTAATGAAAATCTTGCTGTTTTAAAGGTCTACTAGCGGTCTTCTCGATCTTCGGGTTTAGGTTTTTGTCGCCGTTGTTCGAGCCGATCGTCGATAGTTTCTCTCATTTTGCGATCGGCAGCGTCCATCGCAGAATACTTAAAGCGGTTGAGTATGCCACTGAATAAGTTGCCAAAGAATCTTTCAATTTCTTGCATAATTTTATACCTCGCTATTTAAAGGTAAATTCTTATTGATCTTGGACTTTCTAGTGGAAGTAGGAAATAAAACGCTAACCTATCCTTGAAATATCTGTTAATCTCTTAGTGTCTCTGGGTGCTTAAAGGGCTGGCGGTTTATTTATCCTTTGATTCAGTTTTGCTTGTGAATGACTGTATAAAACAGTCTTCTCAATAAAATCAGTATTGTTGAGACTTATTAGATTGAAACGCCCTAGAGATTCATCCATTGTATTCTGTCTCAGGTAATAAATGTAGCAAAGACACAGGTAACAAATTGTCTACTAGTTCATAACACTTGCTACATCTACAACGAGCGTAACTATAGCAACTTCTGGTGCATGTTACTCAATAGTATCGGGGTCTACATTGAGCGATCGCAACCTTGCCTTTAACTGTTCTATCTGTAACTCTGCCTGTTCTGCTCGTTGGCGTTCTTGTTCTGCTCGTTGACGTTCTTGTTCTGTTCGTTGGCGTTCCTGTTCTGCTCGTTGACGTTCCTGTTCTACTAGTTCTTCTGCTTGCTGTCTTGCTAAAACTTCTTGTCGTAAAGCCTCTACTAGTTCACCAGGAATCAGTAATTTTTCCCCTGTAGCCTCTCGATAAAACCCAATTAGCCTTCCCTCAACCACCAAGCGCAGTTGTAACGGTTCACTGCGTCCATCTTGTATCGGTTCGTAGATTTCTCCCCGCAGGCGATAGCCACGTAACTGTTGTTCCACCCACTCGCCTTTAGGGTCAAATAGCCAGTATTCCTTGACACCTAGCTGTTCATAGAGGGTCTTTTTGAAGATTTCGTCTTGTCCTTTTGTCCCAAAGGATGTCATTTCAAAAATAACTGTGGGTACTTGACCCTCTTCCCAGATTTTATAGTTGTCTCGACCGCCAGATGCAACATCAAAAATCACCATCACATCTGGGGCTACCCGTAATTTGGGAAAGCCCTGTGCATAGTAAAGAAATTGATTTGCCAATACTGTTGCCCGACGATTTGCTAGATACTGTTTCAGGACTTCTAAGGTAGTTAGTAAGGCATAAAGGTGGTCGTAGGTTTCTGCCACTGGTTGACCATCAGCACTAGGGTAAAATATTTCTGATTCGACACTAACAGGTACAGTAGCCGTCATAGTTATAAAATCAGTGCTACGAAATGATTCTAGAACAACTCTAGTTCTTCCTAACTTGAGATGTGCAAGCTTTTTAAAATATAACTAGATAACTCACAAAATCCTTCCCCTTCAGCAGCAGTGGTAATGTAAGCAGGCTGATATTTCAACTGATTCACATATTCCAGGACATTTGCCACGCCTACAGAAACAGGAAAATAACGCCGATCAAATAAACTTTCATCATTGGGGCTATCGCCAACAGTAACAATTTGTTCTGATGAATACTGGGGCAAATATTCGCGCAATACCTGCAATAATCCTACAGCTTTATCTTGCCCTTGGGGTTTAATGTGACACTGCACGTTGCTATAGGTAAATCCCCAACCCATTTGTTGACAAAGATTATCTAGGGTTTGTAGTTCGTTTTCACGCAAACCAGCTACATCAAAAGTCCAGTCAGTGACGCGAAAGCGATTATCAGCAGATTCTTGAATTTGGGGAAATTTAGTTTGTAAATTCTTAAAAGTCGTAGCCAAGTACTGGCGATGTTGAACTAAATCAGGAATCGCTGTTAAAACTACTGGTTTCTGATTTCCAGGTGGAAAGTACAAACCGCCATTTTCTGCCATCCCACCTGCTACTGGCATCAAACTACTCAATCCACTTACCCAGCCAGCCGAACGTCCGGTGACAATTAGCACTTTAATGTCAGATGTAGCTAAATCCTCTAAAGCTTGTAGCAGTGCGGGAGTAAATTTTCCTCGTCTAGTCAGGGTGCCATCCATATCTGTGGCTATCAGACGAATCTTACTCAGGCAAATAGATGAAACCTCAGATAGGGGAGCGAGGCTCAAATCTCTGGACATATACGGTTTGTAAAAGGCTGTAAAAAATATTAATCATACAGCAAGATGACCCTGAAGATTTGGGCATCCTAAACATCAGGAGTCAAGTTTTTCAGTTTCCCACCATGTCCACTTCAATGTTTCTTGCCCAATCCTCTGGGAAAAAGACTACTAAAAAGGCATCCCAGGAAGTGCCAGCAAGTAATCCTCAAATACCACCATTATTGTTGGTAACTTCTGGAGGACTGGCTTTAGTGGTGATTGCTTTGATTGTATATATTAAACTCCAGAAGGATAAGCTGGAGAAAAAACTTAAGTTTGAACAATTCCGCGCGCGAGAACTAGAGAAAAAGTTTAAGCTGGCGCTGGAAACAATTCGCAAAATGGAAACTAATCCCGATTTGGTGAACTCACGGGACTTTAACCTGGATTATCTGCGAATGCGGATGTCAGAGGAGGTGTTTCATTTTGCAATTCTTAATCAAATAAAGATTCAGATCAAAGAAAAAATTTCTCAAGCCCTGCGTCCAAATCAAGCCCAACAAGGATCGGTTGGAATTGCTAATAGTGCTGGACGGCAAGTAGATGAAATTTTTGATGTCGAGTATGAGACTGGTAGTCCAGGAAATTCTGCTAAACGGGTGCTGTTTCGGATTCAAATCAAGTTAATGAAGTTACCGACGCAAGCAACTTCTGCGACTATTAGTCAAATTATTGATTGTATAGAAACTTACTTAAGCCCTATAGAAGACGAAGATAGTTGGCAACCAATAATTCAAGGTCGGATTGCTACCATGCATTGGGATCAAAAGGCTAAACCTACGCCTCTACTTGTGCTGGAACAATCGAATGAAGGCGTGAATGTAACTTTTCGTACTACTCGCCAACCAAATACTCCAACTCCACCAAAGCCATCTGGAATTAAAAAATCAGGCTCGGCTAGACAATAATTTATGGTTGTCATTAGTCATTAGTCATTGGTCATTAGTCACTTGTACAGAGTTTCGACTGCGCTCAACTACCGCGTAGTCGTTGGCGTGGTAACAGAGCGTAGTCGTACCACTTCGTGGAAGCAAGCGTCTCGTAGAGAAGTGCAGCCTCTCCAAGAGTTGTATTGGTCATTCACAAAGGACAAATGACTAATGACTAAAAATCATGACTGAATAACTGTATTGGGGGAATTACGGGTTAAAAGACCATCTTCCATTTCGACAATGCGATCGGCTATGTCTAAAATACGGTTGTCGTGTGTCACCAATAAGATAGTAGTTCCCTGATTTTTGGCTAGACTCTGCATTATTTCCACGACATCGCGTCCTGATTGTTTGTCTAATGCTGCTGTTGGTTCGTCTGCTAGTACCAAAGGAGGACGATTCACCAAGGCGCGGGCGATCGCAATTCTTTGTTTTTGTCCACCAGAAAGATTGTCTGGGTAGTAATCAACTCGTTCTTCCAAACCAACAGACCCCAGCATAGCTTTTGATTTAGCCACTGCTTCTGCTTGAGAAATATTATCGTTCAATTCCACTGCCATTTGCACATTTTGCTTGGCTGTCAAGAACCCTAGCAAATTGTGAGCTTGGAAAATATAACCAATGTTGCGTCGCA
This sequence comes from Nostoc sp., assembly GCF_036917315.1. GTDB lineage: Bacteria > Cyanobacteriota > Cyanobacteriia > Cyanobacteriales > Nostocaceae > Nostoc. The sequence continues at coordinate 68,776 of NZ_JBALDR010000008.1, read as the reverse complement.
TCTGCACTAATTTGTTTTGACTGACGCCAATAAGTTCTTCACCTAAAAATTTTAAACTTCCTTCTTGTACAGACCGCAAACCGCCAATTAAGCTCAGTAATGTTGTTTTACCTGAACCTGATGGCCCAGTCATAATCACAATCTCACCTGGATAAATGTCTAGGTTGATATCAAATAATATCTGTTTTCTCAGTGCGCCTTTGCCATAGAAGTGATTGAGATTTTTAATGGCGATTACAGGTTCTTTTTCCATCATATTTTTGTTAGTTATAAATTAGTAGTTCCAAAATTTAACTGTAGTAACTGTCAAAAAGTAAATTTTCTTAGTTTTGATCGTAAGTCAAATTTATTGTTAACATATTTTAATTAACATTGAATTAATTAAAAGATATCTGCTGGATCGGCAGAGCGTAATTTTCTAACTGCGATCGCACCAGAAATAATGCACATCAGCATGGTCAAAATCAATACCATTGTCGCGCGTTCAAAACTCATAAAGACTGGTAAGAGTGTTGCATTTCTGGCACTGTCATACATAAATAAGGCAAAAACTATTCCAGGAAAATAGCCTAAAACTGCTAATAATAAAGCTTCTTGAAGAATGACTGTCAATAAATAGTTTTGTGTGTAACCTATCGCTTTCAGGGTAGCGTACTCGGCTAAGTGATCGGCAACTTCTGTGTAAAGAATTTGATAAACAATCACAGTACCCACAATGAAACCCATGACAGTTCCTAATGTGAAAATAAAGCCAATAGCTGTACTATTCGCCCAGTAACTCCGCTCAAAATCAATAAATTCTTGTTTAGTTAAAACATTTACTTCATTAGGTAAATACTTTCGTAATTGTTGGGCAACAACATTAGCATCTGCTCCCGGCTTTAATCTAATTAGCCCAATATCAATTAATCCTTTTTGACGATTGCTGAATATTCGGAAAAAATTGAGATCGCTTGTAATTAAATTACCATCTGCGCCAAATGATGCACCTAATGTAAAGAGTCCTCCTACTTTAATTCGCCGCCTTCGTACTTCTGCCATTACAGGTTTTCCTTGGTCATAATTAGCAGCGATCGGCCCATACTCTACCCTAGAAGAACGGTCAAATAGAACTACATCAGGTAGTTTAAGTTTATCTAAATTTTCCTGAACTCCAGGTAAATTAACTAGGTTAGTTTCTGGGTTCATTCCAAAAATTAGGATACTCCGAGGACGACCTGTTACAGGATTTTTCCAGATTGTAAAGTCCAAATAGATCGGATGTACTGATTGAACTGCGGGTAATTCTAAAGCTTTATATAATCGTCGTTGAGAAAAGCTTCTCATCGCCAATATAGCGTTCGATTGACTATTAATTAAAACAATATCGCCTTGCAAGCTGTTATGGAATCGAACGTTACTATAATACAGAGCATCCCGAAAGCCGAGTTGCATAAACATTAAAATATCGGCAAAAGCAATTCCTGCTAAAGCTACAGCTAGGCGGGTTTTTTCCCTTGTCAGTTGTAGCCACGACAGAGGTATTTTTTGATTCATTTTATAGGCGTCTCAGCAATTTTAGCGTTTTAGATTTTCAACCTATTATCGTGACATCCGTACCGGATTGATAGAATGTTTAAAATTGCTTAAACAGACTATTAACGAATATTTTTAATCCAAAATATCAAATCATGGATTAGGATTACTGCTCACCGACAACTTAATTAATTATTAATATCAACAAGAACTTTGGCGTAAGTTAAACCAGAAACTTTTTGGCTATCTTCTGGAGATAGAGCAATTTTCACTTCTACTACTCTGGCATCCACATCTGCGGCTGGATCTGTATTCAGCACATCTTTTTTACCAATTTTTCTGCCAATTTCAGTGACAATTCCCTTTAATTCACCGTTAAATGCGCCGTTATCACTGGTGATAGTAGCATTTTGACCAAGACGCACTTTACCAATGCTGTCTTCGGCGACTTCAGCAATTACAAACATTTGGTTGGTTTGGCCAATTTCAGCAATGCCATTTGCGCCGATCGCTTCACCCGATTTGGTGTAAACTTTTAAAATCTCTCCAGCGATTGGTGCTTGAACGTAGCTCAATCTTAGTTCTGCTTCGGCTTTTCTGACATTTGCGATCGCATTACTAACTTGGGCTTGCGCTACTTGCACATCGGTAGGACTAACATCTAAAATTCGGCTTAGTTTGGCCTTTTCTTCATCGATTTGTCTTTGCAAAGTTGCGACATTTTTATCGCGGTTAACTTTAGCTTCGATTAACTGCTGTTGCAAAGTTGCTGAATTTTGTATTTGGTTGGCTCTAGCCTCAGCAAGTTGCTGTCGCAAGGTTGCCAATGTCTGCTTTAGGGTAGCTTGGCTTTCAGCCACCTGCTGATTAGCAGTTATTGCACTCAAGCGTCTTCTGTCCCGCTCTTGCTGAGAAATAGCACCTTCTTTGTATAAATAATCATAGCGTCCGGCATCGACTTGAGCATTGCGCTGTTCGGCTTGAATACGTGTAATCGTTGCTCTGAGAGCATCTCTTTGCCCACTAAGTTCAGCTTCTAGGCGATTCACGGTTGCTTGTTGGACAAGTTTATCACCACTTAACTGAGCTGCAACCCGCGCGATCGTTGCTTGCCCTGCATTCCTTTCGCCAATTAACTGCGCTTGTAGGCGAGCGATAACTGCTCTTTGAGCTTGAATATCTCTGGGAGAGCCAGCCCTGACTTGCGCTAAATTCGCACTGGCTTCTTGGACTTTCGCTTTTGCCTCTTGTAATCCGGCTACTTGGGTATCGCGGTTGTCCAAAATTGCCACAATTTGACCTTGCTTTACCCGTTCACCCTCTTTCACCAGAAGTTGCTGAATTCGTGACGATGGCGCTAATCCTGATGATGGGGCGGACAATTTAACAACTTCGCCTCGCGGTTCCAAACGCCCTACAGCACTAATGCTATTGGTAGATGGCATTACAGGTGCGGATGTAGTTAGTTTTCTTAACTGCTCGATTTTAGCCGTACCTAGTATGCCAGCGGCGATTACTACTGGCACGGCTACAGCGATACCCCACCAAATCTTAGGTTGTTCATGATTTAGTGTCTGTTCACTTGGTTTCGGCTTTTCAGTCACCCTTGACATAGTATGTTGCCCATTTACCTGAATTGTGCTGATGGAAATAAAAATAAAAAGGTTTTTAATCAACAGCCAGCTGTTAGGACAAACAACAGTGGTTTCAAGCTGGGTATGGCTTAAAAATCCATTGTGTGATGAACGTTCAACACTATGGCTTTACAAAATGGTGTTTTCTATAGCCGCTCATTATGTATGCAATACACTTTGACCTTTCTCCCAACGGCTTTGAGGCTTACTAGGGGGCGGGGATAAGCCTGTATTGAAACTGAGAAACGCTATAGTAGCTGGCTATTCAATAACTCTGAGTATTATTGAGACATGAGTGCAATGGGAGTTAGCAGAATTCACAAGCAGTATGAATCTAGATATAGAGACGCGATATATTGCGTCTCTATAAAAAATTCTAAATTGGTATGATGCGGTACTTTACTGCTACATTCACTACAGCTATAGTTAGTCACAAAATTGAAAAGAAACATCAAAAATAGACTGTTGCCTTTGTTGGACACAATCTTGCTAAAAAAGTTAGTCTTCCTTAAGTCAATCAACGATTAACTAACTAAAAAATATCTGTTCACCCTGAGCGAAGTCGAAGGGTCAATTTAAACATTCCTAACATCAGAGTTTCCTTAACTTTCTGGTCAATGAGTTAGCTGTCTCTAGTTGTTTGCACCTACCAAGACAACAAACCATTTTGTGATATTCGCTTCAAAGACCTTACTATTCTCCCTGTTCTGTTTTGGAACTCCATAAAACTCTCGTTGAATGAATTCTACATTTATCCATTAGCTGAAAACGTAGCAGAGCCTACAGATGGGGGAGATGAGCGTGATGGAGAGGATGATTAAGTTGGGAGGTCGAATAAAACTGTGGTCATATAATTTTCTGCCCAAGCTGGGCCAAAGGCTTTTTCTAATACGCGGCGGGTTTTATCATTTTGCTGCTGTTTGGTGCAGTAGTTGTGTTGTCCGGCGAGATTTTGGGTGACTTGTTCAACTGAAACAGGATGTGAGGCGATCGCTTGGGTACAATGAATGTCTAAAAATTCTCGCACCCGCGACAAAAACATTGTTTCTTCTTCAGGAGAACTGGGGCGCACAAAAATACAAAAATCTGAAAAAATATTTCCCCATTCTGGTAATTCACGGGGTTGGGAAAAGTTAAGCACTGTTAACTGTGTCAGTGCAGAAGTATAAGATTCTGGTAAGGTACGTTCTACTTGGATAGGAGAAAGGTCTGCGATCGCAGCACTAATTTGACCTCTACCCCCAACTAAATCACAACCAAACATCGGCAGGTTGTATTCTGGACGGGGAAACATGACGCAGTGCAAAATATCCAACATATTTCCGATTTTTGCCAGTTCCAAGTGCATTTTCCGAAACTGGGGGGTTTGATAGCACCGGTTTTCAATCGTCAGTTTTTCGCCTTCTAATCTACCTTCCACATACCCCAACTCATTAGGCAAATGGTAGGGGGATAAATCCAGGTGCTGATGCCAAGCTGCCTCAATACAATCAGCTAGCTGACGAATTAGGGGATGTTGTTGCTCGCGCAGCGAGGGCATAGAAGTAAATGACATATTCTAGTTGGGAATGCGATCTAATGGCCAGTCTACAACCTGTCGTGCCATACCTGTTGTGGTCTGCAATATAAGCAAACACTTACACCCAGCCAACGTAAATTTATAAGACAGATGCTTTTCACAATGATTATTTATTTTGTAGTCTAGGTTACAGAAATAATTTTAGATTAGCCCATTTGTGAAGGTTAATAGAAAGCTATGAAACTAGATTCTCATAGACCGGATTTTGCTGTGCAAGCAAGAAGGCACAATCTGGAAGGCTTACAGAGGTTCAGAGCTTCTACTTGGGTAAACCTTTTGCAACTTCCCAGCCCCTTTAGTTTTGACGAAGCACTTTTATTGTGTCCTGTTTCAGCAGATGAGTGGCTAGTCTGGATTCCAGATCATGGCGAAGCAATACTGAATATCAGGCAATTTAGTTATTAGTTATTGGTCATTGGTTATTCACTTTGGATAAATGACAAATGACAAATGACAAATGACAAATGACAAATGACTATTGCTGCCAGAAATCAGTGACATCGTATCCCAATTCTTCTAGCATGTGCCGCAGCAGGGGTAAACTGAGTCCAATTACATTGCTGTGACAGCCTTCAATTTTTTCCACGAAGAAACTACCAAAACCCTCAATGGCAAAGGCACCAGCACACTTGAGTGGTTCACCAGTGGCAACATAAGCTTTAATTGCCTTTTCGCTCATTTGAGCAAAGTAAACTCTTGTAACTTGAGACTTGACTAAAGTCCGTTTTTGCTGATTATCAATTAAGGCGTGACCTGTGTATAAGTCGCCAAAGTTACCTTGCATTATCTGCCAACGAGCGATCGCTTCAGAGAAGTCTGCTGGTTTGCCGTAAATTTCACCATTGATGGACAAAACTGAATCACAACCGATAATCAAAGCTGATTCAAACTGTGGGGCTACAGTTTCCGCTTTATACAGGGCAAGAGTTTTGACCAATTCTGCTGGTTCACTTAGTTCAATTTGCGACTCATCAAACTCACTAGGTTGAACTATCGGTTCAATACCAACAGTTTGCAGCAAGCGGCGTCGGGCTGGAGAAGCTGAAGCAAGTACAAAAGGTGGAATTTTCATGAGATTTTAGAAAAATTTGTTAATTGGGCATTCGGCGATTCAATTTTGGATTTTGGATTTTAAATTTTGGATTAAATTCCAATCTAAAATCTAAAATCTAAAATCTAAAATTCTTACTTGCCACTCCCCAATTAATAAACAGAAAAAGAATTAACAACCTCATCAATCATTCGTTTAACTTTCTGCCAGCGTTTTTCAGGAATTGAGGCGTTGAAGGTAAAAAGTTTACCACGGCTCACAGCAACGCTGGCGATGTTGTGTCGTTGCTGTTGATTGGGGAGTTTAACCTCATACTCTAAAAGATAGTATGTTTTACCGTCTACTTCTCGCTGGGCAGCATTGACTAATTCAGCCGAACGACCAGAATCAGGAGGCGCGAGAGCTGCTTTTCCTAATTTGTATCCTACTTCTGTTGGGGTTCCCAATTCTGACAAAGTTTTGCCTTCAGGAACTGGGCTAATTACAACCGAAACATTTTCAGACACCTCAATCAAATCGTGGAAAACCACATCTGGCCCATCGGCAACTTTAACTGGCAGCCAGCCGTTAGGATATAAAAACTGATAGCCATCACCACTGTCTACAAAGCTTTTGAGTCCAGCCGCAGCCGCTACATCCGAATTACTCAGACTGAAGCTCAACACCAATAGCAAAATTAATACAATTCGTTTCCACATTTCTATAGATTCCTTTGGGCTGGAGATAACACAAGGCTTGCATCATTTCTCGTCTTTATTCTCCCACCAAGCGGGACGCTTAGGATAATGCATTAGATGGTGAAGTATAAATGCTTATGTTGCCTAACGCCTAATTTTGAAAAGAATTCAGTATTCAAAATCAAGACGCTTCTCGTAGAGTGCCGTTGGCAAAATCTCTCCTTCGCGCAGCGTTTCCGACAGGAAAAGGAGAAGAGAAGGCTTTAGCTACGCTATCCGTCAGTGTAGAGAATTCAGTTGGGAATTCTGTACACTGACGTCTTTATTCTGTTCCATAAAAAAGGAGAGGCAGATAATTCTACCTCTCCTATACAGGGACAAACAAATGACTTGAACTATCCCATGATTAATTCCAACTGACTAGGCTTAGTATCTGTTGGCTTTGTTGGGTTTGTGAACAAGAAAGCTGAGAATTTGGCACTGCTTGATGTTGTCAAAACCCACAACACGGATATAGCTAGTGTTGAATTGAGAACGGCATCCTTGAACTTCGCTCAATACTTCTTGAGTAGATTTAGCACCGAACAAAGGCAGCTTCCACATTGTCCAATATAATTCTGTTGGCTCAGAAGTTTCGTTGAACTCGATCGCTGGAATGTAACCTTGATTCAAAATGTACTGGATCTGCTTGGCAATTTGAGCGTCAGTCAGGGGTGGCAGATAAGAAAGGGTTTCGTAACGACGCTCTTTTGGTAAAGTTTGCATAGCTTTATGATAATGTGTTGCGATTTTTGACTACTAGGTTGACCGAACTAATTGGATAAGTTATCCAAATCCCGATCTGAAGTTGTTTGCTGTTCTGGTTGCAGACTGGGGTTAGATGTGTCTACTACTTGTGTGATGCGTTCTAAATGCTGGCGACGTTGCTCCATATTGCCTTGCTGAATGCCAGTGCGAACCATTTCCGGTAAAAATTCTGCAATTTCTTCCGCAATGTGTTCTCTGACAGTCATGATTCGCAAAGCCAAATCTGGTTTTTCTCGCAACAGTTGCTCAATGAATGACTCACCATTTTGAATTTTGCCAGACGAAAAGTTATGCAACCAAAGTTCTAATGGTGGATTCGTTTCGCCTAGCTGTGCCAATACTGTCCTTAGAGCCTGATAAGTCAGATAGCTTTGGAGAGTTTTGGCTGTGTCCTTCGCAATTTGCTTAAGATTCATGCTTGACCCCAGCCCTGAAGAGTTATGAGTTATGAGTTATGAGTTATGAATTAATGCAAAGCAAATCCTAACTCTTGTACAGACGCAATGAATCGCGTCTCTACTTCTAACTCTTAACTCTTAACTGTTAACCCAGATCAGACGGTATCCATTGCTTCAAACTCGAACTTGATTTCTTTCCACAGTTCGCAAGCAACAGCCAGTTCAGGAGACCACTTGGCAGCTTCGCGGATGATATCGTTACCTTCACGAGCCAAGTTACGGCCTTCGTTACGAGCTTGAACAACAGCTTCTAAGGCGACGCGGTTAGCGGTTGCACCAGGAGCGTTACCCCAAGGGTGTCCCAGAGTACCACCACCGAATTGTAGTACGGAGTCATCACCAAAGATTTCTACTAGTGCGGGCATGTGCCATACGTGGATACCACCAGAAGCAACTGCCATTACACCAGGTAGAGAAGCCCAGTCTTGGGTAAAGTAAATACCACGAGACTTGTCTTGCTCAATGTAGTTTTCACGCAACAGGTCAACGAAGCCCATTGTGATGCCGCGCTCACCTTCCAACTTACCAACTACTGTACCTGTGTGGATGTGATCGCCACCAGATAAACGTAGGGCTTTAGCCAATACACGGAAGTGGATACCGTGGTTCTTTTGACGGTCGATTACAGCGTGCATAGCACGGTGAATGTGTAGCAAGATACCGTTATCGCGGCACCAACGAGACAATGTGGTGTTGGCGGTGAAACCTGCGGTGAGGTAGTCATGCATGATGATGGGCATTTTGAGTTCTTTTGCATACTCAGCCCGCTTCAGCATTTCTTCACAAGTAGGAGCGGTTACGTTTAGGTAGTGACCTTTAATTTCACCAGTTTCTGCTTGAGCTTTGTTGATAGCTTCAGCTACGAACAAGAAGCGATCGCGCCATCTTTGGAATGGTGCGGAGTTGATGTTTTCGTCGTCTTTGGTGAAGTCCAAACCACCGCGTAAGCACTCGTATACAGCACGTCCGTAGTTCTTAGCGGAAAGACCCAATTTGGGCTTAATGGTACAACCCAGCAAAGGACGACCGTATTTGTTTAACTTATCGCGCTCAACTTGGATACCGTGAGGAGGCCCTTGGAAGGTCTTGATGTAAGCTACTGGGAAACGGATGTCTTCTAGACGCAGTGCCCGTAAAGCTTTGAAACCAAATACGTTACCAACAATTGAGGTCAATACGTTGGTTACAGAACCTTCTTCAAACAAGTCCAAAGGATAGGCAACGTAACAAATGTACTGGTTGTCTTCGCCGGGAACTGGTTCGATATCATAGCAACGACCTTTGTAGCGATCGAGGTCGGTGAGCAAATCTGTCCACACAGTTGTCCAAGTACCTGTGGAAGATTCAGCCGCAACAGCCGCACCTGCTTCTTCGGGAGGAACACCAGGCTGAGGTGTCATACGGAACGCAGCTAGAAGATCGGTATCTTTTGGTGTGTAATCCGGTGTGTAATAAGTTAGTCTGTAATCTTTAACCCCGGCTTGATACCCAGATTTGCTCTGAGTCTTCGTTTGAGCGTAAGACATAATTTTATCCTTCCCTGAAATCACTCTTTTTAATTATCAAATCACGTTTTGTGCAACTTCCCCTCACCCCGCTCTTGCCCCCCTTGAGCGAGGGGAAGATCGGAAAAATTTTTTGTTAGAAGTTGCCTTTGGCAAAGGTTAGCAGTTTTTTTTGCGGCGGACACTTTGGTAGCGGTGGTAGCCCTCCTCACCAGTGTTTTCCCCTTCTAGAGGTACACGACCTAGCGCTTCTACTGTTCCCTCTTGCTAAAAATCAAAATTCTTGTTTACCTCTTCTTCGCACCCAACTAAACCTTCTCAATTTCACCAAAACTTCCGCCTTTTGTGGGCAGCATTTAGATAATTCCCCCCATAAATCAGGGTATTCAGGGGATTGGGCTGGCTGGCACACATTCCCGCCTTTACACTCCTTATATCTTGACCTTTGATGGAAAAGATACCAGAAAAGAATTTACTTGACAGAGATTTAGCAGAGTGGTGAGCAAAAGATAAAAGAATTGCACACCACGTAATTTGTAACTTGTTTCACAATATATCAAGAATTCGATAAGTTATTCTTTGAAAGTTTTTAACTTATCTATTTAATTTTGTTATTACATAAAGATTTAAACTTTTTGTTACAAAAGCTTTACAAAATGTCATTAATAACTGTAAAGGACTTAAAAGATGAGGGAGATGGAGAAATCCCCAGTTCCCAGCAATGCATTGAGTTTGGACTACGCGGTAATCGAGCGAAGTCGAGATTCAACTACCGCTTGTCGTTGGCGTAGCCTCTCCAAGAGTTGTGTCCCCAATCCCCAATGTTTAAAAAATCCCAGCAAGGGGAACACTGAAATTAACCCAAAGCCAGTTTAGGTAAATGCTATGGGTACTGTCTCCAAAGGAAATGTCACCGTGGTATTGTTTTACAAGCGTACTAGTTTATTAATTACTTCTATCTTGCTGGGGTTGATAGCTTTGCCAAATATGGGATGGGCGCAAAAAACCCCTGATATTAATTCATCTGATGTAACCCCCGCTTACCCATCTTCCGCACCGCCACCGCGAGTAGAATCTTTGCCCGATGAGCGGGGAGTTGAAGAAAATTCGCCGAAAACTGATTATCGTGTTGGTAATTTATTGGGAGATATTACAGGTAATCTTTGGGTAGGTTCTTGGCGGGGACTATCGCGGATCGATCCTAAAACCGGCAAGATTATTTCTCGTGTGAGCTTACCGAATGTTGCCATTGGTGCTTTAGCCCAAGACAAAGTAGGACGTTTGTGGGTAGGAAGTTATGAGGGACTAGTTCGAGTTGACCCCCGCACAAACGAAATCACCGCACAAAATTTATTTTTGCCTTCTAAACGCGTGTTGTCACTGTTACTTGACAAAAGGGGTTATTTGTGGACTGGAACCGATAGCGGTTTAGCTCTAATTAGTCCCGACCAAGGCTTGATTATGACAACATTAAAAAATCTGCCTGGTGTCAGCGCTAACGCCCTGACTTTAGATGCTGAAGGTCAATTGTGGGTTGGTACTCTAGATGGATTGGTGCGGGTAAATACTGCTAGTGCTGCGATTATGAAGCGAATAGCCGATTTACCAGGGACGACTGTACAAGCTTTAGCTATTAGTCCAGAAGGGTTAATTTGGGCAGGAATGCCGAATAATTTGCTAGTTATTAACCCAAAAACTGGTGCAGTGTTGCGGTCTGTAACCCGCTTGCGTGGGCGTGATGTAACGGCGATACGTTTTGCTAAAGATGGTAGTGTCTGGGTCGGGACTAATAATGGTTTGTTACGATTAGATCCAAATACAGGAGCTGTATTAGACGGAGAAGTTGCTGGACTTCCTTCTAGTCGGGTTATTACCCTTGCACCTGATATCGGCAATAAATTATGGATTGGCACTAGTGAAGGTCTAGCTTGGTTAATGCCCAAAACCGACAGTGCAAAACCCCATATTGCTTTCAGTCGCGCTGTTAAATGATTAGTCATTTGTCCTTTGTCTTCTGTCCTTAGCAAATGACTAACGACTTAATGACAAAGGACAAAAAATCCAAAATCCAAAATCTAAAATCTAAAATTGGCAATGGCAATCACTACCCAGCAATTAATTCAATGGAAACAACAGGGACGTTCAATTGTCGCGTTGACCGCTTGGGATTATGCGATCGCTCAACTCCTCGATGCAGCTGGTGTAGACTTAATCCTCGTGGGTGACTCTATGGCAGTAGTTCTAGGGTATGAAACAACACTGCCAATTACTTTGGATGAAATTATCTATCATGCAAAATCTGTGCGCCGTGGGGTTAAACGGGCATTAGTAGTTGTAGATTTACCTTTTTTGACGTATCAAGAAAGTCTGCAACAAGCCATGCACTCAGCTGGGCGGGTACTAAAGGAAACCGGCGCTCAAGCGGTAAAATTGGAAGGTGGCTATCCAGCAATGGCCGAAACTGTGGCTCGTCTAGTACAAGCTGGAATTCCGGTCATGGGTCATGTAGGTTTGACACCACAATCAATACATCAACTGGGTTTGCGCCAACAAGGTAAGACGCAAGAAGCCAGTGAGAGGATTTTACAAGAAGCGATCGCTCTCGAACAAGCTGGTGTATTTTCTCTAGTGTTAGAGCATATACCCGCAGATTTGGCAATGCAGATTTCGCAAAAATTAAGTATTCCCACAATTGGTATCGGTGCGGGAATTCACTGCGATGGACAAGTTTTAGTTACTTCAGATGTCCTTGGACTGGCAGAAAAGCATCCACCATTCGCCAAAGTTTACACAAATTTGCGCGAGACGATTACCAAAGCTGTGCAAGATTATGCCGTGGAAGTGCGAGAGCGAAAGTTTCCTGAGAAAAGTTAAAGAAATGAGCTGCTAATCGAGAACATAAAAAACCCCGACTTGATAGCCGAGGTAGATGGGAGAAGTCCAAATGTCGATGGGATATTTTAAAACCGAAGTCTGTTTTTCTTAGTTAACACCCAATGCAACCAAAACTAGATAGGTAATAGATAAGGTGCAATTTTAAATATGCAGCTTACTTTGGGGCTTTGATAAGTTATGTAAATAAATATAACAATAATATTACAAATAGTCAACTAGACTTGACAAACAAAGGTTGATATATTTGATAAGGAATACTTATCAAAGCAGTACATCAGCAAATGAAACGGGTTACTGGGTAAGATAGTGCAATGAAAAGGAGAACCGATCTTTTGGTGAGTATAAAAACTAAGCTATTAGCTGCACAATTCAGGGTAGGTGGAATTAAGCCAGAGATTTGAGAAGCTAGCTACTAGATCGCGAAAGTCTTTACAATTCCCTTGTTGACTCAAAAAGTATTTCTCGACCTATGACGAATCAAGCTCCTATCCCGGTTATTGTCAACGGTGCTGCTGGCAAAATGGGCCGTGAGGTGGTTAAGGCGGTGGCACAAGCGCCTGACTTAAACTTAGTGGGTGCAATTGACTACAGTTTAGAACATCAAGATAAAGATGCCGGGGAGTTGGCGGGTTTAAGCGAACCTTTGGAAGTGCCGATTACCAATCAATTAGAACCGATGTTGGGGTATGTGGCTGGTGACAGACAGTCTCCTCCAGGGGTGATTGTAGACTTTACCCATCCCGATTCAGTTTATGACAATATTCGCAGTGCGATCGCTTACGGTATTCGTCCAGTAGTCGGCACCACTGGCTTAAGTCCAGAACAAATTCAAGACTTGGCAGATTTTGCCGACAAAGCTAGCACTGGTTGTCTAATTATTCCTAATTTTTCCATTGGGATGGTGCTATTGCAACAAGCTGCGATCGCAGCCTCAAAATATTTTGACCATGTGGAAATTATCGAACTGCATCACAACCAAAAAGCTGATGCACCCAGTGGTACTGCAATTCAAACGGCGCAGTTATTAGGAGAATTGGGTAAAACTTTTAACCCTGCTGTTGTAGAAGAAACGGAGAAATTAGCAGGAGCGAGGGGAAGTATCGCAGATGAAGGGATTAGAATTCATAGCGTGCGCTTGCCGGGATTGATTGCCCATCAAGAAGTGATTTTTGGCGCAGCCGGACAGATTTATACTTTACGACATGATACGAGCGATCGCGCTTGTTATATGCCAGGAGTGCTAGTAGCGATTCGCAAAGTCTTAGCGCTAAAGTCGTTAGTATATGGATTAGAAAAGATACTTTAAACACACTCTCAGCACTAATGTTAGTACCACTGACTCGCCAGAAATTTGAACAAGTTGTCCCCCTAATTGCCACTGGTTTGCAGTATAAGTACTACTGGGGAAAGTTCTCAAATTTTTTGCAACGGCTGTTAATTTCTGTAGTTGCGGTAGTTGTTATTTTAATTGCAACAGTTGTTTTCAAGCTTGAGTTTGCTTCAATAGTATTTGTGCTAGGGGTAATTAGCGCTTTTTTTTGGCTGTGGTATCCAGTGTTTCAAGCAAGTATGCGGAATTTACAATGCCGCCGTTACAAGTACGGCGGCTTTTTCCGTGGTCGAGTCCTAGATTGGTGGATTACAGACCAGTTGATGGGTAAAACCGAAACAGTCAACAACAAAGGCGAATTGGTGATTATAGAAAACCGAGAAAAACAGATAAACTTAGAGATAGGTGATGACACAGGATTTACCATTGAATTTGTAGCACCATTGCGTCCTGCCCACAAAGTTATTACTCGCGGTCAAATTGCAGAAATGGTAGTGATGTCAAATCGCCCAGATTTGAGCAGTATTGATGAATTCAGCGATATATACTTTCCCAATCGTAACTTGTGGGTTAGCGATTATCCTTATCTGCGGCGGGATTTCTTTAACGAAGTCGGTCGCCGCTTGCGTGAAGACCAACAACAAAAGCCGCGTCGGCGGCGTCGTAGAGTAGAGGATTGAAGAGGTAATCAGTATAAGCTTCTCTTTCAGAAACGTGCAATAGATAGGCCTACACCCTGCATTTACGCAGGGTGCGAGTAATTTAATAATTACGAGCCGAATATCGCAAATATCTCGGCATCGCAAAACTTCTCAATGGTCGTCCCGGAGCTTCGAGCATTTAGATTCGGGATAAATCTCTCCTGCTTTCTTGCTAACGAGAGCATCCCACTTGGATGAGTTTTCCTTGCAAACGATAAGTCACTGTCCCGCAGGCAAAACCTGCCGACTTAGGTTCTACATAAGGTCGTGTTGGCGGATTTTGTTTATCTAACCGCGATTTCCAATCGCCGGATATTTTTTCTAGAGTAGGATACTTGCTTAAAAATTGTGAGCCTGCAACAATATCGTGAGAGCCTTTAACATTTATTTTAGAACTATTAATGTAGATATTATAATCATAAATAACATTTTTATTTTTAGTCTTATTATTAATATTTTTTCCAGGAAAAGCATAAAGAATGTTCCTAAGAATTCTGACATCAGATGATGTATGAGCAAATATTTGCCCGCCATTAAGTTCTGGACTCTGGTTATTTAAAACAGCTGTGTTATTTACAATATCAACATGTTCGCTTAAAAATGCATGAATACCCGATCCACCATTATTAAATGCAAGATTATTTTTAACTAAAGTGTATCCTTTATATACACCCAGTTTTGGGTTTTCATCATTTTTTGTACTATCGATAATAATGCCATTACCATCTGTGATCTTTCCAACTGCTATCCAAGGGATGTACATACGATTGTTGTAGGTTTTGTTGTTAGTAACAAACACTTTGTATCCCCGCTTGTTGTCAAAATTCCAACTGCTCAATACCGAAATGCCACTGTTACCATAAACGCTATACCAGGCATTATTGAACACTTCGTTATTATCTATTGTCACATAGTCCGATTGAATAGCGGAAATGCCTGCTCCTCCACACCCATGTACCTTGTTGTTGACAATACGTATATGGTGACTATGACCATCTTTTCGTCCATCTACGTTAATGCAGTTTCCATTCGTTAGCGGGTTTAATTTGTTAGTTTTCTGACTTATCGCATAATCAAGGGTTATGTTGGCATTGTTTCCTATCACCTCCAACCCATTTATCTCAATATATGACGCTCCCTTGTGAATAAAAATTCCCTGCCATCCATTGTGTTGAATTTTCGGTTGATGTCCAGGATATGCTTTAAACTTAATCCATGCATTTGCTGTTCCAGAGCGAGTAATAGATACTACGTCCCCACTTGATTTTGCATTCCTGTAGACTCCGTTCATAATCAATACTGTATCGCCGGGGTTAGTCAGATTTGCTGCCTTTTGAATTGTTCTAAAGGCGGATGAAGTAGAGACTCCGCTATTTGTGTCATTTCCAGCACCACTAACATAGTATGTTTTTGGAGTTGCCCTAATACTGATTAGCTCGCGGCTGGATAGGAGCATTTCCTTGTGAGTAGATACCTGATGAACATTTTTAACTAAAGATACTTTTATTCCTTCTCCATCAGTTAGAAGACTTAATACCACAGGAATTGCAAGATATGCGCTTAAACTGAAACCTTGAATTACCACAAGAAAAGGCTCCTTGAACGGCACGACTTAACAAAAATATCAGGATATTCAATGATTGATGAATACTCTTTTGGATACAAAATACAATAGAGCCGACTTTCCTAGCTCCCCCGATTTCCATCTTGTCCATAGGCTTGCCAAGCTAAGTCTACCAACCCATCAACGATCGCAGCTGCTACAACTGCATTACCTTTGCGGTTGTCAATTATAATGTGAGGCACTAGAGAGTCTTGTAAACGCTCTTTAGCTTCATCAACATTTACAAATCCCACTGGAGTTGCGATTATTAAAGCAGGTCTAATTTCCTCAACTTCAATTAAATCCACCAGTGCAGTCAGTGCCGTTTGCGCTTGACCCACCACAAAAATGCCCTCTGGATAACGCTTTGCTAAGGTTTCTATTCCCCATGCTGCGCGAGTTTTTTCTTTTTGAGGGCGTGTGAGAGCTTCCATGCTGCAATACACTGGATTCGCAAAGGTATTTTGAATATCGTAAGCAATACCTACTTGTACCATCGGGACATCTACCACAATCGTGGTACGTGCGGCTAGCGCTGCTGCTCCAGCTTGCAAGGCACGCTCAGAAAAGCGAATCAAAGACTTATACTCAAAGTCAGCCGTGGCGTAGATTACCCGACGCACAATCTCATACTCTGCGGGTGAAAAGACATGATCGCCAATTTCACTATCAATGATTGCTAAACTTTGAGCATCAGTTACGTGCCATTCCATTTTTGTTGAGCTTCTCAAATATTAGCTTTCAGCTTATCAGCTTCAGAGAGTTAAGAGTTAGGAGTTAGGAGTTATAAGTTAATTAAACTACTCACTCCTAACTATTCACTCATTACTAGAAGAAGACCGACTGAAAATAGGAGATAGATAAGCAACCAAGACGCCAATGAGAAACCCAGAGATATTGCGAACCAAAGGCAACCAGTCGCTTGTACGTGTCACAACTGGCCCAATGCCGAAGGCAATAAACAAGATTCCCCACAAAGGTGAGAAAATTAAAGCCCATTGCCAAGCAAAAACTTGGCCTTTATCGCGGGGTTGAGCTGCAAATCCACAAATCACCCCACCAATAACTGAGCTAATCAAGGTGAGAATCCATTGCTCTCGTGGCAGTCCGGGGACAACATTGCAACCCCCTTTGAGCAAACAGCCTTTAACCGATTCTAAGGCTTGCAGAATGGCTTGGTCTTCGCCTTGTTCGCGGACAAAATACAAATTACCGAAGCGGGTTTGCAGTTCTATCCAAAAAGTCCGGGGTAAAAGTTCATAAACAGCATCGCCGACGCTAAAACTGAGGATGTTACCGCCACGAGAATCGGCAACTAGTAGAATACTTTTGTCATCCAAACCCCAATATTTGATAACCGCACGACCTGGGGTGCGGTCATATTGGGTCAATACTCGCAGTTTCCAGCCCGTATCAGATTCAAACTGCTCTAAATCTTTGACAAGCTTTTCTTCTTGCAGTACAGGCAAAGATTTAGCTAAATCTACAACTGGAGTAAAGGTGTCAGGAAGTAACTCAGGATTGTCATAAGCCAGTGCTGGGGGAGAATGCATCACCCAAATTGACCCAGCCAGGAAAAATACTGCAATAGATACTAGAATTCGTCGCCAAAAACAAGATTGCATGGACGTTTTTATACAAATATTAACGGTAAAAGCGAACAAGTTGTTTTAAAAGAGTACTAGAAAAATGATAGTTCTTTACACTTGTTTACTTTACTCTAATCTAGGGGATCAAAGCAAAAGGTTTTTGGGGAGTGTGGAAATCTCGTAAAGCAAAACGCGATTTTTGTCAACTAGTTAAAATACTCAAAACATCCTGAATTAAAATGATAATCGTGTCTGGGGAGAGGGGAGGAGGCTATAGACACTAGAATCATCTACCCTCTTTTTAATTATTATCGTCAAAGTTTTTAACAACTCAAAATTGACTAAGCCATAGCAGAGTTCCCCATACAATAAAAGGGGAATAATTAGAGGTGAGAGATGACTAACAAAGAATTATTAATCCAAGAAATAGAAACTTTACCGCCGGAGTTGCTAGCAGAAGCACTCGATTTGATCCGTTCTATTAAGGTTAAATATACACAAAAGGACTTAGAATCAGATACGCTTAAACTTATCCCTTTAAGGGATTCTACAGAAACTTCTACTGATAAAGAACAACTTACATACCGTCCTGCTTCTGGACGCTCCATCCTTCGACACGCTGGCACTTGGGAAGGTGACGACTTTGAAGAATCCCTTCAAGCAGTATATAATAACCGTGGTAAAGCTAAATTTGATGACGACAACCTATTTGAATAATCTATTTACTTGATATTATTGTAGTGCGATTATTTTAGGTGAGCCAAATGTTATCCGTCGCGTGAACGAAGTTTGAGAAAATAACATTGCTACTTGCGTAATTGTCCAGGGTTAAATGACATTCATGATGGAAAAATCCCAACGCAAGGAAAATAATCTGGTTCGCTTGACAGAATTTTTAAAAGATATTCGTGTATACCACATAACAGAAGAAACAGCAACAATTTACGGTCAAATTAAAGTAGCTTTATTCGATAAATTTGCACCCAAAGATAAAAATAAGCAGCGAAAAACTAAAATTGTTGATTAGGTTTTGATGAAAATGACATTTGGATAGCTGCTATTGCACTTCAAAATAATTTAACTGTTGTTTCCAGTGATAGTGACTTTTTGCGAATTCAACAGGTGAGAAGCTTTTCGCTGTCATCTTGGGTTTAATGTATAGCATAGAGTAATAGCTGCATAATTACCTTTACAGTACCCATCGTTTAGCTATAGTTAAAATACAGCTATCTCCAATTAAAATATATGGTGCAAAGGCTGTGTTCTCATTCCGGTCATTAACAAGAGAATAAAAAGTAATTTCATGATTGGATTTGTGGAACATTCTTTGTATTATTGTCTCAAAGAAAATTTTAAAATCAGGCTCGTTCCTAAACCTAGAATTTATGAACTCCTCAAATTTATCTTGACTAAAATATTCTGCTCGACGATAAATGTCTAATTCATCCCAATAATGTGTATCCAGTATATTTCCTACCTCTGGATATAAATATTTACCAAAATCACACAAATTGACAACATTACGAGTGCGAATGCAGCCTTTATCAAAACTGCAATATCGGCTAGGTTTTGCAAATACAAATAAATCCCCTATCGAACTGTCCCAAGATTTATATTGGCTATTCACGCTATTTACAAATTTGCAAACAACCTCGTATGTCCTTGGTTCATGACAAAAATTTGGAAACAAGCACATTTCTCCTAAAAAGACCGCTTGATTCAAATATGCTTCACCCGTTTTCCCAAATTGCTGAATACAATGCCAAAGTTTATCCATAAACACAAATGGCTTTTTTAAACTGATGAAATACCACACTTTAACACCGCAACAAGGAAGATAACAATGGCCAATGCCCTTTTTTTGTTTGGTCAATCTTCCTCATCAAAATTGTTTTCCCAGCTAGCAGCCTCGTTATAACCGTCATTAGCGCGGTACACTTCTGCTTTGCTCCGACGATTTTCATGCCTCAGCACTTCTCGTTCTCGCAACGTTAGTGGTGGTTTTTCATTGTTTGGCAAGCGATCGCTCGTCCGCCTTACGGGTTTTTGGCGCGTGAAGTTTTTCCAAGCAGCTTTCGCGCCAATAAAGATGCTGCGCGTACCTACTTGTAGATTTTGAGCCTGTTTTCTTGCACTATCAAGACTTTGGTCAACTTGCTTCACGACTTGACCAGCACTTTTTACACCTTCACTGACATCATCAGTTAAGTCAGTGATTTCTAAGCCAGTCACGCGGATAGCTTCTAAGGTGGGTGGTAACTCCCGCGAGAGAGTATCAAATAGCTTTTCTGCACTGCGAGCCGCGCGTGCTAACTCCTGCAAAGCCGGTATCGCCGCCACTAAAACCGCAGTCAGGCTTGTGGCGACTAAAAGTAAAGAAAGTCCCAACCAAAACAGGGGTTCAATCACGGTTATGTCATTTATGAGCGTTCTAATGGCTGGGGAAGCGAATCTGAGTCTTCAACAGATGTTTGTCGCTTCAAGACTTGGCTTTCTCGCTGACTGGCATCTACACCTGCTGCGATCGCTTCCCGTAATCTATCTAAAGTCTCATCCCAGTTTCGCAGTGCGCTAGCAGAGAGACGATCTGCCTGAATTTGCACACTCATTGATAAGTCTTCTGCCAATTCTGGGATAGCATTAGCAGATTTTTTCAAAATTTTACGCGTTTCGCGCCCTGTGCGTGGAGCCACCAGCAAACCGGTTAAAGCACCGATAGTAGCTCCCAGCATCAAACCGCCAATAAATACTCCAGAACGGTTATTAGACATCTTATTGTTTCTCTCCTTACACCCATTTTAGGTGGGTTTTCTCCCCTTGTAAGACTCAACTGATTTTATTCAGTTAATCTATGGTGACAAAATATCAGCCAGAAAAGTTGCTTTTATTCATTAATACCAATACCTGAGCCAATTTCGGTATAGAAGTAATCCACGAGCACAATGCTCATAATTTCCCGCTGGATTTGGCAGCCGGTGAGGCAGTACCAGTAGCAATGATGTCTACAACGGTCACTCACTAAGCGCAGCCGTACCACTTGCCTACGGCACGCTCCGCGAACGTGGAAGCAAGCTACGCGCAGCGTCTCCAAGAGTTGTGCGGGCTACGCCTACGCACCTGTAATTAACGGTTAATTGTAAGTTAAAATTCACTGCGCTCTCCGTATAGAGGGCGCTGTTTTTATCATGAAGCTATAGTTATATAAATATTTACATAGATAAAATATAAAAAAATATCTGGTGTATTTGGGTACAATTACTAAATTGTTACTCATTTATATTAGTAAATGCATTGGTATAAATAAAAATAATTATCAAAACTGTAAGCAGTGGGTAAACTAACTACTGATGATTATCCCAAAAGTTTACATACATTGTGTTTCTACAGATTACAAATCTCAGATTTTAGTTTTTGTCTCAATTCAATATAAAATCTAAAACTTAAAATCCAAAATCAACATGGCAGACCTAACTCCTAATTCTAGTTTTAGTTTGACACTGCGCTTGCAGATTCCCAATCGTGTAGGGATGTTGGCGTCGGTAACACATGCGATCGCAACCTGTGGTGGTAATCTCGGTCAAATTGATTTAATCGAGCAAACCCGCAAAGAGTCCACCCGCGATATTACTGTGGATGCTGCTAGTACTGAACACGCTGAAACCATTGTGCAAGCAGTCAAAGCATTGCCAGATATTAAGTTACTCAGTGTTTACGATCGCACCTTTAATTTGCATCGCGGTGGCAAAATCAGCATTACCAGTAGAATTCCCCTGAAGAGTGTGTCTGATTTAGCAATGGCTTACACGCCCGGAGTCGGTCGAATTTGTACTGCGATCGCTCAAGACCCAGAGGAAGTTTACAAGTTAACCATCAAACAAAACACTGTTGCCATTGTTACCGATGGTAGCGCCGTTTTGGGTTTGGGAAATCTCGGCCCAGCTGCCGCCTTACCAGTCATGGAAGGCAAAGCAATGCTATTCAAGGAATTTGCAGGGCTGGATGCTTTTCCCATCTGTCTCGCCACCCAAGATACAGAAGAAATTATCCAGGCAGTTAAGAATATCGCTCCAGTATTTGGAGGGGTGAATTTAGAAGATATCGCTGCACCTCGCTGCTTTGAAATTGAAAGAAGATTGCGCGAAGAGTTAGATATCCCCGTTTTTCACGATGACCAGCATGGTACAGCAATTGTCACCTTGGCTGCGTTATTTAATTCTTTGAAACTGGTACATAAATCCTTAGCAGAAATCAAGATTGTGATTAACGGTGCTGGAGCGGCGGGAGTGGCGATCGCTCGGTTACTCCGTAAAGCTGGGGCAGAAAAAATCTGGATGTGCGATTCTAAAGGGATTATCTCTAACAATCGCACCGATTTGACAGAAGAAAAACTTGAGTTTGCTGTGAAAGGTCAGGGTACATTGGCGGGTGCAATGCAAGGGGCAGATGTGTTTATTGGAGTCAGCGCACCAGGAGTTTTGACACCAGAAATGGTGCAATCGATGGCCAAAGATCCAATTGTGTTTGCAATGGCAAATCCGATTCCAGAGATTCAGCCAGAATTAATCAGTCAAGATGTTGCTGTCATCGCGACCGGTCGCAGTGATTACCCAAATCAAATCAATAACGTCCTTGCTTTTCCTGGGGTATTCCGTGGTGCTTTAGATTGTCGGGCACAGACAATTACCATCAAAATGTACCTCGAAGCCGCAAGTGCGATCGCCTCTTTAGTCAAGCCTTCAGACTTGAATCGGGAACATATTATTCCTTCAGTCTTTGATGAGCGTGTTGTCACTGCTGTTGCTGCTGCTGTGCAACGTGCCGCGCGTGAAGAAGGTATCGCGCAAAATTGATTAAAAGAGAATTCAGAATTCAGAATTCAGAATGCTTTTCCATTGGAGACTTAGACCAGTCACTACTAAATTCAAAATTTGGTGCGATGTTTCACCGTTTATTCAAACGCTCCAATTCAATTCTGTAGCTTGCTTCCCTGAAAGGGTATTCTGGCTTCTGACTCCTGAATTCTTTCTTTTCAACTAAAATAATTACTCTTATGGGATGGGCATCTTGTCCGTCCCTGAACTTTTAGGCTGCAATCAATTTGCGCTATAAACTGATGTTAAACAGATGAGAATTGATGCATGATTGGTGATTAGATGAGTTGGGGCTACCAATTTAGGAGCAAAGTAACACATCTAAAACACCATCATGTCAACTGTTTGCAATGAAGTATCAAGTTGGGGACGAGTTTTTACAAGAACTACCACTGATTTTAGCCGGGCCAATCCTCAAACATACTGAGCCAGAGTCGGTGACAGTATGGGTGGCACTAAAACAATCTTGTCAGGTAGAACTTAAGGTTTATGACACAACAAATGATGGTGAAGCACTAGGAAATTGCTTATTGTCAGGGGAACGTTCTAGTGTTGCTTTGGGTAAGTATCTTCATATAGTTGCGATCGCGGCTCGGTCTACAATTGGACATCGCCTAACTGGAGATCGCATCTATGCATACGACCTCCAGTTTACTGTTGCTGACCAAACCACGGAAACTCTGCAACAAGCATTATGTTCAAACTCCTCTCCTACAGTTAGCATCAGCTACTTCGATCATCAAAAACCAACCTTTGCTCTACCGCCAAACCGTCTTCAAGATTTGCAAATTGTCCATGCTTCGTGCCGTAAACCTCATGGTCATGGGTTTGATGCATTGCCAATTCTCGATACTATGATTCAGGCATCAGCAAATCAACCCCAGCACCGACCTCACCAGCTGTTTCTCACGGGAGATCAAATTTATGGAGATGATGTAGCAGATCCGTCGTTGTGGGTTGCCACTACGCTTGGTGATGTCCTCTTGGGTTGGGAAGAACAACTTCCGGTGAATGGAGTGTACTGTACTCCCCAGCAGCTACCCCCGGGAGAACGGGCTGATGCTGCGACAAATCAAGCTGGTTTGACCGCAGGATTACATAATAAAGCTGAGAAAGTCAACAGTCATCTTTTCAGTCTGGGTGAATATTACGCTACTTATTTACTAGCTTGGTCGCCAGTGTGCTGGCCGACAAAATTTCCCAAAGGACAACAAGTAACACGCGATCGCCATGCTATCAAAGACTGGAATCGCGCAGTCAAGCATTTGCGACAATTCATTTATACGCTTTGGAAAGTGCGCCGCGCCCTTGCCAATATCCCCATGCACAGCATCTTTGATGACCATGATGTTAGTGATGACTGGAATTTGAACCAAGCTTGGTGTTTGCGAGTGCTGGGGCGGCCATTAGGGCGAAGAATAGTCCAAAATGCATTGTTAGCCTATACGGTATTTCAAGGATGGGGCAATACACCAGAGCAATTTGCAGAAGGAAAACCAGGTGAAAAGCTGTTGGCGGCTGCACAAGCTTGGTCAGCTTCTCAAGGAATGGATGCAAAGGCTGATGAGGCGATCGCTCGTTATGTAGGAATGCCAGCCAACGATCCCCACACAGGTTTACCTGTTTTAGTCCGAGACGGTTCAGTATT
The DNA here is from genome assembly GCF_036917315.1 of Nostoc sp. Lineage (GTDB taxonomy): Bacteria > Cyanobacteriota > Cyanobacteriia > Cyanobacteriales > Nostocaceae > Nostoc. The sequence goes on along the minus strand of NZ_JBALDR010000008.1, from coordinate 44,913 downwards.
TATTCTGGATCGAGATCCTGAAGCGCTGACTTGGCATTACATAGTCCGCAGCGATTGCCATGAAGTAATTGTGCTGGATACACGTACATGGCGAGGTTATCCAGCCGATCAAAAACCAATTGCCCCACCGATGCTGTTGTGTCCCAAAGCCTTTGAGCAACAACTACTTTTACCTTTACAAGAAATAGATGAACAAACTCAGATTAAAACTACATTTGTGATTGCGCCCACAAATGTATTTGGATTACAAGTGATTGATTGGATTCATCATTGGCACTTAAAACAGGAGAAAGTTTTTTCAACAGATGTTGGAGATGCCTGGAATATTAATGTTGAAGCATTGGCGAAATTCCTAACTACTTTGTTTGAGGAACGTCAACAAGTCGTGATTCTATCTGGGGATATTCACTACAGTTCTGTTGCTCACTTATCTTATGCACGCACCCATTCCAAATTACAATCTGTCTTAGTACAGTTAACCGCTAGTGCATTGAAGAATGAAGAGATGTTGACGCGGCTGATTCATACACGATTGAAAGATTGGCTCCTCCCAGAACAGGTACGACATTGGATCGGCTGGAGCAACCCACCCAATATGGTAGAAATTTCCGATAAACAATTACACCATAATCGTCAGCTGCTGAATGACTCTGACTGGCATTGTGTACTAGAGTGGATACCTCGAAACAGCGTTCGGACTTCTACCTACACAGCAGATATATTATCCTTGATAGCTCCTTGGAAACGGGCCGAAAATGCCAAATGGAAATGGTTACAACCCCTGATTTTTTGGAAATCTCGTTGGTTTCAAGAGGGACGAGAGGTAGTTGGATTGAATAATTTAGCTCTGGTTCACTTTGAGTTAGCAGATGAGAGTAATTCTTGCAAAGTTATTCAAGATTTGTACTGGTTTTCTTGTTGGTATCCAACCCAAATTGTTTACAGCCGTTTTGAGAGCCAGTTAACGCCCAATCAGTCATTGTTAAAATGACCAGCTTTGCTCTGCGAATGAAAATTTTGATTGTATATGTGGGCACTCTAGATGAAAAAACTTACTAGAGAGTGATTTCTATGTCTACGACCCCAATTAGTGCAACGTTGGCACAAACAGACAGAGATGCTGTATTGCAAGCGATCGCCACGATTAAAGAAAAGCTATCATTTTTGGTTGATTTGAGTGCCGACGATCGCAAGACTTTACCCAAGATGGGAGATAAGAGTCGAGCCTTTGTCAGCAAAGCATTAGAGGTGGCGGCGCAGAATCCAGAGTTTTTACCGCGATCGTTTGACTTAGAAGAGATGCAGAAGGACGTGCAATTATTTGAAGCGTTGTATCCGGTGTTGTTGTCGTTGACGCAGTTACAAGAGTTGGTAGATGATACATCTCTTGCAGTCGGTAGTGAAGCTTATGCAGCCGCGTTACAGGTGTATAACTACGCAAAAGCCAGTGGACAGGGCGCGGGTTTAGATGCAGTAGTTGTAGAAATGGGACAACGATTTGCTCGTAAACCTGGAAAATCCAAGTCTCAAAAAGCAGCGTTGTAGAAAATAGTTGACTATTTGCACTTAAAATGTGCAACGTTGAGGCTCAGAATTTGGATGTTGGAGTTAAAAGCACGACATTCCAAGTTCTGAGCTTTATTTTTTGAGTTCAAAGGCTCAACGTTCAAGCAAAAAGGTGCAACTTCCGAGTTCAAAGGCGCAACGTTCAAGCAAAAAGGTGCAACTTCCGAGTTCAGAGGCTCAACGTTCGAGCAAAAAGGTGCAATTTCCGAGTTCAGAAGCTCAACGTTCGAGTAAAAAGGTCGAAGTTCCGAGTTCAGAGGCTCAACGTTCGAGTAAAAAGGTGCAACTTCCGAGTTCAGAGGTTGAAAGTTGAGACTTTGAGAGCGATCGCAGATCGAGGCAGTAAACGTATTCAAGAATCACAGGTATTACCTGGGTTGGTAATTGCAATTTTAGAAGAAGCCTTACGCCGAAGTCGTGAAATAAGTCAGTCTGAAGTTTGCGCTTGGTTACTAAGCCAGTTTCAGCAAAATGAGGGTTGAACTTTGGCAGTTTGGAGCATTGTTAATTACTCACAGCTTCCATCAGATTTACGATTGGATTCCGAGTATTATCAGCCTGAGTATCTATTTTAGGAGAAGAAAATCTCAAATCTTCATCCAAGATACTTACAAAATTTAGCAATTTTTAGATATGCGTCTATTCCGAGAAAAAGAATGGTTATTTAGCCTACTGGTAATATCTCTATTTCTATGGCTGATATTTTTGGGAAACTCCCCCTTGCGAGATTGGGATGAAGGTACTGTGGCACAGGTTGCCCGTGAAATTTGGCGTGCCCCATTTGGTTCAATGCATTGGCTTTATCCCACATTGGGAGGAGAACCCTATCATAATAAGCCACCCCTGATGCACTTATTAATTGCTTGGACTTACTCGATCGCAGGTGTGAATGAGTGGACAACGCGTCTACCGGGTGCAGTGTTAACTGCCTTGGGAGTGCCTTTGCTTTACTTAGTGGGATGTTTGCTTTTTAACCAAAGTTTACCAGCTCTGTTTAGCGCTTTAGTTTACCTGACAATGTTGCCTGTGCTGCGTCATGGAAGGCTAGCAATGCTAGATGGTGCAACTATTACCTTTTTCTTGCTGCTGTTATTTTGTTTGCTAAAAGCACGTCATAATCGTCGGTATGCTCTAGGTGTGGGATTTTGTCTAGGGTTAATCATTCTCACGAAAGGGATGATAGTTTTACCGCTAGGAGCGATCGCTTGTTTATTCCTGATTGCAGATCGGCAGTTTGCTTTGTTAACAAGCCCCTATTTATTAGTGGGAATGTTTTTAGGAAATGCACCTGCGATCGCTTGGTTTGTTGCCCAATGGCAACATTATGGCGAAACTTTCTTCCAAGTGAACTTTCAAACACAAACCTTTGATCGCCTTACACAACCTGTTGAAGGTCATAGGGGGCCACCTTGGTACTATTTAATTGAGTTAATTAAGTATAGTTTTCCCTGGCTATTATTTTTACCAGGAGGTTTTTATCTAGCTTGGAAAAAACGTCATACTTCCTGGGGTAGTTTAATTATTATTGGCACAATTATTTACTTAGGAACTATCTCTTTAATGACAACTAAGCTCCCGTGGTATGTTATGCCTGTATATCCATTTTTAGCTTTGGCAATAGGTGCTAAACTTAGCGAAATTTGGCAGTACGATCATTTTAAGGTGCGAAGTTTGACAATATTTCTGGCTATTATTGCTGTTGCTGGTTTAGGAGGTTGCGTTTACTTTATTCTTGCAAAGAAAGAGCCTACTTTAATAGTCATGAGCATTGTTTTGGCAATAAGCATGAGCATCACAGTATGGCTAATTAGACAACGCGATCGCAACTTTATTCCAGTGTTATTTTCTGGGATGTACTTAGTTTTAGCACTGTTAATGAGTTCGCAATCATGGATTTGGGAATTAAAGGAAGCTTTTCCAGTTAAACCAGTAGCAGAATTAATTCGGGCAAATGTTTCAACAGGAACACAAATTTATACTTCTTTTGCTTATGGGCGTCCCAGTTTAAACTTTTACTGTGATTGCAAGGTAACTACTGCACCTGTGCCAACTTTACAACAAATGTTATCTAATAAATCTTATTTACTGTTAGACAATGGGGCTTTGCAGCAAATTAATTTAACTGGTAGTAAAATTATCGGATCGGCTCAAGGATTTACACTGATTTCACCATAGTGTAACAGCTTATCTTTGTTTACTACCCCCGGATTTCTCACCACACCTTGAATGGAGGAGTAATAAGTAGTGAGTAAGGAGTAATGAGTAAGAATCTACAAGTTCTTGCACTGGTATTGCACCTGTTGCAATATGCTTATTACTCATTACTCATTACTCATTACTCATTACTCATCATCAAACGCCTGAAGCTTGTGAGAAATGCGGGTACCGTCATTCTACTACGAGCCTTCGTTTGTTACTTGAAGAATCGATTGACTAGATTGGGCTAGATAGATACCCGCTAAAACTACGGCAAAAGTAGCCCAGTCAAACAAACCTACTTGTTCTGCAAAAATGAACCAAGCAAAAATGGAAGCTAGAACTGGTTCTAGAAGAAGTGTGACGGCGACAACGCCTGAAGATATTCTACTGAGGCTATAAGCTAAAAGTCCCTGACCCAGCACTTGACAGAAAAGAGCTTGGAAAATGATGAAAAACCAACCCGTCCAGGAATAGGGGAATAGTCTATTTTCGAGAAATGGTAGCACTGGTAGTAGAAACATTGTTGTCACTCCACAGCGCCACAGCATGATAGTTGCAGTACTAAATCTGGTTCGGAGTCTTTCTATCAGCAGCATACACGCAGCCATGAAAACCGCAGTTAGCAATGCTAATGCATCACCTAGTATTTGATCGCTTGCAAATTGCACCTTATTGAGTTCAAACGCGATCGCTCCTCCCAAGGCTATGACCAGACCAATCACGAATCTGTTGTCGAAACGCCGACCAAATAACAAATACCCAGCCAAAGCAACAAATAAGGAGTTCAAATTAGACAGTAAAGCCACGTTGGCAACACTAGTTTGACTCAGCGACCAAGCCCACAATAGAAGGTAGGTTCCAGCAGAGGTTCCCATTGCCAACAATAGCCACACTTCTTGACTTGTAAAAGGCTTTTGTTCTATAGATTGGTTATCAAGCAAGTCAGGAGTAATACTATATCCTGCCTCACTTTGACTTCTTTCGACTTCACTCAAGGCAAGTTGCTCAGTGACCACCTGACTCCTGCCACCTTCAATAGATTTTTGGTAGCGGAAAGCCTCAAGTCCATTCCACAAACCAAAGACAACTGTCGCAATCCAACTGCGATGAAATACTACAGCATTTGCACCAATTTCTTGTTGACACAATTTGGTCAGAGATGGTGCTAAAGATATGGGAATTAGAGCAAACAATAATGAGACAGTTCCTAATAAAGCTGGTGTTTCAGAGAATTGTTGCTTTAGTAATGACAGTTTAATCGTCATACTTTTAACGAAAGTGTTAACTATATTTTTGACTGATTCCTGGAACGGGTAATTAACAGCAGCTTGGCTAGATACGGCTAAGTATAAACCCATTAAAACTACAGCGAAACCTACCCAATTCGAGAAAGTTAATTTTTCTGAAAAGATTATCAGAGCGAAAATGCCGCTAAAAACTGGCTCTAACAGATGTACCAAGGAGACAACTACAGAGGAAAACCTAGCAAGGCTATAGGTCAAAAGCCCATGACCTAAAACTTGGCAAGTCAGCGCCAGGAAAATTACCCAGATCCACCCACCGACTGTAGAGGGGAAAAGCCGATCTTGAGTTAACAAAAGTATGGGGAAAATAGCTAGAGCCGCGATCGCGCAGATCCACAATTGAATTGTAGCTGGAGAAAATTTGGTTCGTAATTTCTCTACAATCAGCAGGTAGGCACTCAATAAAATCGCCGAAACGATCGCAGCCAAGCTTCCTTGAACCTCATCTGTGGCAATTTGCAACTCCTCAAATTCAATAGCGATCGCTCCCCCAAGGGCGATGACCATGCCAATCAGGAATTGCTTCTCAAAACCCTGACGAAATAACAGCCACACTCCTAAGCTAGTAAATATGGGAGCCAAATTATGCAACACACTAGAAATTGCAACGCTAGTTTGAGTCAGCGACCAAGCCAACAAAACTAAGGTGGCAGCCCAAAGAATACCAGCACCTAGCAATAGCAAAATATCCTGACTGGTGTAGGGCTGCTGTTCTACAGGTTTGTCTCCAGAAAATCGCTGCCATATTGCCTTGTATCCATGCCAGAGCAAGAAGACCACACTAGCAAGCCAAAGGCGATTAAATACAGTAGCACTGGGGCTGAGTTCAATTTCGCTCAATTTCATAAAAATAGAGCCAAAAGATATGGCACCTACACCTAGAAATAATGAAGCGATCGCTATCTTCGTTTGATTAAATACACTCATTAGGAAATTTAAATGCAACTTCTCATAGATATGGATCGAACCCTCTAACCAACCCAATGCTCTTGGGCAAATCCTACAGCTATTTTGGCTAGTAGTGTCACAAAAGCGCCCAATATTAAATATCCCTGACGAGGATGACGAGATAGCAGCACACCAATTGCTATGTTCAAAGGCACAATACCGTAGGCAAGACGGCTTAAGGAGATAGTGCCTCCAGAAGCTAGCAGCAAACCAATACCACAAAAGCCATAAATAACTGTAACTGGGGTCAGTTGCGTGTGTAAGCGCCACAACATATAGCCACCACCTAAGACCATGAACAAATTGAGGAAGTTATTGATCCACTGTTCGCTTGCCAGAATCAACAAAAATAAGACTAAACCATAAAACCCATAAAATAATTTTACAGAACTAAAACGTTGACGGAAATGCCATAAAAGATAGCCACTAGAAACGATCGCGCCAAATAATAAGAGATACCAGGGGTCTTGAATCGCACCAGAGGAGTTTTGAACCCAGCCAAATTGCCAATTTTTACTGCCAACGGCAATTTGCATAAACATATTTAACCAACCCTGCCAATCAAATCCTAGAGTTGGTCGCCATCCCCGCTGTGCTTCAATAAAAGCTAAAGGGTCGCCAAAATAAATCGCACAATACAAACTGAATAGAAGTATGCCAATAGCAGTAGTAAAAGCAGCTATATAGGCAATGGGTGGTCGGCGTTCTTTCCAGGCTGCGATCGCCAATGCTGGAATTAGTGCCATACCTGTAGGACGTGTTGCTGTCGCCATCGCTCCCCAAATGGCAGTCCAGCCATACTGCTTTTGATCGAACGCCCGCAAAGCCGCTGTACTCAAAAACAAATACAGCCCCTCTGTGTAAATCACTCCCGTAAACATCGAAGCTGGATACAAAGAAAGCACAGCAGTTACCCAGTGCGCTGCATTGATGCCATAATGCTCCTTGACCCAAAAGTATAAACAGTAAAGCGCTGCAAAAAATGCCAAGTTGTTGACTAAGGTGCCTGCCAATTCAAACGGTAAGCCCAACTTCATCAAAAACCAGATGCTTAAGGGAAATAGGGGAAAGAAGGCTAGATTATGTTGCTTGCCGTCATTCACAAATTCATAACCAGAAGTTGCGATCGCACGGTAATGTATACTATCCCAGGCATCAAAAACCCCCCAGCTAAAACGAGGCAAAAATTCTTCTGCTGGTAACGGTAGCTTTGGCGCAACCAGCAACATAGCTGTCCAGATGAATATTCGACTGGCAAGCCATATTGCTGCTGGAAACAGGAAATCATTTTTCCATAAAACTTTTTTTATAACTATCTGAACTTTGGCCATAAGGTTGAGTGCTTCAACAAACTCCTTTGTGCATCCTTTTACCTATGGCTGTAACACAGCAATTTTTGAGTAATATTTTGCATATTAAATCCTCCACCAACACAATCAACAAACTGGACAGATTAAAAACTACTTAAAAGTATTCACTATCTAGTTACTTTTGCCAATTTTATCGAAGTTTATCTTTAAAATATACTATTTATAAATACAATTTTTGTCTACCCGTATGAAAATTGGACTGCTTTAGAGCGTATTTTAAAAGCTGATGAAATAGTTGATGATTTACGCATTATACACAATACATGTATATGATAATACCTAGCACTGAATACACTTATTACTCCTCAACTATCAAGACGGTTCGGTTAAGCCCAAAAAATGAAAATGTCTAGGTTGGATTGAGGAACTAAACCCAACATATTGTGAGGTTTATCGGGTTTCACTACCTTCAACCCAACCAACAAATACGCTTAACTGAAGCGTATTGCCTAAACTATAGAAAGGGCTTTTAGCTCTTTTTGCATATATTCCCTGCTCTCATCTTCTTGAATTTGTAAACTCCAATCACGAATTATATTTCCTTCCTTTTATCTTCTTGGAAAATTGGGATGCTAGCGTGCTTAAACCTAATTTTTTAAGTAAGAAATATTTAAAGCTATCCCACTAATCATTTTTGTGTTACAAAGCTTAAGTTTGTTAAAGAATGAAAACGAAAAATCAAGATTTTCAGGCATATTTTACAAAGACAAGTAGGGATTTTTCAAATAGTGGGATAGGTTCAAGAACACTCAGATGATTGCTCAACGTTGACGGTTGATCGAGCCGCCATTGTTCGGCGAGCGGACAGTCCACCAGTATTCGTGAGATTTTAAGATAAAGTGCCTTTTGTCAATCAGTTTAAATACTCAAAACATTGATAAGAAAAATGATAATCGCCACTTTGGAGGAAGATAGAGAACAGGGGGATATTTTATTTCTTTGCGTTTCTCCTTTGCATCAATGTATCGATTATAGTGATTGCTGTGATTAAAGAGTCCCCAGCAATTTATAGTGAGAGTTGTCTGTAAATCCTTAAGCAATTGTGAAAGCGATTACTCTCGTTGGTTCTACTGGTTCTATTGGGACTCAGACTTTAGATATTGTCACTCAGTACCCAGACCGGTTTCGGATTGTGGGATTGGCAGCTGGGAGCAATGTTGAAATGTTGGCTGCTCAAATTCGGCAGTTTCGGCCAGAAATAGCAGCAATTTGCTCAGAAGAGAAATTACCAGCGCTCAAAGAAGCAATCATTGACCTCGATCCCCAACCGATTCTACTGGCAGGTGACGCCGGAGTGATAGAAGTCGCCCGTTACGGCGATTCCCAAACCGTTGTCACTGGTATTGTTGGTTGTGCTGGTTTGCTACCCACGATCGCAGCGATTGAAGCTGGTAAAGATATTGCCTTAGCAAACAAAGAAACCCTGATTGCTGGGGCCCCTGTGGTTCTACCCTTAGTCGAAAAACATGGTGTAAAATTACTCCCTGCCGATTCCGAACATTCCGCAATCTTTCAATGTCTCCAAGGTGTTCCCAAGGATGGCTTGCGGAAAATTTTGCTGACTGCATCTGGTGGGGCTTTCCGCGACTGGGATGTAGAAAAGTTAGCAGATGTAACCGTTGCTGATGCCCTCAAACATCCTAATTGGTCGATGGGGCGGAAAATCACGGTAGACTCTGCTACTTTGATGAATAAAGGACTGGAAGTAATTGAGGCTCACTTCTTGTTTGGCTTGGATTATGACAATATCGAAATTGTCATTCATCCCCAGAGCATTATTCACTCACTAATTGAACTGCAAGATACTTCCGTTTTAGCTCAACTTGGTTGGCCAGATATGCGCTTACCCTTGCTGTATGCTCTATCTTGGCCCGATCGCATCTACACCAACTGGGAACGACTAGATTTAGTCAAAGCTGGAAATTTAACCTTCCGCGAACCAGATCACCAAAAGTATCCTTGTATGCAGTTGGCTTATGCTGTGGGTAAAGCTGGTGGTTCGATGCCAGCTGTGTTAAATGCTGCCAATGAGCAAGCTGTAGCTTTATTTTTAGATGAAAAAATTCGGTTTTTAGATATTCCTCGGTGTATCGAATTGGTGTGCGATCGCCATCAAAATGATAACCGTGCTAATCCCTCTTTAGATGACATTTTGGCAGCGGATAAATGGGCAAGGCAAGAAGTTTTAACAGCGACTGAAAAGTTAGAAACTCACTCGCGGATAATTTCTCTGCGATAAAAAACTTCAGTTCACATTGGACTGAGGATTAGAAATTGATGCCTAGTCCCCAATCTCTAATCCCCAGCCTCTTATCCAATTAATATGGAAATCATTTCACTTGATAGCAAAGACATACTCACCGAACTATCAAAAGTAAACCAATTGAAGATAGTCGGTGGCTTCCGGATCGGCCATAATTTTTATGTATATCTATAATATTGATATTCAAAAAAAAATTAAAAAATTTACAAAAACTTTGCAAAAAATCAGCATAGTACGTAAATAGTTATCTCATTTTTAGGTAAGATATCCCCAGGCTAATTATCACAAAAAACCATTTTAGTGAATATTAAAAATTGGTTTTATTATCTTTTATACCAGTGATTCTTACCACAACAAAATCTTACCCTTTCTGAATGGGCCCACTCTCAAACAAGGGCAATTATTAAGGAATTAATATATATGATTATTACGTTGATTATAGCTTGGATAGTCTTCATAATATTATGGAAGTTGCTGAAAGCAACCGTGAGCACTGCATTAACTCTTGCGGCAATCCTTGTTTTATTAAATATTAGTTTTGGCATTACTCCCCAACATATTTGGCATTACGTAACGCAGTTTGCTCAAAATCTGTCGCAGCTTTCAACTGGAAAGTAACAATCTATACTTCACTTTTGCTAATCAAAGGTGAAGTATAAAACATGAAATGACAACCTTTCTTGGTCAATCATTATTTAATGCTAAAATCTTGGCTAAGGCATTCTTAAAACTCGGCGGCAACTGACGCATAATCTTGCCTCTTTCGCGATCTAAAGCCACTAATGTCACCTTAGCCGTGACGTATAATTGTTGTCCATCAGTTGAGATAATGGCGTAATCCCAATTGATTCGCACACCAGTCACCTCAGCCATGCGAGTTTTTACCAGCACTGCCATACCCAATTGAATTGAACGGTGATAGCGCACCGACAGTTCTACAACTGGTAAATCGCAGCCTATAGCGACTAAATCAGCAAATTCAATCCCTATAGATCGCAAACATTCAATCCGCGCTTCTTCCATCCAAGCTAGATAGGAACCGTGCCAGACAAGACCGGCATAGTCAGTATGGTGGGGTTGCACTCTGACAAGATATTCAAACCAATTCCCAAACTCGTGACTGGATGGATTGTCAAGGGCGCTGGTTGGTGGCAATTTTGGTTGGCTGGGTCTTTCTTCTGACATCTTCAATTTTCTCAGTACCTATAAATTTTCCAAATTATTGAATAGCATAAAAATTAATTGCGTTGCTGGACTTATTGATTTAATATTTACCTTCCGAGCATAGGGAGTGTTTTGTTATGCAGCCTAATCTCCGGCATGTGAGTGTTGTTACTTTATCTCTACTTAGCTTACTAGGTTTTGGGATGGCATACCCAAACAATAACCAGGTAAACACAAATGCAAGGTTAAGGTACGAATCTGGAGAAAAAGCTCAAGCTTTACCCAAGAATAATCAACTCTCAGAAATTGCAAGGCTCAACGAAGAAGCGATCAAAGAATCTCGGCAAGGTCAATCGAAAGAAGCGTTGCAGAAATTACAAAAAGCATTAGCCATCAGCAGAGACTTTGGAGAGCGCTCTTGGGAAGCGGTAACATTCAACAACATCGGCAGAATCTACCAAAGTCAAAAAAAGTATTCTGAAGCACTTCGATCCTATCAGCAAGCCTTATTAATTAACAAAGAACTTGGGGATTTAGTTCGACTTGGAAAAACTTACAGTAACATAGGTTACTTATTCGATATCCAAAACCAGCCAGAGTTAGCAATTTTTTTTTACAAGCATTGCTTAATTAATCGTGAGAAAGCTCGCTTGAATCCATCAGCACTGAGTGCGCCGCAACCAGATGCTTACAACATAACTGTTAGCCAGACGTATCGCATTTTGGGTGAGCGATTGCTGAAACAGGAACGTGTTGTTGAAGCACAAAGGACGATGGATTTACTCAAAGTTGAAGAACTAGAGGAATATCTCCAGAATGTGCCAGGTAATCAACGTACTGTCAAAGGTATTAATATAGCGGCAACAGAAAAACCAATAAAACAAAAGTTGGATCAAAGTGTGGATAATGCTGTTGTACTGGGTAAAGAACTGACAATACTACGGAAAATTTCTCCCCAACAGCGATCGCTCGAACAGAAACAACGCATTGAGCAATTAGTCTTAAATCAACAGCAACTTTTAGATGGATTTAACCAATTTATCAATAGTCCTTCAGTGAAAGCACAGGTAGAGCAAATTAGCCGTACAGCTAGGCGGCAAAATTTGGATTTAGAGAGTCTTAACGAACTTCGAGATAATTTGGCGCGATTACCGCAAAAATCGGCATTGCTCTACCCACTGATTTTAAAAGATAGTTTGGAATTGGTATTGGTAACTCCTGAATCCCCACCAATTCATCGCACCATTGCTGTAAAGCGCGAAAACCTCTATCAAACAATTGATGCTTTCCGCGAAGCTTTAATCAATCCCAGTCGAAATATCAAAGCACCTGCACGCCAATTGTATGACTGGCTAATTAAACCGATAGAGAAAGACTTGAAACTATCTGGTACGCAAACTCTGATTTACGCTCCAGACGATCGCTTACGCTACATTCCGTTAACTGCTTTATATGATGGCAAACAATGGCTAGTGCAGCACTTCAATGTGAATCACATTACATCTGCTAGTCTGACTAACTTAAACACCCCAAAACAATCTACTTTGCGGGTTTTAGCGGGTGCTTTTACTAAAGGTAATTATCAAATTAAAGTTGGGAATCGACAGGTTGCTTTCGCTGGCTTACCCTTTGCAACGCGGGAAGTGGAAAATCTAGCAGCTGCGGTTCCTGAAACTACGAAGCTTTTAGACGATGCCTTTACCCCTAGAGTCGCTGTACCCCAAATGGATGATTACACAATTGTCCATTTAGCGACTCATGCAGCCTTTGTGGTTGGTAAACCAGAAGATTCGTTTATTTTATTCGGGAATGGCGATCGCGTTAATTTTAGAAATGTCGCCACTTGGTCACTCCCGAATGTAGATTTGGTAGTGTTGAGTGCCTGTGAAACCGGCTTGGGAGGCAAGTTAGGTAACGGTGAAGAAATTTTGGGCTTTGGTTATCAGATGCAACAAACCGGCGCTAGAGCCGCGATCGCCTCTTTATGGTCTGTAGATGATGGTGGTACGCAAGCACTTATGAGTGCTTTTTATGGTATTCTCTCAACTGATAAGCTGACCAAAACTGAAGCTTTACGCCAAGCTCAAGTCTCATTAATTACTGGAAACTGGAAGGAAATAAGTCATAATGCACCCGTAGCAGCAGTTAATGACTTTAGTCATCCGTACTATTGGGCACCCTTTATTTTAATTGGCAATGGACTTTAGATATTCGCGCAGTGTCTCGTAGAGAAGTTATCGCGTTTTGATGAAATTATGGCAAAAGAGGAGCGATCAACTAACTAACCCTGACTTTGCTGTGTTTTAACACCTTCTAGCTAGAGCCTGAAAATCAAGATCGTGAGGGTTTGGCAGATACAAAAAAATATGCGATGGGCCAGCCATAGCCAATCACTTAATGGTAATGGAGAAATAGGTAAGCGCGATCGCTAACTAAGCCACTGTTACCGATTAAGAGTTACCGATAAGCAATTTCTAATTTGCTATCGATCTCTAAAATCTTAATACTTCTTGGCAAGAGTTTTAGAGCCTGTATCACTTTGCATAGATTGCTTGACAAGATCGGCCAATTCATCTAGTTGGCTAATTGCCTCTGCACCCTCTAGCTTCATTAATTCGCGGTCATCCCGCATTTCCGTCCAAGTAATACCGTAATCGGACACTAAAAATCGAATCAGATGGTTATCGCCCAAGCTAACCATAAATGATGCACTATTCATTTGGTCGCCACAGGTATAGCAAGATGCAGGATACCCACGCCGCTCTAATACAATTGCCAAGGCTTGCAGGTTCATTACTAAGTCTTGGACGAATTGTCGATGTTGATGTGCTAGTCTCAGAAACACTTTTGTCCTCCAGACACCACAGTAATTTGAGTTTCTTTTATATTTTCTTTAGATTTTCTCACCCATTGGTATTGTAAACTATTCATTACAATTACCAGACAAATGATATTGAGTCGTTAATTGACTACCTTGTTTAGGGTAGTAGATCGGGATTTTGAGGGCCGTATCAAACTATTCAGTTTGTAAATTCAAAATCTCGGACAGAATTGCTAAATTTAACTATATCTTTATACATTTCTGTCAGGGTAGATTCTTAGAGCAAGAGATCCGCTTTAAGAGTAACTTAAATTTAGCACTAGTCAACTACAGAAAAGCTACATATTTGGTTTTGATTGGCTATGTGCAGTCAAATACACTGTTATTAAACGCCATGATGTAGTTTTCCATCGTTATACTGTCTCTAGCTTAAATGTTTAATCTGTTCTGTTTTTAACGTAGATTTTGGTATAGACAAATGATTAGTTATACCAAATTCCTTTCTCCTATATATATAAAGTTAAGCAGATGACAGTGCGAATTATAGGTTAAGTAGTTGGAAAAGGATAAATACAATAGTTTATACAAAGCTAACGTACATAGTAGACAAGTATGAGTGTAGAATCCACAATGGGAAAACTTAACACTGACAATACCTAAACTCAGCAGAGCAATGTTGCCATTTAGGCAATATTTGCAGGTATTTTCGGATTATTTTCAAAAACTTGTACAAACCAAAGCACGATGAATTTAGAAGGATTCTTATCTTAATTTGGTTTGGCCAAATTTAATGTATATATAATATATTTCGATTATCTATCCAAAATAAGTAATTATTTTTTATTAATAACTCAGTTAAATAATTCGTAATTCGTCATAATGCTTTCTACAAGGGGCTACGCCTAGCTTGCTTTTCCATAGGGTACGCAAACTCCCCACCGTTGCACTAACCTAATTCATAATTATTGGCGAGACACTTGGGCGTTATTGTCTCTTTTTTCGCAGTCTTGAATTAGTTGGAGCCTAGATATCCAACTAATTCAATTATGAATTAAGAATTAATAGACTACTTGCCACCAACCGAAAGCTGGGCCGATAAAACGGATTGTTGCCCATCCTACAACCATAAGACCAATGCCTATCCAAGCACCACGAGTAGTCCAAGCGACAAATTGTTCGCCTTGAGTTTTTGTGATCGGAACCCAAGACAAGATCCGAGTCTCTTGACCGTATGTTTCCCCTAGTGTGGTTTTACGACGTTTTGCTTCACCCATAATCAGCAACTCAAATTCTACTTAGGTTCTAAATTTATTTTGCCAGGAATCATGCCTACAGAAAGGCGATGAATTGCATCACCTTCTATAAGCTGATAATAATGCTTGCTTTTAGGCGATCGCGCTTTGGTTGACAAAATTTAAATTGGTCATTGGGCATTAATAACTGAATTTTAAGCAGAATTTTCCTCATCGGTATTGGAAAACAGGCTGGGATCGAGATAGTTAATGCGTGCCAGAGGACTTAAAGCTGCGAGAATTTGAGCGCCGTAGCTGCGGTTAACTACACGACTATCAAGCAAAGCTACAATTCCTTGACTTTCTCGTACTGGGGCGATCGCCCGTTGTAATTCATTTAAAGCTGCTGGCAACAAGTACAAACGGAACCAATCTTGATGCGATCGCTTATAAAGAGCTACCCTACCAGCTACCAGAGGATTTTCTAAAGATGGTAGGGGCAAAGTCGCGATGATTAATAGATGGGGTGCTGGCAAGACTCGTTGATGTTCTCGCCAAAACTCCCAACCGCTAATCAAAATACCATTTTCATCTAAACAAGTTTTTTCTACTTGCACCCGCGAACCAAACTCTGAAGCTAGAATTGCCGCTACTTGAGCTTTTAGTGGTACATCTCCCACTAAGACAACAGTTAATCCTGGTGCTGTCGCACTTAGACAAACTAGTGTGCGGACTTTGTGAATAAAGGCCGCTTGAAATTCTGGCGTGTTGGGTAAGGGCAACTTATAGGGTACATACAGTTGAATTGCTTCCGCTTGACTTTCCGAGGAGAACTTCAGGCAAGTTAAATCGTCCAAACCCAAGCGCTGGCGAAAAAGGGGAGCCTCAGTTTCCGGTTCGATAGCGCTGCCAATTAAAACTACTGGTTGTCGCTGCCAAATAGGTGAGAGTATTTCCCCCAATTCCATTGGTGCGTAGTGCAAAGAAAATAAACCTTGTCTATGGGCAATAGTCGCCCAGAAGAGAGGAGGGGAAGTAGGGGGGGAAAGATTTTCATCAAGGGTTTGAAATTGTTGCCAAAAATTTTTCCACTTATCTGGGAGGTTTGCTCGATCTAAAGCTAAATACAGGCGATCTAAAATTTCTATTTCTGGCTGGGAAATTAGATAGCACTGATATGGATTAGCAGGATGCTGAAAGAGTTCGTGTGTTAGTTGTATCCGTGCTTCACGAATTGCCTCAGCTTGGTTGGGACAAGCCAGCATAAGTTGATCCCAATCATCGGGTTGAATATCTTGGGTAAGTTGATGACGCACCCAATCTTCGAGATCGTCTACCCCATCAATAATTGTGGGGATGCCTTGGGGAAAGCGATCGCCACCAGCCAATTGTCCTTTTAACCAAGCTTCTGGGGAAGTCAACAGTAGCCCTTGGAACTCAGCATCAGGCCAAGCATCACCTGTCCTAATCGATTTATTGGTTGGTAGCCACTGCTGTAGCCGGGGAATTTCCACCCGCAGTAGAAGTTGCTGCACTGTTTCTTGAGCAACAATAATTACAGGACCATGCCACATCAGGGCTGATGCCACGAAACTAGTACGATACCGCCCTTGATAGCCACTAACTGCCCCTACTTGAATTAGGGCGCTACGTCCCAGGCGCAAGGCGCGTGCTACCAACCGTGCCATCGTCAAATGATGGGGCCAGGAAGGGAACCCCGCTTGCGATCGCAAAAAGTTATGTAGTGACAAATGAACTTCTGCCTCAATCACACGCTTTCAATTCCATACAAAGTGACTTTTACTTCCAATTGCCCCATTTCTATTATCTTGTTATTTGTCATTTGTCATTTGTCAGTTGTCCTTTGCTAATGACCAATGACTAATGACCAATGACCAATTACCCAATACCCTAAATTATGCCAACTTACACAGGAATTTCCAGCGAAGCCTTCAGGCATCCACTAGATCGCCAAGCCGAGCAAGCTTTACGAAATTTGCCAGGATTTGATTTAATCGCTCGTAAATTTGTGGAATTTATCTACGAACGCCCTCAATTAGTCTATCTAATGGGTAACAGCATCCAAGTCGGGCCGCGTCAATATTCCACTATTTACCAGATGTTTCGGGAATGCGTCCGAGATTTGGACATTTACCCAGAACCAACACTGTTTGTCTCACAAAATCCCCAAGTAAATAGCTATGCCTTAGGGCAAGAAAATCCTTACATAGTCATAAATACAGGGATACTAGACTTACTAGACGAAGCTGAGATTCGGACGGTGCTAGCCCATGAACTGGGGCATATTAAATGTGGTCATACTATTTTAATTCAAATGGCGATGTGGGCGATGAGTGCTGCTTCGGCCTTGGGAGAATTGACCTTCGGCATCGGTAATATTGTCACACAAGGCTTGATTTACGCCTTTTTTGAGTGGCGGCGCAAAGCCGAGTTATCGTCAGATCGCGCTGCACTACTAGTGATGGATGACTTGAATCCCGTGATGTCAACGATGATGAAACTCTCTGGCGGCAGTAACAAATATGCCAATGAATGTAGTTTACAAGAGTTTATCAAGCAGTCAGAAAATTATCAGGCATTGGATGAAGATGGACTGAATCAGATATATAAATTCTTGATCTACAATGGCGCTCAGGGTATGATGTTGAGTCATCCTTTCCCTGTTGAACGCTTGCATTACTTACGCGCGTGGGCTGTATCCGAAGAATACCAGCAAATTCGCCGAGGAAATTATCAGCGATCGCCTGCTTCTGGATCGGTAAATGTCGCAGCAGAATCTTCTACAAATGAAACAGAAATTTTACGCCGTCAAATTGAAGAATTACAACGAGAAATCGACAGAATGAAAAGGTCTGAGTAGTTTCGAGTACTAAATAAAGATTAGTAGGGTGGAATGGTGCCTACTAAATTGTTGGATTTAGATCCCCGACTTCTTCAAGAAGCCGGGGATCTGCGTTAACGTACATCTCTCTATGGGAAATTAAAATACTTAGGAAAAAACCAGATAATTACTCCAGTTCCCAATACACAAATAATTCCCGCCAAGCCAGCCAGGGGTTTTTTATTTTTACCTGTGAACCAGTCAGAGACTTTACTTGTGTAAGTAATTAATTCTGCTGTATCTATGGTAGCGATCGCCCATACCCATCCGGCGTGCAATCCCCAAGCTAAACCCAAATTACCGCTAGAGGTAAAGCGTGCTAACACCAGTACCATTCCCATCAGCCATAATCCAGGAAGTTGGGGTGCAGTTTCGCGTTGCTCCCAAATCAGGTGTAAAAAGGCAAAAATCAAGCTAGAAATTGCTGCTGCTACCCAAACTGGGTAATCCTGCGCTAATTCTGTGAACAGGAAACCGCGAAAAACTAACTCTTCTATCCCACCGACTAACAACGCTATCAAGAAAATCGGTAGCAATATGGGTAGTAGTAACTGGAAATTAGACTTTTCAAAAAAACACCAACCTAATCCGAATTGCCCAATAAATACAATAGCGAGACTCAACACTCCCAAACTAAAACCTAGTGCTAAAAAACCAAGAGTTGAAAAATTGCCAACAAAGCCGTAATCTGAAAAAGATTTATTACTCAACCAAACAACTCCCCAGAGGATCGGGGGAGCTAATAGGTAAAGTGACACCAATAACGGCATTTTTTGCTCTGGCTGCAAAGGTTTAGGAGGTTGCCAATTAAGCAATATTGCCGATACTGTTGCTACTGGCAACCAGCAAACTATCCAGCAAACAAAAAATGCCGTCACTATAACTAGTGGCGGTGCATTTTCTATAAACGCCAGTAAGGCGTTGACCGAAAACTCAAAGAAAGTTATCAAAATAAACAAAAAAAACACGATAGACTTCTTGCATTATAGATTTCTTGCTGATTAATCAAGACTCTACTAAATTTGCTGAATTCTGCAAGGGGTCTAATCGTATTTTTTATCTGGCTACCAATTGGCTGTCGGGGTAAGGACAAGTTATCATCAACTGAAACTTATCTCTACCATCAGCAAATTTACTCTTCGTCTTCCAAATCTTCGTCTGATTCGTCAGAATCTATATCTTGTGAGGTTAGTTTTTTATCGCTTTCACCTAGTTGAATCAGGTGAATATGTTTGTATCCCAGCCTAATTTCAAACTCATCTCCAGCCTTCAAGCCCATTGCTTTGGTATATGTAGCACCAATTACAATCTGACCATTTTGATGGACGCTAACCCGATATGTCGGTTCGCGACCACGACCATCTTTAGGTGCTTCTGGACTTAGAGGAATTCCCCTAGCAGACAGCAAAGCGTCATAAAAATCGGTGAGATTGACACGAACTTGGTTATTCTTAGTAACAGTGTAATAGCCGCACTGTTTAGCTCTTTCTCGGCGTGGTAATGTGGAAAGTTCTTTTACTTTAGCAAGTAGTGCTTTTCCAGTTAATGGCGCGGTTGCAGTTTCAGTCATTATGCTCAAATTTTCCTTACTCTCTCCAAACTGATAAACTATGTAGTCTCATGCCAGCATTTAATTTTTTAGCATTAGCATAGAGCTACTGAAGACCCTAGTGTAACGGGTGAATTCCTGCCGATAGGAGCCAAAAGCACTTCTATATATGGTTGTCTACAACCAACTAGAGGCCATAGTTGCCACAGACATTAATTTTGGTGATGTTACGGCACTTTTAACCATTATTCGCCATCAGAAAGAAAACTATTTTCTTCTTTGGCGCTACTGTAGCGGTGTAACTTTCAGCCACCTTTACAAATGGGGTTAGGTTCTACTGCAAATAAGTCGTAGACCCAAAAAATTGCAGGTTTTTCACTTTCAGTGCTTGCCTTTCTTGGCAATGAGCAAGTAGAGTTTTCTCCACTCGTCCTCTCAAGCTTAGGACAGCATAGTATTTCAATAGAGTCCTACGGGCATACACCCTTTTGTCCTACCAGTAGAGACGCGAATTTTCTTGTCTCTACATTACGAATCAACAAAGCAGTAGTAACCGCGCTGATACGGCTATTGATTCTGGTTTTGCTACTTCGTAATTTTATATTAAATACTAGCATGGACTAATAATAGCAAAATAGTTGTTTAATTTTGAATTAAAGTTGCTGGTAAATTTTTATTTAAATTCCTGGACTAAAAGAAGAAAAAAGCAGTGACGATTTTCTTAACCCTTTCTTGCAAGCGCGAGTATTGCTATCTGGCTTTTATAAAAATTTATATAATTGAGACGAGCAGTTTTGACCAATGAGTTCAATCCCATATTTTCTTGATTGAGAGCAAGCCAAAAAGCGAAAAGTCTCTCACCTCCGGGTTTCGCGGTGCTCTAACTTTTCTTTGAAAGTGGTGGGGATTTTTCCTCGGTTTATTATCTTCAGGTCAAAAGCAGTCAGAGGATTTTGCACGTCTGTCTATGGGAAGAACAAATCTCTTAACATCTGCCTAGTGCTTGATTGCCACTACTATATATTAAACATGGGCTTTCACACTTCTATATAATCCAAAAATCCCGCCTTCGCTACCAATTGACGAAATTTTACTGTCAGGACTGCTTGACTCAAGTTGACATCAAGACATGTTGCTAACTTCACATACATTTCATTTGGATACGATCGCTAGGTCAAAGATCAACTTAAGTTACTTTTTAAGCAAACCCTTTTTCCTTTACATTCCCAAACAGAGAAATTTAATGCAAAGCTGCAATTACATTTTTGGCGTTTTAACTCAGAATTTGACGAAAATCTTGCCTACAACGCTACTACAAGTAAAATTTTAATGGTTATCCTTAAACTAGAATCAGTCGCCCTTGAATCGTCAGCCTATTAACACCAGGGTTTGAATTAGGGGCGAAAAAGTATAACTCACTTTTCGCAACTACCTGCTTTGACTCATGATTGTTGAGGCTGGTGAAGTAATTTTAAAATTTTGGTTAGTAGTTATGGAAGTTATTTTTAAGGTCATTCGACAGCAACAAAATTCCTCCCCTGTTGTGCAAACCTACCTTGTGGAAGCCGAACCAAGTAATACAATCTTGGATTGCCTCAATCAAATTAAGTGGGAGCAAGATGGAACTTTGGCGTTTCGCAAAAATTGCCGCAATACTATTTGTGGTAGCTGTGCTATGCGAATTAATGGGCGTTCGGCTTTAGCTTGTAAAGAAAATGTTGGGAGTGAACTTGCCAGATTACAACAAATACCATCATCCCCAAGTAAAGTAAATGCTATGGCTGAAATCACGATCGCGCCTCTTGGCAATATGCCCGTGATTAAAGATTTGGTTGTAGATATGAGCAGCTTTTGGAATAATCTAGAGGCAGTTGCCCCTTATGTGAGTACAGCAGCACGACAAGTACCAGAAAGAGAATTTTTGCAAACACCACAAGAGCGATCGCGTCTCGATCAAACTGGTAACTGTATTATGTGCGGTGCTTGTTACTCTGAATGCAACGCTCGTGAAGTTAATCCAGACTTTCTAGGCCCCCATGCCCTTGCCAAAGCTTACCGAATGGTAGCAGACTCCCGCGATAGCGATACCGAAAATCGTTTAGCAAGCTACAACGAAGGTACTAAAGGCGTATGGGGTTGCACCCGTTGTTTGTACTGCGATTCAGTTTGTCCAATGGAAGTTGCACCATTAGAACAAATTACCAAAGTTAAACAAGAAATTCTCACCCAGAAACAAGCCAGCGATAGTCGCTCAATTCGTCACCGAAAAGTATTGGTGGATTTAGTTAAAGAAGGTGGTTGGATTGATGAACGTCAATTTGGCGTACAAGTAGTCGGGAATTATTTTCGGGATTTGAAAGGATTACTCAGTCTTGCACCCCTCGGTTTGCGGATGATTGTTCGGGGTAAGTTTCCTCTATCATTTGAAGCTTCAGAGGGGACGGAACAAGTGCGATCGCTTATTGAATCTGTGCAACAAGTAGAAAACAAAAGTTAGAAGTGAGGAGTTAGGAGTGAGGAATTTTAACTCCTAACCCCTAACTCCTAACTCCTAACTATTAACTTCTAACTATTAACTTCTAACTATTAACTTCTAACTATAGTTCAACGCGGTTCTTGAGGTATATTCAACGGTTGTCCGTAACGGTCATATACTAAAACATCCCACTGACCATTATTACTAGACTCAAAAGCGATTCTGCTACCATCAGCGCTAATTGTAGGGTTGCGGACTTCGGCTTGCAGGTTGTTGGTCAAATTCCGCGATTGGCGTGTTTCTCTGTCGTAGAGAAAAATAGCCGATCGCCCCTGACGGCTAGCAGCAAACACAATATAACGACCATCTTGTGAAACGCTCGGATGATTTGCGATCGCATCAAAGGAATTTAAACCTGGCAAATCAACCAAATCACGATTTACCGTATCAAACATATAAACATCTTGGCTACCGCGCCGGTCAGTAATAAAAACAATGTATCTCCCAGAAATTTGGGGGTTTAATTCCGACGCTAAACTATTGAGACTCCGACCCCCTGGATCAAAGGGATAACTCAAAAGGCGAGGGTAGCCAAAACATCCAGTCAATAAACTTAAACAGAAAAATACAGGTATAAAAAAAACACGTTTCATATAATTAGTCATTAGTAATTAGTCAATAGTCTCACAACTCCTAACTCCTAACTCCTAACTCCTAACTCCTAACTCCTACGGAGGTGAACCCACAGTTGCACCGTTGGGAATATCTAACTCAATATTTGGCCCCCGGTCTAAGACTTCAATATCCCACTGACCACGAGTGGCAGTTTCAAAGACAACATAACGTCCATCTGGACTGATATTTGGTTTTCTAACCCAGCCGCGATAAATTGGTGTGACAATTTGCGACTGTTGCGTAGCGCGATCGTAAAGTGCCACTACAGGTCTACCTTGATCGCTAGTAAGATAAGAAATATAACGCCCGGTGTAGCTCAAACTTGGACTTTCGGCAATTGTCTCCTGTCGGTTTATCCCCGGAGTGCCAATAAATAGTTGCCTCTCCAAATCGTACACTAGTAGCTGCTGATTACCATTGCGATTAGATACAAACGCTAAAAAGCGCCCATTTCCACTCAAAGCAGGTTGCTCTTCGGTGTAGCGACTGTTAAGAGAAGTAGGCCCTATGGGAATATCGTTAGTACCACAAGATACAAGCAAACTTGTTAAACCAAAAACCAGGCTCCAATGAATTGGTCTTTGGAGCCAAAATGTAGGCGTAAATTTTTCCACCTCAACTGTTTTCCGTCGCCTCTAAACTTACTAGCACGCCAACTGTTTTAAATATCATCATCAAAATCGGTCAAATTATCTGGCCCCTCATTTGGTTTTTCCATTGGGCTGTATGGCACATAATCAGTTGGGATCGCATCATCATCTTCGCGCGGTCTTCGAGGAGTTGAGTCAGTGGGTGGACGACGCCTTCTCGGTCTGGGAGAAACATCATCTTCACGACTTTCGGGACGCTGTGACCCGTTATTACTACGGCGAGAAGGTTTTCTAACTTCCCCACCCGAATTTTCCCAATCATCAACTTGCCTAGATGAAGAACCCCAATTTTCATCTTCAGAGCTTTCAGAAGGGCGATTCACGGGACGACCAGAAGTCCGCCGACGCGTTCTATCAGATGGAGCCTGTCTTTCACTACTACTGTTGTTGCGGCGTTCTGTGCGACGGGGGGGTTGTTCCTCGTAGTAGTCATCACGAGTTGAAATCTCATCTCTGCTACCGCGAATGCGGGCACGCACTGGGCGTTCTTCCTCGTCTTCATAAGGCAATGGATCTAAGTCTGCCTCCATCTCAGCCCCATACCTCTTGCGGTTGCGGTTCATTGAATAATTTCCGCTTACCTCTCGCTCATCGTCCACAATCGGAGTATTACGCTTTGCTTGCTGGGTAGCTATACTCCGCAAGCGAATACTTTCAACTGCAAAAAACACAGTTGTACCAACTAAAAGCAATTGACCAAATTGTAAAATCGGGTCAAGCCGCCATCCTTGAAAGACAAGAATGAAGCCGCAAAGCAAGCCGACTGCTGCAAAAAAGATATCTTGATCTCGTGACAATTCTGGGCGCACAGTGCGGAGAAAATACAGTGCTGCCCCAGCCACAGCCAGGAAAATTCCTAGAATACTGGCTGAGTTTGCCCCAAAATTTACCTGAGCCAGAAAACTGGCTGAGTTCAGCCCAAAATTTATCATTGCTGTTTTCCCAATATCAAATCTATGTTAGCGAGTCACAATTAAAATCACTACTCTAATTAGTCACGATATATTGAAGCTTCAAAGCCTCTGGCAAAGAAGCTCTGAAGCTATTCACCGAAAAGTAAAAACACCTATGTCTGTCATCTATAACTGCCACCAGCCGCAGTTTATGCTGCTTTTGGTGAAATAAATGTAGATAGCTGACAGACAATCGATTACGAGAGTTAAATTAACTCTCATAAGCATTATGAACGCTGTATTTTATCTTTTTGGCTAATGAAAACTAGACCAACTGTAACGGGTATTACAACAATTGCTGTACCCCATAGCAGACTCCAAAGAAAATTTGCTAAAGAAGGCGTCATACTTCTCAACCTTTTTTTACACAGTTCATCCTAATTTTAATAGTGTATTACTTTCTTGAGAAGCCTCTAACTCTGAACTGCTAAACTTGGTAACTGCTTTCAGCATTTGTTGAGTTAACCACGTGGGCGAGTTCACTTTTCTATTTCAGAAGGAAGTGACAGCATTTGGTTAAAATGAGGATCGGAGTGCTTTACAAAGCTTAAAACTTGTTAGCGATGTCTACGATGGGCTAATCGGCGTCGCAAAATGCACATAGCCGTTGCCTAAGTTTTTTCTTTCTTTACAGATAGATAGTACCTGAAACCGATGACTGGTGTTAACCTGACTGCTTGGATTCTTGGCCCTGTGTTAGGGGTGATGACATTCTTATTTATATTTCGTATCATTCTCACTTGGTATCCGCAAGTGGATCTGAATCGTTTGCCCTTTAATTTAATAGCTTGGCCCACTGAGCCATTTTTAATCCCCTTGCGAAAGCTGGTGCAACCTATAGGCGGGGTAGACATTACACCGATTATTTGGGTTGGTATATTTAGTCTCCTGCGAGAAATTCTACTAGGTCAACAAGGATTGCTGACTATGCTATCTCGTGTAAATTAGGTTAAAGAATATAGGGTACAGGCTATAGCTTTTGAACCCTGTTCCCTGTAACCTATACCCTGTAACCTTCCCACTCCTCTAACCGTTCATTTCCTGCACAAAATTTGTATAGACGTTACCCTGTAAAAACTGTGGAGTTTCCATAATTTTTTGATGAAACCCAATGGTGGTAGGTAGTCCAGTGATGGCACATTCTCTCAGTGCGCGTTTCATCCGGTTAATCGCAGTGGGCCGGTCTGGCGCCCAAACAATTAACTTGCCGATCAAGGAATCGTAGTAGGGCGGGATTTGGTAATCTGTGTAAACGTGGGAATCAATCCGCACACCAGGCCCTCCGGGGGGCAGATAGCTACTGATCCGTCCAGGAGAAGGGCGAAAGTCATGGTCGGGATCTTCGGCGTTGATTCGGCATTCGATCGCATGACCTCGTAATACTACTTGCTCTTGGGTCAGCTTGAGTCTTTCACCTTGAGCAATGCGGATTTGTTCGGCAACCAAGTCAATCCCAGTAATCATCTCTGTTACAGGATGTTCTACTTGAATCCGGGTGTTCATTTCCATAAAGTAGAATTTACCGGATCTATCCAAGAGAAACTCAATAGTACCAGCCCCACTGTAGTTAATGAATTGGGCAGCTTTGACAGCAGCTTGTCCCATTTTCTCACGTAGGTCTTGGTCGAGAGCCGGACTAGGAGCTTCTTCTAACAGCTTTTGATTCCGGCGCTGAATTGAACAATCCCGTTCACCCAAGTGGATGACATTACCGTAGTTATCCGCCAAAATTTGAAATTCGATGTGGCGGGGACGTTCAATAAATTTTTCTATGTAAACGCCAGAATTCCCAAAAGCTGCTCCTGCTTCGCCTTGGGCTGCGAGAAAAAGTTTCACAAATTCGTCTTCAGAACGAACTAGGCGCATACCCCGTCCACCGCCACCTGCTGTAGCTTTGATCATCACTGGATAGCCGATATCCTTGGCGAATCCTAATCCTTCTTGCTCGGATTCTACCAATCCCTCAGTACCTGGTACTGTCGGTACGCCAGCTTTTTGCATGGTTTCTTTGGCAGTGGATTTATCGCCCATCCGTCTCATAGCTTCTGGAGTTGGGCCGATAAAAGCAATATGATGGTCGGCACAGATTTCCGCAAACCGGGCATTTTCTGCCAAAAAACCATAACCTGGATGAATGGCAGTAGCATTGCGCGTCAGTGCAGCAGCAATAATATTGGGAATATTCAAATAACTTTTACTGCTAGCGGGTTCACCAATGCAAACCGCTTCATCAGCAAGTTGGACGTGCAGAGCATTACGGTCAACGGTGGAGTGAACCGCAACTGTGGCAATTCCCATTTCTTCACAGGCGCGGAGAATGCGAAGGGCGATTTCTCCCCGATTGGCAATTAATATTTTGTCAAACTTCATTTTTTAGTTTCGATATCATTACCAGTAGATTGACATTTTCTCCGATCCAACTTGAAACAACGCTTCCGCATTATTTCAAATTATTGCAGGAGATTCGCCACCCTGATCCTAAGCAAACTTGCATATTACGGGCTTGCTGCCTCTACGGGTCTTACTACACTAACAACATTGCTGCTGTAAGTCTTGGCTAGACTAACAAGCTGGGCTTTTGCATAGGCGTAGCCCGTCGTAGACATCGCCTACCGAGACGGATACGCGATCGCACCCCGCCAAACACACAAAATAGCTCTACCCTTTTCAATATCACTTGTACAGCTGCTAAATTTCTGTCAGTCTGATACCGCCTTGAGAAAATTTATATTTTTGAGCAACTGAATTTAGATATCACCTTACTATAATTATTTTCTTATGCTATAGTCTATTCTTAGAGAAACCATGCGGATGTGGCGGAATTGGTATACGCGCACGCTTGAGGTGCGTGTGGCTTTGCCTTGGGAGTTCGAGTCTCCCCATCCGCATTTTTGCTTGTTTAAGCATAGGGTCAATAGTCATAGGTCAAAAAACCTTAGACTATTGACCCTTAAATATTAAGTTTGTAGTGAAGACTTTAGTCCTTTTCGGAACCACTCAGTGCTTACTACATATTAAGCATTGCCTTGTCAAAGTACTAGTTTTTTATGCTTTTATAGAAATAGGTGAAGTTTTGTAAAAAGCATTGACTATTTCTTTTCCGCCGACAAACAACCTAACATCGCCACCAGCTTGGCATCGCCTCACTCCGATTTGGCAAGGAGGGGAGGAAATAATTCAACAAAGTTTACCTCACACTCAGCTAGCACCTGCATGGCAGCTAATGCTTTTGGGTGACGGCTCTCCAACACGTCACTTAGAATTGCTCACAGGTGAGCCTGTAGAAGTAGATGTTATTGATATGTCATTGATTGGCATCGACTTGGATGGTGCTCCTGAGTTAATCCAAGCTGTCCCAGAACCGCGATTACGACGACAAGTATGGCTGCGTACCGCTTCTGGTCAAAGATTAGCCTATGCTACTTCGTGGTGGGAAGCCAGTCATGTCGATGAGTATTTGCAAAACCGTTCATTACCAATTTGGGCAAGTTTAGCTCGTCTTCGCACAGAATTGTATCGGGATGTTCGAGGAATTTACTACGGTGACTCATTGGCATTAGAATCCGGTTTTGGTGTAACTGGGCCTTTTTGGGGTCGCCACTACTTGTTTTGGCATCATGGGCAACCACTGACATTAATTTATGAAGTTTTTTCACCTTATTTGACCAAATATTTGGGGGCTATGCAATTAAATTCCAAAAATCAGTAATAAGCCATGATGTAGGCCGATCGCTATCGAGTAAAACTAAGTAGCTGAAATCATGCAATGAAATTATCAAAGGAACGTTGAATTATTGTTGCAGCGATCGCTTCTGGTAGTAGTGCCGTTAAACTAATGAGTTTTCGGTGATGGTTTGCCGTTGTTTAGCGATCGCATCCTCTTTAAAATAGAGTCATTCCCCAAGATCAACTATGATTCAACTCAAAACCCAACTCACCCTCAAAGAATTTATCGCACTTCCTGAAGGTGATATCACCAAACCAAACGCGATACTGATAGTTTAGAAGATTCATTATTTGAAGGGCTACAAATTACACCTCAACAAATCTTCCAACAAGCAATAATTTCTTACTGATGTTAGCAAGAAAGACACGAGGAAAGGTTTAATGAATACTGTTGTGCTAAATCTAGAACCGATTGCTCATTTAACCGATGAGCAATTTTATCAATTGTGTATTGCCAATCGTGATGTCAGCCTGGAAATGAACGCATCTGGAGAATTAATAATTGTGCCACCAGTAGGAGGAGAAAGCGGAAATCAAGAAGCAGATTTAATTACAGACTTAAATAATTGGAATCGTCAAGCTAAATTAGGGAAAGTTTTTAGTTCTTCAACTATCTTTATACTTCCCAACGGTGCAAAACGTTCTCCTGATGCTGCTTGGGTAAAATTGGAGCGGTGGGAAGCTTTAACACCAGAACAACGAAAAAAATTTCCGCCACTTGTACCCGACTTTGTGATTGAACTGCGTTCGGACACAGATCGCCTTGCACCAATTCAAGAGAAAATGCAGGAATACATTCAAAATGGTCTGCGCTTGGGTTGGCTGATTAATCCTCAAGATCGCCAAGTTGAAATTTACCGACTTTTAAAAGCTGTAGAAGTTGTACAAATGCCAGCGATTGTTTCTGGAGAAGATATACTACCTGGATTTGAGTTGCAAGTATAGGCGGGCGATCGCTACCGAGCAAAGACAAGTAGCTCAAATTGGCTTGCAGCTTTGTCCAGTTAGTTATATCTATCTGTACGTTCGCTTATTTTGAGATGGCAAGAGGCATTAATGCCTTGAGAGGAAAGCAATAGTGGGACTTAGACAAAAAATACCCAAAAAAGAGTTTCAAACCTATGTAAAGAAAGTCTTTGACATCGTTTTGCTTAGTTACTTGATATATCTGGCTTTGGGCTGTTTTTGAGTATTTGGTGTATTTTCCTTACCCTACATGGGTTTAAGGCTTGTTTCTGCCTCCAAAGTGTTTAAGTCCCGATAGGACGATTTTCCAACCAAATTACATAAAAATAGAGTTCTTAGAGCGGGGTAATACTTTAAGGAGAATAGAGAGAAATCGCTAAAACCATTACAATACCTAGAGTTTTCTGATTGTATATAATTTCTGTAACTCCGAAAAAAATGTTATATTCTCTGAATTGCTTGGAATAACAGATTTACTTGTGGAAACTTTCCGACAGAGGAATTAATCTCAGGGAAACGTCCTACTAAATTCAACAAAGCGTGTTAAAAATGGTAACTGAGCCAAAAACATAGCTTTTAAAAGACTACGGAAAGTTGATTATCAAAGTACCATCAACATCTAGGGTAGAAAAATTTAATATAATTAACTGCTCTAAAGAATGGGTAATACTGTTGGTGTACTTGACTAATCAAGCAAGTAATAAGTTTGCAAGTATAAGGTACAGGTTTCAATGGCACCGCCTCTTGTGTCTGTTCAGATGAAGAAAAATAAGAAACCGTCTCTGGTGCTGACGCTCTCGGCTGCTGGGTTATTGATTGGTGCGGGGAGTGTGGCCTACTGGTTGTTAGCCCAGAGACAAATATCTTCTAGCGATTTGCTAGTAGGTGCAAATATTATTCCTGGTGATGCTCTGTTTGCGGTTTCCTTAACAACAGATCCCCAGCAGTGGCAGAAATTGCGGCAGTTTGGGACAAAAGAAACCCAAACAGAACTGGACAAAAATTTAGTCCAGTTACGCGATCGCTTTCTCACTAATAATGGTTACGACTTCCAAAAAGATATCGCTCCTTGGGTAGGCGATGACGTGACGATCGCAATTCTTGCCCCAACAACAGGGAATAAACCTGCACCCAAACCAGTTACCACCAATGAAAATACTGCTAGCGATCAGCAGTCGATGGTAATGGTATTGCCAGTAAAAAATCCAGAAATCGCCAAAAGCATTTTGGCACAACCCAAAACTCTTAAACAAGGCAAATGGAGCGATCGTACTTATCAAGGGATCGCCATTAAACAAAGTGAGGGACAAGCAGGGCAAAACTTCTCGGCTGCATTACTAGATGGGCGCTTTTTAGTCATAACTGATAGTCCTAAAGCCACAGAACGAGCGATTGATGCTTATAAAAATAAAACATCCCTAGCCACAACAGGAGGCTTTAGTGAGAATTTCCCGAAAATTGCCAATTACCAACCCTTTGGACAATTTTATATCAATGTGCCAACAGCAGCGAAAATAGCTGCGGCTTCTCCAAACCGTCCTTTACCTGCTCAAGTTTTAGCTCAACTGCAAAATAACCAAGGTTTAGCCGGGACAATAACCTTAGAGTCAGAAGGAATCCGCTTTAAGGGCGTTTCTTGGTTAAATCCTAATAGTCAACGTGTGCTGGTGGTGGAAAACAAAGCTGGGAAAATGCAAAGCCGCATACCAGCGGAAACCTTAATGATGCTTACTGGCGGTAACTTACAGAGGTTGTGGAGAGACTATGTTTTAACATCTCAGGGAAATCCTTTATCACCGATCGCACCAGAACAGATTAGAGGTGGAATAAAATCCCTTACCGATCTTGATTTAGAGAAGGATTTGCTTAGTTGGATGAAAGGGGAGTTTTCGTTATCAGTAATTCCTGCCACTCCAAAAGAAGGTTCACCAAATGATTTTCGTGCTGGTTTGCTGTTCATGGTACAGACAAAGGATGCCTACAGCGGGCAAAGCTTACGCAAATCAGCGGAAGCATCCATCAGTCAGCTGGATGAAGTGATGAAAAATCAATACCAGTTTCAAGTGCAACCGGGGAAAGTTGCAGGTCAATCCGTTGTTAACTGGGTATCACCTTATGGTACGTTAACTGCTACTCACGGTTGGTTAGATGGAGATGTCGCCTTTTTGATAGTGGGCGCTCCGATCGCGGATAAAATTGTTCCCAAACCTAACTACACACTAGCTAGCACTCTTCCCTTCCAACAAACAGTTCCTACAGAACCCAATCCGACAAATGGTCAATTTTTCCTGGATGTGGAACGAACTGTGAAAAATTTCCCTTTACCAACTCTAATTCCCAATCAACAAACTTTGCTAGATGCAACGCGCTCAATTGGGATGACATCTGCTGTCAGCGACAATCGCAGTAACCGTTACGATATTTTTATCGAACTTAAAAAAGTTACTAACGCTACTACATTACCTAGTCCAGAAGGGAGTAAGAGTAACTCTGTTAGATAGGGAGTGGGCAGGGGAGCAGGGGAGCAGGGGAGCAGGGGAGCAGAGGAGCAGAGGAGAAGTTACAGTAAGTTTTTCCCCTCTGCACCTCTGCCTCTTGTGCCCAATCCCCAATGCCCCATTCCCGATTCCCCTCTTAACATATAGGATCAAAACAGTCAGAATCGATATTTTAAATCATCCACGGAGAGAACACTTTATGAATTTGGTTGTACTCCAGAACTGGCTGGACAATGCGTCCTTTGCCATATTATTCCTGACAATGCTGGTGTATTGGGGAGGAGCGGCTTTTCCGAATCTGCCTTATCTAGCCGCTTTGGGGACAGCTGGAATGGCGATCGCAAATTTGGGCATTGCGACTCTATTAGGGGCACGATGGATCGAAGCTGGTTACTTTCCCTTAAGTAATCTCTATGAATCCCTGTTTTTCTTAACTTGGGGAATTACCGCCGTCCATCTGATTGCTGAAAATAGTAGCCGTAGCCGCTTAGTAGGAGTTGCGACAGCTCCGGTGGCAATGGCTATTACTGCTTTTGCTACTATGACACTACCATCCCAGATGCAAGCGTCAGAACCGCTAGTACCTGCCTTGAAGTCAAATTGGCTGATGATGCACGTCAGCGTCATGATGTTGAGTTATTCTGCTTTGATGGTGGGTTCGTTATTAGCGATCGCTTTCTTAATTGTCACTCGCGGTCAAAATATCCAACTACAAGGCAGTTCTGTTGGGACTGGTGGCTATCGCAGCAACGGCTACCGCTTGCACAAAGCATCTGAACTAATTTCTCAATCACCAGATCCTGCTGTCGAAAATAACGGTTTTGCCCGTTTTGAAACTAGTAGCAACGGCAACGGTAACGGCAATACTGCTGTTTTGAATTTAGTAACTACCCCTGAATCTCAAGTCGTTGCATCTGCTGAACCTCTTTCACCCCAGCGCCTTAGCCTTGCCGAAACCCTCGACAACATCAGCTATCGCATCATTGGATTAGGATTTCCCCTACTGACAATTGGCATCATTGCCGGTGGCGTTTGGGCTAACGAAGCCTGGGGTTCTTACTGGAGTTGGGACCCGAAAGAAACTTGGGCATTAATCACCTGGTTAGTATTCGCCGCCTACCTTCACGCCAGAATTACTCGCGGTTGGCAAGGGCGCAGTCCGGCAATTTTAGCCTCTGCCGGCTTGCTTGTTGTTTGGGTTTGCTATCTCGGTGTGAATCTTTTGGGTAAAGGTTTGCATTCTTACGGTTGGTTTTTCTAAGAACCTCACTAAGACAGTACTGAGTGTTGAGTATTTTACTTTTACTCATAACTCAGCACTTAGTAATATCTCGCGTAAAACGATGGTGAGTTAAGTGTTTAAGTTGAAACGCAGAGGGGTGAAGAGTTTTTCTTCGCCCCTTTCTTTGTGCAATACATAAATTATTACGCTAATAACCAATAACCAATGACCAATGACCAATGACTAAATTATCATTTTATTTCGGATGAACTGTTATATCTCTGGAAAATATAAATTGATTAACAGGAGATTTTTATGGAAGATGGATTCGAGATACTAAACCATGATGAAGTTGTGTCTATAGAACCGGACACTTTTAATAAATTAAATATTGCTAAAACTTTTAAAGTCCGCGATTTGATTACAGCAATTAAGGAATATGTTGGAGCAGAAGAAACAGATGAAGTAAATTTGTATACCCAAGGATTAAATTGTGAAGTTTTACAATTTAGTACTTTGGGATGGAAAAAAGGGAAAGTTAGACTTGCTTTAGAATTTTGTCCCGATGAATCTGAGTCACCACTTGATGAAATTTTTCAAAAACTCAAACAAGTGGAAAACTAATACCCAATGAGCAAAAGATCCCCGAATTCTTAAATAAGTCGGGGTTCTAAATCTCTCGATGTTTGCAAATAAAATTAGGATGTGCTGAATTGCTATCAAAATTCATTAATAAAATAAAGATGTACTAATAACAGAGGAAGAGTAAACCCATCATGCTAAAGTACGATCCATTAGCTTGTTTACCTTCATCTGAGGAGCTACCTGACTCTGACGATGCCCCTGTGGATCAATGAATTACAAGATTTGATTCCCGGTTTACTTAAAGTGCTTCTAGCAATGGCTTGGCCAGAACGCATGGATTGGTTTTTTGGCGTAGATATGGGTATTTATTATGACCCAGACTTACCGCCAATAGTACCAGATGGATTTTTGAGTCTGGGAGTTGAGCGATTTTATGATGAAAACCTCCGCCCCAGTTATGTGCTTTGGGAAGAAAAGAAACTACCGATATTAGCGTTGGAAGTGGTATCTCAAAACTACCGTGGCGAATACTCAACGAAGAAAGCAGAGTATGCAAAACTAGAGATTTTGTATTATGTAGTTTACAATCCATTTCGTAGGCGTAAGCCACGGTTGGAAGTATACAAATTAATTAATAGTAGTTACACTGCATTAGAAGATGGTAGTCCTGTTTGGCTACCAGAGATTGGTTTAGGAATTGGCATGGAAAGGGGAACTTATCTAGGCATTCCCCACGAGTGGTTGTATTGGTACGATCGGCAAGGGCAAAGGCTTTTAACACCACAAGAACAAGCACAACTTGCCCAACAACGCGCCCAATTGCTAGCGGAACGGTTACGATCGCTCGGCATAGACCCTGATTCTATCACCTGAATTCCTGTCAAAGCTTATCAACGAAGCTCCGAGGTTCATTAACGAAGCTCTGAGGTTCACGAATGAAGCTCTGAGGTTCATCAACGAAGCTCCGAAGTTCATCAACGAAGCTCCGAGGTTCACGAATGAAGCTCAAAGGTTCATCAACGAAGTTCTGAGGTTCACGAATGAAGCTCAAAGGTTCATCAACGAAGCTCTGAGGTTCATTAATGGAGTTCAAAGACTCATTCACGAATATAAAAGGCTCGTCCGCGAGTATAAAAGACTCGTTCACGAGTATAAAAGACTTATTACAGCAGTTTTCATTTACTGAAATTACAGTCTTGTCTTCTTCTTTGCGCCTCTGTGCCTACCCTGCGGGAACGCCTAAAGGCGAATGCGTGAGACAAAAATCTTTCAGTAATTACGAATTACGAATTACGAATTACGAATTACCCTATCAAGACTTACACTCACACTTTCAGCATTCGGTGACTTCAATCGCTGCAAAATCTCTAAAGCTGGTTGCAAATAGGATATCGCTTTGGTGTATTCACCCTGCTGTTCTGCCAAATGTCCTAAGCACCACAGAGTTATTGCTTTGCCTTGGACATCTCCAATGCGTTCTTCTATTTCCAAAGACTGATTGAAAAGTGCGATCGCTTCATCCACATCCCCTTTGTTGGCGTAGATACCTGCTAGTTGGTGCAACGTCACCGCTTTGCCTTGGACATTACCAATGCGTTCTTTTATTTCCAAAGACTGCTTGAAAAGTAAGATCGCTTCATCGACTTCCCCTTCGTTAGCGTACATACCTGCTAGATTGTGCAATGTCGCCGCTTTCCCTAGAACATTACCAATGCGTTCATTTATTTCTAAAGACTGGTTATAGAATGCGATCGCTTCATTTACTTCCCCTTTGTCGGCGTAGATAATTCCCAGTTGGTGCAACGTTGCCGCTTTCCCTAGAACATTACCAATGCGTTCATTTATTTCTAAAGACTGGTTGTAGAATGTGATCGCTTTATCCACTTCTCCTTTTTCGGCGTAGAGAATTCCCAGTTGGTGCAACGTCGCCGCTTTGCCTTGGACATTACCAATGCGTTCAGTTATTTTCAAAGACTGATTGAAAAGTGCAATCACTTCATCCACTTCCCCTTTGTTAGCGTAGATACGTCCCAGTTCATACAACGTCACTGCATTGCCTTGGACATCACCAATGCGTTCCGTTATTTCCAAAGACTGATTATAGAGTGCGATCGCTTTGTCCCATTCTCCTAAATCATGATACGTGTAACCTAGTTGGTGGATAATACTGGCTTTAATTCCTGCTAAATTTTCATCTTCTTCAGTTAACTTTAAAGCTTTGAGTAAAAAATCTTCTGCTTTTTTCGCCTCACCAATACTCCTGTAAGCAACCCCTAACTCTTTTGAAATAGTAATGCGAGTGCGTACATCAGTTGATTTTTCCATTAGCAAGCGCTCAAGTAAATCAATCCGCTCTTGCCTTTCTGGTAAATCTAAACTTCCTAATATTCTCTCCGACTGAATAGTTTTTTCAATAGCCAACTCTTGAGTAGACTCGACTGTTTTGAAATAAAATACTCCTTTTCTCCATGCCCAAAAATCTGGAGCATACTTTGCCAAACGTGTTAGGGCATGATCTGGCAGAAATATTAGTATAGGGTGAGGAACAGTATTAGTAAAAGCGTCTCGGACAAAGTTCAAGTCTTGCAGTACAGGGGGATATTCCCCAGACAAGCCAATAGACTTTTCTAAACCGATAACAATTAAAACCAATTTTTTATCTGGTTCTAAATGAGTTTCTTTTAAATCACGAATAATCTCATCCCTTAAAAAATGCAAATTAGGATCGGCAAAATTGAGAATTTCAAACTGAATCTCACGACATTGAGGATGATTCTTGAGGATTTCAATTAAAGTATTTCTATCTTCTGCAAAGTTAACAGCAACGAACCCAATCGTTAACTGAGTGTCAGCAAAGTCAATAAAGGTTAACAGTTCTGCTAATGACTGCTGATTTATTTGCACAAAAGTTTCTTTTTCTAAATTCAACTCAGAGGTTGTTCGTGGCTGATTTGACTGCTTCTTGAAAAGCATGGATTTGCCTCACAACTGGATTAACATAATTCCAGCGATTTTTGCCGTTGTACTCAAAAACCCAAAGACTGAACAGCATTAACCTGCCGATTTCATCTTTAGAAACATCTTTGTTGACATATACCGCAGCCAAAGCAGAATAGTATTCTGTTGATATACTCCGCTCAAAATTAAACTGCTCTTGCTTAATCGCATAAGTGATATCATCCGCAGTAACTTTCTCGCGATCGCGAGTTGCTGCTGTAATAAATGCTTTTGATGCTATTTGCATCAATTGACGGATGTGGCCGCCGCTTGCTTTGGCTAAATCTACCAATAGCTGACGCGATTCAAACACTGCGTCTACTTCAACTCTTTGTTCAATTAAACTTGTAATTGCTGTTATACCATCATCATTATAATCTAGCTCGTTTTTGTCTTGTTCAAACTCATATATGTTGACCATCGGCACAATATTGGGTGTGTCGAAGGTATTAGCCAAATTATTTTCAGAATAGACTATAGAAATTGGCGCTGTATAGATAATCGTACAATGTAGACTTTGTAATTGAAATGCGTAATCACAAAATAAGTGTTTAGCTACATTTGGAGGCACTCTATCTAAGTTATCAAAAATAATTAAAAATCCTTTTTCATATTCAGGATATTTTGATTTAAGCTTGACAAAGGCATCACCCAGTAAAAGATTTATATCTGCTTGTAAACGACCAATATCTTTTTGTAAATTCTGACGAACTGTCTTTCTTTGTTTGTCAGCGCCTTTAATTTGAGCCTGGATTTTACCCAACAGCTTTGAAAGAAAGGGAATTTTTATTCCTGCTTCTGCCTCAGCACCGATACTTACCGATCTTTCAACTGTTTGTTCAGTTTCTTGAGTAATTTCTTTAAACCAAGACTCAAAATTATTTAAAAGTTGGACATCAAAATTTAATCCCGATGTGTATAAGACATCAGCAACTTTTTTAATAATTACCAAATATAAATCTGTGTATTCTGCGTCTAATATATCTAGTTCAGCGTCGGCTTCTATATAAATAACCTTATATTGAGATTCCCATTCTTGCTGAATCTTCCTTAATTCTGTACTTTTACCGCATCCCCGATGTCCAGTAAATAGAAGGCTACAAAATTCTGCTGGTTCCAGAAAATCTAAGCGTTTTTTAACAGTATTAATTGCCTCTGTCTTACGAACCTTTGATAAATCAACATAATAACGTTCAATATCTCTATTACTCACTAAAGGAGCTACATCACAAACACGAAAAGCAGCTTTGAGGGTATTAGCACGATTAGCAGGTAAGGAACTCATCAGGTGTTATTTATATGAATAATTTATGTATGCATATTTTACAGCACCGGAATCTTAAAGCTTCTTGGCGTTAGAGAACTTTTAGGAATCACTGGCGCTCAACCAAGAGTATTGAAGTGGTAGTATGTTCAAGAATACCTGGCGCTAAATTACCAACAGAATTGTATAATGTCTCTTGCTCCTTGGCGAGGTGCGATCGCTCATGCACTCCATCACAACCGCAGCCTTGTTTATGCCCGTTACCTGCAATTGGCAACAGTACAGGCAAACGGTCGCCCCGCTAATCGTACCCTAGTCTTTCGCGGCTTTCTAGAAGATACAAACCAGCTAAAATTTATCACCGATAATCGTAGCGCCAAAGCCGACCAGATACAGCAACAACCTTGGGCAGAAATTTGCTGGTACTTTCCCAATACACGAGAACAATTCCGCATTGCTGGCTGTTTGACCCTGGTAAGCGGTGATGATTCCGATCGGGATCTACAGCCAGCAAGGATCGCAATGTGGCAAGAATTGAGTGATGCGGCGCGTTTACAGTTTGCTTGGCCGCATCCTGGAAAACTCAGAGTTGAAAACCCAGAAGCTTTTGCACCACCAGCACCCGAACCCATGCAGCCAGTGCCTAATTTTTGTTTACTGCTACTCGATCCGGTGCAGGTAGATCGCTTAGAATTACGCGGTGAACCACAAAATCGATGTCTTTATCACCGTAACGATCGGCAAGAGTGGTCTAGCCAAGCGATTAATCCTTAAAAATTGGAATAGAGACGCGATTAATTGCGTCTCTACAGGAATTAGGAGTTGGAAACTGCAAACCTGCATTTATGATTTTTATTCCTCACTCCTCACTCTTCACTTCTCACTCTTTTAAATGCCAGCACCATCTAGAAATTCCTGGATAGTCTTATCCTTGAGGTTGCACCAGCGAGTATCGTGGATTAGTTCATCCTCTTTAGTTGCTAAACCACCCACTAAAACAGGAGTTTTTTCTGAAGAATTGGTGCGCTGAAGAGTTTGTATTTGTTCTTCCAACGCTTCAATCCGGTCTACTAAAGCACGAATTACTTGAGCTTCTGAATCTGGTAAGTTATTGTGTTCAAGAGGTGAAACCCGAACTCCAGAACGATACATAATGCGCCCAGGCACACCTACCACAGTACAGTCTGAAGGCACATCTCTTAAAACAACAGAACCAGCACCAATACGGACATTATTGCCAATTTGGATATTGCCCAGTACCTTCGCTCCCGCTCCGACTACGACGTTTTCACCCACAGTAGGATGGCGCTTACCACATTCTTTACCAGTACCCCCAAGGGTGACACCTTGATAAATTAGAGCATAGTCTCCCACGATCGCAGTTTCACCAATTACTACACCCATCCCGTGGTCAATAAACACACTTTGCCCAATTGTTGCACCAGGGTGGATTTCAATTCCAGTCAAAAACCGAGCCAAGTGAGAAATCAGGCGCGGAATAAAGGGAAGACCAACACTATACAGCCAGTGAGCCAGCCTATGGAATAACAAGGCTTGCAAACCAGGGTAACAAAATAAAACTTCCAACCAGTTACGGGCAGCTGGGTCACGTTCAAATATGATACGAAAGTCAGCACGCAGTATAGATAGCACGAGATAGCACCCTCGGAAAGCACAACAAGCTACTCTCCCATATTATCCTCTCATGTGTTACACCTAAAAATTGGGAATGGGGATTGGGTATAAGAGGCAGAGGGGCAGGGGGAAGGGTGCAGAGGAGAAGAATTTTCCCCCTGCTCCCCACTCTCTAATTCACTGCTGCTCCACGTTGAGAGTATAATCCCGCTTGACTCCAGGATTAAATGTACCTACCCAAATCCGATAGGTGCCCCTTTTCCAGTCGCGATCGCTAACACTAGCATCTTTACTTTTGCCAGTATCATCGCCGCAACGAATTGTTGTTTTATCTGGGCCTTGGATGATTAAAGTGGTGTCGTTGTTGTTGCTATCAACTTGTATTGTTAGCTGGGAAAAGTCTTTTTCCAAAACCATAATGTGATCTGGTTGGGGATCGGCAAAGCCAATACAGGCTTTTTGATCGCGATCGCGGTTACTTATGGCAGACAATGAGTAAGAACCACCTGTAAATCCCTGCACTGTTCCTTGTGCTGGATTAAAGTTTGTTGATAAATTGAAAGTGCCAAAGTTTGCTGTCTGTGCGATTGCAGGGGTAGCGGTGATGGCGGTAAGTATAGCTAACAGCCAACCGCCGCGAAACTGAAGTCGGGGGCAACAGTATTTCATAGTAGCCCTCCAACAGGCTTTTAAATTAGTGATGATATATACATATTCTAGTGAAAAAATTCCAGTGAAATTTCAGTTGGTTGTGCCACATTAAAATGTGCCACAGTTGATGTTTTAGAAAGTAGACAGCTAATTGCTAGGTTCTTTCTGGATCTCGACAGCAGCACAAAATCGCATCCAAGTGGGGAATTTTGGCAATCAAACTATTAGCTAGCAAAAATTACATAAAGCCTACGTAAATATGATGAAATAAGAAAGCACAAAAGGTAAAGGTAAAAGAATTTTTACCTTTACTTTTTGCACCTAAGCTTCTATGAAAATCTCACGAATTATGGAGCTTGAAGAAAACACCACCTTTGAGCGATCGCGTGTCAGTTCCATAATTACTAACTGTGAGCGATCGCAGGTTGTTAAAAAATGGTTTACCTAAGACTTCCACTAGTTTGAGAATCGGTACTTGACGCTCTAACAAATTCTGGCTCTTTGTCCAGTCAAGATATACATAACCTTGGTTTGGTAGCGGAATTGCAGCGATACTATCTTTGAAATTGGGATTGTCAATTATGGAATTATCCTTGATTGTAAGAATTTCATCCATCGTTTCTAAGTCAGAGGTGAAAATTTCGTAATTTCCTAAAGTTGTATGCAATCCCTGTACTTTTGTTTCAATGCTGAAAGATGTTCCCTCTTTAACATCACTTTTTTTTGTCGCTGTGGTTAACTCTGTCCAAGCGGAGATTTTTTGCTGATCTATAGTCAGGGGATTAATGCTGAGTCCATTTGATGAGGCGATCGCATCTAAACGAGCAACACCTTTTTCCACACCCTCGGATTTTTCTACCACAAAAATCCAATGGGGGTTTGTTTGCTCTTTATCAGGTAACAATCCTATGGCATATTCTCCTTGTACCCAGCTAAAAATATCCTCTGGTAAGTTTATACCCCAGCCTTTTTGAACATCTGCCAAAGGTTTTGCTAACCGAGAAACCACATCTTCCCCAGAACCATATATAGTAGCTGTGGCTTGTCTCCAGAGTTTGGCTAGATCGCTGTCAGCCAAATTACTCAAATTTGAGCCGGAAATTGCTAAACCTGCGGATGCTGGAACATACTGTAATGCTCCCACAGGTTTAGATAACGGTGCAGATGGAGGGACAATTTCCGATGAAGTCAAAAAGGTAGTTTCTGCCAGCAATCCTTTAGGATTTAACAGCAAAGATATAATTTGGCTGTTATAAAGTTGTTCTGGTAACTCTAAGCCTTGCCATTTTGCCACGATGGGAAGATTCAAGAAAGCTACAGCTAATCCCCCTTTGAGCCGTTCTTTGGTAGCTTTTTGGTATTCGGGTGAGCTAGTTAAATTCAAATCGGGCGCTTGGACGTTATTGATAGCATCTCGTAGTACTTTCGGATCGTTGGCAAATAAGACGAAGCCTTCACCGACAACAGCACCAGCAAGCAAGTCTTGTTCTGGTTGAGAATTGTCAGAAATCAGTTTTACACCTTTATATTGTTCAACAGCTAAGGTTGCTCCGGCTAACGCTCGTTTAGAAAACAACAATTCGACAAACTCGCGGCTTTTCTCCGGTTGCTTGGTTGCTAGTGCCAACAAATACCCTGGCTGTTGTCCGTTTTCTGGATCGCGATCAATATCTAAGGTAGCGATCGCTAATGTAATTTCGTCCCCTAACCAGGGTTGAATGTCTTGCTTGTAATCTATGCCACTCTTGGCGAATAAACTGGTTTTGAGTTTAGATAGTTCCTCTTCCCGATCCAACGCCTGCAAACGATCGGGATTTGCCAGTAATGAAACCATTGCAGGGGAAAGTTTCGACACGAATATGGCTGCACCAGGCCCAGAGCTAGAAGCAATGAGGTTAGCCGGACTTTTAGCGAAAAACCAGTAAAAGCCTGCGATCGCCATTACTAGCAGGGCGATCGCTCCAGCGACGATAAAACCGATAAATGAACGTTGCCTATTCACATTAAACCTATTAAAAAAGACGGTTTACAGCCATTTAAGCAGAAAGCCTAGCAGAATTAATCAACCCCCTTGAGAATGGATACTCATGCAAAGGCAGAGATTTTCTGCCACCATAAGTAAGATTAGGACTGTTTATAGGGAATTCTTTTAGTCAACCCATGAACCAAATTAGTGTAGAAGAACTGGCGCAACGTCTTTCTTCTAGTGATGCAAGTATTCAGCTAGTAGATGTGCGTGAACCAGAAGAATTGGAAATTGCTAGCATTGAGGGCTTTGTCAACCTACCTTTAAGTCAATTTGCCGAATGGGGAGATCAAGTACCTACCCTCTTCAATCCCGAAGCCGAAACCTTGGTGTTATGCCACCACGGCATCCGCTCTGCCCAAATGTGCCAGTGGTTGATTGCTCAAGGTTTTACAAATGTGCAAAATATTTCGGGTGGTATTGATGCCTATTCCCAATTAGTAGACCCTTCAATTCCCCAGTATTAGCTTCTGCTCGGATAGATCATTCAGATGGAACTTACTCTTCCATCTGACTTTTGCTATGCTAAAGATAGAAGTACATCAATTTAAAGGCTTGCCGGAGAGCTTGAAATTTGGGCATCAAGTACATCTGCACAAAAATGTTGGATTGCTCTAAATTACAGTTCGGTAGTAGCGCATGAAGAGAATACGTATCTAATAATACTGTTGCAAGCAGAAATTTATGCAAAAGTACGGTTAGAAAAAAGCATCGTAAGGGTACATTATAACTAGCAGCTTTTGCAAAAAAATTGAGCTACTAGTTTAACCCTAATCTTAAAAAATGCTTTGTACATAAACTTTAAAAATACTTATCATAATATAGTTATATAATTTGATACCTTAATAAATTATTAATATTTTCTGTTTTCGATTAAATCTACAAATTTCTTGAGAGTTTGATTAAAATTTGCCTTCAGCAAAACATACCATAATGGAAGTTCACTTAACAAATCGACAACAGCATATACTTTGGGCAACGGTACGTCACTACATTGCTACGGCAGAGCCAGTTGGTTCAAAGGCTTTGGTTGAGGAGTACGACCTGGGTGTAAGCTCGGCGACAATTCGCAATGTAATGGGTGTTTTAGAAAAGTCTGGATTACTCTACCAACCACACGCTTCTGCTGGACGTGTACCTTCAGATTCAGGCTATCGCATTTATGTAGACCAGCTAATTACACCTTCTCTGCGTTCGCGCAGCGTGTCGCAGGGAAGTGGTGCTGAAACTTTAGGGCGAGAAGTAGAGGTAGCACTGCAAAAGCATCTCCAGTGGGAAGATCGGAGTTTAGAAACCTTGCTGCAAGGAGCCGCGCAGATTTTAGCAACCTTGAGTGGTTGCATTAGCTTGATCACTATGCCGCAAACGACTACAGCACTATTGCGACATCTGCAATTAGTACAAATTGAAGCTGGGCGGATCGTGCTGATTGTCGTAACGGATGGTTATGAGACACATTCTAAATTGATGGATTTGTCGCCAACACCAGAAGAAACCCAGCGGGATTCAGAGGTAATCGATCGCGAGTTGCAGATTGTTTCTAACTTTTTGAATAGCCACTTGCGGGGGCGAAGTCTGTTGGAATTAGCCAACCTCAACTGGAGCGAACTAGATCAAGAATTCCAACGCTACGGGGAATTTTTGAAAAACTCAGTTGCCGAATTGACTCGTCGGACTCTTGCACCGACTGCAACCCAAATTATGGTTCGGGGTGTGTCAGAAGTTTTGCGCCAGCCAGAATTTTCCCAGTTACAGCAAGTACAAACAATTATCCACCTGCTGGAAGAAGAACAAGACCAATTGTGGCGATTAATATTTGAAGAACCAGAACCAGAGGATGGTGGAAAACCAAAGGTAACAGTTCGCATTGGCGCAGAAAATCCATTAGAACCGATACGCACCTGCACCTTGATTTCTTCTAACTATCGCCGAGGTTCGATACCCGTAGGAAGTGTGGGAGTTTTGGGGCCAACGCGCCTAGATTATGAAAGTGCGATCGCAGTAGTAGCATCTGCTGCTGATTACCTCTCAGAAGCTTTCAGTTATTTCAATCCTTAAATCGTGTCAGGTGATATTTTAGGGATATAGCTACTACGGGTCTAACCGAATAGACAATATAATAGCAGGCAGATAGCCCAATTTATAGCGGCAAAATCAATAATTAATACTACCAAAATCTTTCATGGTTAGAAAAATTGCCTTTGGCTTGCTGTGGCTGGGATTTGTTGTCTATGCTTTTTTCCTCGCGCCTCCTGAGCAACCTGGTACATTCGAGTTAATTAAAAACCTTT
Organism: Nostoc sp.; assembly: GCF_036917315.1. Lineage (GTDB taxonomy): Bacteria > Cyanobacteriota > Cyanobacteriia > Cyanobacteriales > Nostocaceae > Nostoc. Next base: position 980 of record NZ_JBALDR010000008.1, on the reverse strand, counting down.
CTATTGGCCAGTGGCAAGGCGTTAACCCGTTAGTCATAGCACTATTCAACCTCATGGGCATCTGGCCTCTTATTTACAGTGCAGTAGTATTTATTGATGGTAGAGGACAAAAAATACCTGCTTGGCTGTTTGCTACTGCCTCTTTCGGAGTTGGTGCTTTTGCCTTGTTGCCGTACTTAGCCTTTAGAGAACCAAATAATCAGTTTGTCGGTAAAAAGAATATCTTGCTCAAATTACTAGATTCTCGTGTAACTGGTTTTGTATTGACAGTAGCCACGGTTGTTCTAGTCACCTACGGTTTAAGAGGTGGAGATTGGGGCAGTTTTGTGCAAGAGTGGCAAACTAACCGCTTCATCCATGTGATGAGTTTAGATTTTTGCTTACTCTCCCTATTATTTCCAACATTACTGGGGGATGATATGGCGCGTCGCGGTTGGAAAAATCCCCAGTTGTTCTGGTTAATAGCCTTGATACCGCTATTCGGCCCATTGGTTTATTTATCTGTGCGTCCACCTTTACAAGAAGTGGGTATAGAGTCCATATCCAAGCAGCCAGCAACGAATTGAACTAGGGATTGGGGACTGGGGACTGGGGATTAGGGAGATTTAGATGGAGATTCAGATCCGCAACCAAATTTTACTCATAAATTTTAATTATACTTTTCTTGCCCAGTCCCCAATCCCCAGTACCCATTTTTCACAATCCAAAATCTAAAGTCCCCGCTTTTTCAAAGGTTTGGGGATTTTCTGTGGGTGCGTAAATCCCAAGAGAAAGTTTTTTCTGAAAGTACTTTACAAAACGCAATAAATTATTTAAGATGTGTAACAGGTAGTCAAACCTACCTAAATTCATCTGCAAATAATCGCATTTATAAAACAATGACAACAACCTTACAACGTCGCGAAAGCGCCAACGTATGGGATCGATTCTGCGAATGGATCACCAGCACCAACAACCGGATCTACATCGGTTGGTTCGGC
>NZ_JBALDR010000007.1:0-24477 GCF_036917315.1 Nostoc sp. | reverse complement strand
ATGGGCAACAGGTGATTTCTGCCTCCGATGACAACACCCTGAAAGTCTGGAATCTGGCAACAGGGGAGGAACAATTCACCCTCAAAGGTCATAGTTCCTATGTAAAAGCCGTCGCCGTCACCCCCAATGGGCAACAGGTGATTTCTGCCTCCCTTGACAAGACCCTGAAAGTCTGGAATCTGGCAACAGGGGAGGTGATTGCCACCTTCGCAGGGGAAGGTTCTATTAATTGCTGTCCAGTTGCACCAGACGGCATGACAATTGTGGCAGGAGATTCTTCAGGTAGGATGCATTTTTTGCGCCTTGAAGGGATGAGAGAGGAATCAGGGGAGAAGTAATTTTACCTGCCAAAGATTTCATTGACGGTAATATTCACATTGGGGAAGGCTTTAATTGATAAACTTTGACCGCTAGCGAACTTTTGCATAAGCTGATATCTTGCGGCTGTTGGTTGTTGATAAACTTCCACAATTTGCTCGTTAATATCTACTAACCAGACTTCAATAGTTATCTCTAGTGTTGCCTCATTTTTTAATGATTCTCCAAAATTATGAACTCACCACCCAAACCACCCACTGCAATCAATTCCAGAGGACATCCAACGGAGTTTGAGCAAATAATTCAAGAAAAAAGCCTAAACTTTGTCGGTCGTGAATTTGTCTTCACGGCTATTAACAACTTTCTCGACCGCCATCGCCACGGTTACTTCACTATCATTGGCGCACCCGGTAGCGGTAAAAGTGCCATCCTCGCCAAATATGTGACAAACAATCCTCAAGTTATTTATTACAATGCCGAACTTGAGGGTAAAAATCGTGCTGACGAATTTCTCATAAATATCTGCACGCAACTCATTAATCAATACTCGCTTAATTACACTTATCTCCCTGATAACGTCACAGAGGGAAGTTGGTTTTTCTCTAGTCTTCTCCAGCAAATCAGCGATGAGTTAGAACCTCATCAAAAACTGATAATTGCCATTGATGGGTTGAATTGCATTGACCGTAATAGTCAACCACCTAGTACAAATCTGTTTTATCTCCCCCGCTATCTCCCGGATAAAGTCTATTTCCTCCTCACTCGTAGACCTTTCTTGCGCGAGAAGTCGGGTTTATTAATTGAAACGCCGTCGCAAAGTCTTGATTTAACAGATTATCCAGAACAAAATCGGCGGGATATTCAAGCGTATATTCAAAATTACCTAACCCCCCTAACCCCCCTTCCCTACGAGGGAAGGGGGGGACAAGATTACTCCCCTCCCCTACAAGGGGAGGGGTTGGGGGAGAGGTCAAATCTTAAATCTTGGTTGAGTAATCACCAGATTAATGAGGAAGAATTCTGCGATCGCCTCACCACTTTGAGCGAAAATAATTTTATGTATCTCAGTCAGATAATAAGTGCGATACCTTCGGTAAGCTTCTCTACGAGACGCTCCGCGAACGCTAACGCAGAAAATTTCTACCCAGAACCTTTTCACTACAATCAACTCCCGCCTGGTTTAGAAGCATATTATCAGCAGCATTTACACAAAATGTTTCCACTCGAACAAGACACGGAACATAGCACAGATGTGTTAAATGTCTTAACACAGCAGCAAAAAGCAATATCAGTGGAAGCTTTGGCGCAGACTACACTTCAACAAAGCTCAGTGACCACCGCAGCGATCGCACAAATCATTGATACTGATGAGTATGAAGTTGAAGAAGTGTTAGAAAATTGGCTAGAGTTCTTACAGCAACAAAAAATCGCCTCAGAAACCCATTACAGTCTCTATCATTCCAGCTTTCGAGACTGGCTAGGTAAACAGCAAATAAAACCTTCTGAAAAATATCCACGGACATGATATACAGCAGAATTCAAGAGTCAGAATTCAGGAGTCAGAATGAGCTACGCTGCGCTAACAGAAGTAAAACAAGCTTTGTACGTTCAAACTAGCTTGTGTACTTCATCAACTAGAAATCTGCTGTAAGTCTTCATCTACAGACGGCTAAGTAGTGCAGGTACATTAATCGCTAAAAGTAAACAGTCACTTACCAACTGGTTTGTCAAAAAAGTTGATACAAGTAGTTGTTTTGTAATGCAGTGTACTACAATAGTAATGAGTTAAATTAAAAAGACTTGTTCGCCAGTACAGTGGAAATAAAATTACCATTTGCACGCAATTAGTTGATATTACGAGAACAAATTTTCAAAACTTCTTACTTAACACAAAATAACTTACATTAACGCTGCATAACTGATAAATATGGTTTTTGACTATTTTAGAAGCAACGAAGGCACTCCTACAAATAATACTCGGCAAAGCTTAATTGCTTGCGGTTGGCGACCGTTTAATCGAGAATTAGATTGGGGTTTTTTGTGGGAACTGTTGTACAGTGACTCCCGCGAATTAAGTCAAAAAAGTTTGAATCTAGCGAGTAATGTTGCCGATGTTTTAGGACGAAACAATTATGCTTGGTGGGCTAATTTATTAAGTGTTGTGTCTGATAATACCCGTTACGAAGTTGAAAAGTTTTGGAATTACATCACACCAGATCCTCAATCACCAGATCATCGCTACAAAGATGTTTTGAGTACGGAAACGCCCATCGTCCAATTTGTCAGTCGTAGTAATATTCCTATTGATTATGTTCTTAATCGACTGCAAGAAATTACTGTAATGCGAGTTTTAGGAGTATTGGGTAATCCCGATATTATTACCCAGTATCACTCAGAAAGAGATTTTTATTTTCCTATAGATAAATTTGTTAGCTGGGAACGCTTAGACGTTATTAATACTGTTTATGCTTACTGGTCTAAGTATGACATTTGGTTGCAAATCGATCCCTACGATCGCGGGCGACGACAATATAGTTTAATGGCGCAAAATCTCGCGCCACTAATTAACAAAGCGACTTACGACTTAGCAGTGATGCTGAGTGGATATCAAAGTCGTGTAGGCAAAGTTCATAGTCAATTTAACATTCGGACATTTCCCGCAGATATCCAAAACTTTACTGATTCTGTACAGCAAGCGATTTTAAATCAAAACCAGTTAGCTGTTGTTGTACATGGACAACCAGGTACTGGTAAAACAGTCTGGACACAGGCAGTAGCAAAAGAAATTCTTGTACCTTTAGGGTATGTAATTTTTATTTTAGATCATGATGCGATCGCTAATTTTGTCCCACCGACTTACATAGAGCGTATTTGTATCGTTATTAACGAAGCTGATAATCTAGCGCAAAATCGTGCTTCGGAGGTAGCGCAATACAATAACAAAACCGAACACATTCTGAGTTTGCTGGATGGCACTTTGTATCAGAGTGTAATTGATGACTCTGGTATTCAGATGCAGCAACGATTAGTTATCTTGATGACTTGTAATACTACTGAAAGATTAGATCCAGCCATGTTACGTAAAGGTAGGGTGGATTTAATATATGAGTTTACACAACTATTTGTTTGACATCCTCACCGCCGTGAACGCACGGTGATTCTGGAGTAATGAGTAATAAGTAATGAGTAAATACCCATTTTTCATCCATTCATTACTCATTACTCCTTACTCCTTACTCATTACTCATTACTCCTTACTTTAAAGCCGTGCTGGAAACACGGGGTTTTAAACCCATTTTTCTGATAAAATCTACTGTCACCACAGTTTCACCTGTTTTTGCGATACAAGCTGATGCTCTTTGCGCCAAGCTTGGGGAGGTAAACCGTGATGTTGGCGAAACTGGCGGGAGAAATGAGACACATCCTGATAGCCCAATGCTTTCGCTATCTTCTCGACTGTCTCATTATTATTTTGGAGTAAAAAACAAGCTTCTGCCATCCGGCGTTTGACAATCCAGCAGTTTACAGTCTCTCCACTTGTCTCTTTTACTCGGTTAGTTAAGTAAGCCGATGAGTAACCAACAGCAACAGCCACATCACACAAAGTAATTCCTTCATGATAATGGGCTTCGATAAAGTCGAAAACTTCTTTTAATTGCGGAATGTTGGGAAAGATTGACTTAGGAGGAATGTTGACTTCTTCATCAGAGGCGACGGCAACACCGGAAGCGATCGCTGTAATATTATCTGCAAATACTGATTTTGCAGCTTTCTCGAATCGAATATTGCACCAATACTGGAGATTAGCTTGCTTTTCCAAGCGAATAGCGATCGCTCTGAGCAATTCGTCTAGGGTCGAGGGTTTGCTAAGATAGTCATCTGCTCCCAATTCCATAGCTTTGCGAACATCTGCTCTGGTACTACTGCCAGTCAGAAAAATGAAAGGAATAATTGCTGTCAGAGGATCTTGGCGTAGTGTAGTTAAAACGTTATAACCATCCATATCGGGCATCGTGATATCGCAAATCACTAAGTCGGGTATACGCTTTTGTGCTTGGTGGACGCCAGCAAGACCGTTGTCAGCACCTATTGTATCAAAACCTTTAGCCTCAAGACCCTTTAAATAAAGATTGCGAGTAACGTTATCATCTTCAATAACGAGAATTTTCTTTGACGATTCGGACATCATTTTCTATTACAATAAATTTTTGCAGAAGCTAATTACTAGACTCTTTGGTGGTGTATCTAAATAGACTCGTTCCGAGAGTTATGATTGTTAAGTTTTTAATTAACAACTATCTTCATTTCAACACTCATAACTCGGAACAGGTCAACTCTGATTTGATTAATGGCAGCATTACAGTAAACGTAGTGCCGACATCAACTTCACTTTCTACGGAAACTTGACCGTGATGTAAATCCACAAGAGTTTTAAGAATCGATAGCCCTAGTCCAGTTCCAGGTATATGATCGATATTACTACCACGGTAAAATGGTTCAAATATTCGTTGTTGATCTACTACTGAAATACCGATCCCCTTATCTTTGACTTGGAAAATTAATTTTTCATTTTGGCAAGATAGTTCTAAGTTAATTGTCAGATTCGAGGGAGAATACTTAATTGCATTATCAAGCAAGTTCTTCAAAATAGGCTCGAGCAATTTTTTATCTATATAGGCTGTTAGAGTTTTATCTTGACTGACAAAATCAATTGTTTTTTGGCTAACAATCATCTGCATTTGTGCAACTAAATCCTCACAAAACTGAACTAATTCAAGCGGTTTTGGGTCAAAGTTTAATTTTGCTGATTCTGCCTTAGAGAAGAACAAAATATCATCCAACATCAGGCTCAATTGTTCGGTGGCTTTTTGAATGTGATCGAGTAATGGTTGGATTTTCTTCTGCGTACGTTTGTCTACTTCTTCTTTAAGTAAACTATTAGAAAATGAGACAATATTTAGTGGAGTTCGGAATTGATGGCAAACCATAGAAAGAAAACGCGCTCTAAGTTCGCTAAGTTGTTTGGCTTGTTCTAAAGCTTGGTTAAGACCTAATTCTGCATATTTGTAATCGGTAATATCGATACCTGCAACTAGTTCGACTGACTTTCCTCCAAAATCCAGCCCTCCATCAAGCTTGGCAACTGCACAAGCTAGCCAACGCTCCGTGCCGTTTTTTGTTAAAATATTCATCTCTTGGTATTCAAAGTTAGCGGCTTCATCCGGGTTACGTACTTGCCTGCGTTTTTTGCTCTTAATCAGTCGGCGAAGATCGAAACCCGTTAGCAGTTCCTCTTTTGTATAGCCAGTGAGTTGTTCTACTGCCGGATTTACATAGCAAAGCCGTTTACCTTGAATCAGAAAAGTGCTGGCATCTGTCGTTTCTGCTAAAGTCCGAAATCTAGTTGCGTTCAGTCGTAATGCTTCTTCAGTCTGTTTTGATTCAGTAATGTCCCAAATACTCCACACTCTCCCAATAATTTTACCCTCAAGTAATTGAGGTTTAGAATAGTGTGCAAAAACTCTTCCATCTTTTAACTCTAGAATGTCGTAGCTCTCGAAATCAGATTGGCTAGATACTTCCCAAATCAGCCGACTAAAGGCTTGTGGATCTTTAAGTTGGTTCTCAAAAAATGCTTTGCATCGAGGACATTTCTTAGATAGTATTAGAGACTCTGGGATCTGCCACATATCCACAAATTTCTCATTCAAGCTTAGAATATCTCCCTCAAAGTTAACTGCAACAATACCAATGGCAGTAGACTCAAGAGTAGAACGAAGTAAAGAAAGAGATGTTTCTAGTTCTACTTCTTTTGCCTTGACTTGAGAAAATTCTTGTTGCAAATTATCTTTGGCATCTCTTAATTCATCAGTCCACTTTTGCACGCTCAATTCTACTATTTCATCAGTTTTCTCGCGAGCAAAAGCACAGCCAAATTCCATATCTTGGTGTTTTACATAGTTCATGGATATTTCTACCAGAAATATCCGACCTTTTTTTGTCCGATAGCGAGATTTAAAGGTAAGGGAACCCTGCGAGCTAATATCTGACCAATTGTGCAGAGCAAAATCTACATCTATATCATGCAGCCTCATAGACAGTAATTCCTCACGGGAATACTCAGTCATCAGACAAGTGGCATCGTTGACGTAAAGAAACTGCGCGTTTGCTCCTAAACAGAAGGCCGCATCTACAGCGTGATTTATTAGAAAGTGAGCAAACTTCATCTCTATTTCTGGTTGTAGTGCCCATTGATTGTTCGATCTAGCTAATGTATATTCGCCAGAATTCATATTCATACTTTCTCCTGGTAATCAATTAGCACTATGCCCATTAATGAGTGAAGAGTCATAACTTCCTAAAATCTTTGGTATACTGTTCGCTCGGCTGTTAAAAACTAAAATTAGTTAATCTATAAAAAATATTATTAACTAAATTAACAAAACTTATTGTACCAGCAACCTCTGAATTATTAAACCAAATTTTCCTAAAAAAGCTAAAGATGAAAAAAAATATTATTGACTTCAACAAATTTTTATCAAAATCTAAAATTTAGACAAATAAAATCTAGATTAGTCGATATATCTTATTAGATAAGAGTTGAAAGCTCTTAATCTATAAGTAGAGAAGATATTTTATATCTAAACTAGCCCTGCACCAGAATTACCAGAATTAATTAATAGATATCTGGTGAAATTAATTATGCTTATTAATTAACTCTTGTAGAGATGTAGCACTGCTACATCTCTACAAGAGTTCACCAACCTAAAATCCCTGGATTTCCACTGGGGAAAGGTTAAAGAATAAGAATTTTTCTCCTTTAAGCTTTTCCTTACCAAGAACTTTGGCGAACTACTCGTATAGAGTCGTTTGATTTTCAACATAAATGAATTTGCAGTAGTCGGTCTGGATTAAACGAATAAACTTCAACTCATCAACTTATTTTCTTAATTTATCTTAACCCACCTTCTCAGAAATTTAACTATAGAAGAATATGCTTAGTCATCTGTCGCAAGAAATACATTTATATTGACAATATACGCAACCATTAAATACTATATTGTATATTTTTTGTCAAATATAAAGTCTGTAGCCGTATATTAGTTATGTAATGCTGATTTATGTATTATCAAAAACACTTTTTTTAAAAATATTTATATCCTGAATGCTTTGTCATCTCTCAAATGAAATATAAAAAATTAAAAAATAATGTCTTTATCGTTACAAATAATTGACTTAAAGAGTTTTTGGTGACAATATAAAGACCGCTAAATCGCCTCATGCTTAAATTCAGATAAAAAGTTGTGTAAGTTATAAAGCAAAAGAATTGACAACTAAATCAAAAGATTTCCTATTGCAAATTTGGTAATGTGCCGCTTCTGCGATTGCAGAATATCAATCTTTCAGGTGACTAAGTTGCAAATGTCACAATCACGAAAAAAGCGAAAGAATTGACACATACGTCAAAATATTTTTCATTGCAAATTAGTTTTTTATTGTAGCGGACAAGAAACTCACCAAGCGTTTATTAATTAGATCGGTGCTATTAAAGCTAGCTATATGAAGTTTTCTAAAGATTCTGAGACACGCTTAACTTCGGGTTAATTGCTAGTTTATATATCTTTACACCATTTAGTTTTTCCCCGCTAATCTACTTAAATACTGTAGTCACCACCATAGAAGCGAAAAATTTGACACCTCCATCAAAAGATTTTTGATTGCACCACAGTCTTTATCTCCTTTATTCTGACCGTATGAAGCACAGCCTCAACTGTTGTATGCTTTTGGTCAAAATTTTTTGGTACTGCGCTCACAAGCATCAATCAGCAGCAATCAACCATTTCTACTATTGTCCAAGCTAGGTCATAGCTGTAGTAAACAACAGAGTTGTTTGTATTAAATACTTTTAGCGCTGTGATTGTAAACTAAAAAGCCTTTGTGTAACTTTCTAAAATTACGTGAAACCAATGAGTCAAAACTATACTGGTTCAAATCCTCTCATCACCACTGAGCCATACAAGGAACTTCCAGAGAACAGATATGTAGAATCTGTGTCTGACTCCCGCCAGCTTGATGAATCGGAGAATAATGGGGGAATTCAGCCTTTTTTAAACGATGAAATAGCTCCAACACTCTCAGTTGCCGATGCGATCGCTCAAATGTTGGAAAATTTGGGAGTAAACTACGCTTTTGGTGTCGCTGGTGGTGCAATGGCCAGCCTTTGGGGTGCGCTATCCAATAGCAGTATAGAGGTGTTAAACTTCCGCCATGAAGCCGGAGCAGCATTTGCCGCCACCGAAGCTTACTTTGCGAATAATCGCCCCACTGTAGTTTTTACCACAGCAGGGCCGGGGATCACTAACGCCCTCACCGGATTATTTGCGGCTCGTGGTGAAGGTGCAAAGGTGATTTTACTGTCAGCTTGCACCTCAGCACCGCAGCGTGGACGTTGGGCAATTCAAGAAACCAGCACTTATACATTGCCAAGTGGGGGAATTTTTACCTCAGGAGCGTTATTCAACTATGCGATTACGATTGAATCTGCGGCCCAATTACCGCAGATTTTTCGTAAATTGGCTTTGGCTATGGCGCAACCAGGCGGATTTGTCGCTCATTTGAGTATTCCTACTGCTGTGCAAACAAGTTTGGTTGAGGATATAGCCTTGCCTCAACTAGATATTTCTCCGTTTCCGATGACTGCTTCCAAAGAAGCGATCGCTAAATCTGTAGAGTTATTATCATCTGGCCCCTTTGCTATCTGGGTTGGTTTCGGTGCGCGTGACGCAGCAGAGGAAATTATTGAACTCGCTGAAAAAACTGGAGCAGCCGTTATGTGTTCGCCCCGTGGTAAAGGTATTTTTCCTGAAGATCATCCCCAGTTTGTGGGTGTCACAGGTTTAGGCGGTCATACTTCCGTCTTAACTTATATGGAAGAACAACCTCCACTACGCACACTCGTATTAGGAACCCGTCTTGGCGAACCGACTTCCTTCTGGAGTTCGGCACTAGTTCCAAAAGGAGGTTTTGTCCATGTTGATATTGACCCAGAAGTGCCAGGTGTAGCCTATCCCCACGTTGAAACTTTCGGAGTTCGCTCTGATATCAAAGCTTTTGTGGAAGAGTTATTGCAGCAATTGCCGGATGCTCCTGATTCCACAACTTTGTCACTACCTCGTCCAGAACGCAAAGCAATTGAACCTGCACCAGAGGTAGATTATCCAGTGCGGCCAGAAGTATTGATGGCAGCAATTCAAAAGATCGTTGTTGAAGATACCGATGCGATAGTCATGGCGGAGTGTGGTAACTCATTTACTTGGTCAACTCATCTACTCCAATTTTCCGAAGCCAATCGTTACCGAGTCAGCACCGGAGTCGGAGCAATGGGCCACGCCGTCACCGGAGTATTGGGTGCAGCACTGGCAAGCAAAAGCAAGGCTGTAGGGATTGTCGGCGATGGAGCAATGCTGATGAATAACGAAATCAGCACAGCCGTAAAATACAAAATTCCGGCAATCTGGATTGTACTCAACGATGCGCGTTACAACATGTGCCATCAAGGCATGAAAATCTTGGGATTAAAGGGCGCAGATGCAACAATACCACCGACGAACTTTGCCATGATCGCTCGTGGGATGGGAGCAGAAGCGATCGTCGTCGTCAGAGAGTCGGATATTGAAGCCGCATTAGAACAAGCGATCGCATCAACCGTTCCCTTTCTCATTGATGTAGTGATTGATGCCGATCGCCCAGCACCTTCTGGTGGACGTAATAAGAGTTTGGCAGCACAAGGAGTTAAATCAAGTGCCGCTAAAAATGCAGTCAAGCAAGTTTCATTTCCAATGGTTTGATTTTAAAAGCTGGCAATCTTATTCGATTGTTATAGACATTACTCTCTTCCGGCTCGAAGATTTTTTTAACGAACCACAATCGCGCAGCGTCTCGTTAGAGAAGGACGCAAAGGAAGAGAGTAAGACACGGGAGCATCCCAATGCAAAAATCTTTTACAGCTTTCTTACCTTTGCGTTCTCTGCGCCCTTTGCGGTTCGTTTCCTCATTCTCTTATTCCAGCGAATAACTACACTCACGAAACTGGAATTTTAAATGTTTTTTTGAACACAAAAGTCTCTCTTAATTCATCCAATCTTAATCTTCCAGAGGGTTTTTGTATCTATACATTTACATTTTGTAATGTTCATTACTTTCTCTAAGCAATCCCAAACAATATCGAGAGATCAAGATGCTGCTATTTGAAACTGTTAGAGAAATGGGTCACGAACAAGTTCTATTTTGTCATGGTAAAAATCCCGAAATTAAGGCAATTATTGCCATCCATGACACTAGCTTGGGGCCAGCGATGGGAGCTACAAGACTCATGCCTTATATTAACGAAGAAGCTGCTTTAAAAGATGCACTTCGTCTGAGTCGTGGAATGACATATAAAGCTGCCTGTGCCAACATTCCGGCTGGTGGAGGCAAAGCAGTCATTATCGCTAATCCTGAAAATAAGACAGACGATCTGTTGAGAGCTTATGGACGTTTTGTTGATAGCTTGAATGGGCGTTTTATTACCGGACAAGATGTCAATATTACCCCTGACGATGTGCGGACAATTAGTCAAGAAACGAAATATGTTGTTGGGGTGTCAGAAAAATCTGGCGGGCCTGCTCCCATAACATCACTAGGAGTTTTTCTTGGAATTAAAGCTGCTGTAGAATCTCGTTGGCAGAGCAAAAGACTTGATGGCATGAAAGTTGCAGTTCAAGGCTTAGGGAATGTTGGTAAAAATCTCTGTCGTCACTTACATGAGCATGATGTCCAGCTTTTTGTGAGCGATGTAGATCCAGTAAAAGCGGAAGAGGTGAAACGTCTTTTTGGTGCAACTGTTGTAGAACCAACCGAAATTTACTCACTTGATGTAGATATATTCGCTCCTTGTGCTTTAGGAGGAATTCTGAATAGTCATACAATTCCTTTTTTGCAAGCTTCGATTATTGCTGGTGCAGCTAATAATCAATTAGAGAATGAGCAACTACATAGTCAAATGCTTGCTAAAAAAGGGATTCTTTATAGTCCAGATTATGTAATTAATGCTGGAGGACTAATCAATGTTTACAACGAAATGATTGGTTATGACGAAGAAAAAGCTTTCAAGCAAGTGCATAACATTTATGACACGCTATCAGCAATTTTTGAAATTGCGAAAGAACAAGGAGTTACTACTAACGATGCTGCTAGACGATTAGCAGAAGACCGGATCGACAATAGTAAGCGAAGCAAAACTACAGCGATCGCAGCTTAATTATTATTATCTTCAGGAGTGAACAATGGAAAAAAATACCTTTGCTACATCAGCATATATTGCTACTTCACCAGAAAGCGCCTTTGACTACCTTTGTAGTTTAAAGAATTTAGATGAATGGACGCTTTATAGCCGGATGAAAGAGCAAATTGACGAAGATACCTGGCTGGGAACTGCGTCTGGTTATCACAAAAATCTTTACTATCATGTTAAAAAATTAGAAAATCCCCTTTTCTATGGCATTGAGTGGCACTGTGGATTAGAGTATCAGAAATATTTTCAGGTTTACCCTGTTTTGCTGTTTCCCACCGACTACATCGAGCCGGGAACAGATGAAAAAGGTGTATATTTTCACTGGTTGAGCTTTGTCGATCCCAAACGACAGACTCAGATGATTATGCAGGGAATTCATACAGTACATACTTCTGAATGTCGTTCTCTCAAAGGTAATTTGGAACGCAAAGCTGGCCTGACCGCAGCAGCTAAAGGAAGCCACTTTATCGATACAGACACCATTTATGTTGATGCCCCAATTGAAATCGGCATTGAATACTTAAAAGACTTAAAAAATGTAGATGAGTGGGCGCATTTGCTACGACCAAATGGTGAGATCGCTGCTGAATCAGGTGAATTCAAAGATGAATATGACCAAAAAGTAAAAGTGTCTGTGCGAGTTCACTCGTTGAGTAAATACTACTTACTTGAACAAGAACATTTTTATCCAGATTACGAATATTATCAACGTTCTGTAGCATTACTCATCCCAACCGCTTATGCTTTCGCCGATCCCGAAGCTTCTGGTTTCATTCTGCATCGAATCACATTCTGGAAAACAGATGGAACTGTAACCCACGGCAAACTTCAGATTGAAGACTTTGGCGCTGAAAGTATGAACATCAAACGTTTACTCGAAGCCAAAGCTGGCAATCTCAAATCATTTGATCGAGGAATGAGCTATCTGCCAAAAATTCAAGAACCCCTAGTTACCAACTAAAACCTTAGCGCTCCTCTGCGCTTCCCTTAGCGTCCCTTTGCGTTTCCCTCAATTCCACAAGATTACCTGTATTGCAACACATGAAACAGAAACAATTTACTATTACTATCCTCACCTTTTGTGTTGCCACTTTTTCGGGAATGAAAGCTGCCTCAGCTGCATCCTTTTCAGTAATCGCCGACGGTCTATATAATGCCGGAGGACTAAGCTTTAGTCCTGATGGTAATCTCTATGTTACAGAGGCGGGAATCGGGGGAAGTGGCGGTTGTGTTCCACCAGCAAGCGGTCAAGGTGACTCTTTATGCTATGGCACAAGTGGGGCAGTTACCAAAATTGAGAATGGTAAAACCGAACGCATACTTACAGGACTACCTTCTATAGCATTACCAGATGGTACTGGAGCCGGTGGCCCTCGTGATATCCAATTTGATACTACAGGTAAACCTTATGTTCTGATTGGGTATGGGGCGAATCCAGCCTTTCGCGATCGCAATTTAGGTTACACTGACCTCGGTAAAATCATTGCTCCCGACTTTAAGACCAATTCCTGGACGAGTGTTGCTGATATAGCTAACTATGAACTCGCCAATAATCCCGATGGTGGTGATGTCGGTAGCAATCCCTTGGGTTTTATCATAGATGGCAAGAAGTTAGTTGCAGTTGATGCAGGTGCAAACGACTTACTCAGCGTCAATACTGGCGGCAGTAATTTGCAAGCTATTACTACCTTCCCCGAAGACATCTTGACGAATCCCGTCTTTCCACCTTCTGATACCCCATCCAATGAACCGGCGCAAGTGCCATCTCAAGGGGAAGAGGTGCGATCGCAGTTTGCAACTCAACCAGTACCTTCAGGGGTGGCAAAAGGCCCTGATGGTGCTTATTACATCAGCCAATTTACTGGTTTTCCCTTCCCAGAAGGTGGGGCAAAAATCTATCGAGTCGGTGCTGATGGTACATCAGTCTTCGCCGATGGTTTCACCCAACTCACCGACTTGGAATTCGATCCTGTCGGCAATTTATATGCTTTGCAGTACGCCAATCAGTCAGCTTGGAAGGGTGATTTTGATGGTTCTGTAATCAAAATAGCTCCCAATGGTACACGCACAACTCTGCTGAGTGGCAATGGATTGGAGTCGCCTAGCGCCCTGACTATTGGTGCTGATGGTGCAGTATATGTCACCAACCGAAGCGATCGCCCTGGTCAAGGACAAGTTCTCAGAATTGAAAATATCAAATCTGTTCCTGAACCTGATTCTAATTTAGGCATATTAGCGATCGCGGCCTTGGGCGTTGCTTGGTTGCACAAGAAAAGAATCCCCCAACCATCCCATAAATGAATTGTGACGCTCAAGTAAAGAGTTTCAAACCAATTCTGCGTTCCTCAAAGACTGGGATTCATTGTCTTCAAAACTATGAAGTTTTCCACTTATTTAATTCTCAATCTTTAAAGGTATGAAACTCAAATCATTTACTCTTACACTTTTGACTGTTTGTATTGCTGCCGTATCTGCACCAAAA
The DNA here is from genome assembly GCF_036917315.1 of Nostoc sp. Taxonomy (GTDB): domain Bacteria; phylum Cyanobacteriota; class Cyanobacteriia; order Cyanobacteriales; family Nostocaceae; genus Nostoc. Next base: position 10,345 of record NZ_JBALDR010000007.1, on the reverse strand, counting down.
GCAGCCGAAGCCGCCAGCCTAACGGTAGTTGCCGATGGTCTTAGTAATCCACGCGGAATCGGCTTTGATTCTAGTGGGAATCTTTTTGTGACAGAGAGTGGTTCTGGCGGCGATGGCAAAGACGGAAGATGTATTGCATCACCTAGCGCCGGGTATATTCCTTTATGTGCTGGTCAGAATGGCTCCCTGCTCAAAATTGCAAAGGATGGTACAAAAACAAATATAATTTCCAATCTGACTTCTTTAGCGTTATCCCCCTCTGGAGAACAAGCAGCTGGCCCTGCTGACATCAAATTTGATTCTCTAGGTAACGCTTATCTGTTGACCGGTCTTGCAGGAGATCCGACTAACCGCGATACCGTTTTAAAATCGCCTGACCTCGGTAAATTATACAAAGTAGACTTAAACACTGGTGGGTTGACAACTCTTGCGGATTTTGGAGCTTATGAAACTGCATATAATCCTGATGGTACAGATATAATTTCTAACCCCTATGCTTTGGCAATTAAAGGTGAGACTGGTTACGTAGTTGATGGGGGTGGAAACAGCATATATTCTGTAGGACTCGATGGTAGTGGTATTAAGAACGTAGCTGGAATCCCTCAGAAACTGATAGATAGAAATAAACTTGAATTCCCCGATCTTGGTCCGAGTGTAGATCCATCTGCGCTACCAATAACCCAGCAATCAGTACCGACTGGAATTGCGATCGCTCCAGATGGCAGTTTAACAGTCAGCGAATACACTTATTTTCCTTATCCAGAGAAAGAAGCACGTATTTTTAGCGTTGACCCCAATACCTTGCAATCAAAAGTCATCGAAGATGGCTTTACACAACTGACTGGCGTAGCTTATGACCCTAAGGGCAATTTGTACGCTTTGCAACACATCAATAGTTCAGAATGGAAGGAAATTCAACAGGGCGGTATTATCACTGGTGATATTAGTGGTTCTTTGATCAAGATAGCCACCGATGGAACTCGTGAAACGATTTGGAGTGGTGATGGACTAGAAGCCGCTTCTGGCATCACTTATGGCCCTGATGGTAATTTATATATCGCCAACCGATCCAGACTGGCAGGAACAGGACAAGTTATCAAGATCGATCCGAGAGTTACCAAAGTCCCCGAACCCACCTCTGCAATCGGTCTGCTCGCTGCTAGTGCTTTGGGTGCAACTTCAATGCTAAAGCGCAAACGCAGTAAAGAATTAGCCAAAGTAGAGACTGTCTAATTGCTGGTAGAGCTTACAGAATAGGCTGCTGCCTCAGAGAGAAAGTTGCATTTCCAACAAGAGGCAGCAGCCCAAATTTTAGATTTCCCAAACTGGGACTGGGAACGAAATTAGTCTAGGAACGAGTATACCTCATAGAACCAAGGCTTAAAACTTATGGGATTAGTCAAAAATTTGTCAATCGGCATTCTCGGTACTGGATTCATGGTGTTGGCAACAGCAGCCCAAGCCAAGGCTGTAACATTAACTTACGACAGAAGTATTGGTAGCCCCGGCTTTGGCCCTGGAGAACTCTTTGTCCCTCAAGGGATAGCGGTGGATAGCCAAGGGAATACCCTCATATCCAACGGACGCGGTGTTAACCCGGATGGTACTCCTAACTACAACCTCGGTAACAAAATTGAAAAATTTAGTCCAAGCGGTCAGTATATTGGAGCAATTGGCTCCGGCGGCACAGGGGCCGGACAGTTTGACGAGCCAACAACTGTAGATTTTAATCCCGTAACAGGGGATTTGTATGCAGGTGATGTTTACAACAACCGCATCAATCAATTCGATTCTCAGGGTAACTTTATTAGATCCTTTGCAAATGGAGAATTTACCGGTCTCATACCAGGTAGGTTTTTCTTTGGGCCATCTGGTGTGACATTTGACAAAGCTGGTAACGTTTACGCAGGTGATTTTAACGGTGAAAGAATCCTTAAATTCACACCTGACGGAAAGCAAATTGGTGTCATTGGTGGCACTGTAGGCACTGCACCTGGGCAATTCCAAGGTGTAGCAGGTGTAAGAATTTCCCCAGCTAGTGGAAATATCTTTGTAGCTGACCAGTATAACAACCGCGTTCAAGTACTCGATCCAAATGGTAAGCCTCTGTTGGCATTTGGTTCAGCAGGTAGCGAACCTGGACAGCTTCTTCAGCCAATTGGCATCGAAGTGGACGACCAAGAGAATGTTTATGTAGCTGATTCTATCAACAGCCGCGTACAGGTATTTGATAAAAACGGTAACTTCTTGACTTCTTACGGTAAACCAGCCCTAGATGGATCGGGCAACCTAGTCCCGCCTCCAGGATTAACTGACCCCCCATTTGGCAATCCCCTCGACCTCACACCAGGCAGATTTAACTGGACGGGTGGTACAACCCTCAAAGATGGCAAGCTTTATGTGGGCGATTTCTTCCAAGGTCGCGTTCAAGTCTTAAACGTAGAAGGTAGAAGGCAAGTGCCGGAACCTAGCTCAGAATTGGGTTTAGGATTGCTTGCCCTTGGAGCTGCTACCGTCACATTGCGGAAACGCGGACAACAAAAGCCAGTCTTCAGTTTAGAAAAGGAACTGCAAAAACAGTGCTGAGTTCTGATGCTTGAGTAACAGTTTTGTAGGGTGCGTTAGCCAAAAGCATAATCCCGGATTTCTCACCACACCTCTTAAAGCCTGTGCAAGTGCCGGGGAGAAGTAATAAGTAATGAGTAAGAAGTAAGAAGTTTTTACTCATTACTCATTACTCATTACTCATTACTCATTACTCATTACTCATTACTCATTACTCATTACTCATTACTCATTACTTCTCTTCTACTCCATCAAACGCCTTGAGCTTGTGAGAAATGCGGGATAATTTCGGTGCATTAGGCTTCGCGGTAACACACTCTACCAAAGTTTTTACGGAACCTTCAGGTTATTAAATCTGGAACTAGGGAGATTAAAACTGGATAACACAATAAAGCCAACATTATCAAGGTGCTTTCAAGTTCATGCACATTCTGATTTATTCATATAACTATCATCCAGAACCAATTGGTATTGCACCTTTGATGACTGAACTAGCAGAAGGGCTGGCGAAGCGAGGGCATCAAGTGCGGGTAATTACAGGTATGCCTAACTATCCTCAGCGCCAGATTTACGATGGGTATCGAGGTAAGTTATACGTTACTGAACAAAAAAATGGTGTCACCATTCAGCGTAGTTACCTGCGGATTAAGTCTAAACCTAACCTTGTAGACAGACTACTGCTAGAGTTGAGCTTTATTTTTACAAGTTTGCCACAAGCTCTTAAGGGTAAGCGACCTGATTTAATTCTCTCAACAGTGCCGCCGCTACTAGTTTGCTTACCTGCCACCTTAATAGGTTGGTTATACAATTGCCCAGTAGTACTAAACGTGCAAGATATACTCCCAGAAGCTGCCGTGCGTGTTGGGCTAATTAAAAATAAGTTGATGATTTTCGCTCTGGAAGCTTTAGAGAAATTTGCCTATCGAACTGCACATACTATTAGCGTAATTGCCGATGGCTTTGTAGATAATTTAATAAATAAAGATGTACCTGCTAATAAAATTGCCTGCATTCCAAATTGGGTGAATCTAAATTTTATCCGCCCTTTAGCAAAAGAGAATAACTCTTGGAGAGCTAGCCATCAACTCGATAATAAATTTGTTGTGCTTTATTCAGGAAATATTGCTCTAACGCAAGGTTTGGAGACAGTCATAGAAGCAGCCGTTCGCTTGCGTCATCTAAAAGAAATTGTCTTTGTCATTGCCGGCGAATCCCAAGCTCTCGAAAGGTTGCAAAAACATTGTCTTGCTTGTGGTGCAGATAACGTTTTGCTGCTGCCATTGCAACCACGAGAAGAATTACCGCAAATGTTAGCCGCCGCTGATGTCGGGTTGATTGTGCAAAAGGGCAATGTGATTTCCTTCAATATGCCTTCTAAAATACCACTATTGTTAGCCAGTGGTCGCCCAATTGTAGGTTCAGTTCCCGCAGTTGGGACTGCTGCGAAAGCTATCAAAGAAAGTGGCGGCGGCATTATCGTTGAGCCAGAATCAGCAGATGCTTTGGCAAGTGCGATATTAGATTTATATAATCAGCCAGAATTAGCAGCGAAATTAGGGTGTGAAGGAAGAAAGTTTGCGGTAGAAAATTATTCTTTTGAGCAAGCGCTAGATCGGTATGAAGAGTTATTTACTGATGCGATCGCCAAACGGGCGACAACTTTGGATATCTTGCCCGAATTGAGTTCTCAGGAATCACTTGTTGATATTTGAAAATTGGGGCCAGGAAAAATGCCTTTAAAATCCTCTTATTCAGATCGGCTGAAAAAAACTGACCAGAGGTTGATCGCCTTATTGAGCGATCGCATATCATTATTAGCAGCATCAGAACCACCTTCTTTAGATGAGCAACTGGCTGATGTCGCTCCCCTACTCGCTCAAGCTGGTATTCCTGAGTCTGTTTGGGCAGGTGTGCTAAATAGTTGTCATACTACTCTGATTCCTAAATATGCAACAAATCATGTCACTCCCCGAGAAATTACCATCATCGGTGGATGCGGCAGGATGGGAAAATTATTTAAAGAGCAACTTTCGCTAGCAGGTAATAATGTTAGCGTCCTTGAATCTGATGATTGGGAATATGCAGATCAACTATTAAGTCAGGCAGAATTAGTTTTAGTCAGCGTTCCTATTGAACATACAGTTGATGTTATCAAGCGGGCAGCAAAATACCTTGCTCCCAATACCGCTTTGTGTGACATTACGAGTATTAAAACACAGCCAAATCAAGCAATGCTCGAACACCATTCTGGGCCAGTCATGGGTTTACACCCAATGTTTGGGCCAAATGTAAAATCGTTTTTTGGACAAAAAGTGGTGGTGTGTCCGGGTCGAAACGATGATTCATTTCAATGGTTTTTAGACTTGATTAAAAGTCAAGGTGGAGAGTTAATTGTTTGTACGCCTGAAGAACACGATCGCATGATGGTGTTCGTTCAAGCAACGCAACATTTCTGTAGATTTAGTCTTGGTGTTTTCTTAGCCCAAGCAAAAATTGATATACAACAGACTTTAAACATGTCAACTTCTAACTACCGTCAAGAAATTGACATAGTTAAACGTTTGTTTTCTCAAAACCCTCACTTATGTGTGGATATTATGCTAGCTACAGAAGAAAGATGTGATGCAATTAGCTTTTTAGCTGATACTTACAGTCGTTTGGCAAAACTAGTAGCGATGAAAGATAGAGACGCATTAATTCAAGAATTTGAAAAGGCTCAAAGCTTTTTTGAAGAGAAAATTAATCCTTTTATCCAGCCTTTAAATCCAATGGCTATCCAACGAGATTTTCAACCCAAGATCCACACAAATATTAGTATTTAAAGAGCAAACTTATGGTAGTTGACATCAAGCAAAAAAGTAGATTAATTAATCAACGTGTTTCAGTTACTTTTAACTACGAGGTTTACTTCACCCAAAATCTATTTGATTTGAAAAATCCCACCTTAGCCCAAGTGGTTGCTGCGGATGAAGAGGCAAAACCGAAGAAAATAGTTGCAGCGATAGACGCAGGAATATTAAAGTATCAACCGGAATTAGTGAAGCAATTAGTCGCGTATACCAAGTTTTATGCAGAGGTACTAGCGATCGCAGCTGAACCAATGATAATTTCGGGAGGAGAGGCTGCCAAAAACGATCGCACTTTAGTAGAGCAAATCCAGCAACAAATTGAAGCAAGTGGATTATGTCGCCATTCTTATGTGTTAGCGATCGGGGGCGGGGCGGTATTGGATTTGGTAGGATATGCAGCCGCAACTGCTCACCGGGGAATTCGTCTCATTCGGGTTCCAACAACGGTGTTAGGGCAAAATGATTCTGGGGTTGGTGTAAAAAACGGCATCAATGCCTTTGGGAAAAAGAACTTTCTCGGCACATTTGCACCACCTTATGCAGTTATAAATGACTCTGCCTTTTTGACAACTCTAGACGATCGCGATTGGCGTTCTGGAATCGCAGAAGCAGTGAAAGTGGCGCTGATTAAGGATGCTAGCTTTTTTGATTTTATCCACTCTCACACCGCAGCTTTGAGGCGGCGAGATATGGATACTATGCAACAGGTTATCTATCGTTGCGCCCAGTTGCATTTAGAACATATTGCCAATGGCGGCGATCCTTTTGAGATGGGTTCGTCTCGTCCCCTGGATTTTGGACATTGGGCGGCTCATAAACTGGAGCATTTGACAAATTATCGCTTGCGTCATGGCGAAGCAGTTGCGATCGGTATTGCTTTGGATAGCACTTATTCTTATTTGGCAGGATTGCTGGATTGTTCGGAGTGGCAACGAATATTAAATACTTTATCAGCGTTGGGTTTTACGTTGTATGTGCCAGAACTGGCTGATAAATTATCACAATTGGAAGATCCTAATTGTTTGTTTCGGGGTTTGACTGAATTCCGCGAACATTTGGGGGGAGAGTTGACTTTGACGCTGTTGAAAGGGATTGGAAAAAGAATTGAGGTTCATGAGGTGGATTTGTTTTTGTATCGGCAAGCAATATCGCTGTTGGGGGATGTGAGGGGGGAATTTTAAACGCAAAGGAACGCTGAGGGAAGCGCGGAGTAACGCAGAGGTTTTATGAGACGATTTACTACTTTTGGGGGAGGCGGTTTTTTTTAATAGTGTTGTTGGTAAATGTACTAGAAAAGCAGTATAAAAAGCGAATAAATTGACACCCAATCGAAAAATTATTCAATGTCTTATCTGCTTGATATCTAGTATTCTTAAGGAAGAAGCAAAAAGTTTTTGATTACATCTTTTAAAAAGAATATGTTGACTTAGATTGATAGAAAATTATCTAAGTCTGTTCTAGGTTTGAAAATAACTACTAATAATGATTAATGGTTGCTGCTTAATGGTTGACTAACAAATATTCTAGAGAAATTACTCATGGTTTTTGATTCACGTTCTTATAATACTCTTGGTGGTGTCAGTGTTTCTCGCGCAATCACTGAAGTTAAGATGGACACTGCTCTCGATGATATTCTGTTCCATTTAAATTCTCAGCGCGGAGGGTTGTTAAGGAGTAGCTACGAATATCCTGGCAGATACAAAAGATGGGCAATCGGATTTGTCAATCCACCGCTAGAGCTGACTACACAGGGTAATGCTTTCACTTTGATAGCGTTGAATGAACGCGGTAAAGTACTTTTGCCATTCCTCTTAGAGCGTCTATCTCAGTCAGAGCAACTTGAGAATGTCACCCAAGAAAATAGTATTGTTATAGGCTTTATTAAAGCTTCGGAAAAATTATTTACTGAAGAAGAACGTAGTAAACAGCCTTCATCATTTACCGTTGTTAGAGAAATCTTATATACTTTCTCTAGTCAAGAAGACGAGCATTTAGGCTTGTATGGTGCGTTTGGTTATGACTTAGTTTTTCAGTTTGAACCAATTACCCAACATCTAGAACGTCCTAAAGATCAGCGCGATTTGGTGCTTTATTTACCAGATGAATTGATTGTTGTTGACTACTATCAACAACGTGCATTTCGTCTACAATATGATTTTAAAACAGCGCACGGCAATACAAAGAATCTTCCGAGAACTGGTGAGTCTGTAGATTATCGCGGCAAACATCTTCTACCGAATCAAACTGCTGACCATAAAGTAGGCGAATATGCGAAAAAAGTTGAGGTTGCACTCGATTATTTCCGTAGAGGTGATTTATTTGAAGTTGTTCCTAGTCAAAACTATTTTGAAGACTATGAAGACGAACCCAGCAAACTATTTAACACCTTAAAGGAAATAAATCCTAGTCCTTATGGATTTATTTTTAATTTAGGTGGCGAATATCTGATTGGTGCATCTCCAGAAATGTTTGTACGGGTTGAAGGTAGAAGGGTAGAAACTTGTCCCATTAGTGGCACTATTAGCCGGGGACAAGATGCTCTTGACGATGCGGTGCAAATTCGTCAGTTACTCAACTCTCACAAAGATGAAGCTGAGTTGACCATGTGTACTGATGTCGATCGCAATGACAAATCCCGAATCTGCGAACCTGGTTCAGTACGAGTTATTGGCCGTCGCCAGATTGAATTATACAGCCACCTGATACATACAGTAGATCATGTTGAAGCGACACTGCGATCGCAATTCGATGCTTTAGATGCCTTTCTTTCGCATACATGGGCAGTTACAGTCACCGGCGCACCCAAAAAAGCCGCAATAGATTTTATTGAACGGCACGAAAAGAGCGCCCGACGTTGGTATGGCGGAGCAGTCGGCTATTTAAATTTCAACGGGAATTTAAATACTGGCTTAATTCTGCGGACAATTCGATTAAAAGATTGCATCGCCGAAGTGCGAGTCGGTGCTACTGTCCTTTATGACTCCATACCCCAAGCAGAAGAACAAGAAACAATTACCAAAGCTGCTGCTTTATTTGAAACGATTCGCCGTGTAAAGCAAACGAGTCAGAAAATTGATGAGTCCGGTTCTCTAAAATTAAGTAAACAGATTCCAGGTGTAAATTCTGGCAAACGTATCTTATTAATAGACTACGAAGACTCATTTGTTCATACCCTAGCCAATTACATTCGCCAAACTGGTGCAAGCGTCACCACGTTGCGTCATGGTTTCTCGGAATCGTTATTCGATACAGAACGCCCTGACTTAGTTGTATTATCTCCTGGCCCTGGTAGACCAAGTGATTTTAGGGTTTCTGAGACTGTCGGCGCCCTTCTGCATCGCCAAATTCCTATTTTCGGAGTTTGTCTGGGATTGCAAGGCATCGTTGAAGCTTTTGATGGCGAATTGGGAGTTCTCAACTATCCTCAACATGGTAAATCTTCACGGATTTTCGTCACCGATTCCAATTCTGTCACCTTCAACAACTTACCGGAATCCTTTGCAGTCGGTAGATATCACTCATTGTTTGCCCTACCGCAACGTTTACCAAAAGAACTCAAAGTAACAGCGATTTCTGACGACGACGTAATTATGGGCATTGAACATCAAACACTTCCCATCGCCGCCGTTCAGTTTCATCCAGAATCAATCATGACTTTAGGCGGAGAAGTCGGTCTGAAAATAATTAAAAATGTGGTGCGTGCATATACGCAAACTGTAGAATCATTGGTTATTGGGCATAGGGTATAAGAGGCAGAGGGGCAGAGGGGCAAAGGTGCAGAGGGGAAAAACTTACTGCCACTTCTCCCCTGCTCCCCTGCTCCCCCGCTCCCCTGCTCCCCTGCTCCCCTGCTCCCCTGCTCCCCTGCTAACAGATTATGACTAATCAAGTTGCCACTTCCCGCCATATTCTTGAAGAAATTGTGTCGCATAAAAGGCAAGAAGTTGCACAAATGCAGCAAGAACTGCCTTTACCCTCCTTGCGACAACAGTTAAATACAGCCCCGACTGTGCGAAATTTCTTGACTGCTTTGCAAGAAAACCCCAACCAACCGAGCTTAATTGCTGAAGTAAAAAAGGCATCACCTAGCCGTGGGATTATCCGCGCAGATTTTGACCCAGTTGCTGTTGCTCAAGCTTATGAACGAGGCGGTGCAGCTTGTCTATCAGTCTTGACTGACGAAAAGTTCTTTCAAGGCGGTTTTGATAATCTGCGAAAAGTGCGTCAACAAGTTGCATTACCTTTACTGTGTAAGGAGTTTATCATTGACCGCTATCAAATTTATTTAGCACGGACAGCAGGTGCAGATGCAGTATTGTTGATTGCAGCTATTCTATCAGATCGAGAACTCCAAGACTTTTTGCGAGTAATTCACGATTTGCGTATGATTGCACTGGTAGAAGTCCATACCTTAGCTGAACTAGATCGAGTGCTAAAGCTTGATAACCTAAGTTTAGTAGGAATCAACAATCGCAATTTAGAAGACTTTACTCTTGATTTAGGAACAACACAGCAACTTTTAGCAGAGCGTCAACAACAATTACAAAGCTTAGATATCACCGTCGTCAGCGAGTCTGGGCTGTATACACCAGCTGATTTATCTCTTGTTGCTGAGGCTGGTGCGCGTGCGGTTTTGATTGGCGAGTCTTTAGTTAAACAAAACGATGTAGAACAAGCTGTGCGTAAGATTTTAAGTGCTGAGTGCTGAGGTAAACCTAAAAAATGAAGCTTTAATACTCATTAATGGAGATAAAAGACTCATTAATGGAGATAAAAGACTCATTAATGGAGTTCAAAGACTCATTAATGGAGATAAAAGACTCATTAATGGAGTTCAAAGACTCATTAATGGAGTTCAAAGACTCATTAATGGAGTTCAAAGACTCATTAATGGAGTTCAAAGACTCATTAATGGAGTTCAAAGACTCATT
>NZ_JBALDR010000006.1:0-192306 GCF_036917315.1 Nostoc sp. | reverse complement strand
GTTGAACCTTTGAGCTTCATCGTTGAACCTTTTAGCTTCGTCGTCGAACCTTTGAGCTTCATCGTTGAACCTTTTAGCTTCGTCGTCGAACCTTTTAGCTCCATCGTTGAACCTTTGAGCTTCATCGTTGAACCTTTGAGCTTCATCGTTGAACCTTTTAGCTTCGTCGTCGAACCTTTGAGCTTCATCGTTGAACCTTTTAGCTTCGTCGTCGAACCTTTGAGCTTCATCGTTGAACCTTTGAGCTTCATCGTCGAACCTTTGAGCTTCATCATCGAACCTTTGAGCTTCGTAGGTGAATCTCAGACAGAACTTTAAACTTCTAGTTTTAACACTCTCCTATCTCCCTAATCTTCCTTTTGCGGATAAATTAAGATTTTATAAGTATCCGGTGTGGGTGCGATCGCTTGCTCCACAGCTGCTGATAAATCTTTTAATGGATAGCGATCGCTAATCAACGCTTTTACATCAATTCGCTGATTAAATACAATATCGGCTGATAGACTCTGAAGCCGATAAGATGAGCTATAACTGCCGATCAAGTCAATTTCCCGACGGTAGAGGATATTGGGGTTGATGGGAATTTCCAACTCATCAGGAAATTCGGCGAAAAACAAGATTTTGCCACCTTTGCGAGTACTATCAAGTGCTTGAAAGAAAGCTTTCTCACTGGGTACAGCCAGCAAAGTAACATCAACGCCTAGTCCAGCAGTTAGAGCATGTATTTTTGCTGTTAAATCGGGATCGCGCGCATCAAAAGCCGCTTCTGCACCGACACTCAAGGCTTTTTCAATTCTAGAAGGTAATAAATCGGTAGCGATCGCTTTTGCTCCGAAATACTTCACCAACATGATAAACATTAACCCAATTGGCCCAGCACCAGTAACTAATACAGTTTGTCCTGGAGCAATTTGAGCTTTTCTGACTGCCTTCAAACAGCAGTTAGTCGGTTCTACAAAACTCGCTTCTTCAAAACTGATGTTATCCGGGATGGGAATTAGCCCACCATTTTCCACAATATGTCCGGGAACCTTGACATAATCGGCGAAACCGCCACCACTGGCGTTAAAGCCTGCGGTAGTGGAGATATTTTTGTAAACATCGCACATAGAGAAATTATCATTTAGGCAGTAGGTGCAACGCATACAAGGGATGTGGTGCATCACCGCTACCCGTTGTCCAACTTGCCAACCTTTGACATTATTGCCTAATGCTGCGATCGTGCCGGCAGTTTCATGTCCAAAAATCCGCGGCGGTTCATACAATGGATAACGAATTTTTTTAATATCTGACTGACACAACCCCACAACCCGCACCTGTACCAGCACTTCATCTGGTTCTAGGGTTGGAACTGGGATATCTTCGTAAGACAGTTGATTTACGCCTCTAAATACCTGTGCTTTCACGCTGGTTTTTCTCGCTCAACGATACTAGATGTAACATTAGCAGCAACGTTAGGCTATCAGGTTTGTGATTTATGTGTCTTAGCTTGTTTTAACCTTTATTCAAATTCTTAAAGTTCGTCAAAAGTCAAAATTATAGTTTTTTGAGCTAGTTGGGTGGGTTTCCCGACTTGAGCAAACTGGCGTGGACTATGGACTACTGACCCTTGACAAACAAAAAATTATGGGAGAGTGGTAAAAAAGCTCAACACTTGGCATCTCTAAGAGTAAGGTTAAAATACAGACATTCTTCATGGTAGGCGATCGCCTTTAAGCCTTGATATTGGGTCAGTCACTAAAGTGAGATTATAAAATTATTCGAGTCTTGGGAACTGGTAGTTTTGGTCAAACCATCAAAAAAATTTATAATTTATATAAAATAATTAATTTCCTTTTGTATCCTTAGTAAAATACGAGGAGCAACACCAACTTGTTTAGCTTTTTTTAACCAATCTTTGACCTGATTTTCATTGCCTAAAAAATAATCTGCTTTAGCAATGTAGCAACAACTATATGCGATATCAATGAGATCGTTACCTACTTCCGTTAAAGGTAAAAGCATTTGTTTACCTTCACTATATCTACCTAATTCTATTAAAATAGCTCCTCTAGTTCCTTGAATAGTTTTAATATCACCAGCTAATGCTAGTGCTTGAGTAGACCAAATATCAGCTTTTTGCAAATATTTAATTTGTTCATGTTCAATAAAAATTGAAACTAAAATATCAAGAATATATAGTTTGTTTCTTACGCTCAAATGCTCGTTTATTACAATTGACTCTAATAATTGAATTGTTCGAGCAAAGTTTCGTTTATCGAATTCTACTTGAGCCTCATATAGTATTTGTAATATTTCTAAATCATTGTTAAAAGGTTCAATCAAAGAATTATTATTTTTAATTGTGTATCTATCCAAACCTGAGTTTCTTTGAATAAGTTGTTCGTTTTTTTTAGTTAAAACATCAAGTACTTGTTTGCCATCATTTGAATGCTTTTGTCCGTATAGAGTTAATTCTGATGGCAAAAGATTACCAATAATTAATAAAAACTCAAAAATACCAAAAATTTCTAGAATATCTACATAATTTGAAAATATATAATGTGAAATACTCTGACTGTAAATGCTAATAATTAATATAAATAATAAACAATTAATCATCGGCCCAGCTAAATACATAAATATCAGCTTAGGTTTGATGTTATGTAAGCTGAAATTAGATACATAAGTTATCCCACCACTTGGTATAACATTAAATTCAAGTATAGAATTAGATAATTTAACATAAAACATCCTTTTACCAGTTCCAATTTTCACTAAATATGGTTTTAAACCAGTCACAATAGATGTCATAAAATGTCCCATTTCATGACAAAATATTGAAAAGTAAACCCATATATAAATTGACAAACAAGCCCATATCAAAATCACTAAGATTTTCATTTTAATCACAAGTTACTCTTTATTTATTATTCCCAAATAATTAATAATTATTTTCGGTAAAAATACGATAAATAAATAATCAATTTGACACTGCTAATTATTTAATCATTAGCTAATACAAACATTAGACAATAATAAAATACTTATACAAGAGGATAAATTCTCATGTATCTCGTCAAAAATACGTAAATTATTTATGGCTAATCAGACATATACAGCTGATGTTTTAGTTGTTGGTGGAGGAACCGGAGGAACGGCGGCTGCTATCCAAGCGGCGCGACGGGGAGCTAAAACCATTTTGGTGAGTGAATTTTCTTGGTTGGGAGGAATGCTCACTTCGGCTGGAGTGTCTGTACCCGATGGCAATGAATTAGAATCCTTTCAAACGGGGTTATGGGGCGCGTTTTTGCAGGAATTGCGAGAACGACAGCCTGGAGGATTAGATAATAGCTGGGTAAGCTTTTTTAGTTACGATCCCCGAATTGGAGCAGAGATTTTTGCAGATTGGGTGCAGGAATTGCCCAATCTACACTGGATTTCTGGACAAGTGCCAACAGAAGTGTTTCGTCAAGGTGATTTGATTACTGGTGTGCGCTTTGCTGATTTTGCTGTTACAGCCAAAATTATTCTCGATGGCACAGAGTTAGGAGATTTATTAGCTTTAGCTGAGATACCTTACCGTTGGGGTTGGGAATTGCAATCTGAGTGGGGAGAACCCAGCGCCCCAGCCACTTTTAACTCTTTAACCCAAAGATATCCTGTGCAAGCGCCCACTTATGTAGTGATTATGCAAGACTTTGGTGAAGCAATAGCACCAGAAATTCCAGCTGCTCCTAACTATAATCCATCCCAGTTTACAGGTGCTTGGGATGGCTATGGCGCAGAGACATTTTTGAATTATGGACGTTTGCCTCGTGGCCTGTTTATGATGAATTGGCCAATCTGTGGCAATGACTACGGCGAAGGAGTAGGGCGGTTGATAGAGTCAGATGTATCCAGGGGTGAATTCATCCAAGAATCTCGCTGGCACAGCCAAAATTTTGCCCATTTTATCCAAAAACAGCTTGGTCGTCGCTATGGTTTAGCAGAAAAAGTATTTCCTCACACCTCTACAGCCTTTGCACTGCATCCTTATTACCGGGAAAGCCGCCGCTTAGTGGGGCTAACTACTGTCCGAGAACAGGATATTTTGCCGATCGCTAAAGGTAGAGTTGCATCTATATTTAATGATGCGTTCGCCCTTGGCGTTTGCGAAGCAATCGCAGTTGGTAATTACGCCAATGACCATCATTATCCTGGCGTTCAATTCCCACTGCAACCTAAATCCATCCGCTGGGGAGGACGTTGGACTGGAACTCCTTTTACAATTCCCTACAGTTGTTTAATTCCAGCCACAACAGATGGTTTCTTGGTGTGTGAAAAGAATATTTCTGTCTCCCACATTGCCAATGGCGCTACCAGATTACAACCTGTGGTTATGGGAATTGGTCAAGCAGCAGGGATGGCAGCGGCGATATGTGTCGAATTAAACTGCCAGCCGAGAGATTTACCTGTTAGGACACTGCAAACGGCTTTATTGGAAGATAATCGCTCAAAAGCGCTAATTATTCCTTTGTTTAATCTTCCCCCCAATCATTCGGATTGGCGGCACTGGCAACTGTATTACTTAGATAACCCACAAGCTTATCCAGTTAATGGCGATTGTCCTTGCCCATCGAGGAAGGCATTAATTCAGGAAAGTAACTGTTTCACAGGCATTTTTTACCGCTTGGAACAGCAGGAATATAGATTCACTGTCACAGCACCAGCCACATATCAAGGGCAAAGCTGGCAGCTTGTGACTTTGCGATCGCATATCGACGACCAATTACGCGCTTATCCCCACGAACAATTAGTTACATTGTGGGGTCGTTACAATCACTCCGGCAATTGGTTATTAGTCGAACATTTAAACGGAGGGTAAGAGGAGTTTATTTTCAGTAAAACAGAATACTTTTTGATGAATTGTCCGGATATTAATCAAAAAGCTAAGTATCAGTGAAGTGGAGAGTTCCAAAATAGACATTTGCTATGCGTGCTGCCATTTCACTTTTAATATCGAGTCTGGTGTTCGGCCCCTTAGCTTTTAACTGCCAAGCAATGGTCAATCACTTATCAACAGGGCTGCCTTCCACGCCTACTTCGGAACAGTGGCTCTCGGCAGCATCTGAACAAGCTTCAGATGATGCACCACGTCATCGCGGTAGTGGGCGCAGAGAAGTGACACAAAAAGTCCGAAATATCTATGCTGTGGTTTAACTACTGTAGGGTAATACCTCTTTTCCCAAAGGAACAGAATTACCAAAAAACAGGATGTTGTGCTCACATATCTTACACAGCTTTTCTGGCAGACATATATACAGTTGACACACGAAAGTCTTCAGCGATCGCTTAGTATTTCAACTGCAAACTTTGTATATATAATAGTTGGTCTCAATCCTGCCGATCAAAACGCAAATCAAACTAAGTGCTTTTATCGATAGCATTACCAACTCCTCAAAAGCTCTACAACTGTTGCTCATATTCGGTAGAAAGCTTTGCATCTCAATCCTCAACGGTTCTAGAAATAGATGTTACTTAGGCTATCAGTTAATCTAAAGTACATCTAATTCAGACATTTTGCTTGTTGAGGAAATAGTCTTAAGGCAACTTCACTTTATTCCCCAATAGATTTTCTTCTCATACATTCAGTAGCTGATTATCTACATAAGCAAGTAACCGATCTTCGCTCTGACATCTGTTTAGCGTCCTTTGCCGAAGCATAAAATCCCTTTCGTTTCATTTCTTGCTTATCTAGCGTACGGATTCACATAAGTAGTATAGGTTTATTGCACTTGCTAACAAATCTACTATTCTTTACCTACTTTTGCCCCTTGGTTCGTTCTCTTCGTAGATGGCTCCCAACAAAATAAGTGTTAAGAAGGATCTGCCAGATCATCTTAGTCTTTTTAACTATTTTACACCCAAGGCCAGATGCAAAGTTTTGCATTTGGTTTTTTTAGATGAATTTTCCTTAAAGAAAAGGGAGTGGAGAGTGGGGAGCAGGGGAGCAGAGGAGAAGTTCAGTAAGTTTTTCTCCTATGCCCCTCTGCCTCTTGTGCCCAATGCCCTTTTACACCGTTGTTTTCTTGCGGTTATTTTCTCCTCCCTGGATGCCGTTGAGGAACATTGGCACAAACTTCTCGATAAACGTCTGTGGATCTCGCTGCCAAGCCTTTTGTGCAGCCTGAAT
The DNA here is from genome assembly GCF_036917315.1 of Nostoc sp. Classification (GTDB taxonomy): domain Bacteria; phylum Cyanobacteriota; class Cyanobacteriia; order Cyanobacteriales; family Nostocaceae; genus Nostoc. The sequence continues at coordinate 186,152 of NZ_JBALDR010000006.1, read as the reverse complement.
CCTAGTAAATTGCAATTCAGGTGCTAGCAAAGTCTGGGGTAAGCGTTCCATCAGGTATTGGGGACGTTGCCAAAGCGGCATGGTATTTGCCACTTCCACTAAGTTGGCAACTCGCCGTAGTTCTGCACCCAAGGTGATATCCATTCCCGATTCAAACGCGGCTTGTTCAATTGCGGTATATTTTCGCTTGGCTTGCTCTACCTTTTGCTGATGTTCTGGACTCTTACGCGCAAGTTCTCCTAGCCAACGATTACCCCACCGGACGTGTCCTGCTTCCTCTGGGAGAATTTTTTCAATCGTTTCCCGAATCTTGATGTTTTCTTCTGTCTGCGGTGCTTGTTTAAGCGCATGAATGTGAGCAGAGAAATACTCGCAGCCCCGTTTTTCGGTGATGTTAATTGCCGCAAGGGAAGAAATCACAAAATTTTCGAGGTCTTGGACTGGATCTTGTTGTTCGCTATCGAGTAGGCGTTCAAATTCATTGATATATGAAGAACCGGGCGGCTTACTAATATCTGCTCCCAGGTCTGTCAATAAGTCAGTTAGCCACATGGCATGACGAGCTTCATCTGAGATGTGATGAGATAAATCCCGCACTAGTTCTCGCGGCTGTCCATTCAGTTGTTCAATTAGCTCTGTGAGGTCTTTGCAACTGCGTTGTTCGCTGTAACGGTAGCGGTTGAGGGTAATGAGATGGATTTCGCGATCGCATACCACCCGTTTTAATACATCTCTCGCACTCAAAACATTCTGAAATTTACGTGGGTAGGTAACTGTCATAACTTATGTAAATTTTTGTAAATCTTTATTTAATGCTAACTTAGTTTTTTGCAACTTCTGTACTTGTGTCGTTTCACTCAAAAAAACGGTAAAAGTCATAAACAATAGTCATTTGAGTTGAACTTAAGTGTCAGACCTTTTAAATGTAAATAAAAGTAACGAATAAATGTTCTGTCTTGAGAGAGGTGTGTTTCTTCAGGTGAGACAAACCTGAAGCCAGATGATTTTAGCTATCAAAGGTGGCTTGGGGGGATTTTTCCAGTTTTAGGAAAAAATATCTAATATTGTCAGCAAAGACAAACATAAATTTATGTAAAAAGTAGCTTATGTTACAGAATTTTTGCTATAGTGGTTTATAGAGAAGCCAAAAATTATATATTCACGAAATAGAGAGGACTATGGTTATGTCTATTGCAGATAAATCTCGTGCATTAATGGTGCGTGAACATCAACAAGTCAAGAATCGCCAACAATCAATGCTGATGCGGGCGGCGCAAGAACTAGGTCTTCCTGAAGAAGTATCTCACTACTGGAACCCGATTCAAGGGAAGGTAGATGCTAGCAGTCGGATGATTTATGGCCCCAGCCACGCTTCTATGAGCTAAGTTTCAGTGGTCATAAGTTGGATTTTTTGATTGAATGTCTCAACTGACAAGTCTGGAAAAAAAAAGCCACCCTCGACTTTAGGGTGGCAAAACTTATTACTTTTTAGTTAAATACGACTCTTCATTAAGCATCGTAATAGAGGTAAAACTCGTAGGGATGAGGGCGTAGCTGTAACTGCTTGGTTTCGTTAAGCTTGTAGTCAATCCAATTTTCGATAAAGTCTTCCGTGAAGACGCCTGATTCTGTCAAGAAACCGTGATCGTTTTCTAGCGCTTGCAATGCCAGTTCTAAAGAACTTGGAGTTGAGGGAACCTTTGCAAGCTCCTCTGGAGAGAGTTCATAGATATTCTTATCTAAGGGTTCACCAGGATGGATTTTGTTCTTGATGCCATCAATACCAGCACAAAGCATTGCAGCAAATGCCAAGTAGGGGTTAGATGTAGCATCTGGACAACGGAATTCTAAACGCTTGGCTTTGGGGTTCTTACCAGATAGAGGAATACGGATAGAAGCAGAACGGTTCCCTTCAGAGTAAGCCAAGTTAACAGGAGCTTCATAACCAGGTACTAGGCGCTTGTATGAATTGGTACTGGGGTTGGTAATTGCCAACAGCGCTGGTGCGTGTTTGAGAAGACCACCAATGTAGTACAACGCCATATCGCTCAAGCCAGCATACTTATCACCCGCAAACAGAGGTTGGCCGTCTCTCCAGATGGACTGGTGACAGTGCATTCCCGAACCGTTATCGCCAAAAATTGGTTTTGGCATGAAGGTGACAGTTTTACCGTATTTCTTGGCAACGTTCTTGATGACATATTTGTAAATCATCAACCAGTCAGCCGCTTCGATCAACTTCCCAAACTTGAAACCTAGTTCGCACTGACCACCAGTAGCAACTTCATGGTGATGCTTTTCAATGGGTACACCTAATTCTGCCATTGTCAACAGCATCTCTGTACGGATATCTTGGAAAGAATCCGTCGGTGCGACTGGGAAGTAACCTTCTTTGAAGCGTGGTTTGTAACCTAAGTTAGGTTTTTGATCTGTACCGGCTTTACCAGAATTCCAAGCACCTTCTTCGGAGTCTAAGAAGTAGTAGCCTTCGTTAGCAGTTTGGGCAAACCTAGCACTGTCAAAGATAAAAAACTCAGCTTCAGGGCCAAAGAAGGCTGTATCACCAATACCACTGGCAACCAGGTAATCTATTGCTTTTTGGGCAATAACGCGTGGGCAACGATTGTATGGTTCACCCGTACGGGGGTCTTTAATACTACAAATTATACTTAGTGTTGGCACTTCCATGAATGGGTCGATCCAAGCAGTGTTGGGGTCGAGTACCATCGTCATGTCCGATTCGTTGATCGCTTTCCAACCCCGGATGCTAGAACCATCAAAAGCTACGCCATCAGTGAATGCAGTCTCATCGATTTGGTTCTGGTACAGTGTGAGGTGCTGCCAAGTCCCTACTGTATCGATGAATTTGAGATCAATCAGTTGAATTTTTTCATCTTGAATTCTCTTCAAGAGTTCTTGTGGTGTCGTCATTGTTACTCCTTCTCTACCAATTTCCTAAAGTCAACCAGAATCTTACATTGCATCCTAACCCTGCTGATCTCAATCAGACCGTGACACACCAGAAATATCTTAAATACTAGACATTAGCTGATTTTGTAGTTTGTGTTACAGATATCTGGATTATCAGGTTATATTAACCTTTCAGCGATCATCTGTACAAAACTGGAAAGTTCATCATATAGGGGTCAACTTTGGCATAGAATCCATAGATAGTGGATAGATTGTTTTTGTGCCGAATCTATTTTTAATAGCACAAAACTTTACTGGTGCATAAGTGCAGCCAAATAAATATCAAACCATAAATAGCAATGATTGGGAGAAGAAGGAATGCGCGATGCGGTAACAAGTTTAATTAAGAATTATGACTTAGCTGGTCGGTATTTTGACCGGAATGCGATCGATAGCCTAAAGTCTTACTTTGATAGTGGTACAGCAAGAGTACAAGCAGCGGCGGCAATTAATTCTAATGCGGCTGCACTTGTCAAACAAGCTGGTTTGAAGTTATTTGAAGAACTGCCAGAATTGATTCGCCCCGGTGGAAATGCTTATACAACTCGTCGTTATGCAGCTTGTCTGCGGGATATGGAGTACTATCTGCGCTACGCCACCTATGCGCTGGTTGCTGGAAACACAAATGTGTTAGATGAACGAGTGCTGCAAGGGCTACGGGAAACTTACAATTCTCTAGGAGTGCCTATTGGGCCTACGGTTCGCGGTATCCAAATTCTTAAGGATCTGATTAAGGAACAAGTAGCAGCAGCAGGTGTGGTTAATACTGCTTTTGTAGATGAACCATTCGATCACATCACACGCGAATTGAGCGAGATAGATATTTAGATTTTAAGCGGGCAAGGTGTCTGCCCCGACATAAACATAAATAGCGATCGCACTTTTGTCTGTATTGGGAAAGAGCGATCGCTTTTTTATCAACCCTACCAGGGGTTGAGAAGAGCTTTATTCAAGCTTTTACCCGCAAAGGGGATAAATCATAACTAGCAGTTCCCAAGCGGGTTTCCGAAGGTATATTTTCCGAACGCTTTGGTCAGCTAATTCTTAATAGCATAGGAATAAACCTAATTGTCTTTGACGAGCAACTAGAAAGGATTATCAGATGGATAAGCTAGCTCGGTATCGTGAAATTATTCGTCAGTTGATATTTGATTATGCTAGTCACAAGCCTGCTAACGGTCAAATAGAGACAGAAGCAGTCATTGATTTGGAGCGAGACCACTACGAAGTGTTACACATTGGCTGGGATGAAGTGCGCCGCGTACATGGTTCGGTGGTACATATATATAGATATTATTAATGATAAAGTGTGGATTCAATATGATGGTACTTCCCAGCCAGTAGCAGAGGCATTATTAGAAGCGGGTATTTTGCGCGAAGATATTGTCTTGGGTTTCCATCCGGCTGAACTACGGCAATACACGGCTTTTGCTGTATCTTAATTATCTTGACGTTGTGTATTTGCAAAGAATAATACATTAAGTAGCGATCGCTCCTAGATGAAACGCATTAGCTTATCTTATCTGTACTATAACCGTCATAAGCCACAATAGAAGTTGCCGATGTTTGAGGCGCTGATGATGGAAGAATTATTAACCCTAAAAGACTTACTTGTTAAGGGCGATGTTCAAGGGGCATTGATTATAGTTGAAGAATTAACAGAAATGAGCCGAAATGACATAATCAAGACGATTCGTAGCTATGCAGTGATTTTGCTGTTGCATTTGATCAAACAACAAGCTGAAAACCGCACGACTCGCTCTTGGGAAGTCTCTATTCGGAATTCGGTTCGGGAAATTCAGCGGGAAAATAAGCGGCGTAAAGCTGGAGGCTATTATCTCGCCCCAGAAGAATTGTTAGAAATCTTAGCAGAAGCCTATTTAAATGCCATTGATGAAGCAACGCTCGAAGTAGAAGAAGGTCGTTATGAACCCCAAGAATTAGAAAAGCTGGTTAACCGAAAAGAAATTATCAATCGTGCTTTGGCTTTAATCTTACCAGGAGAGTCTAGTTAATTGGCGAAACAGCGACTCGACACACTATTAGTAGAATTAAATTTATGTTCTTCTCGCGCCTTAGCACAGCGGCTAATTCAAGCGGGAGAAGTTACTGTTAATCAGCAATTAGTTGATAAACCTGGTACTGAAGTTGATATTGCAGCGAAAATAAATATTAAAGAGCGATCGCCTTTTGTTTCTAGAGGCGGTGAAAAACTCTCTAAAGCTTTGTCAGTATTTGCCATTCCCGTAACAGAGCGAATTTGTTTAGATGGTGGGATTTCTACTGGTGGTTTTACTGATTGTCTCTTGCAAGCTGGAGCAACAAAAGTTTACGGTATTGATGTCGGTTACGGACAAGTTGACTGGCGGTTGCGAAACGATCCGCGGGTGATTTTGCGGGAACGCACCAATTTACGGCAACTACGACCAGATGAGTTATATGGCGAAAATGACCCGATTGCTGATTTGGCGGTGGTTGATGTATCGTTTATTTCTTTAACTAAGATTCTGCCTGCTTTGTGGCAACTAACTCAAGCTAACCGAGAAGCTGTATTGTTAGTCAAGCCACAGTTTGAAGTCGGCAGATCCCGTGTAGGTAAAAAAGGTGTTGTGCGCGATCCAAACGACCAAGCTGATGCCATTTTCCAGGTTTTGCAAGCTGCCCACGAATTAGGGTGGAAATACAAAGGCTTAACTTGGTCGCCGATCGTTGGCCCGGCTGGGAATATCGAATATCTGCTGTGGTTGGGAATGGACAGTGAAACACCATCACTTGATTTAGAAGCAATTAAGCAAATAACGCAATCAGCAACAACTGATTTACGGAAAAATTAAACGTCGTAGATCAAACATTCTACGGAAGCTGGATGGCGATCGCAATAATTTTCCAAAGAGGTTTTGTTTGGTTTTGCTTGTTGTTGATGAGCTTTCTCAGCTTGTAATTCTTCTACAATGTCCCAAGCTACAGCACAACCAGCAGAATCGCTCCCATCAAGCTCACAAGTTGTCCGGGCTTCAGTAATGGCTTCAGTAATGGCTTCTTCAAGATTTGCTGCCTTAGCAGTTTCAATTTTTAGGGTAGTTGTCACGATCGTTTCACCTTTAATTTACGCAGATAGATATTAGGAAATAGGGAATCGTTTGATTTCCTATAACCTGTTCCCTCAATCTTGCATCCCAAATTCGGAATGTCAGTCAATTGTCAGAGGAGTTTGATAGAAGTTGATAAACACTTATAAACGGTAACAAATGCTTAATAAATCTTATCTATTCTCAATATTTTATGCCTAACTCTTGTCGCAGACGATACAGAATTGTATTCTGGTCAACTTGAGATAAAATTTCTTGAATGACACTGCTAGCGCCCAACTGTCCCCAAGTGCAGCCTTTTTCGAGATACACTTGAGCGGCTTTGCCAACAGAGTACGCACCATAGCCGGCGATACCAGCTTGAGCGATCGCACTGCCAGCAAAAGCAGTAATATTGCTGGGATTGTCACCACTGGCGATCGCAGCCGTAGTTTTACCTAAACCCAAAATAAAACTACTACCTAGTTCTCCAAGTAGTAAACCACCAGAACTAAATAAAATCGTTTTTAAAATTTTTCCGGCTTCATAGCTAGTCATCGGCAAACCATATAATCTAGCAAGGGCGCGAATTAAAGCTAAATCGGCAACAGTTCCGCCAAGGATATCTAAAAAGGCGATGGGATTGAGCATTACTGCCAAGGCTTTGTATTTGGTAAATTGCCAAATAATTTCTTCGGCTTCCTTTTCGCGTAAATCGATGGTTTTTTGAGCGATCGCGGCTTCTGCATCCCGTGCTTGGATGAGTGCATTTAAAGCCAGAAGCGATCGCCCTTCCCGATTCAGAATATTTAAAATTATCTCTTTGAGTTCGTCTACTTGCGGTGGTGGTGTTTCCCATTCATAAGTGACACGCCCATCAGGCCATTCAACCCGGACTTCCATTGCTGCTGGTTCCGCTGCCACCATCACGATTTCGTCAGGTAGTAGAGGCTTTGCTTCAGGATGTCCGGCACCCAGTTGTTGTAAATTTTGGTAAATTGCTCCTTGGTCTGTATCTGGATAAAGGTCTATTTTGTTAAACACTAAAATCAAAGGTTTTTGCGATCGCCTTAATTGCAGCAGCGCTTGATACTCAGTACGAGTGATATCACCAGACACGACAAACAAAATCAAATCTGCCTGATGTACTACTTCTCGTGCCATATCCGCGCGTGACTCCCCCTCAATTTCATCTAATCCAGGGGTATCAATTAACTCTACTAGTACCTTATCACTAGGCTGCCACCGCACGGAACGAGGCCATTGAGTGACACCATTCAGGGGTCCAGTTTGCAAAATCTTGTCTCCCAACAAGGCATTTAAAACTGCTGACTTTCCCCGACTCACCAAACCAAAGACGGCAATTCTAATGACGTTTGAATCCAGCTTGTTGAGTGTGGCGTTCAAAGCTTCCAATTCTGGTTTCATCAAACCTACCAATTCTGGGTTAGATGATAACTGTCCTGACTTGCGAAGATATCCATACCAAGAAAGCGCTTGTCTGAGACTGGCGCGGGCACGATTTAAGTGAGTTTCTTGCAGATTACGATAAACCGACATAATATCAACACTTTTAGCCTTCACTCTCTCTAAAATGCTCATCCAATGCTCAAAACACTTACTTTCAGCATTCGATTGTGAATAATAGGTATGAATTCGTACTCATTAACCATACTTAACTAATAGACCTCTTGCAAAAGTTCCTAACATCCCACCCCCAACCCCTCCCCGCTCTTCGGGAGGGGAGACAAAGCGTAGCTTTGGCGGGGTGGGGTTCTTTCTTATTTTTGATTTATGCAAGAGGTGTAATGCTTACTTTTTCAACCCCATTATCAGGGGAAGGAAAAGTTAAACATACCTCTCTATCTTATATCCCTAAGTTCTTGGACTAATAATCTATATATAGGACATAAAAAGTCTCTAACTTTATGAGGTCAGAGATTAGGTGTTTTATAAATCTTAAGAAAGATGTAACTAATGGATAGCTCCAAAGAGAGACTAACGCCAAAATCTACATTTAGATCGGAAGCCTATTGGCTCCGACTTTGTTCAGTTTTAGTCGGCTTTTAAATCCTCTTATGTGACTCTCTTCTCTACAAGAGGCTGCCCCAACATGACGTTACGCGTAGCTTGCTTCCCTGTAATGGTACAATTTTGAAATTTTAATTTTGAATTGTCAATCTGGGTATCCTAAGAAAGACAAGGTTAGATGATATAGGCGAAGGAAAAAAGTTTATAACTTATGTATGAGTAGAGAAAAAAGCTATAATTTCTACCACAAAAACTGATTGAACAATTAGCCATCTCATTCCATAAGAAGAAGAGTGCTGAGTTCCGTTAGCGCTGGGTGCGGTCAATCAATGAAGAGAAAGGCTGGTCTACACCCTCATACCAATTTTGCGATGCCTGCGGTAAATGCTCGCCTACGCAGATGGTGAGAACTTTGATTGAGCAAATTTTCCCATAAGTGCAGCCTGAAATTCTGGACTTATGGGAGCAGTCTTTTTTAGACTAAGACATAAATACTAATTATATAAGAATTTGAGGAACAGCCATGCAAGGAAATGAGCGGGAAAAAATACGCCATCTGTTGGTCATCCAAGACCTGGAAGGGCGGCGAACTGTCCCCTTGCGAGAGACTACTTATTCTCTGGGGCGGCATCCTGCAAACACTATTGTCTTGGCTTCCCGATCGGTATCAATGCAACATGCAATTTTATTGCGAGTAACTGTTCCAGAAACTGACCAATATGGCTTCCAGATTATTGATGGTAACTATAAGGGTAAAGGAAGTACTAATGGCTTATTTGTAAATGGCACTAAATGCTTTTCTCATAATCTTAGGCATGGAGATATCATTGCTTTTGGCAGTAATAAAGCTCAGGCTAAATATTATGCTATTTCCAATATTTCCGAACAAGCATTTTCTGAATCTTTTGATGTTGAAGACTTATCTGGTTTTTTATCAGAGCAAGCCAGTCCTGCCAATCCGTTTCAAACCTTAGCCATCGATCCCAGCTTTGAAGCAGCTAGTGAGTCTGCTCTAGCTCGTCTAGCATCCTTTCCTGAACTCATCCCCAATCCAATTATTGAGATGGATTTCGAGGGAAGAATTACATATCTCAATCCAGCCGCAGCTATCAAGTTTCCTAATCTTAGGGAAGTGGGGACAGAACACCCAATCTTAACGGGACTCTTAATTGGAGTTAACAATCTAGAAAAAAATTCTTTTGTGCGGGAGGTGGAAGTAGGCACAGAAGTTTTTGAACAATCCGTACTCTATCTTCCTGAAAGTGATTTAATTAGAACTTTTATTATTAGAGATATTACAGAGCAAAAGCAAGCTACAGCCGAACTGCGCCAGCGCGATCGCTTGCTACAAGCAGTTGCAGAAGCTGCCAATTATTTGCTGGGAGAAATGAATTATGAAACTGGTATCGATCTAGCTCTAGCTGTACTGGGTGAAGCTGCCAAGGCAGATCGTGCCTATCTCTTTCAGAACCATCTCCATCCTGTTACAGAGGAAATGGCAGTCAGCCTACGGTTTGAATGGATACAATCTTCTATTGAATCTACCCACCACCATTGGCAGAATCAGCCTTATCAAGCTTCTGGATTAGCCCGTTGGTATACAGTTCTCTCTAGCGGCCAGTCAATTAACGGTATCACTCAAAAATTTCCTGTCGCCGAACAAGAATTCCTGATTCGAGATGGCATTAAATCCCTTCTCTTGGTACCTCTTCGCTTGGATAATGATTTCTGGGGGTATCTTGGCTTGGCAGACTGCACCTTTGAGCGTCATTGGTCAAAGCATGAAGAATCTACTCTTTTGACCATGGCCGCCAGTATTATTGGTGCGCGGCAGCGTCAGCAAGTAGAAGAAAAGATTCGCTATCAAGCCCTCCATGACTTGCTGACAGGGTTGCCCAATCGTCTACTATTTAATGAGCTGCTTAGTAAAACTCTGCCCAACGCCACTCGCAATGGCGAAAGTTTAGCTGTGATTTTCCTCGATTTGGATCGCTTCAAGGTCATTAATGATACTCTGGGGCATACTCTGGGAGACCAATTGTTACAAAGCGTCTCTCAAAGATTAAAAGACTCACTCAGAGGTGGAGACACTGTAGCCCGTTGGGGAGGCGATGAATTTACTATTTTACTCCCACGAGTCAATGATATTGAAGAGGTAACTTTGGTGGCAGAGAGAATCTTACAAGCCTTAGAGGATGCTTTTCATCTCCAAGAGCATGAACTTTATGTAACTGCTAGCCTCGGTATTGCCTTACTTGATAGCAACAGCCCTGACACCGAAACACTAATCCAGCACGCAGATGCTGCTCTGTACTACGCCAAAGACAAAGGGCGGAATAACTACCAATTTTACAGTGTCTCCCTGAGTGCTAAAAATCCTGAACTCCTGACTTTAGAAAAGAGCTTGCGCTATGCCCTAGAACGCAATGAATTTACGCTTTACTATCAGCCTCGTGTGAACATTGCCACAGGAGAAATTACTAGTATGGAGGCTCTGTTGCGTTGGCAGCACCCAGAGATGGGATTGGTCGCCCCCAGTGTATTCATTCCCCTGGTCGAAGAAAGTGGATTAATTGTCCCCATCGGCGAATGGACTCTACAGACGGCCTGTAGCCAAAATAAAGCATGGCAAGATGCTGGATTGCCACCGATTAAGATCGCTGTCAATCTTTCTCTGAAGCAGTTCCGCCAACCCAAATTGGTAGAAACTATAGCTAGGATTTTACAACAAACAGGTCTGGAAGCTAGCTTTTTAGAATTAGAAATTATGGAAACCACAGCGATTGAGGACTTAGATTTTACCAGAAGGGTGTTAGAGGAGCTAAAACAAATGGGTATTTACATCTCCATTGATGACTTTGGTACGGGTCATTCTTCGCTCTCGCGCCTACAGCTTTTGCCACTCCACAATCTGAAAATAGATAAATCTTTCATTCAATATTTGACACAGGATGCCAAAGTAGCTCATATTATCCAGGCCATAGTTACCTTGGGACACAGCTTGGGATTAAAGTTAACAGCCGAAGGGGTAGAAAAGGAAGAGGAATTGGAATTCTTGAAATCTATCAACTGCGAGGAGGTACAGGGCTTTTTATTCTACCGCCCACTTTCTGCACAGAAAGCAACAGAAGTCCTCGAAAGCAAACGACCAACAATCTAATAAAAGGGAAAACTGTTTGTACCAGTGAGGATACAATAACATTCATCGCCCTGCTGCCGACCTTTTTCGTCCTATGCTACCAGTCATATATTCCGACGAATTCTTAGATCACAAGACTGGAAAATACCATCCCGAAAAACCAGAACGTTTAAGTGCGATCGCAAATGCCCTAAAAGCAGCTACATTTGCAGATAAAATCACTTGGCACTTGCCTACACCAGCATCAGAACAGCCATCGCTGATGTCTTCATTGCTTAGAGCACATAGCCCAGCCTACATCAAAAAACTGTGGCAAATCGCTTCTAGTGGTGGCGGCCCTTTGGATGGAGATACGCCAGTTTCCCCGCGCAGTTATGATGTGGCATTGTTGGCAGTCAGTGCATGGTTAGATGGAGTTGAGGTTGTGTTAGGGTCGGCTAATCCTGCTTTTGTACTAGCGCGTCCCCCAGGACATCACGCTGAAAGTGATGCAGGGATGGGCTTTTGTCTATTTTCTAATGCCGCGATCGCCGCTTTATTTGCTTTAGAACAATCTGGAATTAACCGCGTCGCCATCCTTGATTGGGATGTGCATCATGGTAATGGTACTCAGTCTATTGTAGAAACTTATCCCCAAATTGCTTATTGTTCGTTACATCAATACCCGTGTTATCCCGGTACTGGGAGAGCTACAGAACGGGGTTTTCACAATAATGTCCTCAATTTGCCTATACCCCCAGGTAGCGATATTACAGTATATCAGCCGCTGTTTGAAAACAAGGTAGTACCGTTTTTAGCCAACTTCCAGCCAGATTTACTAATTGTCAGTGCTGGTTACGATGCCAATGCAGAAGATCCTTTGGCAAGTATTAATTTGCAACCAGAAGACTACGCTTTATTTACTGATTATTGTTTGGGAATAACTCGTAAAATTCTGTTTGGCTTAGAAGGTGGTTATGACTTCGATACTCTTTCTCAATCAGTTGTAGCGACGATTGAACGCTGTTTACTTTAAGCTTGTCTTGTTTATCCGATTTTACGACATACCTGATATATATACCGACGATCGCAATTTACCTTGGTAATAGCCTAAATTCTCTGCGAAGATTTGGGAACACTGAATACTGACGCGGTTATAGCTGACATACAGTTATGAAAATTTCTCACAAACTGGTTGCAAGCTTTGTTGGTGTTTCCTTATTAAGGATTGTAGTTGGTGCGGTTGCGATCGCCGAGAATGGTTGTGCGATACCTGAAACAGTGCGATCGCGCATTTTTAATCCTTTTTTTACCACGAAATCCATCGGCAAAGATACTGGTATGGGCCCCATTCTCCATTCCCTTTTTTATAAACTTCATAGAATCTTCAGAAAGAAAAATTTTCGGCGGGGTTCTGAAAGAGCTAAAGTTTTGTTAAGATGCAATTGCTAGCAGTTTCTCAGCGAAATTCACCTATCGGGGTGTGGAGAAATAAAAAGCACAAGCAGCACAAATTTAAAAAGGTGAAGCAATGACCACCTATATTTTTTTCGATGAAGCCCTACGAATGCTGACCAACGCCTATTTGTTATCAGTAGTACTGTTAATGGCAGCTTCTGGTATAGGTTTGGCGGTGATTGAAACAATAGAAAAGACAGGAGAACGCTAAGTTTACGGATGGCAATGTAGTTCCTGCCAAAAACCTTTGGATACAAGTGTTCGCCGTGAATAAATCCTGGGAACACTAAAGGATGAAAGTCTTATAGCGTTATAGTCCTACCTGTAAATCTACCAAACATACAGGTAACGGTAACGCTATTGGGACTCTAACCAAGGAGCTACTACAATGGGTCTATTCGACGCTGTGTTGGGTACAGATAGCCAAACCCAAGCAGCACTCAATCCAGCGGAAGCTTTTGCTGTCATTATATTGACGGCAACTGCTTCAGACGGTTATCTTTCTGTTGAGCAAGCAAATTCTATCATTTCTGTGCTGTCTCGGATGAAACTTTTTAAAAGTTATCCCAATGAAATGATGAACAGACTGTTTGACAAAATTTTGGGCATTCTCCAAGGCGATGGCTTTAATGCTTTATTTAATGCAGCCAAAGATTCTCTATCTCAAGAGTTGCGGGAAGCAGCCTTTGCAGTAGCCACCGATTTAGTCCTAGCTGAAGGTATTATACCTGAAGAAGAAAAAAACTTCTTAAATGATTTATATCAAGCTTTAGGGGTTTCGAGTGAGATAGCAATACAAATTGTAGAAGTAATCTTGATTAAAAATCGTGCATAGGGCGATCGAACATAACTTGTTATGCCCATTGTCCTTACTTGATTAAATTGTATAAGTAGCTTATAAACAAAGTGTGGCAAGGAAGTTGAGCTTCTTTGCCACTATTTTTTGCTGTTCTTTGATTATTTATTTGCGATCGTTCAATATCGATTAGAGATATTGCATTACAACGTCTCTAGATTGAGCGTATAAATTATCTGATTTAAACAATATTATGTCATAATTCGATTTTATGATTTTGAACTTTAAATTGTAAATTGCTTATGCGTTGTTCTGCCACCCTAAACCAACTGGCTGAAGTTATTTTGGCCCATTCTGTAAACTTATCTGAAACTGCTTTAACACAAGTTACTAGCGGTATCCAAACAGATAGCCGTACCTTGAAACCAGGTGAAGTATTCGTCGCTTTCCGAGGCGATAAGTTTGATGGACATGAATTTGTACCAACTGCGATCGCAAAAGGGGCAATAGCTGCAATTGTAGATTTTGAATACGAAAATCCGGGATTTCCTGTACTACAAGTAAAAGACACCCTCAAGTCATATCAAACAATTGGCCGATGGTGGCGCGAGCGCTTTAATATTCCTGTAATTGGTGTAACGGGTTCCGTGGGTAAAACTACAACCAAAGAATTGATCGCCGCAGTTTTAGGAACAAAGGGACGAGTTCACAAAACTTATGGAAATTACAACAACGAAATCGGTGTTCCGAAAACTCTTTTAGAACTTGGCGCCGAAAATGACTACGCTGTAATTGAAATGGCGATGCGCGGTAGAGGACAAATTGCCGAACTGACGCAAATAGCGCGGCCAACAATTGGGGTAATTACCAATGTGGGGACGGCGCATATTGAGTTACTCGGTTCCGAAGAAGCGATCGCTGAGGCAAAATGTGAGTTGTTAGTCGAAATGCCTGCTGATAGTGTGGCAATTCTCAACCACGACAATCCTTTATTAATGACCACAGCAGCGAAAGTTTGGCAGGGAGAAGTTTTGACTTACGGCTTTTCTGGTGGAGATATTCAAGGGCAGTTAATTGATAACGAGACTGTGGAAGTCGCAGGCATCCAACTACCTCTACCTTTAGCTGGTCGTCATAATGCGACTAATTTCTTGGCAGCTTTAGCGGTGGCAAAGGTTTTAGGGATCGATTGGGCATCCTTAAAAGCAGGTGTGGAGGTGGATATGCCCACAGGGCGATCGCAGCGATTTACCTTACCCAACGATGTGGTAATCTTAGATGAAACTTATAATGCTGCACCAGAAGCTATGATTGCAGCGTTGCAATTATTGGCAGATACACCCGGAAAGCGGAAAATTGCCGTATTGGGTGCAATGAAAGAATTGGGAGAGCGATCGCAGCAGTTGCACCAACGGGTGGGAGAAACAGTACGTAACTTGAATTTAGACGGTTTGTTGGTTTTGGTAGATGGAGAAGATGCCGAAGCGATCGCTCTGAGTGCTGAAGGTGTGCCATCGGAGTGTTTTGCAACTCATGCCGATTTGGTCGCTAGATTGAAGACATTTGTGCAAGCAGGCGATCGTTTATTATTCAAAGCCGCCCATTCTGTAGGACTAGATCGGGTAGTTAATCAACTACGTGCAGAATTTCCCAAATGATACCACTAGAAACTCAACGTCTCATACTACGAGATTTTGTAGAATCAGATTGGTCAGAGGTTCATAAATACGCTGCGGATGCTGAAGTTGTGCGTTACTTGACTTTTGGCCCGAATAGCGAAGAAGATACCAAAGACTTTTTGCAAAGAGAGATTTCATTGCAAGGCGAAGAACCCCGTCAGCATTTTGCCTTGGCAGTGACTTTGAAACCCCAAAAGCAATTAATTGGTATCTGTCGCATATCCGTTCAGGATACTAATAACAAAATAGGCTCTATTGGATACTCTTTTACTAAGGAATTTTGGGGACAAGGATATGCAACTGAAGCTGTAAAAGCAGTTATATCATTTGGTTTTCAGGAGTTAGGCTTACATCGCATCTTTGCCACTTGTCACCCAGAAAACATTGCCTCAGCACGAGTTATGCAAAAAATCGGAATGCAACAAGAAGGATATTTGCGAGAACACCATTGGATTAAGGGAGAATGGCGAGACTCTTGGCTATTTGCCATCCTTGAGCATGAATGGAGAGGTGTGAATCACCTATAGACTTCAGTTGAAAAGACTAGGACTGTTACTGTAGCGTCTTTGAAAAAGAATTGCTGCCACATTAGTCACCAAACAGGTGATTGCTAGCCACAGCAATATATAAGTAGGAGCCATCACCACGCCAATCTGGAACCAAGTATATACGTGCAATATCATTACAGAAGCGAAAAAGCTGGCAATTCCAGCAGATTGCCACACTTGATGCGAGGGGCGGCGTAACGCCACTAGGCTCATCGTTAAAATTGTGACAAGTAAGTTCGCTGGTACGAGAAATGCACAAATACTTATGCAGTTGCCACGAGAGAACTCAGCTAGGGTGTTAAAATCGAGCATTAATTTATTGGGATAGATGTTAGCTTTTCAAGAATTTAGTTTATTGTATTTAAAATAACGAAATATATATTAAGGTATGAGTGAGTAATCACATTGCAAATATAACATAATTTAAACTATTGAGTTGCCTTTTGATACTACCAATAGTTAGTTAATTATAAAGATTTTAGATAAGTAGGGTGGAAAACACCCACCCTAGCTGAATTAACCCGGTAAAATTACCGTATCGATAACGTGTACCACACCATTATCAGCTTCGATATCTGCTGCTAAGACTGTGGCATTTTTAACTTCAAAACCATCGGAAGAATGAATTTTAATGGGTGAACCTTCCACAGAATTAACCGTACCGAGTTGTGCTAAATCAGCCTGTAGCAGCTTTCCTGGAACGACATGATACTTTAGAATCCGCGTCAACTGGGGAATATTTTGTAACAGGGTTTGGATAGTTCCCGCTGGTAACTTGGCAAAAGCATCGTCATTTGGTGCAAAGACAGTGAACGGGCCAGGACTTTTTAATGTTTCTACTAAACCAGCAGCTTGTACAGCCGCCACAAGTGTTTTAAACGACTCAGCCGTAACTGCAATATCAACAATATCAGCCATATATCTTACCTAAATCTCTGCAAAAGATTTTAAAGGATAATAAACCTCTTTTAAGTTTTATTAAACAAAATAAATTTAAAATCAGGCGTTGAATAAACTATCCCTAGACGCGTAATCCTGTCAGACATCACCTTATGATGTTTCTAGGAAAATTCCGTTATATAAAGAAATGTCCGATCGCACGTATGCCATTCTGGGAACTGGAGCATTACAGAATGGACTTGGTGTATAAGAGGAAGTCGCTGAAATTGTTGGTAATGTAACGGTTCTTGGTGGATTGTGCTTTTTGTGTTCTAACAAAGTGGGGCCAGGGCATATACACCATCTAGACTATGGGCAAATTAACTTCAGTGAATATACCCCTAACTATCAGCCTAGTGGGATAACTGAGAGGATGCAGCAAATTGCTGATGACTTTAAAAGTGCTGGTATCTCAATTGAATTAGCCGAAGATTTACTACTAGCACGTTGGAAAAAGTTGGTGTGGAATATCCCCTACAATGGGCTTTCTGTGATTCTCAACGCTAGAACAGATGAATTAATGGCGTATGAGTACACTAGCAAGTTAGTTAAACAGTTGATGTCTGAAGTAGCTATGGGGGCGAAAAGTTATGGGCGGATTATTAGCGATCGCTTCATTCAAACAATGCTCGATTATACCGTCAAAATGACACCTTACCGCCCCAGCATGAAAATTGACTACGACGAACATCGTCCCTTGGAGATAGAAGCAATTTTCGGCAACCCATTACGGAAAGCCCAAGTAAAAGGTGTGGATTTAGTGCAGATTAGCTGTTTATACAACCAGCTGAAGTTTTTAGATGTCAGGGGGAAGTGAGGGAGATGGGGGAGACAAGAGAGGCAATTCTTTACTCCTAACTCCTAACTCCTAACTCCCCCAATTTTTAACGCAGGGATTCAAAAATGACTGCTATTGTCATCAAACACAACAGGATAATTCCCAGTGGAAGCAAAAACTGTTGTAAAATGTACAGCAGTATGGGTATGATTTGTAAGATACCTAAACCACTGGATAAAACGTAAGCGATCGCAATGCCGAATAGCACCAACAAAAAATATTTTAAGGATTTCGAGGCAAAGCGAAATAAAAGCGTATCCTGATTTGCGTCCATAGTTTTACTCACGAAAGTAGCTAAATTTTGGGCAAAAATATTCTTTTTGATTCCCCCACTCCTCCTTAAAAAATAGGCTGTGGGGAATCAACAGTATTAGTTTTATGATTGGATAATTGCCTTGTTAGTTGAATTATTCAAAGATTGTTGCTGCCTTTGTAGATTGTTTTGTTTTTCATAATTAACTAATAGTTGAAATGAAATAAACAAGCTCAACAACAGGAGCAAAAACGAGCCAAACCCAGAGGAATACTTATTTATTTCTCGCTCAACACCACATTTGAGGCAGACATATCTATTGGGATTACGCGTATCTTGGGCAAAAGGGCACTGATTTTGATTGCAATCATGATGACAATCTTTGTCTAACATCATTGAACCTCCTGTAAAGTAAAGACTTACATACTTAGTTGTAAATACGCTCTACAGAATCTAGTTAGTTAATACCCACTGCCTGTTTAGTAGACACCACTTTCATGAGTAATTAATATGGCATAATAACAGCTGTGATTTACTAAGCTTGCAGTAGTAGCGCTCTCTAAATCTCTCCTCAACCACCTTTTATTAGCGCTTAACTTAACTTTGCCTGTATTACTTACAAGAGTAATACAACCCCAAAGGCTTTGCAGTCGGATAAAGTAAATTCCCTACCGAGTAGGAAAAAGTATTTTGTAGTATGGCGAGTAGGAAGAAGTAGTAAAAATATCGTTATAATAAATTACAAATGATACATCAAGTTAGCAAATGGGTGTAGAAGAGGCCTTAGAGTTTGTAGATAACTTGGTTTTTCTCAAGACGGGAGAACACTTAGATAAAACTCAAAGGATTATCTTGCGTCATTTGTGGGAGGATGAAAGGCGGACTTACCAGGATATTGCCAACAGCCTTCGTTATACAGAAGCGCATTTAAAATCAGTTGGCGCAGAACTTTGGCATTTACTATCAAAAGTGCTGGGAGTGAAAGTCTCCAAATCTACCTTCCAAGGGGTGGTTCAGGGATTTAGAACAACTCAACAATCGCTAAAAATCAGCCATATTCCCAATTTAGAAGGCAATGGCACTAAACCCCAAGATTTAGATTCTAACTTTGTAGGGCGCGATCGCCAAATAGCCGAACTCCACACCCTTGTCAGTCGAGGAGCAAAAGTTATCCTCATCCAGGGTGAAGGTGGTGTTGGTAAAACAACCTTAGCACGCAAATATTTTAAAACTCAAAAGTTTAATTTTGTCCTGGAACTGTGGATGGCCACAGAAATTCAAAACCTCACGCCAGTGGAAAGTGTAGTTGAGGAATGGCTACGGCGATACTTTAACGAAGAACCAGGATGTGACTTTGGTATCAGCTTAGAACGACTACGGCGCAAACTCCGAGAGCAAACTTCTAAAATTGGGGTGTTTATCGATAATCTAGAAACTGCTCTCGATAAAAATGGCAAGTTTCTAGAATATCGTCGCCCTTATGTGGAGCTATTAAGAGTATTAGCAGATTCGGATGTACATTCAGTTACTTTAGTAACAAGTCGTGAGCGTTTACGAGAGTCTAGCGTAGAAGTTCATCTCTATCCACTCGAAGGTTTAGATGATGAAGCATGGCGACAGTTTTTTAGCCGTCGCCACATCAATTGTGATTCTACTATTCTCAGTGAAATGTGCAGTGCTTATGGAGGTAATGCCAAAGCAATGCAAATTCTCCGAGGAGCAATATTGACAGATTTTTCTGGTGACATACACGCCTATTGGCAGGAAAACTGTACATATTTATTAATAGAAAGAGAGTTAAAAGATTTAGTTGCCAGTCAATTTACTCGTCTCCAAGAAAATGACTTAGAAGCCTATCGCATCTTGTGTCGCTTAGGATGCTATCGTTATCAAGATATTACTTCAGTACCTATTGAAGGAGTTTTATGTTTACTTTGGGATGTACCGGAACAAAAACGTAGAGGAGTAATTAAAGCTCTGCAAGATTTGTCTTTAATAGAAGCAAAAAAAGGACAATATTGGCTGCATCCGGTAATTCGTGACGAAGCGATTAGCAGGTTAAGGTTAGTCAGTGAAGAATGGGAATTAGTCAACCGAAAAGCCGCAGAATTTTGGACGCAAAAGGTTGAAGTAGTTAAAAATATTACAGATGCTTTGACCGCTTTAGAAGCTTACTATCATTATGTAGAAATTAGTGATTTTGAGCAAGCCGGTGATGTAATTTTACAAGGAAGAGGTAACAAGTGGGGTACAGGACTGCCTTTGGGTTCTTGCTTTTACCAACTGGGGCTGCTCCAGAAAAATTTTTCTGTAATTAAGCGGATAATAGATGATGTCAAATCTCAAAAAAGACTGATTAAACTTTATATTATCCTTGGGTATACATATCGAATTATCGGTTGCGTTAGAGAAGCTATAGAGTGCTATGAAAAATCAGGAGAAATATTAGAAGAGTTAGATGAAAAGCTAACGAAAATCTCTATTTTGTTCAATACAGGACTTTGCAAGCTGGAATTATGGGAAATAGAAGCAGCCGAAGATTGTTTTAATGCTGTTTGTAGCCTTGCTGAACAAAATAGCAATCTTGATGATTACATGGCATACTCTCAATGCTGTTTGGCTTTGATAAAATCATCCTCTGGTAATAAAGAAGATGCTTTTCATCTTGCTGAACAGGCATTTTCGGCTATGTCATCATCAACTAGAGTAACTTTATGGGGAATCGGGCATAGTTTAGTAAGTCTCTGCTTAACTTATAAGAATTTAGGTAATATTAAAAAATCCTGTGAGTTGTGCCAACGAGCTATATTTCATGCTGAAGAAAACAATTTTACCCAAATCAAAGCTAAAGCTATAAGTTCTCTAGCTGAACTTTTTCGAGAACAAGGAGAATTTAACAGAGCAATTTTTCATCATTCAGAAGCAATAGAAATTCTTGATAAAATCGGTGCAAAATCAGACTTAGCTGAAGCTTATTATCAGTTGGCATTGACTCATAAAAAAATGGGTGAAATTGCTAAGAGTAGGGAAAGTTTTGTCCACGGTATCGCACTCTTTAATGAAATGCAAGCACCCAGGCAAGTTGAGAAAGTACAAACAGCAATGGAGCATTTTGAAAAATAGTAATAGTATTTGATTTTAACTGACGGTTTTCCGGCTAATAGCCTCTCCAATCTCCATCAGTGTCTCTTCCTCTTCGGCAGTAAATTCGTAGGGAACTGGCTTGGCAATGCCCAAAGTACCATGCAATCGACTATTCAGCATCAGCGGTACTGCGATAGAACCTTCTACCTTCGTTTCTTTGGCTGAGGGTCTAGCCACTCCTGATTGGTCGGTTTGCAGATTGCAAATCTGTACGGGTCGCTTGCGTTCGGCGGCGACACCAGCCATTCCTTTACCAATGGGAATTATCGTCATTTTAGGCAAAAGCAATTCTGGAATGCCCTGGTAAGCCTTGAGGTGCAATAACTGGCTGTCTTTATCTAGGGTATGGATGCTACCTGTAGAGCAGTCGAAAGCGGTCAGGATTTCGGTAAGCAGTTGGTTCCAGTCGATGGTAGACCCTTCATTAGTCAAAATAGCAAAAATGGTTTTGGTATCTGAAGTCATAGTCGTAGGAAATAAAGTTTGATCGTAAACGCGGAAAATAATTAGGAAAATTCACTTAGCAAAACCAATCTGCCTTTTTCACATACCGCGAACAGTCAGGGGAATTTATGGGGCGATCGCACCTTGAGAAGTCTGTTGTCTCCATAATATAAATACAAAGCGTGTAACTAGAGGTTTTATGTCCCTAACGCTTGAAGACTTGGAACAAATGCAGCAACAGCATCCTGACTATCGCATGGAACTAGTCAAGGGTAATATTATTGTTTCGAGTCCATCAGGATACGAATCAGCGGAAGTCGCAGCGGCAATGATTGCCGAGTTACGTAACTGGGTTAAACCGCGCAAACTTGGACGAACAGCAGCTTCTAGCGCCGGTTTCAGGTTGCCCAATTCCGATTTGCGCGCACCGGAGGCTTCATTTGTTTTAGCCGAACGTTTGCGTCGCAGTCCGAAGTCTTTTGCTCAATTAGCTCCCGATTTGACTGTAGAAGTGAAGTCCCCTAGCGATAATTTAGAGGATCTGAGAGCCAAAATTCAAGAATTTCTGAGTTTGGGAACTAAGGTAGGAATTTTGCTCAATCCAGATGAGCGGATTGTTGAAGTTTACAATTTTGGACAAGAGGCAATAATACTTCGTGATGGCGATATTTTAACAGTTCCCCAACTGCTCCCAGGATGGGAAGTACCAATCGCAGATTTATGGCCTCTAGAGTTTGACTAGGATAGTGGTAAAAAATCCTACAGACGTAGATGGATGGAATTAGAAGTAGATGCGATCGCTTTCAGTACAAATAGCAAAACTTTTATTAGTGGCGGTAAGGATAAAATTATCAAAAAACTATCAATATTTGGCAACTACCATAGTGATTTAGTCCCCGATCAACTGAGGGACGGTAGAATATACCTAATTTTCGTAGCTTCAAAAACCAAACTATGACGATGCATTCCACACTCCAACGTGCATTTACTAACCGCCGCGTTCTCAAAGTGATTAGCGGTTTGAATAACTTCGACGCCGCTAGTGTCGCTGCTACTGTCAAAGCTGCTGAATTTGGCGGTGCTACTTTTGTCGATATTGCCGCCGATCCAGCTTTAGTCCAGCTAGCTAAAAGTTTGACAAATTTACCTATTTGTGTGTCAGCAGTAGAGCCAGAGAAATTTGTGCAAGCAGTGGCAGCTGGTGCTGATTTAATTGAAATCGGGAATTTCGATTCCTTCTATGCTCAAGGACGCCGCTTTGAAGCTCTAGAAGTGCTAGCGCTGACTAAGCAAACTCGCGCTCTCTTCCCGGAAATTACTCTATCTGTCACCGTTCCTCACATTTTGGAACTAGATCAACAGGTACAGCTAGCAGAAGAATTGGTGAAAGCTGGAGCAGACATTATCCAAACCGAAGGCGGTACTAGCAGTAACCCAGTTCACCCCGGAACTCTAGGATTAATTGAAAAAGCTGCTCCCACCTTGGCAGCAGCTTTTGAGATTTCCCGTGTAGTTTCAGTGCCAGTATTGTGTGCTTCAGGCATTTCTAACGTTACCGCACCATTAGCGATCGCTGCTGGTGCTGCTGGCGTTGGTGTTGGTTCTGCCATCAACCAACTCAATAGCGAAGTCGCAATGATTGCCGCAGTACGCGGCTTAGTAGAAGCCTTAGCGACTGCAAGAGTGCTGACTCAGAAGTAAAGGAGTAAGGAGTAAGAATTGGGCATTGGGCATTGGTTATTAATTATTTTCCTCTGCCCCTCTGCCCCTCTGCTCCCCTGCCCCCCTGCTCCCTTCCTTCATCTCCCCTCACCCCAAACAATCCTTCAACGCATAAATCACCTGATCTTGCTGCTGTTGTGTCAGTTCTGGGAACATAGGTAAGGATATAACCTCATGGCAAGCTTGCTCTGCTATTGGTAAGTCCCCAATTTCATAGCCCAGACTTTGATAAACTGGCTGCAAATGTAAAGGGTGGGGGTAGTAAATCATTGAACTCACACCCTGTTCTTGCAATTGACTACGCACCCAATCTCGGTATTTGGCGCTAGAACCATTGCGTCCTTCGCCGGATATGCGAATAGTGTATTGATTCCATACCCCAATACCCCCAGGTAATTCTTGGGGCGGGACAATCCCCGGAACTTGGCTAAGGTACTGGTAGTAATAGTTGGCAATATCTCGGCGGCGATCGTTCCAAATATCTAAATAACGTAACTTAATCTGCAAAATAGCAGCTTGGAGAGCATCTAAGCGGCTATTTACACCGATTTCTTCATGTAAATATCGAACTTTACTACCATGATCTCGTAGTATTCGCAGTTTAGTGGCGATCGCTGGATCGTTAGTCGTTATTGCTCCGCCATCGCCGCAACCACCAAGATTTTTGGTAGGGTAGAAACTAAAGCAACCAATATGTCCAATACTTCCTACTTTTTCATCAGCCCAAATCGCGCCTGTAGACTGAGCGCAATCTTCAATTATTGACAAATTGTGAGCCTGAGCGATCGCCATTAATGATGTCATATCCACAGGTTGTCCAAAGAGGTGAACCGGGATAATCGCTTTAGTTTTAGGTGTAATCGCCGCTGCGACTTGCTCCACATCCAAATTAAACGTAGTCGCGTCAATATCAACGAAAACAGGCTTTGCACCGACGGCGCTAATTACTTCCGATGTCGCAATAAAGGTGAAAGGCGTTGTAATCACTTCATCGCCTGCACCAATGTCCAAGACTCGTAACGCTAAGTAGAGCGCATCAGTACCAGAATTACAAGCCACACATTCAGTAACAGTATTATAAGCGGCAAATTGTTGTTCAAAGCCTTCGACTAAGGGGCCGCCAATATAGCGGCCAGAAGCTAAAACCTCTAAGACGGCTGCACTTACTTCTGCTTCAATGGTGGTGTATTGCTGCTTGATATCAAAGACAGGGATGGGATTTACACTTTGGATCATGAGTTCTCATTTTATCGGGAGATACAAAGGATGCACTTCGACAGTCAATTTTTGCTGATTGAATTGTGAATCAAAGAGGAGCTACTAAAAGACTATCGCCCAAGATACGCATCTATTAGGGTTTTTACTTAAATTGTGGTGCGGGAAACCACTGCACATTTAATTTACAGATAGTAGGCATACTAGGTGTTTGCCATGTTAAGGTCGTACCATTTTGAATTGATGAAAGTGATATATATCAACCAAGATCCAACACATCTGGTCAAAGTTCCAGGAGTGTGTGCTGCTTTGAGAATAAAATACCAGGAGATAGAGAACCCATGCAGGATCTGATCGAGCTGGATTTTGTGGATTTAGCTATTGGTGTGGGATTGATGGCGATCGCCATTGGTTTATCTGCCTGGGAAAAATTAGGATTAGAGTTGAACTTAGCCCTTGCTACTGGGAGAACCATCTTACAACTTCTTGTATTGGGATACATTTTAGATTTCATCTTGGCTTTAGACAATGCTTGGGCTGTTTTGGCGCTATTAGCAATAATGCTGACAATTACGGCGATTGTCGCACGAAATCGCATCAGCCAAAAAATTCCTCATGTGTTGCCTTTGGTGTGGGGTGCAATTTTAATTAGTACCGCCGTGACAGTGTTTTACATCAACTTCTTGATCGTTCAACCAGAGAGATGGTACGAACCACAGTATATAATTCCCCTCGCAGGGATAGTCTTAGGTAATGCTACTAATGCAGCTGCGATCGCAGGCGATCGCCTTGTCAGCACCATTAATTCCAGCCATCTCGAAATAGAAACCCATTTAAGCTTAGGTGCAACTCCAGAGCAAGCTGTTAGCCAGTATCGCAAAGACGCCATCAAAGCCGGATTGATTCCTACTCTCAATCAAATGATACTCATAGGTATGGTCGCAATACCAGGAATTACCACCGGACAGTTATTAGCTGGTGTCAAACCTCTAGATGCTGTCTCCTACGAAATTTTAATTATGTTTATGGTTGCTTTTGCTAACTTGTTGACAACAGTTTTAGTCACAAAGGGGTTGTGTCGTCAATTTTTTAATTCCGCCGCGCAGTTGGTGAGATGAAGAGTACTGAGTAGAGTGAAGGGATTAACCTACTCCAAAATAAGTATTTTATTTCCTTGTAGGGGCGCATAGCTAGCTGTGCGCCCCTACAAAGTCTCTACACTAGGACTTACGCAGAAATCTAAATCTATGATCAAACGAACCACAAAGGACGCATACTCCTACGGAGAAGCAAGCTACGCGCAGCGTCTCGTCAGAGAAGGACACAAAGGAATAAGAGTTTCAGAGAGTTCTTGCGTAAGTCCTGTACACATTGAAGTGTGAAGATATTCTGGGAACGCATCTATCCTATGGAGTATTTTATACAAAGCATAAATAAATATTTATATAGTTATTTAAAAATCATGTGATTTCAGTATTCAAACCTGACGCTGTAAAGCTGAGAACTCAATGTATTGCCGTCTATCGGAGGTAACACAACCAAAAGAGGAATGTCATCATTAGGAGATGTACCTTGAGGTAGGGATGTCAAGTAGGTGAAATATTTATTAATATTGTTAATAGATAGTAAATGTAAATTCAGCGTCAGGAATCCGAAAAAATTCCTAATGGCAGGTATTAAGCATCAATCACCAGATTGTTCACCAACGGAACAGAAGATTATGAAAGATCAAAAACGATCGGACTCTAAAGAATTCGTCGGAAATCTCAAGAATGGGATTTGGCTATTTGGCCTGTCATCCTGGGTATTTGGCATTACCGATCGCAGTATTGCTTCATTTGCAGATGGCTATCTATCTGCTTTGGATTTGACGCAACTATTTACGGCGGCTACATTCTTTGTAGCGTGGCTATTTTTGAAACCGACATCCAGAGTGTAAGTTAACCAACTGATTAGTATCCAGTCACTTTTGGCGCTAGTCCGATCGAGATTTAGAAAGTTATCTATTTGATGCCATGAGGGGTGCGCGACAGAATGCATAAATTATTTTGCATCGATCGCAATCAAGGTAATTCGTAAAATCTCCGAGTTACCCTGATTTCGAGTTCTTACGGGAGAGAATCAGCATATATACCAAGTTCGCACAACCTCTGTGCCAGCATTTGGGCAAGTTCTGCCGACGTTAGTAATTTGATTTTGGTGTATCTAAAAAAATTTTTCTAATTTTCCGGAACTGATTATGCTCACGTGGTAGTCTTTATCATCAGATTAGCGATTTATACTGAAACTCTATAACGAACCTCCGGGGAATATAACCCCATTACGTAAAAGCCCGGTCTTCATGGCTGGGCTTTTGCCAAGAAATAAAAGAATTGGGGTAACTCTGGAAAATCCCAGAATTACCCCAATTTTTAAAAGTTACGAATTGTTCTTAACTCCTAACTCCTCATTAAATTAGGCAAACGCTGCGGTTGTTACATCGTTGTTCGATAGAATTTCTTGCAACTCTTCAGCGTCTACTGTTTCTTTATCAACCAGCATTTGCGCTATCTCATCTAGAATGTGGCGGTTACGCACCAATACTTCTTTAGCGCGTGTATAGGCTACATCTACAAGTTTACGGACTTCTTCATCAATAGCAGCTGCGGTTTCTTCAGAAAAATCACGCTCTGACATGATATCGCGTCCGAGGAACATGTTACCTTGTTGACGACCAAGGGCAACAGGGCCTAAGCGATCGCTCATCCCAAATCGGGTAATCATTTGACGAGCAACACGGGCTACTTGTTGTAAGTCGTTGGAAGCACCAGTGGTAACTTCTTCTTCACCAAAGATTAATTCTTCAGCAATCCGACCACCCAAAGCTACAGCCATCTGATTTTCTAAATAAGCGCGGCTGTATAAACCAGTGTCCATCCGGTCTTCACTGGGGGTAAACCAAGTTAAACCACCTGCGCGACCGCGAGGGATGATGCTAATCTTTTGTACTGGGTCATAGTCGGGCATCAAAGCACCAACTAAAGCGTGACCAGCTTCGTGATAAGCTACCAAGGTTTTGCGCTTTTCGCTCATTACCCGGTCTTTCTTCTCTGGCCCAGCTAATACGCGATCGATCGCGTCATTGATTTCATCCATTGAAATTTCAGTCAAATTCCGGCGTGCTGCCAAAATTGCGGCTTCATTCAACAGGTTGGATAAATCAGCGCCAGTGAATCCAGGGGTACGACGGGCGATTTTATCCAAGTCCACATCTTTCGCCAAGGTTTTGCCACGAGCGTGTACCTTGAGAATTTCGCTGCGTCCGGCGTAGTCGGGACGGTCTACCACAACTTGACGGTCAAAGCGACCAGGACGCAATAAAGCTGCATCTAGTACATCAGGACGGTTGGTAGCGGCAATAATGATGATGCCAGTGTTACCTTCAAAACCATCCATTTCTGTGAGCAACTGGTTGAGGGTTTGTTCCCGCTCATCGTTACCACCACCTAAACCTGCACCACGTTGACGACCTACCGCGTCAATTTCATCGATGAAGACGATACAAGGAGCGTTGGTCTTAGCTTGTTCAAATAAATCGCGGACGCGGGATGCACCCACACCGACGAACATTTCCACAAATTCTGAACCGGAGATTGAGAAGAAGGGTACGCCTGCTTCACCAGCTACAGCACGAGCTAGGAGGGTTTTACCTGTACCAGGAGGGCCAACTAACAGCACACCTTTAGGAATTTTTGCACCAACGGCGGTAAAGCGATCGGCGTTTTTCAGGAAGTCTACAACTTCGTTTAATTCCAACTTGGCTTGGTCAATACCAGCGACATCGCCAAATGTCACCTGAGTTTGTGGTTCCATTTGCACTCTGGCTTTGGATTTGCCAAAGTTCATCGCTTGGCTACCTGGGCCACTTTGAGCGCGACGTAACAAGAAGAATAAGCCAACCAAAAGCAATACAGGGAAAAATAAGCTGCTCAGTGCCTTAAACCAAAATCCTTCGTCGGTTTGGGGCAAAACAGAAATATCAACGCCTTTAGAAGTCAGAGTATTAATCAGGTCTGGATCGTTGACTAAGGTAACAATCCGTTTCGCTGGGTCATATTTGGGTGTAACCAGTGCTGTAGAGCGGTCTGCACTCAAACTGACTTTTTCTACTCTGCCTTGCTGAACTTCTTGAATAAAGCGACTGTATCGCCATGTCTCTCTGCTTTGGGGTTGTTTGTCAAAAAATGCTGTTCCCAGCGCAATTACGACAATAAACAGCAGCGCGTACAGCCCTGCATTTCTCCATCTTTTATTCACTAAGGTCTATCCTCCGGTATTTTTCGCGCAATCGCCTAGCTTCTCTGCTCGGAAAGGTGATTATTAAGAATTATGTTAACTTATCTTAAGATATAACAAATTTGGCGTCGCTGTCATGCTAAAAAAAGCTCCCTTATTAGCTGAAAACTTTGATGGTAGGGATTACATTGTAGCGACCCTGAAGGCAGATGAACTGTATGAATGGGAATAACTTCTACCACACTATTAGTGTAGGCGATCGCTTCAAATCTCTGGACTAACTCGACGCTCCAAGTTTCTTCTCGTGCTGGCTGTTGGTGGTTTTGCAACCAGTTTACAAGTTGCGATCGCACTATTCCCGGTAAAATTCCGGCCTTTATTGGTGGCGTGTACCAACTGCGATCGCACCATCCCCAAAGGTTTCCTGTACTGGTTTCTAGCCAATTTCCTTGAGTATCGACTAATATTGCTTCTTGAGCATCTGAGCTAGTTTTTGCCAACCAAGCACTCAAATAATTTCCAGTTTTATGAGAAGGGAGAGAGCGAGAAAATTCGGAACTGGCAACAGCGCATAAAATACCATTATTTTGTTTTTCTGTCAAATTTTGTGGTAATAATTTGCCAGTTATCCACTCTCGTCCATCGGGAAAAAGGGTAATTCTGAGAACGGGGAAGTGTGGGAGAAGAATTTGGGCACCTTGACGCAGACGGTTCCAATCGGGTTGCTGCCAATTAAAAGTTTGTACTGAGAAAAGTAAGCGATCGCAGTGTGCTTGCCAATTAGTTAAATTACTGTCTATGGAGTTCTCATAAACCCGCAATGTTGTAAAAACAGTCGCCCCATAAAGTAAACCCGGATCGTTAATGTTTAATTCTAGGGTTTGAGAGTGAATTAATTTGCCGTCATACCAAAAAATATTATCTGTCACAACCAAATTGCTTATCGCTACAATTCTATTGAAAAGTGGTGGCTTGTAATGCTCATACGCTGCATGAGATAAAACCTGTGAGCTGCAAATCGCTGGACACCAGAATCTAGACTCAGGTGTTTACACTCATGATTTCTGGCATATTCAATTAGCCACTGAAATAACTGTTGACCATAGCTGTGTGACCGTTTCAACTCATCAACAACTAAATCATCAATGTATAAAAACTTTCCCGATGCTAAACAATTAGAAATGCGAAATCCAGCGATCGCTACAGCTTGTTTTTCTATTTCCAAGAATGCAAGTTGATATCCTTCTTTCATTTGATATCGAACTTGTTCTACAAAATTATCCTGCTGAAGGTGAGGGCGCAACTGGGAAATAACAGGAAAACACCCTAAGATTTGCAAGTCAGATTCTGCCAGCTTTATTGACATCAGTATTACCTTACTCAATCATGCATGACAAATTTTAAACTAATTGGATGCATATAATTCTCCACTCAACTTGCACCAACCCGTTATGAATAATAATTTAATCTTTTGGTGGAAATATAATTTTATTTGTACCTTCAGGAGTTGTAACTATTTTTCCTCCCAAAGCTTCGATTTCCTTAATTGCGCGTTTCTGAGTTCTTTCATCAGCATGATTATTTAAAACCATTGACCATGTAGAAATTTGAGCATATTTACTATTAGGATTTCGACTTAGAAATTCAGCAGTTATTTGGGAAGTATTAGCTATAAGCTGACTCTCTGCATCTGAAAATTTACTCGCCCAGTTTGCCGCCGTTGCAAAAGACTGTTGGGCAGCTTTCGCGTTGCCTAAAAATAATAACTCATCAACTCCTTTATAACGCCATATATAATAAGACTTTTCGGGAACTGAGGGAGATAGTGATTTTAAGCCTTTCTCTGATATTGCGATCGCACGTTCCGGCATACCAGCATATAATGAAGTACTGATCGAAAGACTGCGATATGCTGCTAAAAATCGCGGATCGCGTTCTAGAATAACTTCAAAATATTCTGGACTTAAACTGTAGCCTGTTTTATCCCGAATTTCATCATCTCCAAAGTATTGAAGAAAATTGAGATATACTAAATCTGCAATAAAGTTATCATAACCAAAACTAGGCGTTTTTTCGAGAAAATTAAGACGTACATTTTCAGCTTTTATTTCTTTTTTTAAAGTTTCTAAAGAAGCAAATTCTTTTCTATTTATTAGTTTTTGCAACTGGGGGAATTGAATCAAGCCAACTCCTAAAATACACATAGAAATTACAAAAGGTGTAGCAAAAGCTTGACGAGATAACAACATATTTTCTTTGGCTTTATTATCATATAGGACTCATATTTGATTTTTGAACAAAATTCAGTACACCTTTATTCCTTCTTCCCAGTCCCTAGTAAAGAGTCCCTTACCTCTACGAGTGATTCAGAAATCAAAGACGCTCGATGACTCGCTACCGCTTCGCTATCGGATTGCTATAGTCATATCATTGTATACATAGTGGTATAAAAAAGTCAGCCCTATTTGTGAGTTTATGCTTTACTAGGCTCTAATAAAATTAATTACTTACTTAGCTATAAATTGTATTTTATTTTACTTTTGTTCTGAGGTATACTTAGTATTTTTTATTAATGTCTAATTTATAGCGACTGGAACGAAACACCCAAAAGCTAATTAAATAATTATTTCAAAATCACGCCACTTAGGACAACGGGAAACCATTACCGCAGTGATGGTTTCACTGCAATGCAGTACCTCAAAAATCTAAAATGGTATTATTCTTTCTCTAAGATAAATTTGGCTCTTGGAAATCACAACTTTTTTTTAGTAAAAATCTCTTAAAATATTAAGTTGTTTTGACTTTAGTTACTTTTTTGTAGTAAAAGCCTTCCAAAATTTGACATAACATAAAATTGTATTTTGTTTATATTTAAATCTGTCTGTAACCTCTAAAATTTCATGGTGAATAATACTCTTAACGAAAACACAAACATTCACGATCAAGCCATCGAAAATATGGAAAACAATAGTCAATTTAGCAAACCAAGTAGTGAATTTAAAAGAAAAGTTAAGAAGCTGAATAATCAGGGAGAAGGATTCAATATTGATGGGATTATTGATGCTATTCAAACAGCAATAGTGGAAGTTGTCGAGCTAGAAATTACTACTTGGGTTCCAGACTCATCTACTCAGTTAGAACAACCACAAGGGCAGCAAATTGCTCAAACAGGTAATCGAATGCACACCATAATCAATTTAATTGATGGTGATATAACTAATGAAGTTGGTAGTCAATTTGTTGGTAGTGGGCCATATACAGAACTTCGCGAATTTCATCTAACTCAAATCAAAGAAAGTCGGGAAATTATGCAAAAAAATATAGAAAGTTTGCAGAAGTTGTATGGATTTTTTATAGAAATTATGAAATCTCGTAAAACTTCGCAACAATCGCTATCCCGTCCCCAGCAATTAATTTTTATTAATTGATATTAACCCAAAAATACCTACAGGATATGAGCTTATTCAAACCTGTAGGTTAATTTGATTTAGACAAATCAAGGAAATTATGACTATGCCTAATAAAATTCAAGAACAAGCCAAAGATTTGCTAGAAAAAGTAGTCTCATCTGTACATGAATTAGTTGATGATATTACAGCTTTAGAAGTCAATACAATGGTTGTGGATCAAATTACTGGCGCAAAATTTAATGCTTGGCAAGCGTATGAAGAGATTTATTCAATAAATGATAAAGACTACTTTGATAGCAAAGGAATTCCAAATCCAGACGATTTATCAGAACCAGAAAAAACTCAAGCTCAAGAGCTACGTAAGCGTTATACGAGTCTTTTTTCACAACTTGAAAGAGAATATTTTTACATTCTTCTTGAACAAAGTAATGAGACTAGTGAGCCAGATTCCAGAATAATACACTATCAAGAGCGTCTTAAATATCAGGTGGAACATAAAGCAAATATTGTTCCAACTGATGAGATATACATAAAGTTAGCTCGACCAATATTGCCGGCTCCAACTCCTGTTACAGATCGAGAAGAAAATAGTATAAAAAGTTTGCAGCAAAGATGGAAAGAAATTGAAGAACTTTTGAATAATGACAAATTTATTCGTACACTGCGGAAAATGTCTGAGCTTAAAGCTGCACTTAATAGTGGTAATATTACCAGCGTAGATATCGATATTATTTATGCTCAAACTGTTATGCAGTTAGATGGAGATATTATCAGCCGTTATCATAAAAAGCTATTTCAATTACCTGAAGTGGATAGAGATTTAATCCTCAAAATACATAATGAAGGGGTAATTGCTGGAGAGAAACAGTGGCGTGGAACACTAAATTTTCTGATTGGTATTGTACAAAATATCGCAAAATTATCCCGACAATGAAAGCTGATAAAACACAGACAGATCGTGAAGCTGATGTTCAACTCTCTTTCTTTGTGCAAATACCTCGAGGCACTCCTATTGAGCTTCAAATTAAGGTTGAGTCAGGACAGTATAATTTTTATCTAAATAAGACAGTTTTAAAACAAATTGAGGAAGCACGAGAAATAGGCTGCTCTTTATTCATTCCGCCAAAATTACTAGCTTATATTTGGTACTACAACTGTTTTAGCGATCGGATTTGCTTTAATAAGAACACTACGTCATACCAGAAATTAGTAATTACTAAAAAAAACTTTAAAACATTTGACGATACTTTTATAGTAAGTTTTATCAAGTTATTCTGGAATAAATCATTACAAAAAAAATCAACGTTACAGTATGGAATTACGTTTAATTCTTATTATAAAGAAGATACATCAGATTTATATCTCTGGAAAGAACAAGATATTGTTTTACAAAGTAATGTTTTATTTTATGGTGACAT
This sequence comes from Nostoc sp., assembly GCF_036917315.1. Lineage (GTDB taxonomy): Bacteria > Cyanobacteriota > Cyanobacteriia > Cyanobacteriales > Nostocaceae > Nostoc. The sequence continues at coordinate 152,826 of NZ_JBALDR010000006.1, read as the reverse complement.
AATTCATAAAATCAAGAGTGATTTTATCAAAAATCCTGAGTGCTTAAATATTGTTTATTTGCATTATTGGCTTATTGAACAAATACTAAGCTGTCTTCGGACTAAATTAAATTTATTCTCTTGGGAATTAGCTTCGTTATTCCCTGCTACTTTTTTTGTATGGAGATTAAACTTAGCATTTTCATTATCAATACTTGCTGGGTTAGTAACATCTGTTGTATTTGCTACTATTCGCTATTGGCTGGTTAATCAGCTTCCAAAATGGACTTATATTAGCTCTGAATATCGAAATTGGCTAGCATGGGGACTAACTTGTGTCACTTCTAGTATTTTTATTTTTACTCCCACAGATTTCTTTTTTTTGCTATTTTTGTCACTAGTTGGACCCTTATTACAATGGGTTTTTAGTTTTATAGTAGGGCAAATTGGTAAAGGCTTTATGCGTTGGTTATTAGCTTGAAAATTGGGTGTGAGGCATTGAAAAAGATATTTTTCCGTGAAAGACTATTTTCAGAAAAAGATTAGGGTAGCTGAAATATTCAAACAATATTACCTAAATTAAATCAGACTTTCTAATTACGTTTCAACAACTGCCAACACTGCCCGGCGATCGCCCAATCTTCTTGAGTATGAATAACTAATATCCGTACTGCTGAATCGGGTGTAGCAATATCTTCATCCACAGGCTGCTGTTGATTTTTCTCAAGGTCTATTTTCAGTCCGATAAATCCAAAGGCTTCACAGGCGGCTTGGCGAATTTCCGCAGAGTGTTCGCCCACGCCTGCTGTGAACACTAAAGCATCTAATCCGCCCAAACTAGCAAGCATTGCGCCAATACCAGAACGCAAGCGATGCACGTAGATATCCCACGCCAGTTGAGCGCGAGAATTACCTTGAGCAATCGCTTCTCTCACTTCACGCATATCACTAGATACACCCGAAATTCCCTTTAACCCAGAAGCTTTATTTAATAACTCATCCAACTTTTCTACAGAGTAATTGCAGTGCCGCAACAGGTAAATCAGAATCCCCGGATCGACTGAACCAGAACGACTACCCATCATCAATCCTTCTACGGGTGTGAATCCCATAGTGGTATCAATACTGCGACCGTTTTTAATTGCCGCTAAAGAGCAACCATTGCCCAGATGGCAAATAATTAATCGCTCAGATGCAACATCTCGACCGAGAATTTGGACAGCACGTTCAGAACAGTATTGATGACTGATGCCATGAAACCCATAGCGGCGAATACCTTGCTCTACCCACTGATATGGGCCGGGATAGATTGCTGCTGCATCGGGTAAAGTGGCGTGAAATCCGGTATCAAACACTGCTACTTGAGTGACATCTTTTAAGATTTGTTCAATTGCTTCTATGCCTTCCACAGCGGCTGGATTATGTTCGGGAGCAAGGTTAGACAGACCAGCGATCGCCTTTTTGATATCCTCCGTAATTACCACACTATCTCGATAATCCTCTCCACCATGTACTATCCGATGCCCCACCACATCGATTTCTGACAAGCGATCGATTACCTTGGTAGCATCACGATTAAGTGTATTGAGCATATAGGTGAGGTGCGCCTGTGGAGAATCACCAGAGATTGATTTTTGCAGCGTTCCACCCGTAGCAGTTTTCACCTCAATTTCTGCCACACCCCGATCTTGAGTCCAGGTGATTTTCCCTTCCCAAAGGGGTTGGGATGCTTGGGTGGGTAAAGCTTCATCTGCAATTTCATACAGACAACTCTTTTGGCTGCTCGATCCGGCATTCAGTACTAATATCTTCATAGTGACAACAGAAAAAAACGATCTCCTTTGATCGTGTCACTAATTCTAGCTTCATGCTTAGTACAGTTTTGCGTAAAAGCGTAGCGTTTTTAATGCAAGCTGATGCATTAACAAGGCGGTCAAAGTGGCTCATCAAGTCAAAGCGCGTAACTTTCTGCACATCTGCTCATTTCACCCCTCCTTCTACTGTTCGGGGATACGGTACACAGTTTGAAGATGCAGGTGAACTAGGAAGCGAGGAGAAGTGGCTTGGTCAGTTATCATTTCGTAGGTTGATTGGGCGGATGTCGCGGATTTTGAGGGTTCTTTTACCTGCGTTATCGTCGTCATCAATTGTTACCAAGTATTTCACTATCGTATGGTTTGCATTTCCACCAGTCACGGTGACAACAAATGCTGAGTAACTGTTAGTGTTTGTGCCACAACCACTTCGGTCATGGAAGGTTTGATTCCATTCACCAATATGGACACCCTCGCCTCGTGGTTCATCACCACTTTGTTTAATTTCATTGAGGATAGCTACTTTCAGTTGAGATAGCTTTGATTTTTTATCAGCAAGCATAAGTTTAAGAAACTTATCGCGATTTACCTTGTCAAGATTGTTGCCGTTGCTACATTTATCTTCGTAGTTGGCCTCAGCTGAATTCGGACTGGTCATCACCAGTGCTGGGATCTTGGGAGACTGAGCGCCGTACCCACTTGTTGTCGCTAGTGCGAGAACACATAAAGTAAAAAAACCAAAGCGCATTCAATTCTCCGAGCGTGATATTAGTGTGTCCAATCAAGATTAACTGCAACGGACACTAAAGGAGAGGATTTGCTCGGTAGGCGTATGCAGCAAAGGAGTGAAATGAGCAGCGATACCGAAAGTTACGAGTATGCAAGAAAGGAAACCCCCAATTGAAATCGTTATACTAACTGTGGGAGGCTGTTTATCTATCCAGCCAGATTCCATAGTTGTATTTTTTTATAGCTTGTTACACTATGTCCTTCTTCAAAACCCCGCTGATTGGTTTAAAAGCTGACTCATTTCGTCATCCATTAGACCTGGAAGCTACCAGAGCGCTCAAGCAGATACCAGGCATAGATATGTTGGTGCGAAATTGGCTCGGGCCAATGGCAGAGCAGGTTTTCTATGTGGAAAATATTGCCTCTAGCATTTTGGTGGGTGAAAAGCAACTACCCGATTTATACAAGCTCTTATTAGATGCCTGTAAAATTCTGGATATAGATCCTCCCCAGTTGTACGTCCGGCAACATCCGGCTCCCAACGCCTATACTTTTGCTGTGCGGGGTAAACAGCCTTTTGTTGTGCTACACACTTCCCTAATTGATATCCTCACACCAGAAGAAATACAGGCAGTAATCGCCCATGAGTTGGGGCATCTCAAGTGTGACCATAGCGTTTACTTGACTCCTGTAAATTTATTAATATTAGCTGCGGCGATTGTACCAAATGTCGGTACTTTCGTTGCCCAAGCCATACAGGCGCAACTTTTGGAATGGGTACGTTGTGCTGAGTTTACCTGCGATCGCGCCGCATTACTAGCAACTCAAGACCCAAAAGTGGTCATGTCCGTGTTGATGAAGTTGGCTGGTGGTTCTCCCACCTTAGCGCCCCAGCTGAATCTCGATGCCTTTGTTGCCCAAGCCCGCGCTTACGATGATATCAGCAAGACAGAACTGGGTGAAATGGTCAAAGCTGCCCGTACAGCCCAATTAACCCATCCAGTGCCAGTACTGCGGGCGCGAGAAATTGATCGTTGGGCAAGCAGCATAGAATATCAAACTCTGTTGCAAAGTCACGGGCTGAAGTCTACTAATAATGAAGTTGCACCTAAAGGTGGATGGCGCAATTGGTAGAGCTACTTTTCACAACCGCTTTTTTCGCTATATAAGCGCAAAATTTTTAATAGATCGTGAGAAGCGATCGCACCTTGGCGATCGCTTCCCCTTTTCATCCAAAAACGCAAACTTTTCCTACACTACATATCCCTTTTGTCAACTAGAAGCTTTCACCGCTGCTTCTGCTTGGGAATGTAATAACAAACCGTATTCCAAGCCCTCTACCACCGCTTGATAGGAAGCCGCCAAAATATTGGTGGAAACCCCTACCGTTGTCCAGCGCTGACGACCATTGCCTGATTCTACCAACACACGAGTTTTTGCCGCAGTGCCCGTATGTCCGTTGAGAATTCGCACTTTGTAATCTGTCAAATCAAAGGTTGCAATTTGGGGATAAAAGTTCACCAAAGCCTTGCGTAAAGCTGCATCCAAAGCTGCAACGGGCCCGTTACCTTCCGCCGCCTCCAAAATATTTTTCCCGTCAACAGCGACTTTGACTGTAGCTAGGGCATTGCTAGTTTCTTTTCCCTCAATCAAGTCACAGTGGACTTGAAAACCTTTGACTTCAAAAAACTTTTGGCGCCCTCCCAAAGCTTCGTGCATCAACAGCACAAAACTGGCCTCTGCGGCTTCAAATTGAAATCCTTCACTTTCCAAATCTTTGAGGCGCTGGAGAATTTCCCTAGCCTCTGCTTTTTGTTGATCCAATTCAATCCCAAAACTGCGGGCTTTGGCTAAAACATTGCTCAGTCCAGACTGTTCCGAAATCACAATGCGCCGACGATTCCCGACTTGTTCCGGCTGAATATGTTCGTAAGTCAGGGGATTACGTTCCACTGCTGATACATGAATACCGCCCTTATGGGCAAAAGCCGAACGTCCCACAAAGGGAGCGTGTTCATCTGGCGCAAGGTTAACGACCTCACTCACAAAACGACTAGCTTCTGTAAGTTGTGTGAGCTGGTCTTCTGTGATACAACTGTAACCCGCCTTCAGTTGTAAATTAGGAATTAACGAACAAAGGTTAGCATTACCGCAACGTTCACCATAACCATTAATTGTGCCCTGTACCATCTTTGCCCCGGCCATAACGGCGGCTATTGCGTTAGCAACCGCCATTTCCGAATCGTTATGAGTATGAATTCCAATTTGCGGGATTGTCCTTTGTCCTACCCTGCGGGAAGCCGCTGGCGCGTCTATGTCCTTGGTCATTGGTTCTTGACAAATGACTAATGACAAATGACTAATGACATCTTGAACAATTTGGCTAATTTCGTGGGGTAAAGTTCCACCATTGGTATCACAGAGGACTAGCCATTCCGCACCAGATGCGATCGCAGCCTCTAATGTCTGTAAAGCATAATCTCGATTGTGCTTATAGCCATCAAACCAATGTTCGGCATCGTAGATAATGCGGCGCCCTTGAGAACGAAGGTACTCAATTGTGTCGCGAATCATCGCCAAATTTTCTTCTAATGTCGTCTTGAGTCCTGTTGTCACGTGTAAATCCCAAGACTTGCCAAAAATCGTTACCCAGCGAGTTCCCGCAGCCAAAATATCCTGTAGCATCGGTTCGGTGGCGGCAGTGGAATTAGGGCGTCGAGTCGAGCAAAAAGCAACAATTTCAGCCTGTTTGAGCGGATCTTCTTGGAGTTGCCAGAAAAATTGTACATCCTTGGGATTGGCACCAGGCCAACCGCCTTCAATAAAGGGAATTCCCAGTTGATCGAGTCTACGGGCAATGCGTAACTTATCTTCTATCGATACAGATAGCCCCTCGCGCTGAGTGCCATCCCGTAATGTAGTGTCATAGAGCCAAAGTTGAGGTGAAGAATTTGTGGTCATAAAACTGGGACCGACGAGACAACTTTCGAGGCAATGTGTCAATATACAACAAAAAGCCAGTTTGGCAATTTAAAAATGCCTAAAGTAATAGCTGAAGGTAAAACAATTGATTGCGAACATGGAAGCAATCTCCGCAAGATTTTGCTGCAAAATGGTATTAACCTCTACAATGACGGTGCTAAGGTAATAAACTGTCGGGGCATTGGCAGTTGTGGTACCTGCGCGGTTAAGGTAGAGGGCAAAGTATCAGCAGCGAACTGGCGCGATCGAGCGCGGCGTTCGCTTCCTCCCCATTCTCCTACAACAGACTTACGTTTAGCCTGTCAAACTCAGGTTTTAGGCGATGTGAAAGTGACAAAGTTTGATGGATTTTGGGGACAAGGTTCTCGAATAGTGTGGACACCAAAAGGTTAAAAAGGAGTTAAGACAAGATGGGTAGATGGACACCCTTAATTTTAATGGCTGGCGGTTTAGCCATTCTGCTTGGTACATTACTGGGCATCAACTTTCCGATGGGCGTACAAACTGCTAACGCTCCTAGTGACAAGAAATCAGAAGTCCTGCCAGCTAATATCAATGTTAATGGCAGTGGTGGCAGCAATAATGAAGAAACTGCAACAGAAGGAAATCAAACAACTCAAACAAACGAAAACAGGCGTGGTATTGTAGCCCCAAGACCTGACAACAGGAGTAACGTTGCCCAGAATTCTGGCGATGACTCAACTGACAGTACAACAGACAACAATACAGATTCTTCAGAAACAAGCACACCATCTAGCGATACAAATCAAAGCAACGAACCAATTCGCGCCTTGTGGTAACGATCAGATCCGTCTTCAGACCCGTCTTTAGTTACAAGTTATAAGTTATAAGTTATGAGTTATGAGTTATGAGTTATTAGTTATGTACTAATGATAAATGGCTAATGACAGATGACTAATGACTAATGACTAATGATTAGTGAGACTGTGATTATTGGTGGCGGCGTTATTGGTTTAGCGATCGCCATTGAACTAAAATTGCGCGGGACAAACGTCACCGTGCTTTGTCGTGACTTTCAGGCTGCCGCTACCCACGCCGCCGCCGGGATGTTGGCACCAGATGCGGAAAACATCCCTAATGGGGCAATGCGTTCCTTGTGTTGGCGATCGCGTGCCTTATATCCCGATTGGACGCGCAAATTAGAAGAACTGACCGGCTTAAATACTGGCTACCGTGCCTGTGGTATCCTTGCACCCGTGTTTGAAAAAAGCAGGGGAGCAGGGGAGCAGGGGAGCAGGGGAGCAGGGGAGCAGGGAAAACTTCTCTCCTCTGCCCCTCTGCCCCTCCGCCCCTCTGCTAGCGAAGAGTCCCCGGCTTACTGGTTAAACAAAGAGGCAATTCATCAATATCAGCCAGGATTGGGAGCCGAGGTAGTTGGCGGCTGGTGGTATCCTGAAGATGCACAAGTTGATAATAAAGCTCTAGCTCAGGTATTGCGGACGGCGGCTGAGTCTGTTGGTGTTGAACTCAGAGACGGCATTACAGTAGAAGGATTTTTACAGCAACAGGGACAAGTGGTTGGCGTCCAAACCAATGCTGGAATAATTCGCGCCGCGCACTATGTTTTAGCTTCAGGTGCTTGGTCAAATGAATTGTTACCGCTACCTGTGCTACCCAGAAAAGGACAAATGCTGAGTGTGCGGATACCAGAAGTTTCGCCGGAATTGTCTTTGAAGCGGGTTTTGTTCGGGCAGAATATTTACATCGTACCAAGACGCGATCGCCTGGTTATTGGTGCAACCAGTGAAGACGTTGGCTTTATGCCCAACAACACCCCAGAAGGTATTCAAAAATTACTTCAAGCTGCCATTCGCCTGTATCCCCAATTAAAGCATTATCCCATCCAGGAATTTTGGTGGGGATTTCGCCCAGCTACCCCTGATGAATTGCCCATCCTGGGAACTAGTCACTGTCAAAATTTAACCTTTGCTACGGGTCATTACCGCAACGGAATTCTACTTGCGCCCGTAACAGCCACTTTGATTGCCGATTTAATCTTAGAACAAAAGTCTGACCCCCTACTTGCTGATTTTCACTATTCGCGCTTCCAGTCCCAGCCATCTACCTCCACCCCAATGCTGACTCACTCTGCCAATTTCTCTAACGGACATCACTCTGCTATATCTCCACTTCCCACTCAAGACTCCCCACTGATTATCGCTGGCAAAACCTTCCAATCCCGTTTGATGACGGGAACTGGTAAGTATCGCAGCATTGAAGAAATGCAGCAAAGTGTCGCCGCCAGCGATTGCCAGATTGTCACCGTAGCAGTACGACGGGTACAAACCAAGGCTCCTGGACATGAAGGTTTAGCGGAAGCCTTAGATTGGACGAAAATCTGGATGTTACCCAATACCGCAGGTTGTCAAACTGCCGAAGAGGCGATTCGGGTGGCGCGTTTAGGGCGAGAAATGGCGAAATTGTTGGGGCAAGAAGATAATAACTTTATAAAGTTAGAAGTAATACCCGACCTTAAGTATTTGCTCCCAGACCCAATTGGGACATTGCAAGCAGCAGAACAACTAGTTAAAGAAGGCTTTGCAGTATTGCCCTATATCAATGCTGACCCGATGTTAGCCAAGCGCTTAGAAGAGGTAGGCTGTGCTACAGTCATGCCTTTAGCATCACCAATTGGTTCTGGACAAGGATTGAAAACAACTGCCAATATCCAAATTATTATCGAAAATGCAGGTGTGCCAGTGGTGGTAGATGCTGGTATTGGTTCACCCTCAGAAGCCGCCCAGGCAATGGAATTGGGAGCAGATGCTTTGTTGATTAATAGTGCGATCGCTCTTTCTCCAAAACCAGCAGCAATGGCTCGTGCCATGAATTTGGCAGCAGTCGCCGGTCGTCTAGCATACCTTGCTGGCAGAATGCCTATTAAAGATTACGCCAGTCCTAGTTCACCTCTAACTGGGACGATTACTAGTTAGAGAATGGGGACAAGAGGCAGGGGAGCAGGGGAGCAGGGGAGCAGGGGAGCAGAGGAGTAGCACTTCTCCATAAGAGGCTGCGCCAACAGCTACGTTATGTTACCGAGGAGATGTTGCAGTAAGTTTTTCCCCTCTGCCCCTCTGCCCCTCTGCCTCTTGTCCCCAATCCAAAATGTAACGATTTATCTAGCAGTTTAAGACCAGATTTAGCATTTATGTAACATTAAATTAACGATAAAGATAAAGGAATTCATTCATGCCCTATACCAATGAAGAAGGCGGTCTTCTAAATAATTTTGCCCGGGAACCAAAGATTTATCAAGCAGAACCTCCCACAGAAGGGCAAAAGCGAACTTATCTCCTACTAGGAATTGCCGCTACAGCTTTGGTTGTCGGCTTGATTATAGTCGCCTTCTTTGTTTCTAAGAGCAGTTGATCGTAAAACATTTTAAGAAAACTTCATCTTCTTTATAGTTTTTCAGGTTCCGATTTTAAGAGGGGCCTGCTTTTTTATTTTTTGTTAAAATTGAACTAGGAATCAAAGTATATAATTATACTTTATTATTCCTAATATAATTGAATGCTGAATATATCCCGAGCAGCACAACATCTACTTATTAAAAATCATTTTTATTATGACTTTAGTCCCACTGGATGCACCCAGAAAGGTGATATGTACTATGTTTTGGCTTTTTAGCCGCTATGAGCGTGAATGATACTGCACCCAACAATAATTCTACTTGGAATCGGCAAGTATACCACCGCCTGAAACTTGCCTTAAGTCTTGGCTTACGACGACAAATCCTTTTGGCAGTTTGTGATGATTTATACTTAAGAAATCAGGTAGCAGCCCGTTTGCATTCTACATTGGCTTATCCTGTTGGACAGGTGCTATATCAATCATCAAATGCTCAGGAAAATAGCACTCCAGCTTATCCGCGATTAGTCACATTGCGTTTGAATTTAAACGATCCCAATCCCATAATCCAGATTAATCAATGGTTGACTAATTACCCACCGCCAATTGTTGGGGCATCAAAAGATACTCCTGGAAGACCTTTTCCAGTACCAGCATTTCAGATTGTCGGCGTGGAGCATCTCACTAAGCAACCAGTTGCAACACAGCGTTTATTTTTGCACTATCTCCGTTTAAGCGAACAATATTTCTCTACACAAGAATCCAGCCGATTTCTAGAATCTAATTTGCTTTTGTGGATACCACGTCCTTGGTTATCGGCTATCAAGCAATCAGCACCACAATTTTGGCGTTGTCGTACTGGCGTATTTGTGTTTGCTGGAGAACCCACACCAGCAACTCAGAATTTGGCCTATCCAGAACGTTTTTCACGTTCTGGAAGCTTGGATTTAGGGAATATTGAGCAGTCGATTCTAGATGAATCAGCTAACCAAGCAGAACTCAGAACCGCAGCCACTGAGTTCAAATTTGAGAATAATTCTGATTTCCCAGTAGAGATACAAGGGAATCGCGTACACAAAACTGAGGAAGTTTCACCATCAACAGCGGATTTATTGAAGGCTACGCCACAACAACAGGAATCTACAAATCGGTCTGGTAGTGGGAGTACTAATCAATCGCTGTCATCTTTATCTTATATTAACAGTGAGTTAACGGAGCTAGTCATAGCAACAATTGATACAAATAATACTCAAAAGACAGAGGATTCCTTACAACCACAGCAGATTTTATTAGAGATTGAAGAATTACACGAAAAGCAAGTTTCAGAGGAGATACTGGCAGAGGCTTATCATCGCTTGGGTACTTTATACCGTCTTCGCATTGAGCAAGGACAGGCAACTCTAGAAAACCTGATGGTGGCAATTATTGCCTATCAGGAGGCAATTAGCTATGACGAAAGCTCACCGCAACTCCCAGATATCTTGAATGATTTGGGTACACTCTACTGGATGCTATACCGCACGCCACCTAATTCTGAAGAGGGACAAACTTATATAGAGCAGGCAATAGAATTTTATCAGTTGGCGTTAAAGATAATTTCGCCCCAAACACATTCGGAAACTTACGCTCGCGTACAAAATAATTTGGGAACAGCCTATGGTGATTTAGCTCGTTTCTCTCACCCATCGGAAAATTGGCAGCAAGCAATTTTCGCTTACAGTGAAGCACTCAGCTACCGTACAGCTGAAATGGATTCATTAAAGTATGCGGCTTGCCAAAATAACTTGGGTACTGCTTACTGGCATTTAGGGCAATACAACCAACCGATTGTGCATTTAAAGAAAGCGATCGCAGCTTACAATGAAGCACTTGCACACTACAACCCTGAAGAGGAACCGCTCAAGTATGGGATGATTCAAAACAATATCGGTACTGCGTGTTGGAATCTGGCACAATACGAACAACCTGCCTCAAATCTCCAGTTAGCCATAGATGTTTATAGCGAAGCTCTCAAGTATCGCACTCCAGCTAATGTTCCTAGTGCCTGCGCCGCTACACAAAATAATCTGGGTACTGCCTACTGGCATCTAGCAAACCTATCTGAAACTACTCAAGAGGCACGGCAAAAATATCTACAACTATGTATCAGCGCTTACGAAGAAGCTATAGCTTTGGCTCACTCACTTAGCGGTACTTCTTTAAGTTTTGATTTGCTTGCCTCTCACAATAACCTGGGATTAGCACATTATCAGCTAGTAATAGACAAGTCTTTTAATGGTGACAAAGCGACATGCTCTCAACACTTAGAAGTAGCATTAGATAACCATTTGCAAGCCTTAAACGGATTAGGTAAACAAGCAGAGGCTTATCAAACAACCTTCGCTTATGTGGTGAAAACTATTCGTGCTTTTCATAATGAGTTAGGGATACAGGGACAAAATCTGGCTTTATCTAAAGTTCCTAGCCAGTTATTACCAGAGATTTTGTCAAAATTGTGAATCCCATTCCTCCCCATAGTGCGGAGAATGTCAAAAAACTGTAACTTCATATCAGCTTGACAATTTATTGGTAAGTCAAGTAAGGTAGCAATGTTTACGACGGGCTACACCTACGTAATTAATAGACTTATTGCATAAATCAAAAAACAACCCTACTCCGCCTTTGACTTACGTCAAAGTCTCCACTCTTGCTGAGAGGTAGCGTGTTAGGGAAATTTTGCAAGAGGTTTACTGTTTTACTAATTACATTACAAAGTAGTGAAATATATTTTAACAGTTCATAATTTTCACTTAATAAATATAAATTATTCATTAAATTATTTTGAAATAAAGATAAAGATTTTACAAAAAATACAAGAAGACATTGGCGTATTTTCCGTAAATTTACTAAGGTAGACTGAATACCTACTTGAAATAAGCTCCAGAATGAACGTTAAAACCTAGAATTATGAAAGTAAGTTTTGTTTTCGCTACTGCTATATCTAGTTTTTTTGTGAGTTTGACCACAGGATTTAGTTTCTCTGGTCAAGCACAAGCTCTAACTTTTTCTGGCATCTCTAGTGCGACTTGGGGAAATCCTATTCCAGGAATCAGCGATACTAATCCCATATATACAGGTGTGGGAAGTAACACATTTACTTGGGGTAAAGCTAATTTGCCGCCAGGACTTCCAAATAAACTAACCTCTAATGGAACTTCATTTTCTGCGGACATTAACTCTGTATTCAAAATAGCTGATTTAACTTACTTTAATGGAAAGGTACGCACTGATTCAAGCGTTGAATTTGTACCTTTAAATCTCAATGTATCTTTCAGCCCACCTGTGGGAACCAGCCAAGTTTTTGACTTCAACTTGCGTTTAGTAAATACACTTAACGACCCAAAAGATCCTGAAAAGAGTGCAGACTTAGTATTTTTAGACACAAATTTGAGTAATCGCAGTTTCATCTTTGGAAGTAATAAATATATCCTTGAGTTAATCGGTTTTAATCTAGACGGTCGCCAGATAAGTATTAAGGCTCTTGAAGAAGCTACAACTACAACAGCTATTTATGCCAAAATCAAAACTATACCCGAACCTGCAACAGTGCTGGGTATATCTTTGCTAGGGATATACCTGATATCTCGTAAAAATTCTTGGAAAAGAAATACAGGGAATAGGAAATAGAGAATAAATATATACTGAGTTTTGTTCAAAAATTAAATAGGAGTGCTACATAACAATCCGATTTGATTTTTGAACTTATTTACAGGGATAGATAAGAGGCAACGGTCAAGAAGGCTCTTTCAATTGTACGGAGTTTTTTCATGCAATCAAAAATTTGGGTGATAAAAATGTAGAGACACGATTTGTCGCGTCTCTACAAGGGTTTACCGTATTTTTGATAGACGCGATGAATTGCGTCTTTATGCAGGGTTAGGTTGGGTTCGGTTTTGAAGTAGCTGAATAATTGCAGCTTTTTCTAAGATTCCAACTAGGACGCCATTCTCACGAATCACGGGAAGCACAGATAGCTTTTGTTGTTCGAGTAACTGCATGACTTCCAGCAGAGGTTGATCTGATTGGACTGTGGTAGATTCAGTAATTGGTCGCATGACTTCTTTAACTTGAGTTTCTGACCACAGTGCTGTAGAGATGGTTCTTAAATTATCAACTGCGATCGCACCTACTAATTGTCCATCATCATCAGTCACTAAGAACCGATGCCAGTTTTGCCCACTTATGACTCGCTCATCGGCAAACTCTCTCAGAGTAAGATTAGCAGATACAATCGGGCTGTCATGAGTTACAGCATCCTCGGCTGTCAAACCTGTAAGTTTTTCTTGGACTCTGGCAAATTGAGCCGAATTACCAGCATTTTGCAATAAGAAGAAGCCAACTAACAAATTCCAGAAGTTACCGGCGTTGCCAAATAATAGTAAGGGAACTACACCAGAAAGAATTGCTACCCAACCAAAGATTTGTCCAACTCGACTAGCAAAGGTTACACCTTTATAAGGATTACCTGTAATCTTCCAAACAATGGCTTTCAGTATATTCCCGCCATCTAAGGGCAAGCCAGGAATCAGGTTAAACAGGGCTAATGCCAAGTTAACAGAAGCTAGAACACCAAGAATCGCAGCTAACGGCCCTGATGCAGCAGTCGTAACACCAATCGCTGTAACGATACCGCATAGTAGTAAGCTTACCATTGGCCCGGCGATCGCTACCCAGAAAGCTTCACCTGGGGTTTTCGACTCTTTTTCTAAACTCGCCAAACCGCCAAATATAAACAGCGTGATGGATTTGACATCAATTCCCTGACCAATCGCAACAAAACTGTGGCCTAATTCATGGGCGACGACAGAGGCAAATAACATCAGCGCTGTCATCAATCCTAGTAGCAAAGCTAATCCCGCAGACAATTGGGGAAATTGCGCCGCCAGTCCACTGCTATAGCTCCAAGTTACTAAACCTAGAACTAAAAACCATGACGGATGGATATAGAAGGGAATTCCGAAGAGATTACCAACGCGAATTGTGCCATTCATGTCGTTCACCTTTGATTTCAGCTTAGAGAGGTTTGCTTTTTTCCCTCTCGATGTCTCTAGTGTAACGAAAGGTTAAGAGATTTTAATCTTGATAGCGGTAGTGGTGTCCGTCTGTAAAGGTGCGGTTATTGGGAATATTGGAAACATCTCAATTCAGGAGGCAGGAGAAACCCACGCTTACAGCTATTTTCAGGTAAATAGACCACGCGGTAGGGGCGTAAGGCCTTGTGCTCATATACTCCTGCCTTTCTTTACCTCTCGAGCGCTATCGCTACATCAGGCAAGCGACTCCACTCATTCCAAGAGCCATCATAATTCCGAACATTTGGATAGCCCAATAAATACTTCAAGATAAACCAGGTATATCCAGAACGCCCACCGATGGCACAGTAGGGAAACACTTCCTTATCAGTCGTAATGCCTTTACTCTCATAAAGATTTTTCAATTCGTTGAATGATTTAAAAGTTCCATCCTCATTGAAAGTTAAAATATGCTCAAGATGCACTGCACCGGGAATATGTCCAGTCCGTTGGTCTGCTTTTGGTGGCTGATCGAAAAACCATTCACCGCAGTATTCTTGCAGTGTTCGGACATCCAACAACACCGTATCGCTTTTACCTATCGATGCCTGAACTTCATTTTGTAATACTCGCAGATGAGCATCAATACCTCTGGCATGGTAATCAGTAGAAGCAAATGTAGATAATTCAGTTGCTAGTGGACGACCTTCTGATTTCCATTTTTGATAGCCGCCATTGAGAACTCGTGCATTCTCATGTCCAAAGACTTTCAACAACCAGAAAATCCAGGCTCCTGTTCCCGGATAATTGCCATAAGCAATCACTGTGGTGTCATTGGTGATGCCTGAACGTGCCATCAGCTTTTCAAAAGCGATCGCATCCAAATTCATCTTCAAATCGGGCAAGAGTAAGTCTGTAAAGATGTTCCAGAAGACAGCACCAGGTATGTGAGCATTTTTGTACGGCTCTGGACTCACATCCACTTCAATAATGCGGATGTTTGGATCGTTAAGATGATTTGCAAGCCATTGGGTATCAACGAGAACAGATGGATCGGCGTATTGAGACACTTGTATTTCTCCTGTAATAGCGCGAAAAGAATTGAAAGTTGTGTTTCCTCAACGATTTAGTCTTGGTTGTAGTTGGGAAATACGATGCGCGATGTCCGATGCACTAGGGTTGTGGAAATAGAGAATAAGCAAAAGCCGATGAGTGGGTGGAATACTGCTAGAGGAAAAGAAGTGTGTAAATGAATTGTGAGAAATTGCAGTCCTAGCAGCACTGGCATAGTTGCCGTAAGGTTTCGGATTCTGCGAGGAAATGGAATTAAAAACACCCATATCAACAAAATTAGTGAAAGTCCGCCATATCCTCGCACGAGCCAAATATGTAGCTTCCACCAATCAGAGTTGTAAAAGTAAGCCAATCCAACACTGAATATTTGGATTATTAAACAGAGATTGAAAAGCACTGCTGCGATCGAGAAACTGATTTGAATCCAGCGCCCGGATATCTGTGTGTCATCAATGCCAGAATTTACAGTCATGTAAAGTAATCCCAAAAACCAAACAAAGGATTTGACTTGGTGTGACTAAAGCTAAGATAGGTCTGGTTGCGATACTGCGCCTAGACCTCGAACGAGTACACTTTGCAAATCATGGTTGCCTTACAAGCTCTATTTCATGGAATTGCTCAAGCTCAAGATGAACAGACTTTGCGATCGCATATATCCGCAGAAATGAGTGAGTATTTTTCAGCTACACGATGTGGGCTGTTTTTCTTTGCCCAAATTTCTTTAGTTGACAGCAAGATTCAAAAAGCACTGCAAATTGCATTATCACCTCAACATAATCCAGTCGCACGCTACTTGCTAGAACGCCATGCCCCTGTTCATGAAGCTTTGGTAGTAGAACCTAAAACATGGAAATTGATTTGCCCTCGTGCCGATCACTGGCACGTGATGGCAGGGCCAATTGTCAGCAATGGTGAGTTAGTAGGTGTGGTAGGTTTGACGCGTCAGCAAGGAATGCCTGCATTTGATTCACAAAATCTTACAGATTTGAGTGCGCTTTGTCTGCATATTTCTACTTGGGTGGCAATGGCGCAATTGCAACAACCACTATTACAGACAAAGCGTTTAACGCCTCGTGAAATGCAAATTGCTTCCTTGGTGGCTCAAGGACAAACCAATGCAGAAATTAGTGCTGAACTTTGGATTACTGAAAACTCTGTCAAGCAAGCCTTAAAAAGGATGTTTCGCAAACTTGAGGTTTCATCTCGCGCTCACATGGTTGCAAAGCTTTCCACAGTTTCAAAATAAATGACCTTTTATTGCCTGATTAATCCTGGATTTCTCTGCTCATGTCACCGGAGAAAGGCAGGAGGCAGGGGGCAGGAGGCAGGGGGCAGGAGGTTTTAGAAAAGATTTTTCTCTGGAGGCAAAATGGTCTGAGAGCAACTAAATTTATTTATGAAAAACAAAAAAATATGTATTTTATTAAGTAGGCGCAAGAAATACAGCGTCCTTGTTAAATCTACGTTCGGCTGAGGCCCACGGCGCAAGTCTAAATTTATTTATGGGGATTCCTTCAGCATAGCTGCCTCCTTAACTTGCCCCCTGATAATCATTTCTAGCAAAATTAAAGTGAAACGTTATCAGGGGGGATCTTCTGGCTTAGACATCTACTTATGCTGGAATTTTCTCCATCTGCTGAGAAATTTTCTGCAACATCGGGGTAATTAGATCGGCGGGCACAGGACAACTGAAGTAGTAACCCTGACCTTCATCACATCCCAGCATTTTTAGGTAGTCAAGCTGTTCTTGGGTTTCTACACCCTCTGCCGTGATGTTCAACCGCAGGCTTTTTGCCAGGGCAATAATCGCATTCGTGACGGCAGCACTATCAGGATTGGACGTGAGATCCTGTACAAATGACCGATCGATCTTCAGCATATTCACGGGAAAGCGCTTCAAGTAGTTGAGGGAGGAATAACCAGTACCGAAGTCATCTAGAGCCAAGCATATACCCAGTTCTCGTAATTGTTTTAAGGTTTTAACCGATCGCTCCATATCAGCCATCAAGAAGCTTTCTGTCACTTCCAATTCCAGGTAAGATACTTGCAGTCCACTCTCCTCAAGAATTTGGCTGATGACCTCAACCAGATACGGTTGTTCAAATTGTCGAGCTGACAGATTCACAGATATCCGAATTGGGGTAAATCCAGCAAGCTGCCAAGCACGGTTTTGGGTACAAGCAGTTCGCAAGACCCATTCGCCAATTGGTACGATCGCACCATTGGCTTCTGCAATGGGAATAAACTTGGCTGGAGAAACCAAACCTAATGTCGGATGCTGCCAGCGAACCAACGCTTCCATAGCTGTAATTTGTCCGCTGTGTAAATCAATTAGAGGTTGATAATAAACCAGCATTTCATTGCGCTCAAGCGCCCCATGTAATTCATTTTCTAAAGTTATTCGCTCCTGCAACTGAGCATTAATTTCCGGTGAATAGAATTGGTATTGGCTACGCCCTTGCTGCTTTGCCTGGTACAGTGCGATATGAGCCTGTTGCAAAAGTTGATCTACGCTATTCTGCTCATTGATTCCATTAATTGTGATGCCGATGCTGGCGGTGATATGAATCAAATTACCCTCTATGGAAAAGGGTTTTTTCAGGGTATTTAACACCATCTGAGATAGCTTAATCACACTTTCAAAAGAAACAATATCTATGCGGCCAATGGCAAATTCATCTCCACTCAAATGGGTAAGAATATCTGTTTGTGTCATGCAGAGTGATAACCTCTGAGCAACTGCTCTTAATAACAAATTTGTTGTTTCATGCTCCAAACCATGACTAATAGCAGTGAAATCATCAATACCCAGTAAAAAGACGGCTACAAAGCGCTGGTTATTTTCAGGTTGAGATAGAGTCTGATGGAGGCGATCGCGGAATAAATCACGATTGGGTAATCCAGTTAGATCGTCATAATTACTGATGTAGTGAATTAACTCATCTAATTTGTGAAGAGTTTGTGAGGTATCTGCCATCAATGTACCGACTTCATCAGTAAATTCTGTGGGCAATTCAGGCAAGGTTTTGGTATTTAGATAATTTTGCAATGCCGCAGATGTCAAAATAACCGGTTTGAGGAGGTGGTGTATTGCGTAGAGGGTGGCGCCTGTACCCGCTAAAGTAGCCAACAGAGCAATAAGCATAACTCGGATCGTCATCTCTAAGGAATAGGAGTTTGAGATAACGAAACTCAAGAGTAAGCTTAGAAGTGGTATGTGAGTACCCAAAAATGCCACCAACATGATCTTAGCGGTGTAACTTTTTTTGAGTAATGGAAAACTAGCTAGGAACGAGTATAGATTGAGCTTCATAAATTCTGTTCGATAGTTGGTAAATTAGTTCCGAGCTATTCTGCAAAAGGGTATTTTTGGTTTACAATTCAGTGCAGTTAGCTCTCATGGAACCCAACCCTGATAAGGTTATATATTATCGTTCCCAATCTAGGTTTCTATTTGATAGATTTGACTATAAAGTTTATGTAAAACTTATCCATAAACAATCTCACAATAAATACCTAGATCGTCTTGATTTTTATTAGTTTGTCTTCAGGTGATGTCAGAGTAAAAAAATATATAAATTCGATTTTATTAGTGGAAAATTATTTTTCTAACTAACGGCAGAGACGCAGATAAGGCAAAGAGAGTAAAGAGATGTTTTCACAAATAATTTAGGATTGCTATATTTTGTCAGGGCATAGCAAAACTGTGTCCCTACCGCATGGTTATTTACCTAGAAATTGCTATAGAGACGTAACAGATTATTTATTGCTAGAGCCGGAAAAAAGCAGATTTGTAACTTGCTCTAACACCTTTAATGCTGTTAATGAACCTCGAATCAACCGAGTAGCGGCAAAGGGTTGTCGAAGCATGGCGATCGCTAACGGAAAAGGGTTTAGAGAGCCATCAGAGTTAATTGCTGGTGTGAGATCGGGGATATTATGCTGACAATCGTCGCTGACTACTCGCAGCATTGCCACGGACACTCCAGCCGCATTGAAAAATTCTAAAGCGGTAAATCCTTCCATATCAACAACATCAGCCGCCAAAGTCTCACCTAAATGACGTTTTTCGGATGCAGACCAAATTAGGCGATCGCTTGTCAGTGACTTGACTAAGGATGCTTTTTCTGATATATAAGATTGCAATTGTGCTGTAAAAGTGCGATCGCATTCTTGAAGTTGCGTCTGATAAACACAATCTTGATACAGCACAAGATCGCCAACTGTGTAGCGATCGCTCAAGCTGCCACATATACCCATAATCAGCACTCTGGATTTTGGAGTCAGAAATTGTCCTTGTTGCAGGTATTTGAGTAAAGGCTTCATCCCAACAGGTATGGCTACTACTTTTGGGATGGAGGCAGTAATGCCGCTTAATCCGCGACACACAGCTTTATATTCTGCTCCTTGAGGTACCAGAATTGTGTTGATGGGCAAAAAATTAGGCACTAGCTGTCTCGATAGTTTTAAGTTTTAACGGTCAATATTATAAGAAAACGAACCGCAAAGTATTGACTTTGGGCGCAAAGGGAAGAAAGAAGAAAGAGATATAATTTTCACAAATGATTTAGGACTGCTATATTGCCGTTTAGTAGTAACCAAAATTAGCAAACCGAAGATGATTGCTGTAGCATGACTAAATAATTGTGTCATCCACACGATAATTTTCCAAGATGGTAAAGCTTCATAACTCCAAATCCGCACGAGAACTCTTCAATATTTCCAAATTGGCGATTCAATTTTCGTGGCTGACGGTGAGTTTTTGGATTGCCGTAACGGTAGCTGGTGTTCTGGCTTTCAGTTCCCTGAAGTATGCTTTGTTTCCAGATATTACCTTTCCAGTGGTGGTTGTGAATGCTACAGCTCCCCTGACAACTGCCCTGGATACCGAGGCGAAGCTCACTAAACCCCTAGAAGAACGCCTCCGCTCTCTAGAAGGACTGGAGAATATTCGCTCATCCACCTATCCTAGTCAAACAGCTGTTGCCCTTTCTTTTGCCGTTGGGACAAATTTAGAAACATCGACCAAAAAGGTTGAAACTGCCCTCAAGCAGTTGACTCTACCTCAAGGAGGAACTTCTAAAATTATTCCTCTGAATTTAAACGAGTCAGCCGCCATTAGCTATGCCATAGAGAGTCCAACACGGAATCTCAAAGATTTGACAAAGTTGGCGCAAGATGAGATTGTCAGTGCGATCGCTAAATTACCAGGAGTATTAAAAGTCTCACTACTAGGCGCTGCGACTGCAACTGCTCCGTTAAATCCAGCGAATGCGAGTGCAACGGTTCCCCAAGGTGGGGCGACATTAGTCCGGTTTAACGGTGAAGATGCACTCGCATTTCAGGTAATCAAACGCGGTAGTGCTAATACTTTGGAAGTCGTGAGTCATGTTGAGAAAGAAGTTCAAAGGCTACGCTCTACCCTCAAAGATGTCAAACTCACCTTAGCTGCCACCCAAGCAGAATATATCCGTCAAGCCACCCAGTCAACAATCGATGCTTTGCTGGAAGCAGTCTTGTTGTCAATAGTGGTAATTTTTCCTTTTTTATGGAATTGGCGGGCAACTCTGATCTCTGCCTTAGCGATTCCCACGTCTTTGCTGGCGACATTTATCGTCATGGCGATTTTTGGCTTCAACCTGGAAACAATCACCCTGCTGGCTTTAGCTTTGGTGATTGGTAGCATTGTTGATGATGCGATCGTGGATGTAGAAAACATCATGCGACACGTTGAAGATGGAGAAACTCCTCGCCAAGCAGCGCTTTTAGCGACAAATGAGATTGGGTTGACAGTTACCGCCGCCACTTTGACAGCAGTAGCAGTTTTTCTACCCATAGGTTTAATGGGTGGGGTAATCGGTCAGTTCTTCAAGCCTTTTGGTATCACTGTTTCAGCCGCGATGCTTGCTTCTATGCTAGTTGCTCGGACTTTATCTCCAGTTCTGGCTATCTACTGGCTGAAACCTAAATCCTCGCTTTCCCCGCGTCGAGAAGCAAAAATCTGGGTGGCGTTTACCCAATATTACGGAAATTTATTAAGTTGGTCTTTAAATCACCGGAAGATAGTTATTGGGTTAGCTGTCTTCAGCTTCATCGCAGGTATAGTGCTGATTCCACTAATTCCCAAAGGATTTATTCCCAAACTCGATCGCGGCGAATTTAATATTGCTTATACGGCTCCTTTGCCGAGTATTCCTAGTGGAGGAGAGGGGCAGGGGGGAAGAGGGGCAGAGGGGCAGGGGGGCAGGGGAGCAGGGGAGCAGGGGAGAAATCCAAGTCTCCAGTCTCAAATTCCCAACCCTTTGAATGATTCTCTAGAGGTTGCGAAGAAATTAGAAAATGTTGTCAGAAAATCACCCGCAGTTGAAACGGTATTTACTACTGTTGGTTCTCGTGAGGGTGAGCCAAATAAAGGGATACTATATGTAAAATTAAAGGGCGATCGCACAATCACAACAGGCGAACTACAGGATCGGTTGCGCTCCTCCTTACCTGTTCTTTCTGGGGTAACTACTAGTATTGAAGATATTCAATTTGTCGATTCTGGCGGTCAAAAACCTCTGCAAATAGCATTACAAGGTGATAATCTCCAAGCTTTGAGCAAAGCAGTCAAAGCCATTAAAGAAAGGATTCAAAGGCTACCGGGATTCGCTGATGTTACAGTTACAGGTGCAACGAATCCACAGGGCACGGTTTTTCAGATCGAGCGTTTGAATAATCAGCGCGTGGCTTACATCAGTGCTAATCTTGGCAAGGATCTGTCTTTGGGTGATGCCACTGACAAAGTGGTAGCTGAAGCAAATGCGGTGTTACCCTCTAATGTTTCCTTAAATTTAGGAGGAGACTCTGCCCGTCAAGGTGAAGTATTTAGCAGTTTCGGCAGTACTTTAGCTCTATCTGCTTTGTGTATTGTTGTGGTACTAATTTTACTATTCAAAAGCTGGGTAGACCCTTTAGTTATTGGTGTCTCTTTGCCTTTAGCATTAGTGGGGGCGATGTTGGCGCTACTAATTACCAAGAGCGACTTTGGTATGATCTCATTGATCGGTTTCGTCTTTTTACTAGGGCTGGCAAATAAAAATGCGATTTTGCTTGTAGATTACATCAATCAGTTACGCAATGCTGGCTTAGACCGTACAGAGGCGATTCTCAACACCGGACTAGTGCGCCTCAGACCAATTATGATGACCACGGCCTCCACTATTTTAGGGATGTTACCAATCGCATTAGGTTTCGGTGCTGGTTCCGAATTGCGATCGCCAATGGCTGTAGCGATCGCAGGTGGACTAGTAACTTCAACTATTCTCAGTTTGATTGTTGTGCCAGTAGTTTACACCATTTTGGATGATTGGTTTCCCCGGTTTAAGAAGGGGAGTAGTACTTCGGCTTCGCTCAGTGACCGGG
The DNA here is from genome assembly GCF_036917315.1 of Nostoc sp. Taxonomy (GTDB): domain Bacteria; phylum Cyanobacteriota; class Cyanobacteriia; order Cyanobacteriales; family Nostocaceae; genus Nostoc. Next base: position 130,421 of record NZ_JBALDR010000006.1, on the reverse strand, counting down.
GAGCAGGGGAGCAGGGGGGAAGTTGATGCAAGTTTTTATCACTGGGGGAACGGGTTTTATTGGCGCTCATTTGGTACGGTTGCTCCTACAAGAAGGATATGCCGTCAAAGCACTGGTACGCTCAACCAGCAATTTGGAGAATCTACGCGGTTTAGAGGTGGAAATTGTCAAAGGTGATTTGAACGATCCAAATCTCTGGCAACAAATGGCAGGTTGTCAATACCTATTTCATGTCGCAGCTCATTATTCCCTCTGGCAAACAGACCGTGAATTACTTCACCGTCACAATGTTCTGGGTACGCGCAATGTATTGGCAGCAGCTCGCAAAGCTAACATTGAGCGCACCGTCTACACGAGTTCAGTGGCAGCAATTGGGGTAGGATCGTCAGGGGAAGTTGTCGATGAAACACATCAGAGTCCCTTAGAAAAGTTGGTGGGTAACTACAAAAAGTCTAAGTTTCTGGCTGAACAAGAAGCTATGCAAGCCGTTGCTACAGGTCAGGAGGTGGTTATTGTCAATCCCAGCAGTCCGATTGGCTCGTTGGATATTAAACCTACCCCGACGGGTGATATAATTTTGCGGTTTTTGCGACGGCAAATGCCTTTTTACTTGGATACTGGTCTAAATTTTATCGATGTGCGGGATGTGGCATGGGGGCATTTACTGGCTTTGCAGCGGGGTAAATCTGGCGATCGCTATATCTTAGGTCATCAAAACCTCAGTCTCAAGCAACTACTCGAACAACTCGCCGAGATCGCAGGTCTGAGCGCACCACAACAAACAGTACCCGCTTGGTTGCCTCTGAGTGTTGCCTGGGTTGATGAAAAGATTCTCGCACCACTAGGTAAATCGCCCTCAGTACCATTAGATGGCGTTCGGATGGCGAAACAACCTATGTATTACAATGCTTCAAAGGCTGTACGAGAATTGGGTCTACCCCAATCTTCGCTGAACGCCGCACTCAAAGATGCTGTGGATTGGTTTGTTGCTCAGGGATATGTCAACCCCTCTGGGAAATTCAAAATTCAAAATTCAAAATTTAAGACCCCATAGATAAATCTTGGGGTTGAGAAAGTGGTGTATTTATCTTTACTTTAAAAGAGGAGCGCTCGCAACAATGGCAGTTAATCTACAACAAGCTATGGATATTGGGAAGTATCTTGTTACTCAGCGTTTGAAAGGACGCAAACGCTTCCCCTTAGTATTGATGTTGGAACCTCTTTTTCGGTGTAATCTCGCTTGTACTGGTTGTGGTAAAATCCAACATCCAAAGGAAATATTAAAGCAAAATCTCACCCCAGAACAGTGTTTCGCCGCTGTGGAAGAGTGTGGCGCACCAGTTGTCTCAATTCCTGGTGGAGAACCTCTGCTGCACCCCCAGATTGATGAGATTGTCCAGGGATTAATTGAGCGCAAGAAATATATTTACTTGTGTACCAATGGTTTGTTATTAGAAAAGAGCCTGGATAAGTTTCAACCTTCCCCTTATCTAACTTTCAGCGTGCATTTAGATGGAATGCGGGAGTTACACGATCAATGCGTAGATCGTAAAGGTGTTTTTGATATTGCTGTCAAAGCCATTCGTGCCGCTAAAGCTAAAGGCTTTCGTGTCACAACTAACACCACTATCTTTGAAGGTACTGAACCTAAAGATATGCAAGAGTTCTTCAACTTTCTGGAAACACTAAATACTGACGGGATGATGATTTCTCCCGGCTACAGTTACGAGTGGGCACCAGATCAAGATCATTTTCTCCATCGCGAACAAACCCGCGCCCTCTTCCGAGAAATTCTGGCTCCCTACAAAAGTGGTGAAAAAAACTGGAACTTCAATCACAATCCGTTGTTCCTAGATTTTCTCACTGGTGAGAAGGACTACGAATGCACACCTTGGGGTAGCCCTAGTTATAGCGTTCTCGGTTGGCAAAAACCTTGCTATCTGCTGAACGAAGGTTATTACTCTACCTTCAAGGAATTACTAACAGAAACTGACTGGAGTCAATACGGCCAGAAGAGTGGTAATCCCAAATGTGCCGATTGTATGGTTCACTGCGGCTACGAACCCACCGCCGCAATGGATGCAATGCAACCGCAAAATATGGCGCGTGCCCTTGGCAGTGTGTTTGGTAGAAACTAGTAGTCTGTCCCAAAAGTTTTGAGAGGTTATATCATGTCCGCATAATTAGTTATGCTAACCACAGTAATTGCACCCCACCCCCAACCCCTCCCCGCAAGCGGGGAGGGGAGACAAAGCATAGCTTTGGCGGGGGTGGGGTTCTTCGGGTTTAATAAGCAATCAAGCGGACATGATATTAGTGCTGTTCAGAACCCCGACTTCTTTAATAAGTCGGGGTTCTAGCTAGCTCCTCAATGGAACAACATCCAGTGAGAGTAAAAAGAGGATGCTTATTTAGAGATATTGCGATCGACTTCTACGAAAATAATCAGGGAAAATACCCATGCCATTTGTATCTGTTCGCGACCTGCAAATGTATTATGACATTCGTGGCACTGGTCAACGCCTACTTAGTATCAGTGGTACTGGAGGAGATTTGCAGCGATCGCCGACTATTTTTGACTCACCACTAGCCCCACACTTTGAAATTTTAGCCTACGATCAGCGGGGTCTGGGTCAAACCTCAAAACCTGATATTCCTTACACCATAGCAGATTATGCCGCTGATGCAGACTCTTTGTTAAATGCAGTCGGGTGGGAGAACGCTCATGTCATCGGAATTTCCTTTGGGGGTATGGTAGCCCAAGAGTTGGCACTGCGCTATCCGCACCGCATTAAACGTCTTGTTTTGGCCTGTACTAGTAGTGGCGGTGCTGGTGGGTCGTCATATCCACTACATGAACTCGCGAACCTTGCTGCTGAAGAACTAGCTCATCGGCAAATCACAATTGCTGATACCCGTTGGCAAGAGGAAGCTTGGCTCTCTAGCCGAACTACACAATTTCAGGAATTAGTGAAGCTGACACTAGCAGTTTCTCAAGCGAATATAGACGAACCAAGTCGTGAAGTTGGGCGTCGTCGCCAGCTTGAGGCTCGTGCTGCTCACGATACATATAATCGACTTTCTCAACTGCATATTCCTGTCTATATCTGCGGCGGCGATCGCGATGGCATATCTCCTCCTGCCAATCTTGAGGCAATGCAAAAACAGATACCAGGTTCGTATTTAGAGTTCTTTAAGGGCGGTCATGGCTTTCTTTACCAAGACCCTCAAGCATTCAAGCGCGTTATTGCCTTTTTCCAAAATAAATTAAAGTAATTTTACATAAGACATAACTACAAAGTGACAGTAACTACAACACCTATTGCCCTCCCACAAGAGCAGCCTCGGCTCATAAACTAAACAGAGACAAAAATATGAAGTTATGTAACTATTTTTCACAAACATAATAATAATTTGTAATAAATTATGATACGGCAGCATTGTATAAAGAGAACTTGGAAGTAAAAAACAACATCTTAATCAGGTTTTCCAGTCGTTCATAGAAGTTTGAAGTTTTTTAACAAAAGTTTTAATCTGAAAGCCTGGAGATCGTAAACTTATTTCTTGGATGTCTGTTTTAAACCTTTCGTAACTCGTCAGGCAGTGCTGACATCAAAAATCAACTGAACCATTCAGTTTTGAGTCCAATTATTCTTAACCAAGCAAATTAGGAGATTTAACGCAATGGTTTTAGATGCATTTGCAAAAGTAGTTTCCCAAGCTGATACACGCGGCGAATATCTCTCTGATGCACAATTGGATGCATTGAGCGAACTAGTCAAAGATGGTAACAAGCGTGCAGATGCTGTTAACCGTATTACCAGCAATGCGTCAGCTCTAGTTGCTGCTGCGGCTCGTGATTTGTGGGCAGAACAGCCTCAATTGATCACTCCCGGTGGTAATGCTTACACCAGCCGTCGTGCAGCTGCTTGTATCAGAGACTTGGACATCATTCTTCGCTATATCACCTACGCTATCTTTGCTGGCGATTCCAGCGTGCTAGACGATCGTGCGCTCAACGGATTGCGGGAAACCTACTTGGCATTGGGAACTCCAGGAGCTTCAGTTGCTGTTGGTATTCAAAAGCTGAAACAAGCTTCTTTGGCAATTGTCAACGATACAAACAATATCACCAGAGGCGATTGCAGTGCATTGGCATCTGAAATAGCTAGCTATTTCGATCGCGCTGCTGCTGCTGTAGCTTAAGCAAAGCAAGCATTGCTGATGTTGACTAAATAATTGTCCTGTCTATAGGACAAAACAAAATTTCAACCATAACGTTTGTAAAAGGGAAATACCAAAATGACAAAAACACCTCTAACTGAAGCAATCGCATCGGCTGATTCTCAAGGACGCTACCTCAGCAGCACCGAAATTCAAGTTGCTTTTGGTCGCTTCCGCCAAGCTCCTGCTAGCTTACAAGCAGCAAAAGCATTGAGCGCTAATGCTCAACGCTTGACCGAAGGTGCTGCTCAAGCGGTGTATAACAAGTTCCCTTACACCACTCAACAACAAGGCCCTAACTTCGCGTCTGATGCGCGCGGTAAAGGCAAGTGTGTACGTGATGTCGGCTACTACTTGCGGATTATCACATACGCTTTAGTTGTTGGTGGCACAGGCCCCTTGGATGATTTCTTGATTTCTGGCTTGGCTGAAATCAACCGGACTTTTGATCTTTCTCCTAGCTGGTACATTGAAGCTCTCAAGTACATCAAAGCTAACCACGGCCTCAGCGGCGACCCAGCTGTTGAAGCAAATTCCTACATCGACTACGTAATCAATACTCTAAGCTAGAGTGTTTCTTTAGCCCGGAGAGGAAATCAGCTCTTATGACAAGTGAGTTCTATGAGTTGTTTACCTCTCCGGGCAGTTTTTTAAGAAAAGCTAGCTGAAAACCCTGGAGAAAGAGGAACGTAGTTCTGTATTTTTTGCTTTAGAACAGGGATGAAAGCTGCCGAGGTAGCACGGTATTTGCTACAACTTTGGGAAAGTTCACAACCCAGTGCCTCTTTTTAAGCTACCGTCAATTGGCACAATATTTTTGCCAGTACAAGATTTAAAAACCTACCCTCTGACTGGGGGAAAGTATACGCCCGAAATAACGTAAGGAGATATCACTACGCCCTTGTGGCAAATGTGGTGAGGCAGCGAGCGCAATCTTCTCCCTTTTCTTACGAGACGCTACGTGTTCGCGGAGTGTTCCGTAGGGAAGGAAAGACGCTAGCGAGTCCGCGTCCCCTATTGAGGAAGCAAGCTATGCGTAGTGTCTGGCAAAGAGAGAACGTCTGGAGGTTTCTCCCCCATGAGAGACTGCTAAACCGATAGGGTGAGCCTGGGAACCTGTGCAAACAGGATATTAAGGCAGTTATGTCTTAAAAATCGCCTTACTTTAGGTAAGGTGAGTGTCAATTTCAAAAAGACTGTTAAAAGACTAGAAAAAATTTTCTAAAAAGTTTTCAGTTTTGCAGTTAAAACTGAGGAGGTTTTAAAGATGGCAGCTTTGGGACAAGCAGCAAGATTAGGGATTGGAGCGTTTGAAAATTCAGTACCAGTAGAACTACGCCCTGATAGAACAGAAGCCGATGTAGCAGTGGTTATCCGGGCGGCTTACCGTCAGGTTTTAGGTAATGCATATCTACTAGAAGGAGACCGTCTAGAGAGTGCAGAATCACTATTGCAGCAAGGTGCAATCACCGTTAGGGGATTTGTGCTAGCCATTGCTCAATCAGAACTCTATCGGGATAAGTTTTTCCACTCCAACTCCCAAACTCGGTTTATCGAGTTGAATTATAAGCATTTATTGGGGCGTGCCCCAGAAGATGAGTCAGAGATTTCGTACCATGTTGAGCTTTACAACTCACAAGGTTACGAAGCTGAGATTAATTCCTACATTGACTCATTAGAATATCAAGAGAGTTTTGGCGAAAATATTGTCCCCTACTATAAAGGCTTTAAAAGTCAAGTAGGACAGAAAAATGTTGGCTATAGCCGACTGTTTCAACTGTATCGGGGTTATGCCAATAGCGATCGCGCTCAAGGACAAAAACAAGGACGGCTAACTTGGGAAGTGGCTAAGAATCTAGCTTCACCCATTTATCCAGTCTCTGCCGGAGCCTTAACTGGCCTCTCTACAGGTGGTCGTGGCGAAACATACCGGATCAGAGTGCTACAAGCAGCTTCCCCAAACTCAACTGTAGTAAGGCGCGGTACTGCGGAATTGATCGTACCCTACGAGCAACTTTCTAGTAAATTGCAGCAGTTGAATCGCAAGGGCAGTAAGGTTATTAGCATTACAGCCGTATAAATAGAGAATCGGGAATTAAGTGAGGAGTTAGGAGTGAGGAGTGAGGAGTGAGGAGTGAGGAGTTAGAAGTTATGAGTTTTAAATTCCTAACTATACCCCTACTTTAACTTCTAACTCTTAACTCCTAACTCCTAATTTTTCCAACTACTAATTACAAAAGGAAAATTACCAATGGCTATTACAACAGCAGCTTCCCGTCTGGGAACAGAACCTTTTAGCGATCAGTCTCCTGTGGAATTGCGTCCGAATGCAACCAAAGAAGACATCGAAAGAGTAATTGCTGCCGTCTATCGTCAAGTTTTGGGCAACAACTACATATTGGCGTCAGACCGCCTAACAAGTGCTGAATCGATCCTCCGCGATGGCAAAATTACAGTGCAAGAATTTGTACGTCAACTAGCTAAATCGGAACTGTACAAAACCAAGTTTTTCTACGACAACTTCCAAACTCGCGTCATTGAACTGAACTACAAACATTTGTTGGGTCGTGCCCCTTATGATGAGTCTGATGTCGTCTATCACTTAGACTTGTATCAAACCAAGGGATATGAAGCCGACATTGATTCTTATATTGATTCGCCAGAGTATCAATCTAGCTTTGGTGAAAATATAGTGCCTTACTATCGTGGCTTTAATACCCAAACAGGACAGAAAACTGTCGGATTTAGCCGGATATTCCAACTTTATCGCGGCTATGCCAGTAGCGATACCTCCCAACTCAAAGGCAAATCCTCCCGTCTTGCTAGCGAACTAGGCCGCAATAGCGCATCCGTCGTTGTTCCTCCCTCCGGTGCTTCCTCAGGCTTTTCATACGTTGCCTCTGAAAAAGGCGTTACCCCCAACAGCACTTTTGGTGGTGCGGGAACTTTTGGTAAAGAAGGCAGACTTTACCGCATTGAAGTAGCAGGTGTTTTTGGAGCTGGATATCCTAGCACACGCCGCGTCAATCAAGCCGTAGTTATACCTTATGAAGAACTATCTAGTTACTTCCAGAGAGTGGTAAAACAAGGTGGTAAAATAGCTAGTGTGAAACCACTTTAGTGTCAATAGTCATTAGTCATTTAGTCATTATTAAGGACAAAAGACTAATGACAATTTAAAATTGGGAATTAATTTTATGGTTGGATCAATTAGTAGTAGAACGAGTAGTCGCTACTTTCGGTATGAAGTAGTAGGTCTGCGCCAAAGCGAAGAAACTGAAAAAACCAACTATCCCATTCGTTCTAGTGCAACTGTGTTTTTCACAGTACCTGAGAACCGGATGAATCAAGAAATGCAGCGGATTACTCGCTTGGGTGGCAAAATAGTCAGCATTCAGCCATTGAACGCTGAACCTAAAACAAATAGCGAACAAAGCGATCCTCCTTCTTCATAATGAATTCTAGTCCGCAGAAATTTGAAGATTTATCACCGACAGGTAACTCTGGCGATGGTGAATCTTTAACAGTAGAGCAAGCGATCGCTAATCTTGAGAGTGCAGATTTAGGTCTGCGATTTTATGCTGCTTGGTGGTTGGGTAGGTTTCGGATCTGTGAAGCAGCTGCGGTTACAGGATTGATTAAAGCGTTAGAGGATGAAGCCGACAGAACACCAGAAGGCGGATATCCTCTGCGCCGGAACGCAGCTAGGGCTTTAGGGAAACTAAGCGATCGCCAAGCAGTCTCACCTTTAATTGCGTGTTTAGACTGCTCAGATTTTTATGTCCGGGAAGCAGCGGCACAATCCTTAGAAATGCTGGGCGATCCGATTTGCATTCCCGCCCTGATTGAGTTATTACAAGTAGGTTTGCAGGGAGGGCAGCTGATATCAAAGCAGCCTGATTTATCTCAACCCTACGAAGCCATTTTAGAAGCCTTGGGAGCCTTGAGGGCGACTGAGTGCATCCCCTTGGTAAAACCATTTTTAGAGCATCCAATAGAATTGGTGCAATATGCTGCCGCACGAGCCATGTATCAATTAACCCAAGAACCAGCTTATGGAGAACGGTTAGTAAAAGCTCTGGCAGGAGATAAATTGCAATTGCGTCGAGCAGTGTTAGCAGACTTGGGAGCGATTGGCTATCTACCCGCAGCAGATGCGATCGCCGAAACTCTTGCCGAAAATAGTCTAAAGCTAATTTCTCTTAAAGGATTACTAGAACATCAAGTTAAGCACACAGAAACAAGCACTTTGTCGGATGGTGCGATTAAAGTGATAAATTTGATGGACTCGCTTTTGTAGTTATAATTTCCCAGGCATTAGTTGTTATTAATACGCTTAAATCAACTGTTTGTCACAGATAAACCCCTAACATAACTACGAGATAAGGGCTAGGGGGTTTATGCCTGATGTCAACTACGGAGAACTTAAGCTACAATTGGCAGATCCCTAATGACTCATGGCAAATTATTATGAATAACAGTGACCTTGCCCAAATATTAATTCGTGCTGTGGAAGAAGCAGACTCCTCGGATCGCTTATTAGACGCAGTTCAGGAGTTAGCGGCAGCTGGTATTGAGGAATCTGTTCCCACTCTGATTGCAGCTTTGGGCTACAACAATCCAGGGGCAGCAGTGGCGGCAGTAGATGGACTAATTGCGATCGGAGAAGCCGCAGTACCGTCACTATTGGAACTAATTGATGACTACAACTACAGTGCTAGAGCTTGGGCTATCCGTGCCTTAGCGGGAATTGGCGATGTTCGGGCGCTCGATACCTTGTTAGAGGCAGCAAAAACTGATTTTTCCTTAAGCGTGCGGCGGGCAGCTGCCAGAGGATTAGGCACTTTGCGCTTGCATCAACTACCTGCTGAGAAAGTGGAATCTGTTCAGACTCAGGTATTAGAGGCATTATTACTAATTTCTCAAGATCCAGAGTGGATAGTGCGCTATGCAGCAGTGACGAGTTTAGAAACACTAGCGATCGCTATAGCAGTCACTTTACCCAATCAAGCGTCGCGGATTACAAATCAACTTCAGCAAATACTCGATACCGATACCGATGTGGGAGTTCGTACCCGCGTAAAATTTGCACAAGAAAAAATTCAGCAACAACAACATCAAGAAGTGTTTGCACCGAAAAGAAAGCTACAAGACACTGAAGTTGAAGTGCCTCATCGTGGCGGTGGCAGACGGTAAATTACCAGACACCAACCGCCCTTGCGGTATGGTGTTAGGTTCTGGCAATTCATCGGGGATAGCCTTCAGAACTCCTTGTTTTATTGTTCGTTACATTCGCTTCTCCGATGGGCAGTCCTGGTTTTCAAGACCTTAGTTTTGGTAAAACTCACCAGGTGATAAAGACTGAATTTCTGCCTGGATATTGCCACGAGCAGATGGTTCGGCAAACTCTGACATTAAGGGCGTAAAGTAAATACGCGATCGCTGTAAAAATCGTTCTAAAACCTGCTGACGACCTGTAATATACTCTGCCTCTGCCACCCAGCCATATTCCTGACGAATAGCATGGGCGTATTCTTCATAATCAACTGAGTTAGTAGCCAAAATCGCTAAATCTGCATCAAGTAGGACTTGGCTATCATAGTCATTTACCGCAGCTTGGTGGTCTTTAGTGTTCAGAATCAGACGGGTGACAGTAGTTATTATGCTTTCTGGAATACCCAAATTACTCAGCAACTCAAAAGCATAGTCTGCACTTCGTTCTTCGTTATCTTTAGCTTCAGTGTCATACACTACATCGTGAAACCAAGCAGCTAGTTGAACAGCAGCTAGGTTGTTGGTGTAGCCTTGCAAAATCTCAATTGTGCTGAGAACGCGATCGATGTGTTTCAGTGTATGGTAATAACGACCAGGGGTAGAGTAAGCTTCAACCAAGAGATTAAAGGCTTTTTCAGCCGCTACCTGGTCAACGCCAAAGGGTTGGAGTGTGTGTTGCCAGTTATAAAATAAAATATCCATAAAGTTTTTTGTAGGCATAGAGGCAGTATACCCATTCTGAGTATTGGAAAAAATAAGTACATGCTGTTAAAACAGCAGTAGAAGACTTCAAGTAGAACCTCACCTTCTAACTCCGCCAGGAGAAAGAGGGAAAAATTTTCCTCCCCTTACTTGCAGCAAAGGGTTAGGAGTAAGTTCATGCGAATATATTTACAAGTTATAAATCTAGTTATAAATCAATGAAACTTTGGACGCCCAATCAACATCTGGACAATGGAAGATTCATTATACAAAAAGTCCTTGGTGGCGGTGGCTTTGGTGTCACCTATAGCGCCATAGAACAGCATACGATTTAATCTCAGAGACTTTGCGGGATATGAGTGGTTTACCACTGTGATATCTGATACAGGTAAGTTATGATCGTGGGCATTAATTTTTTATTGTTAAGATGCCAGCTAAAATCATCCTTACCGTTATCCAAGGACAATTATTAGGACAACAATATATTTTTGATTGCCGCAGTAGCTGCATCATCGGTAGAAGTCCAGATTGCAATCCCCAGTTACCAGATGATGAGAATCATCGGGGCATCTCCCGCTATCACTGTCTACTGGATATTAATCCTCCTGATATTCGGGTACGGGACTTTGGTAGTAAAAATGGCACTTACATTAACGGTAAAAACATCGGACAACGGCAACGAAATCAAACGGCTGAAGAAGCTGTAAAATGCCACTTTCCAGAGTATGACTTACGAACAGGCGACGAAATCAACTTAGGTCACACTGTCTTTAAAGTTAGTATAGAAATACATCAAGAACAAGTAAATCTATTAACCTTCATCCCTGATGATGTTACTGTCAAAAATAACCCAGTACAACAGGCTTATTTCTTAGACATCATCAAATACTTTCTGAATTTGGCTGAGAGTGGCGATCGCAACCTCAAAGCAATTAGCGGTTATAATCTTGTCAAACTTCTCAGCACTAGTGAATTCGGGGAAGTTTATTTGGCACAGCATAATCAGTCTGGCAAGTTCATAGCCTTAAAGGTCATGTTACCAGCAGTGGCGGCGAATGACTTCGCTGTGCAGATGTTTCTCCGGGAGACGGAAAACACCAAGGCTTTGCAACATCCTCATGTAGTGCAACTGATGGATTGTGGCTTCTCGGAAATTATCTTCTTTTTTACAATGGAATATTGTGAGAGCGGTACTGTATGGGATTTCATGCAACAACTGGGTGGGCGATTGTCTATTGATATTGCTATACCGATTATTCTGCAAATTTTAGACGCTTTAGAATATGCCCACAATGTTGAACTTCCTTATGTCAAACTGGCTGATGGTAAGTTTGGCAAAGGTAAAGGTATAGTTCACCGCGACCTCAAACCGAGTAATATTTTCTTGACTAAGATTGATGGAAAACTGGTGGCAAAAATCGGTGATTACGGCTTATCTAAGGCCTTTGACTTGGCTGGTTTAAGTGGCCAAACTTTGACTGGGACTCAAGCTGGTACTCCCGTTTTCATGCCGCGACAGCAGGTGCTTAACTTTAAATATGCCCAACCGGAGGTAGATATTTGGGCAGTTGCGGCTTGTCTCTACAATATGCTAACAGGTTGTTTCCCCCGGAACTTCACAGGCGATCCCTTTCTGGCAGTTTTACAGAATAATCCCATACCAATTCGCCAACGAGATGCAACAATTATGCAACCCTTAGCGCAGGTGATTGATTTGGCGTTGGTTGATAAGCCAGAAATCCACTTTAAAAGTGCAGCTGAATTTAAGCGGGCCTTGTTAGGTGCTTTGTCATGGTAGAGTTTATAGCATTTTATTATCTATTTAATCTACATCTGTCGTAGGGGTGCAAGACTCTAGGTTCGCGCAGTGTCCCGCAGGGATGGAATATTTTTTTATTGCTAGTCCCTAGAACGCACGGCGTAAGTAAATCATTCCAAATCAATCAAATCCTTGCGGTATAAGAATTACGAATTACGTAGCTTGCTTCTCGCCGGAGGTGAATATTCCGAATTACGAATTCCGCATAATGGTGACAGCTAAATGAAAGCGTCAAAATAGAAGACACAGGCTTTGTACAAAAAGCCTTGCCTTGATTAACGGAGTTATTATCAGTGGTATTACAAGTACAAACAAGCACCTACGAAGCTAAAACCCAAGAAATTGCTAAACAACTTCTAGCAGCAACGCAGGAAAATCGTTCGTTTTTTTCTTCTCTGCGCGATCAAATGCGTTGGGATGATAAGTTATTAGCTTGGGCGATGAGTAATCCTGGATTACGGGTGCAACTATTTCGCTTTATAGATACGCTACCTGCTTTGCACAGTAAATCAGAAATTGCCTCACATTTACAAGAATATTTAGGCGATGAATCTGTAGAATTACCGACAGCTTTGAAGGGGATGCTCAACTTTGCTAACCCCGACTCGATGCCAGGACAAGTTGCAGCTACAACCGTTGGGACAGCGGTTGAGACTCTTGCCCATAAATATATTTCTGGGGAAAATATTAAACAAGTCATCAAAACAGTTGAACGACTGCGAAAAGAAAAAATGGCTTTCACCATCGACTTACTTGGTGAAGCTGTAATTACCGAAGCGGAAGCGCAGTCTTATCTAGAACGCTATCTAGAATTAATGCAACAATTGGTGGAGGCATCGAAGAATTGGTCAGCTATTCCAGCGATTGATGAGGCTGATGGCGAAGCAATACCAAAAGTTCAGGTTTCTGTGAAATTAACGGCGTTTTATTCCCAATTTGACCCATTAGATGCTAAAGGTAGTGAGGAGCGAGTTAGCGATCGCATTCGGATTCTCTTACGTCGTGCTAAAGAGTTGGGCGCAGCTGTGCATTTTGATATGGAACAGTATGCCTATAAGGACATAACTCTCAGCATCTTGAAAAAACTGTTACTAGAAGAAGAGTTTCGGCAACGCACAGATATTGGCATGACAATTCAAGCATATCTGCGTGATAGCGAACAAGATACCGAAGACGTAATTTCCTGGTTGAAAGAACGTGGTTATCCTCTGACAATTCGCTTGGTGAAAGGCGCTTATTGGGATCAAGAAACTATTAAAGCAGCCCAAAAGCATTGGAAACAGCCAGTTTACAACGATAAAGCCGCAACTGATGCTAACTTTGAAACCATCACTCAGTTGTTGTTAGAAAATCATCAATATGTCTATTCTGCCATTGGTAGCCATAATGTGCGATCGCACTCTCGCGCCATTGCCATAGCTGAAAGTTTAAATGTCCCCCGCCGTCGCTTTGAGTTGCAAGTCCTCTACGGTATGGGTGATAAAGTTGCCAAGGCATTGGTTGATAAAGGTTATCGGGTGAGAGTTTACTGTCCCTACGGTGAATTATTACCTGGGATGGCGTATTTAATTCGTCGATTGTTGGAAAATACCGCTAATAGTTCTTTTTTACGGCAAAATCTCGAAAATCGACCAATTGAAGAATTATTAGCGCCGCCGATTGTCAAAGAGGAGAAGAACTCTTTAACTCCTGACTCTCATTTCCTCGGTGCTGCTGATACCGATTACGCTGAGGAAGAGGTGAGAATGAAGGCGGCGCAAGCTTTCCAAAGCGTTCGTCAACAGTTGGGTAAAACATATTTACCACTGATTAATGGCGAGTATGTTAATCCGCCGGAATTTGTTGATTCTCTGAATCCTTCTAAGTTCAGTGAGGTAATTGGTAAAGTTGGGTTGATTAGCGTTGAACAAGCAGAACAGGCGATGCAAGCTGCGAAAGCGGCATTTCCTGAATGGAAGAAAACGCCAGCCAAACAACGCGCTGATATTTTGCGGAAAGCGGGTGATTTGATGGAACTCCGCCGCGCTGAACTTTCAGTTTGGATAGTTTTGGAAGTTGGGAAACCAGTAAAGGAAGCTGATGGAGAGGTTTCGGAAGCGATAGACTTCTGTCGTTACTACGCTGATGAGATTGAACGGTTAGATAAAGGTGTTAATTACGACATCCCTGGCGAAACTAATCATTATATTTACCAGCCACGGGGAATTGCTGTCGTGATTTCTCCTTGGAATTTCCCCCTAGCGATCGCTTGTGGGATGACAGTTGCAGCTTTGGTTTCGGGCAATTGTACTCTCCTCAAACCTGCGGAAACATCTTCTGTGATTGCAGCGAAACTCACAGAAATCTTGGTAGATGCTGGTTTTCCTAAAGGTGTATTTCAATACGTTCCTGGTAAGGGTTCGCAAGTCGGCGCTTATTTGGTAAATCATCCAGATACTCATGTAATTGCTTTTACCGGTTCTCAAGAAGTCGGATGTCGAATTTACGCAGAAGCGGCAACGCTGAAACCCGGACAAAAACACATGAAACGGGTGATTGCTGAAATGGGCGGCAAGAATGCCATTATTGTCGATGAAAGTGCTGATTTAGACCAAGCTGTTGTGGGGGTAGTGCAGTCGGCATTTGGTTACAGCGGCCAAAAATGTTCTGCTGCTTCCAGGGTGATTGTACTGGAACCCATTTATGATGCCTTTGTGCAGCGGTTGGTGGAAGCGACAAAATCCTTGAATATTGGGGAAACAGAGTTACCGAGTACACAAGTTGGGCCGGTGATTGATGCTAATGCCCGCGATCGCATCCGCGAGTATATTGAGAAGGGTAAGGCAGAAGCACAATTAGCTTTGGAGTTACCAGCACCCGAACAAGGATATTTTATCGGGCCAGTCATCTTTAGTGAAGTATCCCCAAATGCAGTAATTTCCCAGGAAGAGATTTTTGGCCCTGTGCTGGCGGTGATTCGGGTGAAAGATTTCCAAGAAGCGTTAGCAGTCGCCAATGGTACAAACTTCGCTTTGACTGGCGGACTTTATTCTAGAACGCCTTCTCACATTCAGCAGGCGCAGACAGAGTTTGAAGTCGGTAATTTGTATATCAACCGCAATATTACCGGAGCGATCGTTGGGCGGCAACCCTTTGGTGGATTCAAACTTTCTGGAGTCGGTTCTAAAGCAGGCGGCCCTGATTACTTACTGCAATTTTTAGAACCACGCGCGGTTACAGAAAATATTCAACGTCAAGGTTTTGCACCAATTGAAGGAGCAGATTAAACTAACGTGAATTCCACGGCTCATATAGTATCCGTCTAATTTGCACAATCAAAACACCTCTCCCTGATTTTACTGGGTAAAATCCTCCCTCTCCGAGTCCTACGGTGTACACACATCTTGGTAATGAAGCCCCAATCCTGGATTTACCCCCCTTAATCCCCCCTTGCCAAGAGGGGGAGTTAGAGGGAGTCAGAAAGACTTGTGTGTACACCGTAGAGGGACAGGCTTGCACTTTCGTTCAAAGCATGGAGAGGTGCATCAAACTCACCTTAAACTACAATAGGTAGTAACCTAAAAGAGAGTTTCATGAGTAATTTAGTTATAAAAGTTGCTGAATTACCTGAAGATTTTCCGGCAATTCAAGCAATTAGAAAATCAGTTTTTCAAGAAGAACAAGGAGTAGACCCCGCTTTAGAATTTGATGGCAAAGATGAAATATCCGATCATCTAATTGCTTATTTAAATATGGAAGTTGTGGGTACTGCTAGAATCAGATATTTAGATGATAAAACTGCCAAAATAGAAAGGTTAGCTGTTTTATCGACAGTTAGAGGGCAAGGTATTGGTAAGAAAATTATGGAAAATGCCCTACAGCTGATAGCTAACCAAAATATTCCAGAAGTAGTGATTCATGCTCAAGAATATCTTAAAGATTTATACAAAAAGCTGGATTTTATAGAAGAAGGAGAAATATTTGAAGAAGTTAGTATTCTCCATGTGAAAATGAGAAAAATATTTTCACATTCAAGTAAAACTATCTAATATTTTTTTCAATCGGCGTTCAGAAAAAAATGTATTTTCATAAGCAATTAACTAAAATATTTCATTAGAATTGACTCTAGCTGGAGTATGCGAATTGGCTTGATAAGGTAGTCATCAACACTACCTGGTAGCATGGCAATTTCTTCCTCTAAAGGTTCGCGAAAGGTCATCATTACAATCGGTAAATGTTCCCGATAAGGCTCTTTTCTAAGGATATTCAATAAATTCAAGATATGAACATCCTTTACTAACTGCAAATCAAAAAAAACTAAATTGGGTTGGAAGCTTTGTACCTGTTTCAAAAAGTCGTTACTATTATCTATCCACTTGACTTGGTAGCCAATTGTGTGGAGATAATCTTGCAACACTATTGCTGTATTTTCCTCTTCTTCTACAAGCAAAATAGTTTTATTTGTGGGGATGACTGAAGAAGAGGAGGACGAGGTAAAATTTGCTTCCTCTTCTGTCTCATCTATCTTATCTATCTCATTTGTCTCATTTTCATCATTTCCCGGATGCTCTGGATTTGGTAGGAACAGAGTGAATTGACTGCCCTTTCCTAAAATTGATGTAAAGGTCACATCTCCGCCATGTAAACGCGCTAATTTACGCGTCAAGGCTAAACCCAAACCAGTGCCTTCATACTGCCGATTTAACCGACTGTCAAGCTGTTTAAACGGTTCAAATAAAAATTGAAACTGGCTTGAATCTATACCAATGCCAGTATCTGAAACTGTAAACGTTATCCCTTGTGGCACTTTTTTGACTACCAGCGATACTTCACCTGCTGGGGTAAATTTAATGGCATTGGTGAGCAAGTTGAGTAGCATTTGCTTGATGCGCCGCTCATCAGCAATACAAATATCAGCTTCTTGGTCAATTTGATGTGTGAGTTGCAATCCCTTTTCTGAGGCGCGATCGCGCACTGTCCAGATGGCATAATTACATATATCTGCCACTGACAACGATGATAGTAACAGTTCCTCTTTACCTGCTTCTACCTTAGATAAGTCAAGGATATCGTTAATCACTGCCAGCAGATGTTCACCACTACTATATATACAACTTACATATTCGTTCTGTTTTTCATTCAGAGAGCCAACTATTTCTTGTTGCAGTAACTGTGACAAACCCATAATCGCATTGAGAGGCGTCCGTAACTCATGGCTCATGGTTGCTAAAAATTCAGTTTTTGCTCGACTGGCAGCTTCTGCTGCTTCTTGAGAGGCGCGTAGTTTCAACTCTGTTTGCTTACGTTCAGTAATATCCTCAATCATCGCTAGAAAAAACTCAGGTTCACCATTGCTGCTTGGTATAACAGAAACAGAGATATGAGTCCAAACTAAGCTACCATTTTGATGCTGGCAGCATCTTTCTATCTCAATACGATGTCTTTCGACAAGCTGTTTCTGATGGTTGGAGGGTTGTAAACCGTCCCTCGAAGTTCTCTTTAAGTCTGTGCGAATTCCTGACATCAGTCGTTTGTAAAGTTTTAAATGCTCCCTTTCTATGGAAATATAATCTGTAAAGCACTTGCCGTATAACTCTTCTCGGCTGTATCCTAAAATCTCGCACAGTGCCAGATTAGTATCGACTATCTGCCCTTTCATATCTATCAGGCCAATGCCGATAGAGGAACGCTCAAAAATCGCCCGAAATTGTGCCTCACTCTGTCGCAGTGCTTCCTCTACGACGTTTCGCTCGTTCGCTTCTATAGCCAGCGTCACAAAATCTGCAATTGAGCCAGCAAAACTCTCTTCTTCTAAAGTCCATTGGCGTTCTTCACCTATATGTTCGTGGCACACTACGCCCACCAAATGACCCTCTAGCCAAATTGGTGCATCTAGTATAGATGTGATGCCCAAAACTGAAAAATAAGACTCGGATAATTCTTGGGTTCTGGGATCGTTTCTGGCATTCTCCGCAGCAATAGTACGCTCTTCTTCTAAAGCTTGGAAATAAGCAGGAAAATTTGTTTTTAAAAGAGAGTTACCAAGGGTATGCTCCTTAGTCCTGACATCATACAAATTAATGCATTCAATTTTTGAACGTTCTTCATTATATAACCATACCCCAACTCGCTCTACTAACAGCGTCTGAGCAGCAGTTTCTGTGATTTCCCTCAACACGGCATTGAGATTACCTTGCTGAAATGTTTTGCTTCTTGCCAGTTGCACCAGCGTTTGGCTTTGTTTTCGCCGGCTATTTTCTCTGATTCGTAAAGCCTCTTGGGCCTGGTTCTGCTCTGTAATATTTCTAGCTGACACCACCTGCATTAGTTGCCCTCAAGAAAAAATAATTTGGACTTGCAGTTCTACGGAAAAAGTAGAACTGTCTTTGTATAACTACAATTACTTGAGATGGTTTTTCATAACCGGAAAGTATAATTTTTCTAATTAAATTTTATGATTCTGGCTAATCAGTTATAAGCTAGATTTTGCTGATTACTTCTGTTACTTCATATTATTAATTTGTGCCAGGGGAAAATTAGCATTTCAAGTAATTTCACTATTAAGTAATTCTACTATTAAGTAGTATAAGTAGTATAGTATTTTTAATCTGGGACTGGGTATTGGAAAGAGTTTTTCCCAATACCCAATCCTCAGTACAATTTCTTGCTTAGTGCTGACTAGCAAAATACCCTTGATTCTCCTAGAGAAAGATACCTAATGGCTCAAATTCTGCCAAACTTAAGGTAACGGCAGCTTTTGCGGAGGTGGAGCGATGACAGATAGTGATGTAAGAATTGTTTCCCTGATTCCCGGTGGAACGGAGATTTTAGCGACACTAGGGTTGGTTAATGGTATTGTGGGGCGATCGCACGAATGCGATTACCCTCCAGAAATCCTCAATCGCCCCATTTGTACCCAAGCACGTTTAAACAGTGATGCCTCCAGCAGCCAAATTCACGACGAAGTGAACAATTTATTGCAATCTGCTCTCAGTATTTATGAAATTAAAACAGATGTTTTAGAGCAATTGCAGCCTACCCATATTCTCACTCAAGACCAGTGCGATGTTTGTGCTGTTAGCTTACATGATGTTGAAAAGGCAGTTGCTACACTCATTGACAGTAAACCTCAGATTATTTCTTTACAACCCAATATTCTCCAGGATGTTTGGGCTGACATTGAGCGAGTCGGCAATACTTTTGACGTAGACTCGGTAAAAGTCTTAGAAAATTTAGAAGCTCGCGTCAAAATTTGTCAGCAAAAAATCCAAGGACTTTCTTTAGATGAATTGCCTACTGTCGCCTGTATTGAGTGGACCGATCCTTTGATGGTCGCCGCTAATTGGATTCCTGAATTAGTTAACTTAGCAGGAGGACAGTCTCTATTTTGCGCTACAGGTCAGCCTTCTCCGATCCTGCCGTGGGAAACACTAGTAACAACTAATCCCGATGTAATTGTTTTTATGCCTTGTGGCTTTGATTTAAACCGCACTCGCAAAGAAGCCAATTTATTAACTCAACGTCCAGAGTGGGAAAAACTACACGCTACCGCAGCTGGTAGAGTCTACATTACTGATGGCAATTCTTACTTCAATCGTCCAGGGCCACGACTGGTAGATTCTCTAGAGATTTTGGCAGAAATTTTGCATCCAGAAATTTTTCAATACGGCTACAAAGGAACTGCTTGGGAACTTTTGTAAATAAGAATTCTGACTGGAGCCGGAGACGCTCCGGCTCCAGTCAGAATTCAGTATTAATTCGAGTCATTAGATAATTCTAATCATCGACGAAGAGTAATTCTGATTCCTGGATTCTGAATTCTTCTCTAAGGTGTTTGTTCAGAATCTGCTGATGGTTCATTGTTAAATAACAGCAGGCGTGCAGCAAGAATGGCAAATCCTACAGCCGCGATCGCTTTTAAAACGCGTGTAGGTAGTAATTCGGCTACTGCACCCCCTGCTAAAGATCCCAATAGGCTTGTCAACAGCAATGCGCCTGCTGCACCGAAAAATACTGCACGTGGAGAATTAGAACGTCCTGAAAGTGCGATCGCTGCTAGCTGACTTTTGTCACCCAATTCTGATAAAAAAACTGTAATAAAGCTAAGTCCTAATAAATGCCAATCCATATAATTAAGGGCGGTGGGTAATTTTTATAATTACAAATGACAAATGACTAATGACTAGTAAATACATCCCAAAACAGCATTATAGAAATTACTAACAACATCACGCCGGCTGATTTTTCTACAGTTTTCGGGCTGAGTCGATTGGCTATCCAACTACCTAAAAGTACGCCTAATAGGCTGGTAGTTATTAGCGCCGCCGCAGATCCGATAAATACCACCCACGGCGAATGAGATTGTGCGCTCATTAACAGAGTCGATAGCTGAGTCTTATCTCCAATTTCTGCTAGAAAAATGGTTACAAAAGTCGTACCAAAAACTACCAACACTGATTGCTGCTTTTGAGGACTATCGGCAATTACAGGCTGAACTGACAGAGCGATCGCAGGAGTTAAGTTAAAATCATTGCTGTCTTCCAGTTCTAGCTCAACCTCAGTCTGAGATATGCCAGAAATCTCCAAAGGTACAGAGTCAAGTTTCATTAGGCAGTAGTTTTGCTAGGGTCTTTTCATATTTCTATCATTTTCTCATATTTTTGTCATAAATTGCAACTACATACAAAAAAGGAGGGTGGAAGTGTCAAAGGCCAACAGCTTTGTCGAAGCGTAGTATTTCTAAACTGCGATCGCCATAAACTCCTTCTATTTGCTGGCGACAGCAGTCAATAGCAAAATCGTTGACTTCTTCTGGTTCAACCCCATACATATCTTGAAACACTTCTGATTCCACGCGACAGAAGCGCGGACGATTGGCGTAGATGCGACATTCTCGAGTGGTATGGTCGAAATTAACGCACCATCCCCCTTCGCCTACCATGCTGAGGTAGAGTTCTAGTTCTGGTGGTGAGAGATAGTCTTCCAAATCTGGACGCTCTGCTGGATCGAGATTACAGCAGGCTCCACATTGCTTTATACATTGCCAAGTTGACATTTTGGATTAGGGATTAGGGATTGAAGAAGGGAATAGGGTACAGAGAATAGGGTACAGATTATTCCCTGTCACCTGTCACCTCTGGCCTAATCCCAATGCCCCTATTTTACGTTTTTATATCTTTTCTTATAATTTTGTTAAGTAAATTAAATCTAACAGTCCATAGCCATATATGATCGATTTCGGGTTTTCTAATTTAAGTTATTGAATTTTTTAAGACTATTGGGAGGAGAAAAGGAAAAATGTTTGACGCTGTGTCTGACTTGTTTAACGCTTTTACCAGTATCAATTGGGAAGTTATTTTCCAATTGTTGTCCGTGGCGCTCATCGTGATTGCTGGCCCAGCAGTAATCTTTGTACTGGCATTTCGCAACGGCAACCTATAAGAGTGCTGAGTGCTGACTAAGGAGTTAACAGTTCAGAGTTAGGAGTGAAAAGTTAATTAAGAATTCATAACTCATAACTCATAACTCAGCACTCAGTACTGATAAAGCTTGAAGGGCAGCTTGGATAATATTGTCATACTGTGGTTGAGAAATATCAACTTCTTTAGCGTTTTGACGATTAGTACCCAGCAAACCAATTATATGTCCTGGCTGGATGGCTAAGACTTTGCCTTCAGAATTTCTAATTCTTAATTCTGCTTTAATACCATTTTTATAGAAACCACAAGTATATTTTCGCTGGTTGTACTCAAATGTGGTGCTTGACTGGATAGGTGGCGAAGCAAAAAATTGTTGAACCTGAATTGGCAGTCTGACTCCGATTAACTCTAGCTCGATGCTGGTGTTACCGTTAAAGTAATTTTCTCGCAGTTTGTAAGCGACATCCACTCGCGGTGGTAAGCGGAAATAGTCGCCCCAACGCCAAGCGATCGCTTTGATTTTATACTCCTGATTATCAACAGTTTGGGCAATTGTCAGTTTAATGTGACCCTTACCAACGATTTTTTGCTCAACCACTTGGACATTAGGTGTCCAAAAAACTGGATCGGGGTTGTCCATACCGCAGGGGTGAAGAGCATTAAGCTGTTGATAAAGCTGCTGATTGAGATGATTGAGGTTGACTTCGGCATCAATTTTCAGCAGAGGTTTGAGATGTTCGGGTTCGAGACACTGGTTAGCAAACTCAATCAAACGCGATCGCAACACCTGTAAATTCTCTGCTGGTAGAGAGAATCCCCCGGCTGCTTTGTGTCCGCCAAATTTCCCTAGTAGATCGTGACAATATTCCAAAGCTTCAAATACATGAAACTCTGGAATTGAGCGTGCTGAACCGCGTATATGTTCCTCATCCTCATAAGTCCCGATAAACACAGGAACACCGTAGCGTTCCACCAAGCGGGAGGCGACGATGCCAATAACGCCGTGATGCCAATTAGGTTGAACAACAATTAATACACGATCTTGCTGTAGAGATCCAACAAATTCTGTCTCTACATAAGCGATCGCTTCTTGTTCAATTTGCTGACACATTTCCTGGCGACTGGCATTTATTTGTTCGCATCGCATTGCGAGTTCCAGCGCCACCCCTATATCATCTGTAGTCAGCAATTCAATCACAGTCTGGGGATTACCAATCCGACCAATAGCATTAATGCGCGGCCCCAGACGAAACCCGATATCTTCAGGCTTTAAAGATTTTGGATTTTGGATTTTGGATTTTGGATTAGAAATTTTCTCCTCTGCTCCCCTGCTCCCCTGCTCCCCTGCTCCCCCTGCTCCCTCATCCCTCGCCTGCACGCCGCCTACCTGAATCAAAGCCTGTACCCCAGCTAAGTTGGATTTGGGTAAATGCTGTAAACCACGTTTCACCCAGCGGCGATTTACGCCAGTTAAGGGGGCTAAATCTGCGATCGTTCCCAGCGTAAACAGCGCTAGCATCGGCTGAATTAAGCCCTTAGTCTGCCCTAACTGTTGTGCTAGAGACACTGCCAAAATGTAGGCAACACCAACACCAGCAACACCCCGATAAGGTGAGGATTCGGCTATTAGTTTAGGATTGAGAATAGCGTTAGCTGGCGGTAATTTTTGGGGTATATCGTGGTGGTCGGTGATAATCACTGCAAGACCAAGTTCTCTAGCTCTCGCAACTGGTTCAAACGCAGAGATACCATTATCTACGGTGAGAATTAGCCCTACACCTTCACTGTGAAATTCTTCAACTATGCGTTTATTAATACCATAGCCTTCGTGCATCCGGCTGGGGATAGCATAATCTACTTGTGCGCCTAAAGTGCGGAGACTACGTAAAAGTAGAGCAGTGCTGGTCATCCCATCAGCATCGTAATCACCACAAATAGCAATTTTTGTTTGAGAAGCGATCGCATTTTCCAACAACTCCAAACTAATCGCCAAATCTGGGAAATCTTCTAACGGCGAAGGCAAAACTAAGGACTCTGGATTTAAAAATGCTTGTACCTGTTCTGGTGTTTCCATACCCCGATTAATCAACAACTGGCTGACAATAGGTGAAAGATTTGTCAAAATAGCCAGCTTTTGGGCAAATTCTGGTTTTTGCGGATAAATTTGCCAGCGCTGATCGGGTAAGCGTCGGTGAGGCTTTGATACTTCAGATACAGGTCGGTCTAGCACAATACAAGTTAGGAGTTTTCAGTTATGAGTGTTGAATTGAAAGTTGTTTCTTAACTCATAACTAATAACATTATTTGCTACCTATAACACGTTTATCCTACCATCATCCATAATATATAACGAGCGATCGCCTGGAGAGCGCCAGGTCGGACGGAGTTCTAGCCGCAATGTACCAAAGTTAGGTTTGGAGACTATTGCTTGTAGTGATAAACCCTTTTCGCTCCAAAATATCAGAGATGTATTTGGCTCAGTACCCTCTATTTGTCCTAAATTTAATTTCTGCCCTGGACTCAAGGATATTGCATCAGTTCCAGAGGGTTTTTGGATTTTGATTAAGTTAGGTGTGCTATTTATAACTTCAACCCTGATGTGTTGCCCAGGTGTAAACTGAATCGGATGTGACCCACACTTAGAGGCACAAGTTTTAGCTAAAGTAGCGCTGGGATTATTGATTGCTGCTACTAGAATGGTAGCTGTAACTAAAGCAAATGACAGAGACTTAAACATAATACACAGTATAAGTACTAAACTGAAATATTACTTTAATTAAGCACTGCCAAGCATCAGTATATTTTCCCGAATTACTATTGGTAATGCCCAGTTATTAAATTACGAATTACAAATTATTTTTTGTTGCTATATGTTACCCAATCGGTCATATCAATTACTTCATCCTCAGCATCATCTGAAGGTACACCAAACTCGGCTTCAAGTTCGCGTTGCTCATTATCACTTATGTAAGGAATAAGAATTTGGCAAAGGCGAAGTCTTTCTTCTTGCAGAACTTCACGTATGGTTTCTTTAATCAATGCTTTTAATTCTTGAATTTCCACTGTGTTAAATGTCAAGCTTATATAGCAGTCCTAAATCATTTGTAAACTTCTTTCCTTCTTTCATTAGCGCTCTTGGCGGCTTGGCGGTTTGATAATTTATACAACTCAATATAGGATTGCTATACTTTAATTTCAGTAGACAAAAGTATTTTGTAAGGGGACATTGAGTTGGCTAGATTTAGATGAAAGGGAAAGGTTTTGATAATAGTCGCTCACAACTGAACTTGGCTTTTACCTTTCCCCTTCTGCTGTGATGCCTCTTTAACCGAAGCGTCCACTGATATAATCCTCAGCTTCTTTAGTTTGAGGAGAACTGAACATTTGCGCTGTCGGATTAAACTCGACTAATTTGCCACGACGTTTGCCATACTCGTCAATTTCTGTATTGAAGAAAGCCGTGAAATCTGCCACTCTTGAAGCTTGCTGCATATTGTGTGTCACCATAATGATGGTGTATTGCTCCTTGAGTTGTAAGCAGAGTTCTTCTACTTGGCGGCTAGAAATTGGGTCGAGAGCAGAACATGGTTCATCCATCAATAATACATCTGGCTTCATTGCGATCGCACGCGCAATACAAAGTCGTTGCTGTTGTCCGCCAGATAATGCAGTACCCTTCTCTTTGAGTTTGTCTTTCACTTCATCCCAGATAGCAGCGCGTCTGAGGGAATCTTCCACCAATTCATCGATGTTACCTTTATAACCGTTAGCCCGCGGCCCAAAGGAAATATTTTCGTAGATTGACTTGGGGAAAGGATTCGGCCGTTGAAAAACCATTCCGACTTGGCGGCGTAATTTTACAGAATTTATCTTAGGATCGTAAATGTTGCGATCGCGATAATTCAGTCTACCCTCAACCTTAGCACCAGGAATTAAATCATTCATCCGGTTGAAGCAACGCAGTAAGGTACTTTTACCGCATCCTGAAGGCCCAATAAAAGCAATAATTTGTTTATCAGGAATCTTTAGATAAACATCTAAAAGTGCTAGGAATCCTCCATAGAAGACCTTCACACCTTCAACATTGAAAACGCTATTACCTTGTTCAATTGTGGCGCTATCTGATTTACTTCTACTATTGCTATAAGTCATTTTGCGTATCTCCAAATAAGCTGTGAATGTATCCAATTAGATATTTAATTACCTAACGGATTGAGAAGCGTTGCCGGATATAAATTGCTACACCATTTAAAGCTAAAATCAAGAGCAACAACGCAATAATTGTCGCTGCTGCTGCACCAGCAAAACCCGGTTCAGGACGAGTGATGTAACTGTAAATTTGAATGGGTAATGCCATAAATCTCTGGAACAAACCAGGGTCAAAAGTGAGAAAACCCACAGCACCGACAACAATTAGAGATGCTGCATCACCAATGGCACGAGATACAGAGATAATCACTCCTGTCAGAATACCGGGAATAGCATAGGGTATGACGTGACTGCTGATAGTTCTCCATTTGGTAACACCTAATCCATAAGAAGCATTTCTCAGAGAATCTGGGACGGCACGAATTGCTTCTCTAGAAGTAACAATAATTACTGGTAAAGACAACAAAGATAAAGTCAATGCACCAGAAATCAAAGCGGGGCCAAACCCAAGTAGATAATTGAAAACTCCTAAACCCAGCAATCCATAAACGATAGAAGGTACGCCTGCCAGATTACTGATATTAATCTCAATAATCGCTGTCCACCAAGCTTTAGGTGCATACTCTTCTAGATATAAAGCTGCTCCGACACCAATAGGAACAGTAACCAAGATTACAACAGTTCCCAAAAGAACGCTGCTGATAATTGCAGGGCGAATGCCACCTTGATCGGCAAAACGAGAAGGAGTTTCGGTCAGAAAGCCGGGTGACAAAAATCTACCTAATCCGTCTTTAAAAATATCAAAAAGTAGTAATGCTAGGATAAATAAACCAATCAGCAATCCTAACAAAAAAATTACTTCAAATACTTTCCCTAATGTCTCCCTACTTTCAACATTATCGGTAAATTCTGCCGTAGAATCTAGAGAACTATTTGGTTGATAACTTGTAGCCATACTTATTAATCGTATTTTTCTTTAAAGCGATTTGCAATCCAGTAACTAACAATATTCAAAGCTAGGGTGATTATAAACAGAACAGCACCTACAGCATATAAGGTTTTGAAATTGAGACTACCACGTGGACTATCTCCCCCAGAAATTTGTGCCATGTAAGCTGTCATTGTTTCTATTGATTCCGCAAAATTAACAGTCAGCTTTGGCTGTAGTCCGGCGGCGATGAGAACAGTCATTGTTTCACCCACAGCGCGAGAAATACCCAATATAATTGAGGCAATGATTCCAGAAAGCGCGGCTGGTAGAACTACTTTAAAAATGGTTTCCAGTTTAGTGATACCTAAAGCATAAGAGCCTTCTCGTAAAGAGCGGGGAACTGCTTTAATCGCATCTAAGCTGATAGAACCAACCGTAGGGGTAATCATTACTCCCATCATTAACCCTGCACTCAAAGCGTTGAATATTTCCAGAGGGATAATATTCCGTAGCAATGGTGTGACAAACAATAGCGCAAAGTAACCATATACTACTGTTGGTATTCCCGCTAAAAGTTCCACTGCTGGACGTAAAACTGCTGCTACTTTTGGTTGAGCATACTCACTTAAATAAATAGCAGAAGATAACCCCAAAGGAATAGCAACTGCCATTGCAATAGCCGTTGTTAAAAAAGTGCCATTAATCAAGGGCCAAACGCCAAAATGTCTATCTGCAAATAAAGGCGTCCATTTAGTATCAAGAAAGAATTGAGCAAAGGAAACTTCTTGGAAAAAACCGAATGTCTCCTGAAAGATAATTACGACAATTCCAAAGGTAGTTAAAACCGAAACTAAAGCACAAGCAAATAAAATTACTGCAACAATCTTTTCAGAGATATCTTCCGATGCATTTTTATCCAGTGATTGTCTGGATAGTAGAGAAGGATCGTCTTGAGAATTTAGATTTTGCATAAACAGTTATTTTTTAACTACATTCAGACTACAATGACTGGAACTTTATTTAAATAAAGTTTGTAATTGGTTCACCTGGTTTTGCTTTTTTGAATTTTGTCCCCGTTTCACCAGTAGCAAATTTTTGTTTGACTTTGACATAAGCTTCATCAGGTAGTGCCACATAACCAACACTATCTACCCACTTCCAAGAATTTTCTAGATAAAAATCTACAAATTCTTTGACTGCTGGCTTGGTATCTAAGGATTTTTTACTGACATAAAGAAACAGAGGACGAGACAAAGGTGTGTAGATATTTTTGATGACATTATCTACAGGAACTGGCTTTTCACACTTTCCTGTAGGACTTTCTACAGCAACTAAATTGAGTTTATCTTGGTTTTGAATGTAGTAAGATATCCCAACATAACCCAAGGCTGATACATCACCTGAAACACCTTGTACTAGGAGATTTTGATTGTGACTAGGGGTGTAATCTGTACGGCCATTCTTGGCTTTGCCAGTCACAGCTTGAGTCATATAATCAAAGGTTCCAGTATCAGAAGCAGGAGCATACAGCTTCAGTTTTTCGTTAGGGAATTTGGGATTAACTTGATTCCAAGTCAAGATTTTCCCGTCTGATTTTGCGCCCCAAATTTTGCCCAGTTCCTTAATAGTTAGACATTTGGCGAAGTTATTTTTACGGTTAGCAATTACGGCTATACCATCTAAAGCTACAGGTAACTCGACAAATTCAATATTCTTACTTTTACATTTTTTGATTTCTTCATCTCGAATGGTACGAGAAGCACCAGCTATATCAATATCGCCATTACAAAATTTACTGAAACCACCACCCGTACCGCTTGAGGCAACACTAACTTTAGCTTCAGGTTTTCCTCTACCGTATTCTTCTGCAACTGCTAAAGAAACAGGAAAACCTACAGCAGCACCATCAATACTTACTTGACTTTTTAATTCCTGTCCGCTGTTACAAGCAGTGATACTGCTGGCAAGAAGCATTAAAGATGTTAAGAAAAAACTATTTTGAAATCGGTTACAAAAGCTCATAAATTATCCATTGAGATAAAGTGGCTGAGAATTACTTATGCTTGGCTAGCTGCAAAATGTAGAGAATGCAGAATGATATCTCTTTTATCATGCTTTGTTCGCAGCTTGAATTTTGTCAAATATTGCCCCATCTCCAAAAAACTTGCTCCGAATAATATCCCAACCACCTAAATCTTGAGATGTGAATAAAGTTTTAATTGGCGGATATTGTGATGCTACTTCTTGGGTAACGCTAGGGTTAACAGGACGATATTGTAATTTGGCAAATTCTCGTTGAGCTTCTGTAGAGTAAAGAAAATCAACAAATGCTTGTGCAACTTCTCTTGTAGCGTGTTTATCAACGTTTTTATCAACTATCGCCACAGGATTGTCAATGGAAATATTGACTTGGGGTACAACATAAGGTAGCTTATTCCCATTTTTCCCCGCCAAAATCACCTCATTTTCGTAGTTAATTAAGACATCTCCCTCAGCTTTTTGGAAGAATAAATCGCTAGCCTCACGGGCATCTTTCGTTAGAGTAGGGGTATTCTTATAAACTTTGGTGACATAATCTAGCGCTGTTGCCTCATCACCACCTGTTAGAGTTACCGAACCCCAGAAAGCCAAGAATTCCCAGATAGCAATACCAGAAGTTTTTGGGTTAGCGGCAATCACTTTAACGCCATCTTTTGCCAAGTCTGCCCAAGTCTGAATGCCTTTCGGGTTGCCTTCGCGAGTAACGATCGCAGCAACCGATCTACTCACGATACCACTTCTCGGAGCTTTGGTTTCCCAACCTGATTTAATCAAACCTGCTTGCTGAATTTTGCTGACATCGAGGGGAAGTGCCAAATGTACTATATCTGCTTCTTGCGAACCGTCAATCACAGCAGCCGCTTGAGCGCCAGAACCACCATAGCTTTGCTCAAATGTGACATTTTGGTTGTGTTCTTGCTTCCACTTTTCGATAAATTTGGGAATTATTTGATCGTGAGCGGCTTTGGTGACAGAGAATGAAACGAGTTTTAACTTAACATCATTTTTGCTGGCGGAACTGCTTCCCGAACAGGAGGCAACTGCTATACTCAAAAAAATACTTATTAAAAACAGACTCACAAAGCTTTGGATACTGCGTCCATTCAACCAACTTCTAATTGCGTGTTGATACGATAGTTGTATAGTCCGCAAGGCTTTCATGGCATAAGCCTGCATCTCCTCACTCAGGAATTTACTTAATTGTGTCAGTTGTTGCGACTTGCCCATCAGAATCACCCCTAAATCTACGGTATTTCTACATGGATACCGTGATTATGAGAATTATAGGGTATATAGAATAATATTTATCATCTGGATTAAATTTTTTTGACTAAGTAAGTAATTTACGATCAAAAGTAGCAAATAAATCTGATTTACCAAGGCATTTCAAAAAACGGGTTTTTCTGCTGGCAAGCAAAACAATCCGGCTACATACATAATATTTGCTAAAAAATATGTGATTAGTAATACAAAACAGGAGTGAAAACTCGACTTTTTTTAGCCGTAAAGCTGTTTGTAAAACAAAGTAGTCGCATTAAAGCATTTTGACAATCATATCTAGCGATCGCACTCATTACTAAATCAAGGTATGCTTTGATTTTGCTACTCTAATCGGTTATCTAATTGCAAATAAGGATTGAAAGACAGAGGATATAATTCTGGAAATCCTCTTCAAGGTTAGCCTACCCAAATTAATCTTAATTCTCTGATTGGCAAACTCAAAAATCAATGCTCATAACCATAAATAAATTTTATGACTAACGAGATTACGGGAAAACTTAAACAAGCCTCCGATGGTTTGTTAATGATAAGTGAATCAGAATATCCTTTTGAAGCTTTTTTGTGGTCTAATCAAGCGCAAGAACCAATGACCGCTCAAAAACTTCTCCAGTTAACAGGACATCCTCAAGAAACATCAGTTGAAGAAGTAGAACTAGATTATTTTTTTCGGAACTGTACCCAAGAAAAAGAATGGCACGATGAAATACAACAACAAAATGTGCCAAAGTTTAAATCACTTGTCAAAACACTAAGAGATTGCCTCACTAATATCAAGGTTTATCGCCTAGGTACGATAAGTATTGATGTCTATATTGTTGGTAAAACTCCAGATAAAGATTTAGGCGGAATTTCGACAAAAGTTGTAGAAACCTAACTAATCAAACACCAGCCTGTCTATAATTTACAGACAGGCTTTAAGTTTTAAGTGAAGTAAGTATCCTTACAAATTGTCAACTCTAGACTCAATTACACTTTGAACAGACGAAGAAACATTAGAGAGTAAATTGTAACCAGTGTTTGTTTCAATGGAATCAACACTAACTCTGTAGTTTGTCCAGTTATCATTTCTAATTCCCTGCGAATTAGGCATATTCACTGCAATTACTCTTGTATTAGTAGTGACGCTGCTAGCATCAGAATTTGATGAATTTAATACTACAATAACCTTCCATGTTCTGGTCGGAACTGTAACGTTACCATTAGCAATTGTGTTTTTTGTTCCATTCGACCCAGTTCCACCAGTGCCATAGGAACCCGAAATAATATAGAGTTCTTTCCCCTGGTTTACTAAGTCTCTAGAATAGTTTTCTAGTGCAGCCCAAGGCCCCTGATTATTATCAGGTGACTGAGGAATTATATTCGTCATTAAAAAAGTAGCAGAGTTATTGGTAACTGTATTTGTCCTATCTGCTGAAGCAGTCATGTGTCCCCTATCAAAACCGCTACCAGTGTAATCGGAAGAAGTAACTCGGTAGCAGCTTGAAGGTAATGTAGTATCAGCACGAAAATCATCTTGGCGAGGTGCGCTTCCTAGCCATGATGTGTTTAGCTGCCAACTTACCCAATTTGATGTCCCTCTGTAGCAATTGTAAGAAACTGCGTATTGAGATTTGCTCAACAAAAGATTACTGTAACTACTGCCAGCATTACTAGGATTGCCCATTCTTAGATGAACACTTGAGGTTTGGGCTGTTAGTGGCTTTTGTAGATAATTAAGCAGAGTGAAAGATATTGCTGTTGGTACAGCAATAGTTAGAATAGCCCTGAGAAAATCAGACTTCTTCATTTGTTACTATTTATTTGTCTAAACAAACTACAATTGTTTCTGTTAAAGTTACAGAAATTCAGTAAAACTTCCCAATCGCAATATAGCTATGGTTGTATAAAGAGAGGTTAAAAAGCTGTAAATATTGCGTTAACATCTAGTAATTATTTAGGTGATGATCTGAAATTAGATAATCACCTAAATAAGATGAAAAACTTATATATTATTTGCTTTAATAATTGAGTGATGGCGCGGAGTGCCCGCGCCCAAGCGATCGCTATTTTCGCTCTACTGAGGTCTAAAGAGTATTTTGACTGATTGACAAAATGCGCTTTATCTTACCCTCTCACGAAAGCTTAGAAAGAGGAAGGAATATTAAAAAATAGTCCTTGGCCGAATTGATCTTTCAAAAAGTCTTCCAGTTCAATTTCGTCGTCATTCGGAACTTGAAACCAAGTCTCGAAGTTGTGCTTCAAGAAGTATCTAAAAGATTTCCAGGCAAAAAGTTGCTGCCCAATGCTTGTGATTGCGACGTTCATTGTATTTTCCTCAGGTTGTTTCAAGTATGTGATTAAGAATTGGTTAAACAAATTGGCATTCCACAACAAGTGGATGAATTGTAGCAAGCAGTTCTTATACAGGGGAAGCAGACGGAGAGATTTTATAATTTGCTAAATCATCCCGCTTCTCTCTGCAACGCCAACAAATTAATCATTGTTCAGCGCTCTCTGCACTAGCAAACGTATTGAGGAATAGAATTATTCTGACTACAAGGATCTAACCTCAACTGATTCAATACCTGCTGTAATTCCACTTCTGATATATACTTCTCCTTAAGCGAGCCGAAGTACAACAGTGCGGTTTCATAGCAGGCGACAGTTATGTTAGTGCGCTCCTCTGAACTTAGTGCTGCCACTATTTTAACTGTCTCATCCACATGCTTTACGTCACTACCTAAACAACTGTGCATTCGCAGGCAGCGAGTAGCATAGGTATTAGCTGGTAGTATCGCTTCCACTTGTTGGATATGCTCTGCTTTGATATTCATTGCTAGACGTTCCATCGTATAGCAATACCCAACGCAACCAATTGGATCTGCTGCTTGTACGCTCTGAGTGAAGAAACTCAGCAAAGCCATAGCAGTCGGAGGGAGGAGTGCTTTGACTACAGCTTCCGCCTCATATCCCATCGACTGAATATCAAGCAAGGCGAGGCGATCGTGACCTTGTTCTTCACGAGCTTTCTGTGCTGCCCACTGTGCTAAACTCCAGCGTCCCAATCTAGCAAAGCGCCCAGCTGCTTCTTCCATTAATAGCCCAGTAGAGTGAGTTAAATGGTAGGAAGCGGCAAGTTGCCAGATCCAGTGGGAGGGAGTTAAGGCAGGTGGCTTGCAGTTTGGTAATGTATCTTTGGCAGCAGATACTATAGCTCTATCTAGAAGCTTGCGAGTCTCAGATATAGTGTCCCTATTAAATATCAGTTGGATAAAGGGATTACTACTCTTTAGACTTAATTGCCTACTTTTGTTAGGTTTGTCGATGTTAGTTGAACGAAATAATAGATTCATGGCAAGTTTCTTTCCTGGGTTGTTTCTACCCATTCACGAATAAGGTTGTGGAGGATAAAGCGTTGCATAACCTCTCTTTGAGCACAAAGAACTTTAAATTGTATCTTCAGGGAGGAGGGAATGTATGCCTTGATATGCGTGATATCGTCTCGGTCTTCATCTAAGGTGTTAGTCATGAAAGAAGAAGTTGGGCCATCAGCTTTTACCCATTCGCTGATTAATACTTCCAAGACTTCACTCATCTTTAATCCATATTGTGCACAGAGCGCTTTAAACCGAAACTTAAGCGCTTTCGGCATACTACCTTTAATCACCGTATATGCCTCTTGCTCCTCCTTATGCATCCAGGTTACAAAAAACGAAAGTTCAAAAGTCCTTTGTGATCTAGGGTAAGTTTTCTAAAAAATTTCACCAGTAAAGACTAGTGAAGTTAAGAAAAAAGTTATTTAGTAGTGACAACACTGCACGTATTTTAAGAAATTTCCAGAAAATAAAATATACAATTATAGTAATAATAATCATTATATAAAGACAGGAGAGATTGCCGTTATTAGCCTCTCTCTCGCCTTTTTGTAGTAAATTTAATGATGATTTGATTTTTGGGTAGATAGAGGTGTCAATACAATTAACGGATTCACTGAAAAAGTTGTTGAAGGAAACCGCACAGCAATTAAAAGGTGCGGACAAACGTAAATTTATAGCACAAACAGTTGTGGCATTAGGACATGGGGGACAGTCTCTAGCGGAGCGAGAGTTAGGATGGAATCGTGTAACTATTAGTAAAGGAATTAAAGAATTAACTACTAATATAACTTGCGTAGATAATTATCGAAGTAGAGGACGTTATAAAGCAGAAGCAAAACTACCAAATCTTTTAGAAGATATCAAAAAAATTGTCGATTTACAAAGCCAAATAAACCCAAGTTGCAAAAGCCAAAGACTGTATACATGTCTTTCTGCTACTGAAGTGAGACATCAATTAATCGATAAATTTGGTTACAATGATGAAGAATTACCAACTTCGGAAACAATTCGTGTCAAATTAAATGATTTAGGGTATAGTCTCAAGCGACCTGCCAAGATTCAACCTCAAAAAAATACCCGAAACTGAATTTAAGATAATCATTGAAATAAAAATATTTTTGATCTGGTTAAAACAGCATTATATTTTGCTAAAACTTATGACTAGGTATGATAAGCATCCAGTTATTAAGCTAGTCAGTCAAACTTACTTTATGGATGCATTTAACTAAAAAAGCCATGTCCTACTGCACTTTCAAGAAATATGGAGAGTAGGGAAAGAAAGTGTTTATTTCATTCGTAGTAGGTGGTGCGTCGCTTGTGCGGCTGCTCCTAAGTTGCTCTTGAGTGCAGATATTTATCTTGCATATTTTTCGCTTATAAAAATGATTATCATTTTAAATAATTGTATATTTTATTTTCTGGAAGTCTCGAATTTTGAAAAAGCTAAAAAAATAGTACAAACACCCATAATTTCCAATAATAGTCTGTCTTCTATCTAAAGACTGAGATATTGATTATGTTTAAGTTAAATATTAGCTAAAAATAACTTATTTTTTAGTTAAGTCAAAATAATGTCAAAAACTGATTTGAAGTGTGACTGGTTATAGCTATTGAAGTTATCTTATTTTTCTTCTCCAAACTAGGCAGTTACGTTTTTAATATTTTTTTATAATTTTCCTAAAATTCTATATCTTCACTAGTAAAAACCTGACTAAAGTAAAAAGATAGATAGCGAAAGGACTTAGGTAACGCGAAAACCAAAAGTAATTAACGCGAAATGCTAGCTCTTTCCTTCCCAGACTTTTGCTACAAAGCAAACATACTTAATCAATGAAACCTCAAGATGAAAGGTTGAGAAGCAACTTCCAATTTTTCTAGATTCCAAAATTCTTTTTTTGCAAATAACTATTTAGTCACTACGAGGTCAGTTGTCATGGTTCAAATTCTTGAAAATCCAGCAGTCAAGCAACCACCAATTAGTAATAGAGTTGAAAGTTTTTTGCTAGATATGTTCGATAATGTTTGCCAAACTATTGAAGAAATAGATGGAAGTAAACTTGACGAACAACGCTGGACAAGAGATGAAAGAGGCCAATGGGTACAAGGTGAAAACAGTAATGGTGCTATATATATTGACAAGTCGCTGCGGAATGGGAATGTATTTGAAAAAGTAGGTATCAACTACGTATCGATGCAGGGTGAGTTACCTCCTGGTGTGACTTTCCGAGGATCTGATGTTGTGATGGCAGACCCAACAACTATAACGCCAGATCAAAAAGGTACTTCTTTCTTCGCTACGAGTACCAGTGTTGTCATTAATGGATCTAATCCAATGATACCGACAGCACACGTTAACTATCGCTACTTCCAACTGGGTGATGGCACTGAACCTGGTTCTTGGTGGTTTGGCGGTGGAGGTGATTTAACACCAATTTACTTATTTGAAGAAGATGCAGTTCATTTTCATCAAGTACATAAAGCAGCTTGCGATCGCCACGATCCAGAACTCTATCCACGCTTGAAAAAGTGGTGTGATGAATACTTTTATCTTCCTCATCGCAGTGAGTGTAGAGGTGTAGGTGGAATTTTCTTTGACAATTTACAACATTCCGATGTCGAAACTTTACTTTCCTTTGTAAAAACTTGTTCTGAAGCTTTCATCCCTGCTTATTTTCCGATTGTCAAACAACGTAAGGATATGGAGTTTACGGAACAGGAGAAATATTGGCAGCGCATCAGACGCGGACGTTATGCCGAATTTATTCTACTGCATGACAGAGGTGTTCGATTCGGATTGGAAAGCGGCATCGTGAGTACACAAAGTGTTCTTAATTGTATGCCTGGAGAAGCTTTTTGGAACTATAATGACCAACCCACGGCTGATAGTCAAGAAGCAAAGCTTCTAGAGGTACTGAGAAATCCCCAGGAATGGGTGTAAAAACGGTCAAGAGCAGATTTGAAAACAGCAGCCGATCAAAAATGTTGGCTACCCAAATCCTAACCCTGTTTTGTTGCTCTCGGAAAACAATAATCGAAGCAAGATTCTGAAACTTTGATTGAGTCAAGCTTTGAGTGTTTATTTTCTAACAGGGACTAAAATTTGTAACCAAAACCTAGAGATTTAAGCTCTGAAAGGCTTTCATTGATTGGGTTCTCCCAAAGTGAGAAAAAGAGGGCTAATACCGTTTCATATCAAGTTCGTGTAATTACTTATAATAGAATTTATCAATTTAGGTTGGGTTGAACGGCAGTGAAACCTAACATGAACAAGGATCAAGCGTTGGGTTTCGTTCCTCAACCCAACCTACAGATGTTATAAGTATTTAACCGAACCTGATATCACCTGAAGATTGATACAGATGGCAGCCTGTTCTTGAGCAGGGTAGGCTCTTGAGCCAGGGAAAGTAAGAGAAGTAATTTGTATCAAGAATTGAGTGAAATGGTATAAGAATCGCCTAATTTTTACTCTTTAAATTTCTTTAGAGATAGCCTCTAAATAGGAAGTAACAAGGTGTTTATGGAAAAATTGCCGACAAGTATTTTGCTAAAAATTAACAAATTATTTCGCTGGTATAACTCAACTGAATTCGCCAACTTCAAAACTGAAATTAGCAAGTTTTTCCAAGTTCAATGGTTGAGTCATCTCTCCATCAAGCAGGTGCAAGAAGTTGACATTGTATTCCTGTGTATGTTTGCTAGCAGATACCTAACGTTAACGATCATTTTACTATATTTCTGGAGTTCAATTCATGCTAGTCCTGAATCACCAAGGACATGCTAGCCCTGAATTACTCAGGAGATAAATTGCTGTTTATGTTGTCAATCGTAGGATTTTAGGAGCAAAAAAGTTTATGGCGATCGCTATCTAAAATTTAGCAGTAATCAGCCATTGATTAGCTCGTTTTTTTTAGGTCATTTAAATGAGTAACAAACACGGAGAACTGGCAATGGATAACGTTATAGGTATTGGCGACATTACCATGAACGATGTGATGCAAATGGATTCCTCCAAAGCAGTGAGTATGTTTAGGAATCGATTTGCAGCCTACAAGAAACTGTCAGATGAAATTGGAGAAGATGCAGCTTTTGAACAAATGATGTTAGCCTACCCTGGTCATCAAAAAGCGTTCATGGGTGCTTTCATTGACAATACCACCATAGCCAAAGGCTTTACCGATGCAATTCCGATCTTTCGGATCATGGGCTTCAAAATGCAAGTCGTAGATATTTCCCAAGAAGGAAAAGATGCTGCACTAGAAATTCAACGAGTTTGCCCGGTTCTTTCAATTGCCAAAGAATATGGACTTGAAAGCCCTTGCCGAGTTATTTGCGAGATGGAACAAGAAGCAACCAGGAGAGCATTTCCTGGGATGAAAGCCGCAATTATTAGCAAGCAAGCAGATGGTGACTGCGTTTGTATGTTCAAGTATGAAAGACCTGCCAAAGGGTTAGAAGTAAAGCCACAAAAAACACCGAGTTTGTTTTCTCATATTCTCGATTTGATTCGCTTGACTCCTAAAATCTTGCAGATTGGGATGAATCTT
This sequence comes from Nostoc sp., assembly GCF_036917315.1. Classification (GTDB taxonomy): domain Bacteria; phylum Cyanobacteriota; class Cyanobacteriia; order Cyanobacteriales; family Nostocaceae; genus Nostoc. The sequence goes on along the minus strand of NZ_JBALDR010000006.1, from coordinate 92,703 downwards.
TTAAAAACATCTCTTTCTAAAGGATCGTAACTTTTATGAATGGCATTGTTCAAGACCTCAAGCATTTGATTGCAGGTGAAGTCAGCAACGCTTCAGAAATTTTGACAGAAGTTTCCGAAGATTTTGGTGGTATATTCCAAAAGTCTCCTCAAGTTGTTGTCACTCCTCAAAACGCTAACGATATTGCCCAAACTGTCAAATATGCCGCTCAAAAAGGATTAGTAGTTTCTTCACGCGCTGCGGGACATTCGTTAGGCGGTCAATCTTTAAACGAAGATGGAATCGTTTTAAATATGAGAAATCTCGATAAAATTCGAGATATCCAAAAAGACCAACTCTGGTTTAAAGCTGATGCGGGGACTTCTTGGAATCAAGTAATCGATGCTTGTATTCCTGATGGTTTAGTTCCTCCCGTATTAACCAATTATTTTGGTGTTTCTGTAGGAGGAACGCATTCTGCGGGTGGTATAGGTGCAGCCTCTTTTCGTTACGGAAATCAAGCTGATAATTGTCTTGGTGTAGAAGTTGTAACCGCAGAAGGCGAGATTCTCTGGTGTTCGCCTGAAGAAAACAGCGAACTTTTTAATCACGTACTTTGCGGTTACGGTCAGTTTGGAATTATTACCCAAGTTCAGCACAAACTCAAAGTTTACCCTTCCCAAACCCGCACGTATTTGTTGTTCTATGACAACCTAGATGCTCTTTTGGATGACAAACGGGTTTTAGTCACCGAACAAAGGGTGGATCATCTTGTATCTTTCCCAGTTCCCTGTTTGCAAGGAGTATCTAGGGCAACAGGAATAATGCAACCTTTGATTCAATGGTTTTACACGTTGCGGATTACTGTTGAAGCAAATTCTCTTGAGGTTATTGATGACAAAGAAATCCTTGCTGGCTTAAATTTTTACCGTCATATCCATACTGAAGACTTGGGATTTGCACAATTCATCGAACCGATGATTCAAGTAGATAGTAAGGATATCGCTCACCCTTGGATGGATGTTTTTCTTCCCGCGTCATCGGCTAAAGATTACATCGAAACGGCTCTGAAACAGTTGCCTTCTTTTCTCGATATTAGTAAAGCGCAAATGGGCTGCTTTTGCTTGGTAAACCGGAATAACACCATGCCGATGTTTCGTTTACCGCAAGAGGAAGAACTAATTTTTGGGTTTGGAATTTATCCCAGCATTCCGAAATCGCAAGTTCAACCGATCTTAGCTGAATTGAAAAAGCTCAGTAACCTGAGTTTAGAGATGGGCGGAAAAAGATATCTAACTTGCTGGATAGATTTTACTATTCAACAGTGGCAAAGCCAATTTGGCGATTACTGGCCAAAAGTTAATCAAATCAAAAATAAGTACGATCCCAAAGGAATATTTAACTCTGGCTTTTTTGAGTACGAACAGATCGCACCACAGGAAAACCAACTCGTTGAGAATGTTGCTACTAAGTCTGCGATCGCAGTATAAGTCACTTCTCAATCATCTTGTTTAGAACCATCCATATTACTTGACCGAGGCTCTAGAAGAAGACAAACTTCAGAGGAGGAAACATGAATATCGCACTTGTAGGTCTTAGTCACAAAACAGCTCCGGTTGAAATTCGGGAAAAACTGAGTATTCCAGAAGAACGAATTGAAAACGCGATCGCCCAGCTGTGTAAATACTCTCACATTGAAGAAGCTGCCATTCTTAGCACTTGCAATCGTTTAGAAATTTACGTAGTTGTAAACCAGATAGATCGGGCAGCTCAAGAGGTGACAGAGTTTCTTTGCGAGTACAGTAAACTGCCTTTTGCAGACTTGCAGCAATACTTGTTTACTCTGCTACAGCAAGATGCTGTTAAGCATTTGATGCAAGTTGCTTCCGGTTTGGATAGCTTGGTGTTGGGAGAAGGACAAATTCTAGCCCAAGTCAAACACGCCTACCAACTGGTTCAGCAATACAATCAGGGCGAACGCATCCTCAATCAGTTGTTCAAGCAAGCCGTTACCACTGCAAAACGGGTGAGAACGCAAACATCAATAGGTACGGGTGCGGTTTCGGTTAGCTCTGCGGCAGTAGAATTAGCCCAGATCAAAGTAGAAAAGTTATCGGCTTGCCGAGTGACAATTGTCGGCGCTGGTAACATGGCTCGGCGACTGGTGCAACATCTAATCTCTAAAGGCGCAACTCAAATTTCAATTGTCAATCGTTCCATTGAACGAGCTGAGGAATTGGCGAATCAATTTAGTGATGCTGGAGTGCAATATTATCCACTCGCTGAATTGATGTCCTTAGTGGCAGCTTCCGATTTGGTTTTTACCAGCACTGCTTCAGTTGAACCCTTACTCGACAAAGCAAAACTCAAAGCTGCATTGCAACCCGAACAGCCTTTGATGCTGGTCGATATTTCAGTGCCTCGTAACGTTGATGCGGACGTTAATGAGTTACCTCACGTGCGGGTGTTTAATGTTGATGATTTAAAAACTGTCGTTGCCCAGAATCAAGAAAGTCGTCGGCAAATGGCAATAGAAGCGCAAGCATTAATCCAAGAGGATTTAGAAGCATTTCAAACTTGGTTGCGATCGCGAGAAACCGTTTCCATTATTAGCTGTTTACGGGACAAACTCGAAAAAATTCGTGAACAAGAGTTAGAAAAAGCTTTGTCCCGTATGGGGTCTGATTTTGCTAAAAAACATCAAGAAGCTGTCGAAGCCTTAACTCAAAGGATTATCAACAAAATTCTCCACGAACCGATGGTGCAACTGCGGACGCAGCGAGATGTAGAAGCTCAACGCCTTGTCCTTCAAGTTCTGCAAGAGTTGTTTAATCTAGATACGCCAGAGGTGCAATCTAGTTTTGTTGCCCAAGCATCATCTAATTTTGTTGCCGAAATATCATCAAGTTTTGTTGCCGAAATATCATCAAGTTTTGTTGCCGAAACATCATCTAATTTTGTTGCCGAAACATCCTCCCTATCAATCAGCAGCGTAGAGATAGCAGCAAAAAACATCAATGTTGCTCAACTGAACCGGGAACATTTCAAAGTTGCTCAAATGAGACTTGAAAGTATTGAAGTCCATACAAAAGTTGAAGAAGTTATTGCTCAAAGCGTAACTTAAGAAAATCCATGATTCTTAATAGCAATAGCAGGAAGTAAGTATGTTAAAAAACTTCTGGTACGCTTGTGAGTTCAGCACCGCCGTTACTACAAAGCCCAAGCAAGTTCGGATATTCAATCAGAAATTTGTCTTTTACCGTAACGCTAAAGGACAACTGATAGCTCTCCAAGATCGGTGTCCCCATCGTGGTGCTGCCTTATCTCTCGGTTGGGTAAAAGATGATTGTATCCATTGCCCCTATCATGCCTGGAAGTTTCAAGCAGATGGGAAATGTATTAATATTCCTGCTAATCAACCCGGAATTCCTATTCCTAAGAATGCTCGCGTAGATAGCTATCCAATACAGGAAAAATACGGTTTTATCTGGCTATTTTATGGAGACTTACCAGAAGAAGAGCGTCCACCAATCCCACCCTTGCCAGAATTTGAAGACCCAAGCCTACAGAAAATTTTCTTTGAATACGAACTGAACACTCACTACACCCGCACGCTAGAGAATGATATGGATATGTCTCACGTATCTATTATTCATTCCAAGTCCTTCGGCAATGGGTTTGCATTAGAGCAAAAAATGGAAGATTACGAGCTGAATGTAGGGGACTGGGAGGGTCACGCCAAAGTTAATATCAGAGATTACACCAAAGCAAAAGACCTTTTCGCCTTTGTGTTTCGCCCATTGAAAGCCAATGTGAAGGTGACTCTAGGCTTTTATATGCCTAATATCACTCGGTTAGTGGTTGACTTCGGTCGTGGCAAGCTGGTTAATTTTACTGTGCATGTTCCTGTTGACGATCGCACCACTATTACCAAGCGAATTCAGTTTCGCAGTTTTTTAACTTTCCCTTGGGCCGATGGCATATTTCAACGAGCAGCTTACAAAGTTGTAATGGAAGATAAGGGAGTGGTTGAGTCTGAATATCCGATGGCAGTCCCCGATAAGTTGTCAGACGAAGTTCACGTTCCTTGTGATAATTTATCTCTTGCTTATCGCAAACTTCGGCAAAAATGTTTGGCGATGGGATGGGGTATGAAACCTGATCAGAATCAATCAGATAACTCGAACGGAACTTTAATGAAACCCGATCGGAGCCAATCAGATAACTCGAACGGAAATTTAATGCCACCTTCTTCTGAGAAAACAGAATGGTTTGTTTCAGCCATAGTGAGCGATCGCTTATGAACAGCTTTTGTCTTATTAAGGCAGGAGGCAGAAGGCAGGAGGCAGGAGGCAGGAGGCAGGAGGCAGGAGGAAAAGACATTTTCATTGTTCCTTGTGAGCGCAGCTCATGGAGTCTCTTGCAAAAATATGTTTTTGCACTCTTAGGGAAAAGGTTTTGAGTTTCTTTACCCTTTACCCCGACTTTTGCAAGAAGTCTATTGCTTAAGTAGATCCATTGCAACGCCATAATTTTTAGCTTCATCTCAAATTATTCAAGGCAATTCTGCATACTTTGCCTGGAAATGACAAGAAATTATTGAATTTAGGAGAAATGTATGGAGAATTATACGTTACTGCAAGCAGCGCGAGGTGAGGTACTCGATCGCCCTCCGGTATGGGTGATGCGCCAAGCAGGTCGCTATATGAAAGTTTATCGAGACTTGCGTCAGAAGTATCCTTCGTTCCGCGATCGCTCCGAGAACCCTGATTTAGCCGTGGAAATCTCGCTGCAACCGTTCCGTGCCTTCCAACCCGATGGGGTGATCATGTTCTCAGATATCCTCACGCCGTTACCTGGTATGGGTATCTCCTTTGACATTATCGAAAGTAAAGGGCCAATCTTTGAGCAGCCAATCCGCACGCCAGCCCAAATTGAAGCGCTGACTGACCTCGATCCCGAAGCTTCTTTACCCTTCGTGCAGCAAATTCTGAAGACGCTACGCCAAGAAGTTAACGGTCAAGCTACCGTCTTGGGCTTTGTTGGCGCTCCTTGGACGCTAGCTGCCTATGCAATTGAAGGTAAAAGCTCGAAAGACTACGCAATCATCAAAAGGATGGCTTTCTGTCAACCTGCGATGCTGCATCAATTTTTAGGAAAGCTGGCAGATGCGATCGCAGTTTACGCCCGCTACCAAATTGATGCCGGTGCCCAAATCGTACAACTGTTTGACTCTTGGGCGGGACAACTCAGCCCTGAAGATTTCCAAACGTTTTCTCTACCTTACCTGCAACAAGTCGTGCAACAGGTGAAAGCAACGCACCCGGACACGCCCCTGATTTTGTATATCAACAACAGTGCTGGAATCTTAGAGTTAATGGCGCAATCGGGTGTCGATATCATTAGCGTGGACTGGACTGTAGATATGGCAGTAGCACGGCAGCGACTCGGCGCAAATATTGGAGTCCAAGGAAATATCGATCCCTGCGTGTTGTTCGGTACTAAAGAGCTAATCCGCGATCGCATTCTGGACACGATCCGCAAAGCGGGGAATCAGAAGCACATCCTCAATCTCGGTCACGGGATTTTACCGAACACTCCAGAAGAGAATGTTGCTTTCTTTTTCGAGACAGTCAAGCAGCTCAACTACGCATCAAGTCGCTGCGCTCCAATTCGTAATTACTAATTCGTAATTCGTAGTTGCAATCAGTCTGAGCTTGAACTCACACTGAATTGTTGCACCACCAAATCAAAGATTATGGTGGGGGCTTGTACCCTCTTTAATTACGAATTACGAATTACGAATTATTTGGTCAAATAATCTCAACTAAAAGCTATGACTTCAGTGCAACCCGCTTCATCTAACATTTCCAGTCCCATTCGCACCATCCGCATCGGTTCTCGTAAAAGCCAACTCGCACTCGTGCAAACTTACTGGGTTCGAGAACAACTCCAAAAACACTTTCCCGATATTTCCTTTGAAGTTCACACCATGTCCACCCAAGGCGACAACATCTTAGATGTGGCCTTAGCCAAGATTGGCGATAAGGGATTATTCACCAAGGAACTTGAATTAGGAATGCTGAACTTGGAGATTGACTTTGCGGTTCACTCTCTCAAGGATCTGCCAACCTGCTTGCCAGAGGGGTTAGCGTTAGCAGCCGTAACAGAACGGGAAAATCCAGCAGATGCTTTAGTCGTGCATCAAAAGCACAAAGATAAGCAAATCGATACGCTGCCAGAAGGCACAGTTATCGGCACTTCTTCTCTGCGCCGCCTTGCCCAATTGCGTTATCACTTCCCCCATTTTACTTTTAAGGATGTGCGCGGCAACTTAAATACGCGCTTGGCAAAGTTGGATGATGGAGAGTACGATGTGCTGATTTTGGCAGCAGCAGGCTTGCAGCGATTGGGGATGAGCGATCGCATTCATCAAATTCTGCCAACCGAACTCTCTCTTTATGCCGTCGGACAGGGAGCGTTAGGGATTGAATGCCGCGCTGACGATTTGCAAGTGCTGTCATTACTCAAAGCAATCGAACACGTTCATACTCGCGATCGCGTTTTAGCCGAACGTGCCTTCTTGCGAGAACTAGAAGGTGGCTGCCAAGTACCAATTGGTGTTGATACGCAGCTAGACGAAAATACACTGACATTAACAGGGTTAGTCGCCAGCGTCGATGGCAAACGTCTAGTTAAAGATTCTGTTACGGGTACTGTTAGCGAGGCAGAAAATTTAGGTATTCGATTAGCTCATAAATTGCGGCAACAGGGAGCTACAGAGATTTTGGCTGAAATTTTCCAGACAGTCCAGCGTAGTTAGGGAGTTGCAACTCAAAAAAATATCCTGTCGCTGTGTAGGCAGGGGGGCAGAGGGGCAGAGGAGCAGAGGAGCAGAGGAGCAGGGGGGCAGAGGAGAGACAGAAAAATACGATTAAAGGGAAAGGGTTTTTTCGCTCGCCGCTTTCCCCTTTACCCCTTACCCTTTACCCATTTCTGCAAGAAGTCTATTGGCTAAATAAAGCCTTTAATCGTTCATTTTAATACTATGTTTCCAATTCATCGCCCGCGTCGGCTAAGAAGCCATCCCCAATTGCGGCGGATGGTGCGCGAAAACGTTCTGACAACTAGCGATTTAATCTACCCGCTTTTTGCTGTACCGGGTGAGGCGATCGGTAACGAAGTCAAATCCATGCCTGGAGTTTACCAGCTTTCTGTAGACAAAATAGTGGAAGAAGCGAAGGAAGTCTACGACCTCGGCATTCCAGCCATTATTTTATTTGGCATTCCTGAAGATAAGGATTCAGATGCAACGGGCGCTTGGCACGATTGCGGGATCGTTCAAAAAGCTGCTACTGCCGTTAAAGAAGCCGTACCTAACTTAATCGTTATCGTCGATACTTGCTTGTGCGAATACACTAGTCATGGTCACTGCGGCTATTTAGAAGTAGGAGATTTGACGGGTCGAGTTCTCAACGACCCAACGCTGGAATTGCTGAAAAAAACGGCAGTTTCACAAGTCAAAGCAGGTGCAGATATCATCGCGCCATCTGGAATGATGGATGGTTTCGTGCAAGCCATTCGTTTGGGTTTAGATGAAGCAGGCTACCAAGATACGCCGATATTATCTTACGCCGCCAAGTATGCCTCGGCTTACTACGGGCCTTTCCGCGATGCCGCCGACTCAACACCGCAATTTGGCGATCGCAGAACCTACCAAATGGACTCCGGTAACGGTCGTGAAGCCTTAAGAGAAATCGAACTCGACATTACCGAAGGTGCAGATATGTTAATGGTCAAGCCAGCCTTGGCCTACATGGATATTATCTGGCGCGTTAAGGAAGCAAGCAACTTACCCGTTGCTGCTTACAACGTTTCTGGCGAATACTCGATGGTTAAAGCTGCTGCCCTCAACGGTTGGATTGACGAAGAACGGGTGGTAATAGAAACATTGACTGGCTTTAAACGGGCTGGCGCTGACTTGATTTTGACTTATCATGCCAAAGATGCTGCTCGTTGGTTAGCGAAGCTTGGTAATTAAACTTTAATGCATCGACTTGTAGCTTTAATGCATTGACTTGCACCTTTAATGCATCGACCTGCACCTTTAATGCATCGCCCTGCACCTTTGATGCATTGACCTGCACCTTTAATGCATCGACTTGTACCTTTAATGCATCGACTTGCACCTTTAATGCATCGACCTGCACCTTTGATGCATCGACCTGCACCTTTAATGCATCGACCTGCAAAAATTAACCTTCCCTACGTTACGCAACAACTCTAAAAGATTTGTGTGTACACGGTAGCCTTTTTAAGAAGGGCTAGGGCGTGTTTTCAAAGTCTTAGATCCCCCCAACCCCCCTTAAAAAGCAGGGCTGATTCATTCCATTTCAAACAGGATTTGTCAAGATGGTTAGCAAGAAAATTGTAAGTAAGCGTGACGAAGAGATGAACATTTAAGCACTGAAATATCAGTAAAATAGTTGGTTTCATCGGCACGCGAGTAACAAAATAACTAATTTTTAATCGCTAGAACCCTTGATTTTTCAAGCTCTTTGGGGAATGAATCAGCCCTGCCCTTAAAAAGGGGGGCAAAGAATCTCTTAAAGTCCCCCTTCTTAAGGGGGATTTAGGGGGATCTAAAAAGTTAGGAGGCTAAACAAAAATGTTCGTTATTAGGAAATAGGAAAAATAGGTTGATCTTATGAAGACTACTTTAACTCCTCAAGCAACTCTATCCAAATCTCTACCCCCAGTTGATGCCAAGACTAGAGTCAGTCAATTGATGCGACAGTTGCAAGACGAAATTTCTCAGGGTTTGCAACAGCTAGATGGCGGAGGCACGTTTCAGGAAGATGCATGGGAACGACCTGAAGGGGGCGGCGGCAGATCGCGCGTCATCCGCGACGGGGCAGTATTCGAGCAAGGTGGAGTTAATTTCTCTGAAGTCTGGGGTTCTCACCTACCGCCTTCAATCTTGGCACAACGTCCTGAAGCGGAGGGACATCAGTTTTATGCCACCGGAACTTCAATGGTATTGCATCCGCGCAATCCCTACGTGCCAACCGTTCATCTCAACTACCGCTATTTTGAAGCTGGCCCGGTTTGGTGGTTTGGCGGTGGCATCGATCTAACGCCTTACTATCCTTTTGCTGAAGATGCAACCCATTTTCATTACACATTAAAGCAGGCTTGTGACGCGCACGATCCCGAATATTATTCAGTCTTTAAACCTTGGTGCGACGAGTATTTTTATCTCAAACATCGTCAAGAAATGCGGGGCATTGGCGGGATCTTTTTTGACTATCAGGACGGTCAAGGTCAGCTTTATCGAGGCCCCGATCCTAAAGGAGCATCAGCAATTACCAGCGATCGCGTTGGCATACCAGCATCCCGCAATTGGGAAGAATTATTTGCATTCGTGCAGGATTGCGGTAAAGCTTTTTTACCTGCTTACGCGCCAATTGTCAAGCGGCGGCAGTCAATGGAGTATAGCGATCGCGAACGTAATTTTCAATTGTATCGGCGCGGACGCTACGTTGAATTTAATTTAGTTTACGATCGGGGCACAATTTTTGGCTTGCAAACTAACGGGCGCACGGAGTCAATTTTGATGTCTTTACCTCCATTAGTGCGTTGGGAGTACGGCTATCAACCCGAACCAAACACCCCAGAAGCCGAGTTGTACCAAGTATTCTTAAAGCCTCAAGATTGGGCAAGCCTGACATCGCTTCTGGTTTAACTTTTGCCGTAAAACCGTTGCTTGCCTGCTTTACGTTACTAAAGTCCTCACTGAAATTTGAAGGATTGACATGAATTTACAATTGCTCTCGAAACCTTCAAAGCAATGGACGCTGGCTGTAGTTGTCGGTGGTACCGCCCTTACAGGAATTATCACTTTTTACGGTATTTCTCAATCAAAATCAACCAGCAAACCCGTTGAAGTTGTGCAAACCAGACCAAAGATTGAAGAAGTTACCGCTTTAGGACGGATAGAACCAGCAACGGAAGTCATCAAAGTATCCGTACCTGCTACCTTAAGCAACGATCGCGTAGCCAAATTGCTTGTACAGCGGGGCAGTAGCGTTAAAGCAGGTCAAGCGATCGCCATTATGGATTCGCGCGATCGGCTGCAAAATGCTCTACTAGAAGCACAAGCACAAGTCAAAGTATCCCAGGCAGAGTTAGCCAAGGTGCAAGCTGGCGCAAAATCGGGAGAGATTGCCGCCCAAAAAGCTGAAATCGTGCGCCTTGAACAAGAGTTAAAGGGTGAAATAGCTACTAGAGAGGCTACCATCTCTCGCTGGCAAGCCGAAGTCAAAACTGCCAATAGTGAGTACAATCGCTATTCCTCGCTTTACCAAAACGGCGCGATTTCTGCTGTAGAAGTAGATCGAAAACAACTTGCTCTAGAAACAGCGCAAGCCCAGCTTACCGAAGCGAGAGCTAACCAAAATAAGAGTGTAGATACTCTACGGCAGCAGATCGAGCAAGCTAAGGCAACCCTAAATAAGATTGCTGAGGTACGTCCGGTAGACGTGCAAGCAGCTGATGCCGAGGTTAACAAAGCGATCGCCGCAGTCAAAAAAGCTGAAGCCGATCTCGCTGAAGTTTATATTCGCGCGCCCATAGCAGGTCGCATTCTCGATATTAAGGCCAAACCCGGAGAAGTTGTTGGCTCCAAAGGCATTGCCGAACTCGGACAAACTAGCTCGATGCAAGCGATCGCAGAGGTATATCAAACTGATATTGGCAAAGTTCGTGAAGGTCAACAGGTAACGATTTCTAGCGAGTCGTTCTCCCCAGAGTTGCGCGGAACTGTTCGGCTCATTGGATTACAGGTGATCCAACAAGAAGTAACTAGCGGCGAACCTGGAGAAAACCTCGATCGCAAAGTCATTGAAGTGAGAATTGCACTCGCTCCCCAAGATAGCAAACGAGTTGCGAACTTAACTAATTTGCAAGTACAGGTTGCCATTCAGCCGAATAACAATATCAACCAATAAAAAGGAACAGGCAAAATTAATACTAATTCTCAAACATAATGCGACAAATAGACCATTTTGTAGAGACGCGATTCATCGCGTCTTCACTTCTTGAATTTTGAATTTATAATTGGAGCGAAGCGACTTGACTATCAAAGCATTTATATTCGGTAAATTATTCCGTAAAACCCCACTTGCTTGGCGGCAAATGAGCCGTCAAAAGACTCGATTGTTCGTTGCTATAGCAGGAATTGCCTTTGCTGATTTTCTGATGTTTTTTCAACTGGGAGTTAGGGATGCACTCTTTGATTCGCAAGTTACCCCCTATACCAGCCTTAAAGGAGATTTATTTTTAGTCAATAAACTGTCTGATAACTTGCAATCTATCAAAAGTTTTTCTAGAAATAAGCTCTATAAAATAGCAGGTGTTAACGGTGTAAAATCCCTGGCGACGCTATATGTCGGTCAAGCATCATGGCGAAATCCTGAAAATCGAGCTAGCCGTCAAATTTTTGTCTACGGGATCAATCCGAATCAGCCAGCATTTGACTTACCAGAACTCGATGGACAACTGAATAAACTGAAGTTATTAAATCGAGCGCTGTTTGACAGAGCTGGATTGGTTCCTCAGCTTGGGGACGTTCCTAGTTTACTAAAAAAACAGAATCCGCTTTTTGTTCAAGCTAACGATTATCAAATTCAAATAGTTGGATTATTTAAGCTCGGTTCTTCTTTTTCTGCTGACGGCAATCTAATCGTCAGCGATTCTACCTTTTTGCGGCTCTTTCCCCAACGCCAAGCAAACGAAATCGATCTGGGTATTATTGACGTAGAATCAAATGCCTCGATCGAGCAGATCCAGGCTGATTTGCGAGCCAAGCTACCGGATGATTTACTGGTACTAAACCTTGCTGAATTCACTGCCCGTGAAAGTGCATATTGGTCTACAGGTTCCTCTATTGGCCCGACTTTTAACCTCGGTGTTGCAATTGGTTTTTTAGTCGGAGCAGTTATCGTTTATCAAATTCTCTATACTGATGTCTCCGATCATTTGCCCGAATACGCAACGTTAAAAGCAATGGGTTACAGCGATATATATCTGATTGGAGTTATCGCTCAAGAAGCTTTTATTTTAGCGGTTTTGGGCTTTCTTCCAGGTTTTTTGCTATCGAGTGGATTTTACATCTTTTTTCAATCCGTGACGTTTTTACCGACTGCGATGAAACTAGCTCGCGCGGTAACTGTGCTAGTTTTGACTTTCGTCATGTGTATTGGAGCCGGAGCGATCGCTATACAAAAGTTACGAGCAGCCGATCCGGCTGATATCTTCTAAGTTTTGAGTTGAAGTTTAGAAAAATATCGCATTTCAAAACTCATAGTTTTCTAGAACAAAACCCAAATTTACAGTTGAACTCTCATGCTGCAAGAAATTAGTCAGGAAATTCAAAGCTCAAAACTCAAAGTTCAAAACAATTCTCAACAACCAGTTATTTCAGTTTGCCATCTCGATTACTACTTCGGTCGGGGAGAACTTTGCAAGCAAGTCTTGTTTGATATTAATCTCGACATTTATTCTGGAGAGATTGTGATTATGACTGGGCCATCCGGTTCTGGTAAAACCACCTTACTAACACTAATAGGTGGATTGAGATCCGCTCAAGAAGGCAATCTTAAAGTTTTGGGACAGGAAATGTCTGGGGCTAGTAAGCGAGAACTGATGCAAGTGCGGCGGCAGATTGGTTATATTTTTCAAGCACACAATTTGTTAACTTTCTTAACTGCAAAGCAGAATGTCCGAATGTCTTTGGAACTACACGACGAGTACCTAAAGCAAGATATAGATCGGCTGGCAACGGATACTCTGAAAAGTGTTGGTTTAGGCGATCGCATCGATTATTATCCAGACAGCCTTTCTGGAGGGCAAAAGCAGCGAGTTGCGATCGCTCGTGCCTTAGTCAGTCGTCCTAAAATTGTTCTTGCCGACGAACCCACTGCTGCTCTCGATAAAAAGTCGGGTCGCGATGTTGTAGATATCATGCAGCGTCTAGCTAAAGAGCAGGGTTGCACTATTTTACTCGTCACTCACGATAATCGAATTCTCGATATTGCCGATCGCATCATCCACATGGAAGATGGACGGTTAGTACAAGAAGTGGGAAAGTAAGAAACTACCTGATGTGGCTAGTGAGATCGTGATTTTTGATTCTTTTAATGGCATTAATTTTAGTTATTTCTGAAAGCCCTATGAGTCAAACCGAAGAACCAAAATATTCCGTATTGCAATCCTATAATGATATTGAAATCCGGCAATACGAGCCAAAAATTGTTGCTGAAACAGTCATTCAAACTGAAAGAGATCGAGCAAACAAGGCTGCATTTTCGATTCTTGCCGCTTACATATTTGGTGAAAACACGTCTGTAACCAAAATTGCTATGACTGCGCCTGTCACGCAATCCCAGCCAAGTGAAAAAATCGCCATGACTGCGCCTGTCATTCAACAAGAAGCGGGAGAAAATCTCGCCACAAGCGCTTGGGCGGTACAGTTCGTGATGCCTTCAGAATACACGCTGGCAACGCTGCCAAAACCAAAAGACTCTCGCATTACTATCAAAGAAGTTCCCAGCAACAAAGTAGCGGCAATTTGTTTCTCCGGTCTAGCTGAGGATGAACAATTGCAGGAAAACGAAGCCAAATTATCTGCTTTTCTGGCTCGGCAAGGTATCGAGACAAAAGGTAAAGCAATTTATGCTTTCTATGACTCTCCGTTCATCTTGCCCGCATTTAGACGCAATGAAGTCATGCTCGAATTGAAATAATATCTGCACGTTTTGCTTGTCACTCTTAATAACTAGATTCTCACTCTTGGCGATCGCATCAGATCAAATATCTCAGGAGAAAAAATTATGATTGCAACGACTCGCTTAAAAACCACCCAATCGCAGGAAATCTTTGCTGCTGCCCAAAGATTAATGCCAGGAGGAGTTAGTTCCCCCGTGCGGGCTTTCAAATCTGTTGGCGGACAGCCAATCGTATTCGATCGCGTCCTTGGCGCTTACATTTGGGATGTAGATGGCAATCAATATATCGATTATGTCGGCAGTTGGGGGCCAGCAATCTGCGGTCACACTCATCCTGAAGTCATTGCTGCTCTGCACGATGCCCTGCATAAAGGAACTAGCTTCGGTGCGCCCTGCTATCTAGAAAATGTACTGGCACAGATGGTAATTGATGCTGTTCCCAGTATCGAGATGGTGCGTTTTGTCAACTCCGGCACGGAAGCTTGTATGGCTGTTCTTCGTCTGATGCGAGCTTTTACGGGGCGAGAGAAAGCAATCAAGTTTGAAGGCTGCTACCACGGACACGCCGATATGTTTCTCGTTAAGGCTGGCTCTGGTATTGCCACTCTCGGCTTGCCCGATTCTCCTGGTGTACCCAAATCTGTGACTAGCAACATGCTGACCGCTCCTTTCAACGATTTAGAAGCAGTAAGAGTATTATTCGAGCAAAATCCCGACGAAATTGCTGGTGTAATTCTTGAACCAGTGGTTGGGAATGCAGGTTTTATTCCACCTGCTGCGGGTTTTCTTGAAGGTTTGCGAAAACTGACGCAAGAGCATGGAGCGCTATTGGTATTTGATGAAGTGATGACAGGCTTTCGGATTGCCTACGGTGGAGCGCAGGAGAAGTTTGGTGTTATTCCTGACTTAACTACCTTAGGTAAGGTCATCGGCGGCGGTCTGCCCGTAGGCGCTTATGGTGGTCGCCAAGAAATTATGTCGATGGTTGCTCCAGCCGGAAACGTGTATCAAGCCGGAACGCTTTCGGGCAATCCACTGGCAATGACGGCAGGGATTAAGACGTTAGAGTTGTTGCAACAACCTGGAACTTACGAGTATCTCGATCGCATTACGAAGCGACTCACAGAGGGAATGCTGGAGATTGTAAAAGAAACAGGTCATGCTGCCTGCGGTGGTCAGATTAGCGGGATGTTTGGTTTCTTCTTTAACGAAGGCCCGGTTCGCAATTATGAGGATGCTAAGAAGTCTGACTTAAGTAAATTTGCTCACTTCCATCGCGGTATGTTAGAACATGGAGTTTATTTAGCTCCATCTCAATTTGAAGCCGGATTTACTTCTTTAGCTCATACCGAAGCAGATATCGATCGCACCCTCGAAGCAGCCCGAACAGTCATGTCTCAGTGAACTATAGGACTCATATTTGATTTCTGAAAAAACTCAGTACAACTAAGAAGCCTTCTTGACTGTTGCCTATTGCCTATCCCGGATTTCTCACCACACCTCCTAAAGCCTGCGCTTGTGCAGGGGAGAAGTAAGAAGTAAGAAGTTTTTACTCATTACTCATTACTCATTACTCATTACTTCTCTTCTGCTCCATCAAACGCCTTGAGCTTGTGAGAAATGCGGGCTATTGCCTGCCTACGCAAATTAGTTCAGAAATCAAAGCGGATTCCTATAGTGGTTTGAACTTAGATAACTGCTCCTAAAGAGGTCAACGTGGCAGTTGCCGCCTCAGTTAAACCTTTAACTCCGAAAATATTCATTTGCTCATAGGGCTTACTCGCTCTCATGGTTTTTAAGCATTTGCCTGCTCCGATATCCCAAAGTTTAATCGTTTCATCGTCACCGCCACTAACCAAGGTTTGGTTATCTGGACTAAAGGCAACTGACCAAACCAAGCCTGTATG
Organism: Nostoc sp.; assembly: GCF_036917315.1. Classification (GTDB taxonomy): domain Bacteria; phylum Cyanobacteriota; class Cyanobacteriia; order Cyanobacteriales; family Nostocaceae; genus Nostoc. The sequence goes on along the minus strand of NZ_JBALDR010000006.1, from coordinate 77,030 downwards.
TCCGTGCAAAACTTTCAGGCACTTACCCGTGCAAACGTCCCACAACTTGATTGTCAGATCGTGACTCGTGCTAGCGAGAATATTACCATCAGGACTAAAGGCGATCGATTGCAACCAGTTTGTGTCTGCTTGCAAAACGTTGAGGCAGTCACCCGTGTGCGGATTCCACAGCCTGATTGTTCGATCTGGACTAGCACTTGCCAGGGTATTACCATCAGGGGCGATCGCAATTGCCCAAATCCAACTCGTGTGTCCTGCTAACGTTCTGAGGCAGTTACCCGTGTGAATATCCCATAACTTGATCGTTTGATCCCAGGAGCCACTCGCCAATATCTCTGCTTCAGAAATGAAGGCAACTGACCAAACCGCAGCATCATGTCCCTGTAAGGTTCTTAAGGTTCGACCTGAACGAACGTCCCATAGTTTTATAGTACAGTCCTCACTGCCACTTGCGATCGTCTGGCTGTCGGGACTCAAGGCAATCGACAAAACTGCTGCGCGATGTCCTTGTAAAGTTCTTAAGGTTTTACCTGAAGGAACATCCCATATTTTTAGTGTTTTATCTACACTACTGCTGACTAGGATATTTCCTTCATGATTAAAGATAACTGAATGAACCGAGTTGGAATGTCCTTTTAACACTTTGAGGCATTCACCAGTTGCGGCATCCCATAACCTTACAGTGCGATCGCGGCTGCTACTAGCAAAAATTTGACCAATGCTTGGCAAGCTAGCACCAACAGGACTAAAGGTAACAGAGAGTATTTGATTGGTATATCCTTGTAGGGTCTTGACGCATTCACCTGTATCGACACTCCATAGCTTCACGGTTTGATCGTGTCCACCGCTAGCCAAAAGCTTACCTTGGGGACTGAAGGCAACTGCAAAAACCCAACTGAAATGTCCTTGTAGGGTCTTGAAACATTCACCCGTATCGACACCCCATAACTTCACGGTGTGATCGTGCCCACCGCTAGCCAAAAGGTCGCCTTGCGGGCTGAAGTCCACTGAAAAAACTCGATTGGAATGCCCCAGAAGTGTTTTGAGACATTCACCCGTTTGAGTTTTCCATAGCCTAATAGTGCGATCCTCGCTGCCACTTGCCAGTATCTGACCATCTGGACTGAGGGTTATTGACCGTATTCCACTACTATGATGTTTTTCAAACGTTTGCATACACTGTCCAGTGTTGATATCCCACAATTTAACAGTGCGATCGTCACTACCACTCAACAGTTGAGTATCTCCCCTAAAGACAACAGATAGTACCCAACTAAGATGTCCCTGGAGTGTTTTGAAGCATTCCCCAGTGCTGCTATTCCATAGCTTCACGGTGCAGTCATCGCTGCCACTTGCTAATGTGCAATTATCTTGGCTAAATGCAACCGACCAAACCTCATTTGTATGCCCTTCTAAGGTGCGAAGGCACTGACCAGTACTAACATCCCATAGCTTTATTGTGTAATCTGTGCTACCGCTAGCGAGAATCTTACCATCAGGGCTGAACGTCAGCGATGTTACCCAACTCTTGTGTCGCGTGCAGATGAAGACTGGTTGCACATCGCTAACTTGGTACAGATGAATTTCTCCATTACTGTCACCTACCGCCAGAAGTTCTCCATCAGGACTAAAGGCTACCGCATGAATAGCACCAAAGGTTTCAGTAAACGTACATCTCACTAGATGGGTGTAAGCAAAATTCGTATTTTGCAAATTTACATCTCGGAGGTCAGCCTGCCAAATGCTTAGGCCAGAGAAATCATAGCCCGTTAAATTAGTTCCTAGCTGATTGAGTAAGTTAAGAATATTACCTGCTACATATCCCGGTTCCAAGGGGGATTTCTCTCGCTGTTTGAGTAAGATTTGAGTCAGTTCATATTCCAAGTTTTTTTTGCCTTGCAACAGTGGAATTAATCGGTTGATCGCGGCATAGAGAATGAGACGAATTTGAGTCTCTCTGATATAGTCTTTGGCAGTAGCTTTGATCAGAGCATGGCTTCTAAAAAGCGAAAACTCCTGCTTAACAATCTCCTCACAAATTTGCTCAATCAAGCGACTTGTCACATACTCCATCACGACTGGCTGTAGGGTGAAGTAGGCTGTATCTCGTTCGATGAGCGATCGCCGTCCCAAAGATTCTAGGGTTTCAATTAAATTGAGTTGGGGAAAAGGCGATACTAAATCTTCTCGTAATTTGGAGAGGGTTACTGGCTCCCGATTAATCGCTAGCCAGTACATTACATCTTTTCCCTCATCAGATAAACGCTCAAATTGCTGCTCTAATAAATCACGAAGATCGCCAAATACGGTGGTTTCCTCTTTTAAAAACTCAGAAATATAACCATCAAATAAATCTTGAATCGTAGTTGCCACAATTTTTAAGGCTAAGGCATTGCCTCCATAGCGTTTGACCAGTGCGTTAAATTGAGTTTCTAAACCCTTGAGCCTCTTACTCTTAAGAATTTCCTCTCCCTCTCCTTCTTTGAGTCCACCCAATCTCAAAGTTCGCACTGGTAAGGCTTCTCCTTCTAAAGAGGCGACCTCTTTAGGTTTTTCTCGCGTTGTGAGTAGCAAGCAACTCTGGTGGTCTGATTTACCTACTCGTTTGATGAGTTCGCCATACTGCTCATATCCAAGGTTATATTGTCCTGCTCGACTCCCACCGCGTAATACAGCATCTACATTATCGAACACGACCAAGCAGCGCATTTCCTTAAAGTAGTTAAGCAGCAGGGAAATCTTATCACTAACGCTTTCCGGCAATTCTGCCTCAGTTTCTTGCTCGTCAGACAGAAACTGAATGATGCTACCCAAGAATGTATCAATCGGTGGAGCGTCATACAGCGATCGCCAGACAATACAATCAAATTTATCCTGCATTAATTCTGCCAATTTGATCGACAGACTAGTTTTCCCGACTCCACCCATTCCGAGAATGGTCACTAATCGACAGCTATCCTTCAGCAACCACTCATCCAGAGTACTGAGTTCTTCTGTACGTCCGTAAAATGCTAAGACAGAAACAGCTTCCCCCCAATCTTGACGGCAATTGGGGTCTGAGGTCGAATAGTAGCCTTCGCATAGGCGGCTATCAAAACCAAGAAAGAGAGCCTCAAGTGTTCGCTTGTCAACTCCCTTTCTACGGTTCAAAACTTTTCTAATTGTTAGAGGGTCTAAGTTCGTGCGGTAGCTTAACTCTTCAAGAGTGAATCTCTTGCCAAAATTATCTCGAAACTCAAACTTGTGCCTTGCTTCCTCAAACTTCTGTAAACCAACAGAAGTGAGTATAACTCCGCGCTTGCGTCTTAGCATACTCAAATTCCTCTACAGACAAAGATAGATTTAGCACAGAACTTAAGTACTTTTTCACCCAATGTTATTTTAGATTACTTACCCACTTATAATCCACGTGTAAATCTGACGTTGCTGGTCAATTTCAGCAAAGATATCTATTAACTGTGGAGTATAGTCAATTAATTGGCTTTATCCTACTCATTAGTTGCTGCTTCTAGCCAAACTTCCACTTCATCTGCTAGCAACTTCTGGGCTGCATCCATCATTGAGGTTGCGATGTCTTTCAGGTCTTCGCGATTATTTAAGTAAGTTTTTAACGCTTCCATTGGGTCGATGCTGCTACTTGCGCTCAATTCAGGAATCCGGGGCCTGGCTAATTGACTCACTAATTCTGCTTGAATGGTGTAGGTATGAGCGGGATTTAAAGCAGTATGTAGAGAAGAACTATCAATTAAATCCATCTGTTCAGAGCGAAGTTTGTAAATTAGCCGCACTACAGCATCTTGAATATTATATTTAGCGATCGCTTTCATTAACAACGCTTGCGGCTCATCTGCTTTCGAGATATCCACCTCAATGGTTTGGAAAGTCCGAACTGTTAAGGGACAAAATTCCCACTCAGCGCTTCCCCGCTCCAGTTCCAGCATGACATAGCCTTTGTCTTCCTTTTCTTCGCTAAAATCTACCCGTTCAATACTTCCTGGATAAATCACCGGCGGGTTGTTGGATTTATTCAGATTTTGATGGCGGTGGACGTGTCCCAACGCTACATAATCAAAACAAGGTCGTGTCAACAAAGATAGGGGTAGAGTAAAGCCTTTACCTACTGCCAAAAAGCGTTCTGCACCCAAGGTTGCATTGTCAGCCATCAAGTGAGCTAAAAGGATAGTTGGCACATTGGGGTCAAGACGGCGAACTTCCCCTTCTAACACAACTCGCAGGCGTTCCGTTAATAGTTGATTGACTTCCGCCAAAGACAAACCTTCTGTCTCTTGGCGAGTCATCAGGGTAGAACGAGTCAGCCAAGGCAGAGTAATTACTTGCACTTTGCCATTACGGGTTTCGATACAGTGCGTAGTTAATGTATCACCAACAACAAACCCTGGCACTCCCAAAGTACGGTAAATATTTAAACTCGCTCCTCCCTGTCCTTGGGAATGTTGGTCGTGGTTGCCTACCAACAGGACTGTGGGAATATTGGCATCCATGAGACGGCGAAACTGGCTGGCAAAAGCTTGTTGTACATAAGGCGGTGGTGTAGCATCCGGGAAAGCATCGCCACCAAATATCACCATATCGACGGCATCTGTCAGCGCTCGGTCAATACATATAGACAAAGTATTGACAAAATCCTCCAACCGTGTATTTAATCCAGTCGCAGGATTAATTCGTCCGTGGGAGAAGCCGCTTCCCATGTGGATGTCAGAGAGATGGAGGATTTTAATCATATTTGTCCTTTGTTCTTAGTCATTTGCCCTTTGTCTAATACTAATGACAAATGCTTCTCTACGAGAGGCTACGCGAATGCGGTTCCTGAGCGTAGTCGTTCGCGTAGCGTCCTGCGGGGAAGGGCAGTACAAGTGACAAATGACCAATGAACCAATGACTAAATATGAATTCCACATTCTGTTTTATCACTTCCCCGCCAGCGTCCAGCGCGTTCGTCTTCACCTTCACCTACTTTGGTAGTGATGGGTTGGTCGCCGATGCTGGGATAACCTTGGTCGTGGAGGGGGTTGTAGATGACTCCATGTTCAGCCACATAAACCCAGCTGTCTTGGCGTGTCCAAGTAGCTATAGGATTTACTTTCAGCCGACCTTTACCGTCGAATTCAAATATGGGCATATTTGCACGGGTTACTGCTTGATCCCGGCGGCGTCCGGTAATCCAAGCGACACTGTTGAGTTCGTCTAGACCTCGTAGTAGTGGTTCAATTTTTGTAATGTGGTGGAATTGGGCAATATCCTTGTCCCAGAGTTTGTCGCCGTACTTGGCTTCAAAGGCTTCACGAGTGTCTACATCTGGAGTTTTGAAAGTTTGCAGATCCAGGTTATAGATTTGTATGGCTTTGGCTACCAATTCTAGGCTTTCAGGGAAGTGGTGCAAGGTGTCAAGAAAAATTACAGGAACGGGATGCTTCAGTTCAGTGTACAGAATATGAGTAATTATCATGTCATCCACGTTAAAGGCGCTTGTTTGCACCAGTCCCGTTGGGATATTTTCTATAGACCATGCCAGTATGTCTTTGGGAGTGGCACTTTCAAATTGCTCATTTAATTTGTCTAAGTCAAAAGCGATCGCTTGGTTTCTAGATGCCGTGGAGACTGTCATGATAATCTTCTATTCAAATATTTTTACCTTGATTAAGATCGATCTTACTCCATCAAGACACGTATTCCGCTCGGAGATAAGGTAATTATTTTGTGTGGAAATTACTACATTTTGAGAATGGAGAATGGGGAATAGGGGGACAAGGGGACAAGGGGATAAACAAAACTCCTAATGCCCAATGCCCAGTAAAAATTCTTACATAAGCATAAATGAAGTATTTACTAAGAAAGTTTAAGGTAGTTTAAGTTTTACATTATTTTTATAGATATTTATACTGATTTTGATATGGTTAAGGAACTATTAATAAAAGGGATTTTACTTAAAATGAACAACGCAAAATTCAGCAATCCATTAGGCCAGTCTATAATTATGGGCGCTTTAATGATGTTAACCAGCGTTGGGGTTATTACAATAATGAACTTTTTCTAAGATCAAGATTTCTCATTTTAGCAATAAGACTTCATATAGTCCCGCTCAAAACTGAGTGGGACTTTTACTTTTTTCATTTAGATCAATCCGTGTGTATTAATTTTCTGCTATCACTTTCGGCAGAGAATAATCCTAAAGCCGTGTTATTACTTAGTTTTGCAGTCAGAGAATTTAGAATAGAGATGCGATCGCTATTTACCTTACTCCTAGTGACCGACTGGCGCTTTCGCTCCTGCACCGCCTTTACCCAGAAATAGCAACAGAGGTAATGAGCAAAGAAACCCTATCCCTACCACTCGAAAGCAATCTGCGTAAGATAAAACCGCAGCTTGAATATCTACTGTTTGACTTAATAAAGCTAGTGCTTGTTGTTGCGCTGTTGTCGCATCTATGCCTTGACCTTGGAGTGCCCCGTTGAGTAAATCGAGGCGTTGACTGGTTTCTGGGTCATAAGGACTAAGTTTTGCTAATAAGATGGCTCGATGAAAAGCTTCTCGTCGGTCAAGCAAAGTGGTGAGTAAAGCAATGCCAATGCTACCACCCAGTTGTCGGGTGAGGTTGTAGAAACCAGAGCCGGCAGAAATATCCTGTTTGGGTAGCGGGCCTAAAACTGCCAAACTCAAAGGCAGAAACATCAACACAGTAAAAGCCCCACGCCATACCAATGGCCAAAATAAATCATCTATGCCAGTTTGTGGGGTAATTGCTGCGAGTTGAAACATGACTCCAGACGAGCCGACAGCGCCCATTGCAATTAAAAATCGGGCATCAATTTTACTAGACAGTTTACCTAATAAAACCATCACGATCGCAGACGCTAAAGCACCAGGCGCTAACAATAGTCCTGTCTGCGTCGCTGTAAAGTGCAGCACGCTCTGAGCAAATATCGGCACAGCAAAGAGCGTGCCATAAAGCCCCATACCCACCACGGCTGATAACACACTTCCAGCAGCTAAAGAGCGGTGACGTAAAATTCTCAAGTCAACGGCAGGATGGTCTATTTTCAACTCGTACCAAATAAACAATCCCAAACCGATAATACTGGCGATCGCTAATGTGGTAATAAAACTGGAGGAAAACCAGTCATCTTTCTCTCCTTCCTCTAACAAAGTTTGCATACAGCCAATAGCGATAACTAAAAACCCAATCCCGAACCAATCGACGGCTTGGCTTTGTGTCTCACTCTTATCTTTGTCTTTGGGCAAAAAGACCACTGACATCGCCACTGCAACGATCCCGAAGGGAATATTAACAAAGAAAATCCACCGCCAGCCTAAACCATCTACCAAAAATCCCCCTAAAGTCGGGCCGATGGCTGGGCCAGCAATTACACCTACCCCAAAAACTGCTTGTGCTAAACCCTGTTCAGCAGGTGGAAAAGTCTCGAACAAAATCGCTTGGGCTTTAGCTAGCAACCCGCCACCACACAAACCTTGAAGAATTCGAGAAAAAACTAGCATCGGCAGATTAAATGCCAAACCGCATAAAACCGAGGCCAGGGTGAAGCCAATCAACGAGAAAATAAAGTAGGTTTTGCGTCCAAAGTAATCTCCCAGCCATGCAGATAAGGGAATTAAGACGACATTTGCGATCGCATATCCAGTTACCACCCAGCCGACTTCACTAACAGTTGCACCCAAACTAGCCTGTATATCTGTCAGGGCAACGTTAACAATACTAGTATCAATTACTTCTAAAATTGCACCCAGAGAAGCTGTAAAAGCGATCGCCCACTTCAATGGGCCGTGGACATAACCAAATTCGTCAAAACTAGAACTTTTAATGTTGGTAGCCATTATTTAGCACAAATAATATTTGGGAGATTTCAAGGAATGCCAAAGCTAAAATTAAGTATTGTATATATACGCTACGGTAGCGTATCATATAAAAACGGTCAAGAGAGTTTTTCCTGAAAAGCGGCAGAAATACCTATGCTAAAGATGGATGGTCATTGCTGCTGTTTTAGTGCATGAGAATTGGGTTATGAGGCTTATTTCCTTTCCCAGAAGCTATGTTCTATGCCCAAAAGTAGAAGCAAATGGCCAAGAAGATATTGCTTGGGGATGATATTTTTATGAGTAAGCAAATCAACAGCACCTCTGGACGCCCACGCAGCATCCACGTCGATCAAGCTATTCTGCAAGCAACTTTGGATTTGCTTGCAGAGGTAGGATATGAAAGCATGAGTATAGAAGCGATCGCTTCTCGTGCCGGAGTTGGTAAAACAACCATCTATCGGCGTTACACTTCCAAAGAAGAACTAGTTGCAGACGCGATAGAAAGTCTCAGAGATGATTTAGCGATCCCCGATACCGACAGCTTTTGGGGAGACATGGATATCCTGATTAATAATGCCGCCAAAAAAATCGATAGTCCCCTTGGTCGTCAGACACTTGCGCTGATTGTTAGTACAGCGTCTAGCAATCCTCAATTTGCCGAGGTTTACTGGACAAAATATACGAAACTCAGACGTGAAGCCTTTTCTAAAATACTTGAACGTGCCAAGTCTAGAGGCGAAATTCACAAGGACGCAGACGTAGACTTAATTATCGACCTTGTAAGCGGTTCACTATATTATGCACTAATCTTCAAACCCACAACCGAGCCAGTAGAAGCATACATGCGCCGCACTATGAATCTTTTGATAAAGGGAGTAGGGAGTAGGGAGTAGGGAGCAGGGGAGCAGGGGAGCAGGGGAGCAAGGGAGAAGTTGCAGAAAGGTTTTCTCCTTTGCCCCTCTGCTCCTTTGCCCCTCTGCTCCTTTGCCCCTCTGCCTCTTTTCAATCCCCAATCCCAACTTGTTAGCAAAATAACTTTCCATCATAGGTCAGAAATGAGATGATGGAGGGATTAGAGAAAAAGGTGAACAATTGTTATTTTTCTCCTTCCGCTTCTGGTTGCAGAATGGCATCACAGTATTGAATGAGGGTTGTCAAGCGATCGCTAATCGTTTGAAGTCTCGTTTGTGCAGTAGATGCCTGCCGCGCTCCTTGCAAAAACATCACATCTATTGCCAAAAGGCGCAATTGCTTGCTCATCTCCGTTTGATAAGACTGCACTCGCCAGTTTTCATCAGCCAAAGGCACAATCTGTTGCCCGAAAAATTGCTGCAACGTGGCTACACGCTGCCGCAGTTCTGGCGCAACGACTTGGGTAGTTGTGGCATCGGAGCGTAATTGCTCTAATAAAGTTACGAATGCCAGATATTTCTCACGGTTTAAAGACATCCAGTGCTAGTTAAGATAGTATTAATGTCAAGTAATTTTTCTTCTACAATAAACTTTCTTAAAGACTTATCAGCACTAGAAGCCTCAAATCTTGATTTGGGGCTTTGTTTGCCATCAATGGATTTTCTTTCTTTAACGATCCTTGAAACTCAAACTGGATGACTACCAGACGCTCTTGCTTCTCTAAGAGTTGCTATATCAAAGACTTTATACTGCGCTATTGCAATTGGAGAATCATCCTTACACTGCTTTTTCCACCTTTTTTAGGCAACAGCATCTTTTCAGGGCGATGCTGCTAGTTTTATTTATCATTCACTTATCTACCGATCCTCTCTAAACCCAAATTGTATGAGCAGTATAGCGATAAATTCATCAGTTGACCTTGCCATTCCCGAATGGTTAAAAAAATGTTTGAAGGAGTCATCGACAACTAGCGGCGCAGGGGAAGATGACCGAAGGCATAATGATGCCGTCTTAATTGGTCGGGCATTTGAATTTGCTTACCAACTCCATCAAGGTCAATACCGCAAATCTGGAGAACCATACATCGCCCATCCCATTGCTGTGGCTGAATTGCTGCGTGACTTGGGAGGCAGTGCTGCTATGATAGCAGCTGGATTTCTCCATGATGTCGTTGAAGATACAGAAGTTACAAGTCAAGAAATAGAAGAACGCTTTGGCGCAGAAGTGCGGCAATTGGTCGAAGGTGTCACCAAGCTTTCTAAAATCAATTTCACCAGCAAAACCGAAAGTCAAGCCGAAAACTTCCGGCGGATGTTTTTGGCAATGGCGCAAGATATTCGGGTAATTGTGGTGAAATTGGCAGATCGTTTGCATAATATGCGAACTTTACAATATATGTCAGAGGCCAGCCGCCGCCGCAGTGCCCAGGAAACGCGAGATATATTCGCACCTTTAGCCAATCGCTTGGGGATTTGGCGAATTAAATGGGAACTGGAAGATTTGGCTTTTAAGTATTTGGAACCAGAAGCTTTTCGCGAAATGCAAGAGCATGTTTCCGAAAAACGGACGGCGCGAGAAGAAAAGTTGGCTAAAGCTACGAATATGTTGCAAGAGCGTTTGCAGCAAGCCGGAATCCGCTTTCAGGATATTAGCGGTCGTCCCAAACACCTTTATAGCATTTACCAAAAAATGCACCGCCAGCAAAAGGAATTTCATGAAATTTACGATTTGGCAGCGCTGCGAATAATTGTTCAAAGCAATGAGGAATGCTATCGGGCTTTGGCGGTGGTTCATGATGCTTTTCGCCCAATTCCTGGAAGATTTAAGGACTACATTGGACTGCCAAAGCCTAACCGTTACCAGTCGTTGCATACTGGGGTGATTGGATTAACTGGCCGTCCTTTAGAAGTGCAAATTCGGACAATCGAAATGCATCATATCGCCGAGTATGGGATTGCCGCTCATTGGAAGTATAAAGAAACAGGTGGTTCTAGCATTAGCCATTTGACAGGCACAGATGACAAGTTTACTTGGCTGCGGCAACTGCTGGAATGGCAAACCGATCTCAAGGATGCCCAAGAATATCTTGATAGCGTCAAAGATAATCTATTTGAAGATGATGTCTATGTCTTCACCCCTAAGGGGGATGTTGTGCCTTTAAGTCCCGGTGCTACGACTGTAGATTTTGCTTATCGCATTCATACAGAAGTCGGAAACCACTGTTCAGGGGCGCGGGTGAATGGGCGAATGGTGCCACTGTCAACGCGGCTGCACAATGGCGATATTGTAGAAGTCCTCACCCAAAAGAACTGCCATCCGAGTTTGGATTGGTTGAACTTTGTTAGAACTTCGGCGGCAAAATATCGCATAAAACAATGGTACAAGCGATCGCGCCGGGAAGAAAATGTCGCCCGTGGACGGGAATTGTTAGAAAAGGAACTGGGTAAAACTGGTTTTGATAGTTTGCTGAAGTCGGATGCAATGCAGATTGTCGCCGAAAAGTGTAACTACCATAGCGTGGAAGATTTACTCGCTGGTTTGGGTTATGGAGAAATTACGTTGAACCTAGTGCTAAATCGCTGGCGAGAAGTCGCGAAGGGACAACAACCAATTTCCACTGTGCCGCTATTTATCCCCAAAGAACCAGCGACATCAAAAGCTTTGCGAGATGCACCTCCAACTACCTCACGTTTCACTGATTCGCCAATTTTTGGGGTGGAAGGTTTGGTATATTATTTAGCTGGGTGTTGTACCCCGATTCCTGGCGAACCAATTATTGGTGTGGTGACGCGAGGTAGGGGGATTTCAATTCATCGCCAAGGCTGCCATAATCTAGAGACTGTGGAGTACGAACGCTTAGTACCAGTTAGGTGGAACCCAGCCGCAGAAAATAGTGGTCGTCCGCATACGTACCCAGTAGATGTACAAATTGAAGCTCTGGATCGTGTTGGGGTGCTGAAGGATATTTTGTCACGGTTAAGCGACCAAGGGATCAACGTCCGTCATGCCCAGGTGAAAACCTCTACTGGCCAACCTGCATTGATCGACTTAGGAATAGATATACGCGATCGCTCTCAACTAGAGCAAGTCTTCGTCCAAATTAAGAAAATGAGCGACATTTTGAATATCCGCCGCGTCGGTCAAATTGACGAGTAACAGGGGTATCAATATCCCCAAAAAAACCTTCTCTTGCTTACCTAGCAGCCTGTCTGGGAACTCAATATGGCGGCTATAAACTCCGTCTAAAGAGATAAAACCTTCCCTGGCAGGTTCGTCAACTATTGATTTGACCGATCATGAGTGATATTATTCTGGCGATATAGAAAATATGAATAAAATCTTCCCTGGCGGGTTCGTCAACGATTTTTTGAGTTTAAAATTGTTAGGAGCAATCAAAAATGATTTCAGAGAAGTTTTTATTAGTGAAAGGCAAAGCAGGGATGGGAAATCGTTTTCTCGCTCTCTTGGACAGTATTTTATATGCTCAACTTACTAATAGAAAGATAGTTGTTGATTGGAGCGATGAGGTTTACTCGAATAATCGCAGCAATGTTTTTCCTGACTTTTTTAATCTTCATAATGTCACTCAAGCTTCAGAAATACCTTCTACTCAATCTGTTTATCCAAGTGTCTGGAAGAATAGCTTAGATAAATCTGTAAATGAAGTACTGCTATCATACGAATCGCCAGATGATTTGCGATATAACAACCCAAAAATATGGGCAAAATATACTACTAATATGTCTCGCATAGATTATAGTGAAGATATTTTGATTAGATGGTCGTATGTAACAGAGACTTATAAGCTAAGACGGCATTTTTTAGGAGATTTCGCTTATCTACAAAGTCTGAGTAATGAAACTATTTTAAAAAAGATAATTAGAGAAAATCTGAGTTTACAACCTAATATTGAAGCAATTATTAAAAAAACTGTAGATAGTTCTTTTGAAGATATAGTAATCGGGGTTCATGTTAGATATACTGATAGAAAAACTTCCAAAAACCTCTATTTAAAATTTGTTGATAAGATTCTTGAAAAACATCCTAAAAGTTTAATATTTTTAGCTACTGATAATCACGCAGTAGAAGATTCTTTTAGAGAGAAATATACTAATATTTTAGTTACAGATAAGTGGTATCCTGCTTCAGGATCTTCTTTACATCAGAATCCTGAATGTCCAGATAGATTTGAAAATGGCGTTCAAGCTTTAATAGATATCTATTTATTAAGTAAATGTAATTATCTAATATACAACCAAACTTCTACTTTTGGTGTAGTCGCAAAGTTGATTTCTGATATTCCAGAAGCTAATACAATTGATACTTCTCAATACAGTTTAAAAGGAAAAGTCAAAAACTTAATTGCTTGGCTCAGAGAAAAAACAGTTCTTTCGTGATCTTTTTTTGAATTAGAAAGTTAAAAATTAAAATTGAGAATAATAATGATTTTTAATTAATTTTGGGTACAAGCCCAACTGATTGAATTTTTAATTAATTTTTAATTGAAGTAAAGCGACTTGACTATAATGATTATCAATTGAGGTGTAATAGATTCTTAATTTTAGATGATGTCACATCTTGAGAAGGCGTCCCCAAAATTGCTTGGGAATAGTGATTAGTGTATATATTAGTTCCAATCCTTATGCAACAATTATTTCCTGGAGAGGTATTTGCCAACACTACGGATTTTGACACTGGTATTCGCCAACTTTTACCGCGATACGATGAGATGTTGGAGGTAATTAGCCGTTGTTTACCTTCCACAAGTCGGCGTATTTTAGAATTAGGTTGTGGTACAGGCGAACTTAGTCTCAAGATACTCAACCGCTTTCCAGATGCCCAAGTAATTGCCCTAGATTACTCACCTAGAATGTTGCAATTTGCCCAAGATAAAATCACAGCAGCTGGATATCAACAACGCTGGACTGCTATACAAGCAGATTTTGGTGACTGGGCAAATAATCCAGAGAACTTGAATATTGGTAGTAAATTTGATGCTTGTGTCTCATCTTTGGCAATTCACCATCTCCAAGATGAGATGAAGTTGAAATTATTTGAGCGAATTGCTGCTAGCCTCACTCAAGACGGCTGTTTTTGGAATGCAGACCCTACTTTACCAGAATCGCCAGCCTTAGCAGAAGTTTACAAGGCGGCACGAGAGGAATGGGCAGTTGAACAGGGAATTAATTTGACAGAGATTCGCGCTAAACGTGCTACCAGCACTACTCAAGGTTATTCTAGTCAAGACCAGTTAGCTAGCTTAGATGCTCATTTCCAAATGTTGAGCAAAGCTGGATTTAATACAGTTGCAGTACCTTGGAAATATTATGGTCTGGCGGTATTTGGTGGCTGTTTGTGAAAATTTTAGGTTTTGGATGCCTAAATTTGAGATTCCCTTGTCTCCAATAGGCATTTATAGCATTAACAACTTGATAGTAACAAAACAGTAATAAATAATATTATTTCTGTTGATAAGAACTAACATATAAACGCATTAGGTCTGTAAAGGAGGTCTTGCTAACTCACACAAGGCTTTTAGCTAAAACTTGTGTTAATTAAACTGGCTTGGTGTTTTTATACAATATTTCCACATCATAAGTACCCGTGAGGATACTATCAATCCTCTACAGACCTATCCGAAAATACAGAGTAGAAAACTTCCTTCAGAAAAAACCAGGGACACGCGATTTGGATCCGTTTTTCTGCTCCTTTCTCCAGTGGAGTTAAAGCCACTGTTTGCCATCACTTAGTTTCAAAAGGAGAATATCTTGGATGGCTCGAAATAAAAAGAAATCAGCCGGGTTTAAGTATGAGCATCCACTTGTCTCTAGATGCCCTATTTGTTGTATTATTCCGCCCCACATGCTGGAAAATGTCGTGGTGAATGGCAATCCTCAGCAGCGGAGTTGGGCTTTTCATACATTAAATGTTTCAGCACAGCTTCGCGGACGCAGAGATGTTATAGGTACTGTCTCCTTTGCACCTTCTCCGGGTGAGAAACGCCGCACCATCTACGATGCCAAAAATGGACAGCAACTCCCTGGCACATTAGTGCGTGCTGAAGGAGATCCACCAAGCAGTGATGTAGCAGTGAATGAAGCCTACGATGCTGCTGGTGCTACTTATGACTTATTTCATGAAATATTCGATCGCAATTCTATTGATGACAAAGGACTACGTTTAGACTCCACCGTGCATTATGGCGTTAAATACGACAACGCCTTTTGGAACGGCGACCAAATGGTTTATGGTGATGGCGACGGAGAAATGTTTCAACGCTTCACAAAGTCAATCGATGTGATTGGGCATGAGTTAGCTCATGGGATAACTCAGTATGAAGCGGGTTTGCAGTATTATGGCGAACCAGGCGCACTAAATGAATCGTTTTCTGATGTATTTGGTTCCTTGGTGAAACAAAAGTCCAAAAATCAGACTGCACAAGAGGCAGACTGGCTGATTGGCGAAGGGCTTTTAGTCCCGACTGTCAAAGGTACTGCCCTCCGCTCAATGAAAGCACCAGGAACAGCATACGATGATTCGGTATTGGGTAAAGATCCCCAACCAGCCCATGTTAAAGATAAATATACTGGTGATGAAGATAACGCTGGGGTGCATATCAACTCAGGAATCCCTAATCATGCCTTTTATCTAGCGGCTGTTGAGATTGGTGGGTATGCCTGGGAAAAAGCTGGCAAAATATGGTACATAGCTTTACGCGATCGCTTGCGTGCCAAAGCAGATTTTAAAAAAGCTGCTAGCGTCACCATTCAAGTTGCTGGCGAACTCTACGGTAATGACAGTGATGAGCAAAAAGCTGTACAGAACGCTTGGAAAAAGGTAGGAGTTATTTAGAATTAGGAGTTAGGAGTTTTTTCGTAACTTCTAACTCCTAATTCTTAACTCTTAAATTTTAGATGTACTACTTGTTGTTGCTAAACTGGGAGGTGAAAACTATCATCTCCCAGTCTTTGTATTTCTCCCAACCAAGTAGCACAACGGAGAGCAAAAAAATGCGGATATCGTTTGAACGCACAGGCGGTTTTGCTGGGATTACCAAGAGAACAACCGTTGATACAGACACTCTCTCGCCAGATGAAGCTGCCACACTTCCCCGACTGGTTGAGGCTGCTGATTTCTTTAGGCTACCTGAAGTAATTACTTCACCAAATCCCCAGAGCGATCGCTTTCAGTATAAATTAACAGTAGAAGATAACGGTAAACAACATACGGTAACTGTTAGCGAAGCAGCATTGCCAGGAACTTTAAGACCTTTGATTGAATGGCTACAAAACTTAGCATAGAAAAGGTAATCTGCTGAATTAACAATTGGATTTTTCTCTAAAAATTCAGTCAACGCAATATAAAATTGAATGCCTAAAGAGAAGCATATAATTAGGAGAATGCGAAGTCGTGGGCGAAGAAAATATAAATTTTAATTCCGCAAAAGAAAACCAAACTGATGATTTTTTGCACGTAGCCTCTGTAAAAGAGGATTGGGGTGGAGACGGCAGAGGGCGCATGAATTTATCAGCAAGGCGTACAGCAATCTCTAAAGAGTATGTACCTCGCCAGTACCAGTACTTTGATACGAATGCTTTACCAGAAGAACACGCATGGCGCGTCAGTGGAATGCCAGAGAATGTAGTAGCTGGAAGCCGTCGATTAATTACTTGGCATGACAGTGGTGCATCAACCTCAAGAGTTGTAATATCACGGCAGTTTGAAGCACCATCTGGCTTCTTTACTTCTGATTTGGAGATTTTCGTACTTAGGGGTGCAATCCAAGTGGGAGAGTGGCAGTTAAGTAAGCATGGTTACTCCTTTATTCCCGCAGGAGTGAGAGTAGGACCTTGGAAAGTGCTAGGTGATGAAGAAGCGGAAATCCTCTGGATGGAAAACGGCTCTCTCAATTATAAATATGCGCTAAACGATCATCCAGATGCTAGACTACGTGACTTCATCCCAGCGTTGGATAGCAAATTGCTACCGTGGGGCAATACAGAAACAGTTCAATTTGTACAAGCAAATAAGAAATGGCTAAGGAAGGATAATAACGGGGGTGGAGTCTGGCTGCTTGCTATCTTGCCACATTATGATGGCAAGTCACCAATGATTCAATGTTATAACGAGGAAGGGTATTGCCTAGCTGGATACTGTGATATTGGAGACTACCGATTTCTAAAGGATTACTTTGGCTATGTCCCCACCTTTACCACCTCTCCTTGGCACAGAACAGATGATGGTTGCTTATTCTTTATCCGCGTTGATAGAGATTTATCACAAGTTGCAACAGTATTGTCATATGCGCCCCAAGACACATAGCTTTTTTAAGCAGCGGGGTTTGTATGGGGAATATTAGAAAGTCTTTTTAAATAGCGCCCAATAGGTGAACCTATAACCTCTCCATTGTTGTAAATCAAATTACCACGTAAAAAGGTACTTTTTACCCTTCCAGTTAATTCCATTCCTTCAAAAGGTGTATAACCTTGTTGTGATTCTGACTCAGCAGCACGTACCACAAAGGTTTCATTGGGGTCTACTAATACCAAGTCAGCATCATAACCAATAGCAATATCGCCTTTTTCTAACAACCCAAAGCGCCGCGATGGGTTCCAACATAGCAATTTAGCCATCTGGCTGTAAGACATCCCCCGCTTGCTACCTTCACTGAATACGCCAGAAAGTAAATATTCTGTACCGCCAAAACCAGACCTTGCTAACCAAATATTATTCGGGTCTTTAACATTTCTTTTTTGTTCAGCAGAACAGCAAGCGTGGTCGCTAACTATCCAATCTACTTGATTGTTTAATACTGCTTGCCACAAATATTCCACATCAGCACGGGGACGGATAGGAGGGTTAACTTTTGCCCAAATACCATTAGGAGTATCCACATCTAATAACAAATGTCCAACAGTAACTTCTCGCCGAAAATTGATATGAGGAAAAGCAGTTTGCATAGTCAAAGCTGCTTCCATTGCTTTACGCGAACTCAGGTGCAACAAATTGATATTTGCACAGTTAGTCTCATGCGCCAAATAAGAAGCAATACAAATTGCTAAACCTTCAGAATGAGGCGGACGCGCTGCACTGTAAGCGTGTAATCCGCTCAGACTAGAATCATTTTCAACTATTTTGGTATAGGCATTGAGAATTTCTGCAACTTCACAGTGCAAACTCAAGCTGATAGTATCTCGCGCTTCTGGATGTTTTTCCATTAAGCGAGTTAAACCGCGCATAATAAATTCAAAATGGGCGAAGTCGTATCTTTCCTCTTTGTTAATCATCAAAAAGAGGTTTTGCTGGTCTGACAAACCATGCAACCCATATCCGCCATAAAACATGAAGATTTTAAACGAAGATATACCGTGTTCCTCAAACAATAGAGGTATTTCGTCGATATGCTGGCTTGCTATAGGTGCAATGTGATAGGCGTAATCTACAAAAAAATTACCTGCGGATAAGGACAAAACCTCTGGAAAAAAATCGCGGTAGGAGCCGCCTTTGTTAAGATAATACTGCCCTGTACGGATGTAATTTAAGCTGGTGGTTACGCCTCCCATTGCGGCTGCTTTGGTTTCAGTTACAGCATCTTTGTCTAGGGGTTGATAGATACCTATGTGCATGTGGGCATCCACGACCCCAGGAAAAACCAGCAAGTTTTTGCCATCAAATACCTCTTTGCTTGTGTCTGGGCTAATATTAGGGGCAATCTGAGCAAATTTCCCATCCTTAATGCCTAAATCAAGTAGTTCGATTACATCCTGATGGGGACGAACTACCCGCACATTTTTGATGATTTGATCTAATACGGGAGTTTCAGACACAGCAGACCTCACACTAAAATGAGTTTAGTCAGGAATTCCAACATCGAATCTGGACGAAGACCAAATCCCATTATTATATAACGGTTTTTTATGAAATCATCTTCAGGAGAAAAGACAATGGAAACTTTTAATGAGTATCATATAGACCCAAAGGAATTTACTTTTCTCAAAACTTTTGAAGATAACTGGCAAGTGATTAGAGAGGAATTTAAACGCTTTATTAACCAGGCATCTGATGAAGAGAGAAAGTTAACTTACGATATTCTGGGTCCTAAAAGTAAAACGATTAAAACCAAGGGTGATGCAAAATACAGCGCTTTTGGTATTTTATTTCAAGGTCTTTTTATTGAACAATATATTCAAGCTTATCAAATACAATATCCTGATTATGGGCCAGATGAGGCATCAAAAAAAGCACTTTTATTAAGAGAAAAGTATTTTCCAAATTTAGCTAATTTGATAAAAAATGTGAATTTAATTGATGATGATATCATCAGAAACGTCTATTATGGTACATTCCATCCAGGCTTGGATATTAAGCTGCATGTAAACTATAACCCTCATACAAATCGTGGATATTTAGGATTAATAGTGCCAGAGGGAGATGTGGCTATGAAAATATGCCACGATCAACTTTATTGGCATGAAGGAAAGTTCTTGGTTTTAGATCATAGCTATCCACACTGTCCACATAATTACACTAATTATGATAGAACTGTTTTGGTTGTAGACTTTTTTAAACCGGATAAGCCTAGAGATGAAGCGATCCGATTTGAGAAAGAGCAAGTCACACAACGGATGCAAGATAATCCTTATAGTTTAGGTGTTTTTGGTACAGGCGATAAAGCTAAAGAAGAAGATTTTATCAAGTATGGTTTAGCTCATCAGTTAGAGTGGGATAAAGCTTTATAAGCTTAATTATGATGTTCAAACTGGCTAGGAAGGATAATTCGTCATTTTCAAAATTCTCTCAAGAGTCTCCCACACCCGTACACTCGATCTTGGATATTGTTATGTCGTAAGGCATACCACCAGATTGCCGCGTTAATGGCAATGACCGGCTTTCCAAACCACCGCTCCGCTTCGTCGGCAAGCTGGAGCATACTCAAATTGGTACCCATCTGCACGATCGCGTCTACGTCATCACCGTCGAGTTCCTGAAGATAGCTGCGAAGAGTATCTTCACAGACCTCGGCGATCGCTATTGCAGTGGGGCAACGGAGTCCTTTCAGCCGGACGACCTCCACCCCAATGTCACTAAAGAAGCGGCATAGTCTCTCGTCGGCTACAGGTTGATAAGGAGTGATAACGGCGATCTTGTTTACTTTGAACGCTTCGAGAGCCGCCTGACATGCCGAGCCGCCCACAGCCACTTGGAGACCAGTATAATCCTCAAGCCGTTTCACGAAGGCTCTGTTCCCCTTGAGTCCTTCCCAGAAAGTCTCGGCACTCATTGCCACGATCAGGTAGTCGATACCAGCCGTCATCACCCGATCAACCGCGAAAAGAATTTCGTTGTCGATCTGCTCCAAAATACGCACCATCTTTTCGTCGCTACTCAAGTCCTGGTCTCTAATATGAATCCGGGATATGTGGGATGTAACGCCCCGTACAGCCATCGCGTGAAAATCTGGTTCGACGATTGTGTTTGTGCTGGGCGCAAGCACACCGAATTTTTTTCGCCATCCTAACGCATCTGTCATTGTGGAATACCCGTGGAAACCGTTTATGAGCTAATTAATTTACCCTAATCTGCTTTGCTAGTTGTGTTTCAGGAGTGGGATTTGTCGCGATCGAGTGCAGCTTGGAGACGTATCTCATCTTGCTGAGTAATATCTGGGTTATGCAGTATCCAATAACAGTCTAGGCGGTCATTGGTGCGAAACAGAAGTAATGCTCCACTTTCTGTCCAAAACGGGCCGTGTGGAATATGTGCTGGTCGCCAGTAATAGCCATCTTTGCACATTGCTGTATAGCGTCTATTAAAAGGATCATCGTTCATAGACCAATGTCCAAGCACATCTCCACTAATGACATACGCCTCCTCAGTAGTAGGATGACCAGCATAAAAATTGCCTTCAATCCACATAGGTACTAAGCCTAGAATCCATGTGGCGCGTCCGGTTTTTTTATTGGTATACAGGCTTTTACGTGCTGAACCAGGAGGTAAGAAGGTTGTGCTTTCCCATTTCATCGCGTGGAGTTCTTGCAAGGGAACAAATTCAGTCATCCGTTCATGGGTCTGCATATTCACATGATATACAGAAGTTTCTGGGATTTGCTCAAGGCTTGCGTAGTCTTCTGTAATGTAAGTAGGGGTAGCATTTGGCATCCACAAGATAATAGTGTCTTCTTCCGTTTTCCAAGGGCCAGTAGGTATACCAGCTGGGATGAAAGAATAACTGAGATTGCGTAGTCTAAACCCACCCTGGCAAAGTGCGCCGGTTAGCACAAAAATTTCCACATCGGTAGTGAAATGACCGATAGGCGTGTTCCAACCCTTTTTCAGGACAACTCGCTGTGTAGATTCACCTGTATTTTCGTTGAGGGATAGAACCTGAGCATTACTGTGTTTATCAGTAATAAAGTTTTTCACATTAAAAGGCACTTGTGGAAAGTTAAGAACTGAGTTAAGTGATTCTTCAGTTTCTACATGTTTGCGCCCTACTGAGGTGTTATTGCTCATTTTAATACCTGTACTTATGGGTGAAGATTAACATTATTATCGAGTGAATATGATATTTTATTGTTTTTATGTCCTTTAACCATATCTGTTTTCTGCATCTACTAACTTCTGACTTACAGCATATTAATTAGACTTGCTTAATTAATTAGCCTTGAGTTGCAATTGAAATAAAAATACAAAAATTAGAAGACTAAAAGTAAGTCTAATAAAATTAGAGCAAAGGTATTACTATTTGTAAAGTGATAGATTCGTTTATGATTTTTTTTTAAAAGCTGCTTTTGTTTGTGGCTTTCTCATGAAATGAACATATGACAGAGGCACGCGATCGCCTCTTAAACCTCTTCTACACAAACAAACTTAAAGTTGCTGTTGACCCAACACAGTTTCAGGGCATAGAATCAATACCCGACGCTGTAGAATATCTCCTCAGTGGTCAGAATTGTGGCAAAGTGGTAGTGAGATTTTAAGCAACACGGTATTAGTTTATATCCAGGCGAGGGTAAAAATGACACAAAATTCAGAAAATACTTTAAAAGTTGCTCAACAGGCATTTGAGGGTCTGACGCATGGTATGGCAACAGGAGAGTGGGAAGCATTGTTAGATATGCTCACAGAAGATTTCACCCTTTGGTTTCCAATGGCAAAATTCCACGGTTTAAATGTGGGAAAAGAGCGAGCTAGAGAATTTTTCGAGTACGTTTCTGAATCCTTTAGTCCTGGGTTGAAACTGACTGGTCTAGACCGTGTTACCAGTAATGAAACGACTGCTGTCTTTGAGTTTCGGGACGAAGGCCTTTTATTCGGACAGCCTTACAGAAATCGGGTAGCGGTTTCTTTTGATGTGCGTGGAGACAAAATTTGTGGCTATAGGGAATACTTTGGCAGCGATGGTAAATCGTATTAAATAAGTCGTAATTATGAATTATTTAATTGATTTTTATTAGTTACTCTCAGGGTTGAGTTCGTTGATTTCTCTGCACTTACCCTCTGCGGCTTGATATGCTGCCAGATAGTCTTGACCACCCAACATTACATCACCGTAATATTCATAAGGTGGATCGCCATAAATTGGCAATGGATCGTCTTCTGGATAATCTTCTTTTGATTCTTCAATGATAGCTTTCAGTTTTTTAACAGTCAGACTATGTGCTGCAAAATACCAGATTTCTTGGGGATTTTTGTTCAGGTGAGGTAATGTGGGATCGATAATCCGAACATCAGAGGTGTCGTCTAGCTCAATCCAACTGTGTTCAACCGGTCTATATGGCTTCCCAGCAAAAGCTAAAAATCCCTGAATATACCTTGCTCCCTCAGTAGATAATGCTGCTTTATAAGCATTATCAAACGGAGTGCTAGCTTTGCTGTTTATCTGTTCAGCAATTTTGATTGACAGCGTTTCATCCAATAGTTTGTTCATCAATAGCAAGGATTAGAGCAGCCATGAAAACATATTACCACTGCGACTTACCATTTTGCTTAGGCATTGGGCATTGGTTATTCACTAATGACAAATGACTAATGACTAATGACAAACGACAAACTCTACTTTGTGCTAATCAGCATCTGTAAATTTATTAACAAGTCGCTTGAGGTGTAGGGCTTGGATAAAAGGGTTTTAACACTATTACCAAGGTTTTTAATCATTTCATGATTGAATGCTAATCCACTAACACCAATAATTTTGATGTCTGGATTAATTTTTTTCAATACATTGATAGTTGTTGGCCCATCCATACATGGCATCATCATATCAACCAACACTACACTAATTTCTTGTTGATGTTTTGTATATAGTGCGATCGCATCAATTCCATCATTAGCCACTAAAACTTTATAGGCATTTTGTTCTAACCAGGTTTGAGTAACCTCTCGAATTGAAGCTTCATCATCAACAATGAGAATTAATTCTCCATGCCCTGCTGGTAATTTCTGATCTCTAGCTAATTTACCATCTGCTTCGATTGTCTGCGTTACGGGTAAGCAAACTTGAAACTCTGTACCTTTGCCCACTTCACTAATTATATTCACAAAACCACTGTGGCTTTTGATAATGCCAAGGACTGTTGAAAGACCAAGCCCTGTACCTTTACCCACTTCTTTTGTTGTGAAAAATGGCTCAAAAATTCTATCTACTATTTCTCTTTTAATTCCTGTACCTGTATCACGCACGGTAATCATTACATAAGAACCCACCTTAGCATCAATATTCATCCGGGCATAGTGGCTATCAACCCAGAAATTCTTGGCAGAAATATTTAAGATACCGCCATGAGGCATAGCATCACGAGCATTAATGCAGAGGTTCATTAGCACTTGGTGTAACTGAGTCGCATCACCAAAGACATTCCACAGGTTTTCCTGAGGAACATCAATGTGGATTTCAATAGCTCTGGAAAATGTTTGCTTAACAATATTTTCAATTTCTAAAATTGAATTACGTATCTGTAAGGTGTTAAAGTTACCTACAGATCCGCGTGAAAACCACAGCACTTGTTTAACTAAATCTGCTGCACGTTTAATATTTGTTTCCATAATTGTTAGCCATTTCTGACTGTTTTCATCCGGCAGCTTTGCCTCTAAAAGTTGTACTGTCATCATCATGGGTGTCAGTGCATTGTTGAGGTCGTGGGCGATGCCACTTGCTAGAGTGCCAAGACTCTCCATCCGCTGGGCCCGGAGAAACTGCGCTTCGAGTTGCTTTTTCTCTGTAATGTCGGAGTTGACAATCAGAATGGATTTGGCTTGCCCCTGACGATCGTTTACCAGTGTCCAGCGACTAGCGACGATGATTTCTTTGCCTTGTTTTGTGACTTGATATAACTCACCTTGCCACGAACCACTCTCAGCTAAAGTTTCCTGGATGTTTTTCAATTGCCAAAAACTTTGCTTTTGATAAAAAAGCTGATTAGCATTCTTGCCCAGTACTTCTTCTGCCATCCAACCGTAGAGATGTTCAGCTCCTTTATTCCAAAATTGAATTTGGTTAATCAAATTTTGAACGATAATCGCGTCTGTGGTGATGTTAAGCAAAGCAGCTTGCTCGCGGATTTTCTGTTCTGCATCTTTGTGTTGGCGCAGCGCAGCTTGCTGTTCGGTAATATCAATTACAAAGCCTGCCATCCGCGCAACTTTACCTGTAGAGTCTAAAAAGATATAGCCATTGTTTTCAACTGTGATATAAGTGCCATCTTTACGACATACGCGAAATTCAAGATGGAATCGCTCTTTTGTGGATAAAACGCGGTTAATCTCTTTGTTAAAGAAGCTGCGATCGTCAGGATGAACCAATTCTAGCCAGCGGTTCAAACCTCCAAACATCTCAGGCATAGAGTAACCTAATATTCGCTCTACATTGCCATCATATTTAATCTCATTGGTATGCAAGTGCCAGTCGTAGAGAATTTGACCATTTGCTTGGATTAGTGCTTGATAGCGATTGTTCCACTCATCTAATGCATCTGAATGACATCGTAGTTTTTCCTCTATCCGCAGGCGCTCCAAGATTTCGGTCTCTAAACGTTGGTTTTGCTCTGTGAGTTTTTTTGTGAGGTTTCGTAAACGTAAATGGGTATTTACCCTAGCTAAAACCTCTTGATATTCTAGAGGTTTGGTAATGTAATCTACTGCGCCAAGATTCAAACCTTTGACTTTATCTACCTTGTCACTCATGGCAGTTATAAATATTATGGGAATATCTTGAGTGGCTGGATTTTTTTTTAAAAGTCTACAAGTCTCAAAACCGTCGATTACTGGCATTAATACATCCAATAAAATCAGATCGGGTGAAGCATATTCTGCCATCTGAATGGCACTTATTCCATCTTCAGATACTAAAACTTGAAAGCTGTAATACTCTAAAAAGTCAAATAATACTTGTAAATTTACAGGAGTATCATCGACTATTAGAATAACAGGCTTTTCATTTTTATTAAAATTCATACTTGCCTCTTATTAAATTTTTTTTAAATTATCGAATTTGTTTGCCTTTAAAATAAAATCTTTGACAAGTTGATGAATATCTGTGGCAGGTGGTATTTTATCACCTACTTGTTGGAATGGCAAAAAAACTTTGCTATTTCGACTATCTCTTGGTTGATTTGGCATATCATATTTTGCGCCAATTTTTTAGATATTGACAAATTTTGGACTTGAAATTAAAAAGATTTAATTAAAAGTAAACTATTTTCACAGAATGCCTATATCTCAAATACAACATTTGGGTTGAGCAACAGCGAAACCCAACAAAACCTTGATAATGTTGGGTTTCGCTGTTGCTCAACCCAACCTACGCCAGTTTGAGTTTTTAGCCTTAGAGGTTGTTTGAAAAGTGCTTAGGTGTGATTTTAGGCACTTATTGATCCCCCCTAGCCCCCCTTCAAAAGGGGGGAAAACTTCTTAAAGTCCCCCTTAAAAAGGGGGATTTAGGGGGATCTAAAACTTTTTGCTACCAACAACAAGACTTTTCAAACATCCTCTTAACCCAAGCGTATTGCAATATAGTTAAGGGCGCACAGCTAGCTGCACGTCCTTACTACGTTTAATCTATAAAATCACGGGGTTGTGGAAGGATCGAGTTTTAGCCGAGCTGTTTTAGGACGACAGGGGCTTCCCCAACAAACTTGCCCAGAAGGCATATTACTAAAAACACTACTACGAGCGCCAATCACAGCATTAGCTGCGATTTGCACTCCTGGCCCAACAAAACAATCTGCTGCTACCCATGCACCATTTTCAATGGTAATACTCGCTGTTTTCAACCCAAAAGCAGGATCTTGGAGATCGTGAGTACCAGTACACAGGTAACTTTTTTGGGAAATTACACAATGTTCACCAATATGGATTTGATCGAGGCTATATAAAACTACGTTATCTCCAATCCAACTGTAGTTGCCAATAGTGACTTTCCAGGGGTAGGTAAATCGGGCTGTAGGTCGAATTAATACATCTTTCCCGATACGAGCGCCAAATAATCGTAGCAAAGCACAACGCAGAATATTTAACGGTTGAGGAGTTAGAGGAAAGGCGATCGCTTGTACAAACCACCATAATAAAACATACCAACTTGGACGCCCTCGGTCAAACCAAGATTGGTCATATTTGCGTAAATCTACGAAAGGTTGGTCATTAGTCATTTAATTTTAGATTTTAGATTTTAGATTTTAGATTTTAAATTTTTCCTTTAATCCAAAATTCAAAATTCAAAATCTAAAATTGGTATATTTAAGAGTCAATGGTCAATAGCTTTGCTTGTGCTTCTCTGCTCCCCTGCTCCTCTGCTCCTTCATCCGGGATAGTTGCAGTATTTAAGTGACCACCGCAGTTGCGTAATTCGTAAAGTTTAACGCCAATTTGATATTCATATTGACTCAGCAATCGCCCATATATATATCCCGCTTTGCCATCTAAAAAACCGCGTTGAATTATATAAAACAAAATAAACCGCAACATCGGTTTAAATGGTAGGCGTACCCAAACTTTTTTCAGAAATCGTTTGCGTTGCACGGCATCGCCAAATAGATTAGCGCCGATAGTACCGCTATCATCTTTACCTGTAAGAATATTAAAATAAACCCTGGCTTCCCAGTTTGAATAGCGGTTGTGGCGTTCTAACCAGTGGTAAAGGTCGCGGAAGTCCTCGTGGAGCATATCATTTTTGAGATACCCAACTTTCCCTTGCAAAACCACGTGCTCGTGAACTTCGTTATCACCAGTATTAGGAATATCTTCTGTATTTAGATTTTCGTAGCGACCTTTTTTATGTTGAAATAAACGTAGATTCCAATCAGGATATTTCCCACCATAACGAATCCATTTTCCTAAGAAAAATACGCGGCGGTTGAGATAATAACCTGTATATTCATCATTTTGAATTGCTTGCTCAATTTCTTCCCAAAGTTCTGGGGTGATCCGCTCATCACAATCTACAATTAGCACCCATTCATTACGAAAAGGCAAATTATCTAAAGACCAATTTTTCTTTTTAGGCCAGCGTCCATTGAAGTTGAATTGTACGACATTTACACCGTAACTTTTAGCAATTTCAATGCTGTTGTCGCTACTTTGAGAATCTACTACAAATATTTCATCTGCTCTGCTGAGGCTAGTAAGGCAAGCAGGCAAGTTAGCTTGTTCGTTTTTTGCCGGAATTAGTACTGAAACTGGTATTTTAGATGACATATTGAGTAAAAATTATGTTACTGGTTATTTCTTATTTGATGTAGATAAAAGACCCTGAATAGCAGCATTTAAGTAACCAATCTGACCGTAAGCATACACCAGTTTGTCAAACCGTTCTGCTGGATCGGAGAAATACTGTAAAGCCTTATACAAGCCTCGCAGAAATCTTTCGCTACCTCTCTGCAATTGAGCGATCCCAGCTTTACCAGCGAGTTGTTCTCGATAGCATTCACTGATACCCTGCCACCAGCCTCGGTTTAAAAACCAAGAGCGTTGGAGGCGCTCTGGAGCTACATTGTGAGCGACGAGTGCTTCGGGAAGATAAGCAACTTGCCAACCACGCTGTAGAGCAAATTCGGTCATTTGCAGTTCTTCATTAGATAATAAATTTTTACCCACTCGACCGAGATGAGGATCGAAACCGCCAATTTCTTCGAGGAAACTGCGGCGGATGGAATAATTTAAGCCTCTGGGTGTTAAGCCAGGTTGCTCAATGTAGATATTACTGTCACCTAAGTCGTATGCACCCAGATTTGCAGCTAGCCCCGGAGATAGCCACCGTGGTTGTTGAATTCCTGGGGGCCACAGGAGAGTGACTTTGCCACCTGCGATCGCTAGCTTAGAATTATTGTAATAGGCAGAATATAAAACTTGTAGCCAGCCCTGACTGGCAACGGCATCGTCATCTAGATAAGCAAGAATATCACCACTGGCGACCTTTGCACCCGTGTTGCGGGCGACAGATAAACCAATGGTGGATTCAAAAACATACTTCAGGCGCGGATTGTGGGCCCTTTCTTCTACAACCTCACGGGTGCGATCGCTAGATCCATTATCAACTACTACAATTTCAAAGTCAGCAGCAAAATCCTGCGCTAAAAGACTATCAATTGCAGCCCCTAAATAGGTATCTCGATTGTGAGTACAGATAATGGCAGAGATTTGAGTATCTGGCATAGATTGAATTTTGGATTTGAGATTTGGGACTTCGGCTCCTTTCGACTTCTCTACGAGACGCTACGCGTTAGCGGAGCTTTCGCTTTAGCCATACGCTCAAGGCAAGTCGCTCAGTCGAACGATTTTAGATTAAAATCTAAATCCAACGCTATAACTGCTGAGAGTTAATCTAAACCAAAAGTTACCGACCTACCAACCGAGTTTCTTCGGAAATAATCTTTAAAACTTTACGTTTGTTGAATATGACTGTGTAAAACTACAAGAGTTTGCGCCAGTTGGCTAAGGCGGGTTTCCAAAGATTGCTTGCGCCCTAACAGTTGACGTAACTTTTGATAACGAGCGATCGCCATACTAACATTGGGAACCTGATCCGGTGGACATGGACGCGACCAAACTTTACCAGTATCGTCTACACCACAGAGGCGATAGCCAGTAATAGATGATTGATAAGATACTTTTCCACCAGTGGCACAAATTTCTTCTACGTAGTTCATCAGGCGGTCAACTTCTGCATGGCGCAGTGTCGCAGTTCCTCCTGGTTCTGGTTCGGTGGGATTGGATTCTAACCAGCCATTGACAATTGGCCCTTCTAAGTAAATATCCTGAATCTGCTTCAAAATATTTTGCAATTCTGTTTGCCAACCAGCGACAGTTTCCTGTATTTCTTGCAAGAGATTCATCGCTAATGCTGGATTAGCACCGTGGCGATGGCTACTAAAGGTCGGAGTTTTTAACTTTGGTAGGCTGGGTGTTCTGTTACCATTCTCTTCTGCTTGAAAGGTCTGCACAGAATCATGGTGAGGAAAGAAATTTTGGTCAGAAGGATAATTACTCTCAGTATTTACATCCAATTCAACTGTTTGTCCTTCTGACTTTACTTCCCCATCCTGAGAAGATGGAATTTGTGTACTTTCTGTGGGTTCGTTAGCTCCGACGCTGATTCTAAAAGAGAAAGGCCGTTTTGTCGTCGAATCAGTTGTTTCGGCAGTAGAGTCAGTGCCGCGATTCCCTAAATCGTGTAAAGTTGCTTCAATGCGTTTTAAGCCTGCGTTCATAAAGACATCCTAAAGTTTGCTGTCCCCAGTAGTATTGAATAATTGAGAATGGGGTAGTTGGGATTTTTGGCTTTTGCCAGTTGTAACATCTAATGATGCTGGTGCTAATTTTATCCCTTAAAAGTTATTTGAAACCAAAAATCTCACCTATGAAGTAAAAAAATGTGGTGATAAATTGCAACTGTAGATATATGGAGGAGGCAGGAGGCAGTGTTTCTCTTGTTAAAATACTCAGTAAAAAACTTTGGGTAAAATCATCTTAGTAACAGGGCCAGCACGATCTGGTAAAAGTGAATGGGCAGAAACTTTAGCCATGCAGTCAGGAAAAGCAGTTGTTTATGTAGCAACAGCCACCGATAACCTAGATGACCAAGAATGGCATCAACGCATTTTAGAACACCAACAACGTCGTCCCCAAGACTGGGTAACTTTATCTGTACCTGTGGAACTGTCTGCTACCCTTGCTGATGCCAAACCCTATACCTGTCTTTTAGTTGATTCTTTAGGAACTTGGGTTGCCAATCTCTTAGAACAGGACGAATCTAGCTGGGAAAATACCCTTGCAGAGTTTTTGGAGACGGTGGAACTGGTTGCTGCTGATATCCTGTTCGTAGCAGAAGAGGTGGGTTGGGGTGTGATACCAGCTTATCCACTTGGGAGGGCGTTCCGCGATCGCCTCGGTTCTTTAGTACGCCAGCTAGCAACACTTAGCGAAACTGTTTATTTAGTGACTGGCGGCCATGTTCTCAATCTCAGCATTCTTGGTTCGCCATTGCCAAATAAAGGAGATGCTGGAACATTCAGAAGTCAAGATTCTTAACTCTTGATTCAAATCAATCCCAAATCTAAAATCTAAAATCTAGAATTGTAATATGGCAACCAAACAAGAAGTTAGAAAATACCTTGCCTACTGGTTTCAGTTGGGTAAGAAAGTGATTACGGGCAACGGCAAGGCAAGCTTTTTGCCTGAATCGGTGCTAAATGGCGATCGCTATAGTCAAGAATTTGAAGAGTGCTGGCAGAAAATTATTTCACCGGAATCGGGTGATTGTTACCTTGAGGGTACACATGAAACTATTGCTGAATTGTTGACGCCAGCATGGAATATGCTACCTTGCAGCCGATGCAGTATGCCAGTAGCAGTGCGAAATGTCGGGATGCCGGCGTTATTATGTCCCTGCAATGATTTACCTAACTGGCCAAATACTGAATTGCCAGCACCGCGAGAGCCAATTAAAACTCAAGACCAACTCCAAACAATTCGCGATCGGCTTGTAAAGAATATTACATAAACAAACAACAAATTTGGAAATCTGAGAACTTTTTTCTAATTTTCTAATTATTTGATTATTTTAATTTCTCCTGTAGTGCCCTTGAGTCTGACTACGGAATTTTTGTATACCTGTACTAGCTAGGGAAAAATAACTATTAGTTCTTAACTATGCCCAATCCCCAAAATCCTAAATATTTTACTCATTAACCGTGCCACTATAGAAAATAGAGCTGCAAATTGAGCAATAGGAAGACTAAAGAACACTGTGCAGATAACATTCTTAGGGACGAGTTCCGGTGTACCCACGCGATCGCGCAATGTTTCCAGTGTCGCTCTGAGATTACCCCAAAGGGCAGAGCTATGGTTATTTGACTGTGGCGAAGGTACTCAGCATCAAATTATGCGGAGTGAACTCAAAATGAGTCAACTCTCCCGAATTTTTATCACCCACATGCACGGCGACCATATCTTTGGCTTGATGGGACTTCTTGCTACTTGCGGCTTGGCTGGCAATGTGGAACGAATTGATATCTATGGCCCACCTGGATTAAATGATTACATTCAATCCGCCTCACGTTATTCCTACACGCATTTTTCTTACCCGATCAAAGTTCACGCCATCCGTCCAGGGGTAATTTATGAAGACGATGACTTCACCGTTAGCTGTGGTAATTTGCATCATCGGATTACAGCTTTTGGCTACCGCGTAGCCGAAAAAGACCGAGCCGGACGCTTTGATGTGGAAAAAGCCAAGGCGTTGCAAATTCCTCCTGGTCGGGTTTACGGTCAACTCAAGCGCGGTGAAACAGTTACCCTTACGGATGGACGAGTGATTGATGGCACGCAATTGTGCGGCCCTACAGAGATTGGTCGAAAGGTTGCCTATTGTACAGACACAATTTATTGTGATGGTGCAGTGCAATTAGCTCATGATGCAGATGTATTAATTCACGAAGCAACCTTTGCCCATCAAGATGCAGATATGGCTTTCCAGCGGTTGCATTCTACAACGACAATGGCTGCGCAAACAGCTTTAGCTGCTGGGGCACGTCGGCTGATTATGAGTCATTTCAGTCCCCGCTATGCTCCCGGAAATACCTTGGAGTTAAAGGATCTTCTCAAGGAAGCTCGTGCTATTTTTCCCCGTACTGATATGGCTTACGATTTTATGATTCATGAAGTACCTAGACGACGGGAAATAGAGTTAACCAAGGTAGGCGTTTAAATTTTGGACTTTCCTGCGGAACGCTACGCATATCGTCCCGTAGGGCAGGAGTACGGCTACGCTCAGTTGAACGATTTTAGATTTTAGATTTCCTATTGAACGCTTCTAATCTAAAATCTAAAATTAACCAGGTTCTATCTTAGATTTTAATAGTCTCAATCATAAGATCAAGCAAATAAACAGTAGCTTTGTTTTTCGAGTAAGTCAACTATTTAACCAACAATTTACGGTTAACTAAATGTATCAAGAATATACAAATAATATGGTTTAAATATTTTTATCAATGTGTTTTTTATATTACAAGTTATCAAAATAACTTGAATATATATAGTAAGATTGTGAATCGAATAATTTGATACTCAAATACTTAGAAAAAATCATTAATTTTTCGTCAAGATTTTTATTCCTTAAATAAAATATTTATTAAAAATTTATACTTCCAGCACTGATTAAGAATTTATATGCATGAATTGATGAACATGAAAGCGCCAGTTGGCATAATATTATGCCAAATTAGCTTGTCATTGTTGGAAGAAGAATTAAGTATGCGATCGCAGCTATTAGGTGTAAAAAAAATCATTTCATATTTATCATAAATCTTCCAAATAAATATAGTGTTTCGATATTAGAGGAGTTTAATAGTGGCTAAGACTAGTCTGAATCAAAAGCAACAGGTTACTACTTCAGCACAAAGCGCAGTTGACATCAGACAACTATCTACTATTTTGCTTCGCCGACGCTTTCTGATCTTTGGAGTTTCCTGTGTAGTTATGTCAGCTGCTAGCCTCTTGGCTGTCATGGCCAAACCTACTTACCAGAGCAATATGCAGATATTGGTGAATTCCAATTTATCTGAAGGGGCGCAGTCAAATACTCAGGTTACTGATTCAAATTCTCAAGTTGTTGATTCCACTACTCAGATGAAACTCATGCTGAGTTCTAAGTTGCTTCAGAAAGCTGTAGATTTACTACATTCTGATTATCCCAATCTAACTTTACAAGACATCAATGGTCAAAAAGAACATAACAGAAAAGCACCTTTAGAAGTAACTCCAGAAGCGGGAGGGATAGGAGCAAATAAAGTTTTTAATCAGGCATTTAAAGTTTCTTTTCATGATGACGATCCAGTCAAAGCACAAAGAGTACTTCAAGCGCTACAGAAAGTTTATCAAAACTACAACAAACAGCAGCAAAAAGAACGTCTGAATCAGGGATTAGCTTTTGTAAACACTCGTCTACCTGAGATAAAAAAAGAGGTAAGTAAAGCTGAGAAAAACTTAGAACAGTTTCGCAAAAAGCATAAATTACTCGATCCCGAAGTCCAAAGCAAAATTCTGCTAGAATCTCTAGCCGATATTCAACAACAGCTGCAAACCACTCGTGCCAACCTTCAAGATGTAAACGCTCGCTACGATAATCTAGAGCAACTAATAGCGTCTTCGTCCCAGCAGAATACACTACTTTCTTCTCGTTTAAATCAGTCAAGCCGCTATCAAGCATTATTAAGTGAAATTCAAAAGACTGAACTAGCATTGGCTAAGGAGCGGCTCCGCTACACAGATGATTATCCATCGGTACAAAAATTAAAACAGCAACGCCAAAGTCAACTTTCCCTCTTACGAGAAGAAGTGAAAACTATTAGTAATACTAGTAAGGAAAAACCCCTATTCAAAGGACAAATGTTAGGGGTCGATCCAACGCTATTAGATGAGTTTGTTTTAGTACAGACAAGTGTTTTAGGACTAACCGCCAACGAAAAAAATCTAGTCGAGTCAGAACAGCAACTACACTCTGAGCTAAACAAATACCCAAGTTTAATAGCAGAGTATAATCGTCTACTGTCAAAGGTAGAAATTAGCCGCAAAAACCTTGAACAACTACTCCAGGTGCAACAGTCATTAGGACTGAGAATTTCTCAGGAAGGATATAACTGGCAAGTTTTGGCAGAACCTTCTCCGGGTATTTATATGGGTAATAACAGATTATTCTTTTTGGTTGGAGGAGCAGTAATTGGGCCGATTTTAGGTATTTTCACAGCCCTGATTTTGGAAAAGTTTAATGACGCTATTTATTGTGCCGGAGATTTAAAGAAACTGACGAATCTACGTGTATTGGGATCGGTACCAAAATTACCATCATGTGGCATCAAAAAGCGGCGTATGGGGCTGCCTTGGAATGTCAGAATCAGCTCAGATTCTTCTGTAATAGAAGCCAGTAATAAATTGCCCGTCCATGAAACTTTGGATATGATCTACCAAAATATTCAAATATTAAAATATCCCTTACCGTTCAAGTCGCTGATGTTTACTTCCGCACTACCAGGGGAAGGAAAGACAACATTAGTATTAGGGCTTGTAGCTAGCGCGGCCCGAATGCATAGACGGGTATTGGTAATTGACGCTAATCTACATAATCCTAGCTTGCACAAAATCCTGGAACTATCCAATGATTGGGGACTATCTCTATTATTAGTTGATGAGACAACTACTCATTTTCAAGATTACATCCAGCCCATTCACCCCTCTATTGATATTTTGACTGCTGGGCCAGAACCAGAAGACACAGTGAAGTTGCTCAGTTCTCAACGGATGAAAGAACTAATAGAGGTGTTTGAACAAAATTATGACCTAGTACTAATAGATTCTCCATCTATTTTAGGCACGGTTGATGCCAGGATTGTGGCATCTTTTTGCAGTGGTATTGTCATGGTAGAGCGAATGGGGAAAGTGACTCGAACTGAACTGACTCAAGCAACAGAAATTTTGAGTAAGTTGAATTTAATTGGAATTATCGCTAATGAAGCGAGCAATTCTCAAAAGGTATTGGCATCGTAAATCGAAGAATAAAAGTTTCTCTTTCACAACCGTCAGATTTGGACGATTCACTTTCCCTAATTTCTGATTTCTACCTTATAGCTAAAACAAAATGCATAATTAGTAGGAGGTGGCAACCTCCTGCGTTGGAGAACTGTCTCATCTTAAAGTAGTAGACGCCATAATCCAGAGCGTCAATTAGATACTAGTGTGATTAGATGATCGGTATGAAATTCCAACTTTACTTAGGCTCTTTATTTTCTCAGATTAAAGTACGTTATTGGTGGGTTAGTATCTTTTTGTGGATAGCTTTGGTTGCCCCAGCCCAAGCGTCTGTAATCCTACGCGTGGCAATTGAGAGGGGCGTTAATCAGGTAAAAGTGGGTAGTTCCACCACTGGCATCGTTAAGGATAGTACTGGCCGGACTCTTGGACAGTTGCCAGCAATGAGTGCATATTATGCCCAAGCAGTTCCTGGCGGAGTTGCTTTAGATAAGTGGCAGTCTGGTTTATTTTGGATTGAGCCAACTGGTAAAGGATTTGTTTATATTGGCGATCGCTGGTATCGAGGCAGAACTCTGGTTGTCCCCACAGAAAAAGGCTTAACGGCTGTTAACTGGGTTGACGATCAAGAATATCTCTACAGCGTTCTCGGTGGCGAAATGGATGCTAGCTGGCCCCAAGAAGCACTAAAAGCCCAAGCGATCGCAGCCCGCACTTACGCCCTCTACGAACGAGAAAAACAACGTAATAATCCCGTTTACGATTTAGGCAATACTCCCGATCGCTGGCAAATTTACAAAGGTGTCATCAGTGAATCTCCTGCTACTTACGCCGCAGTGGATTCTACTCTAGGGCAGGTACTAACTTACAAAAACCGGATTATTCTCTCAGTCTTCCACGCTTGTTCTGGGGGACACACTGAAAACGTAGAAGATGTTTGGGGAAGTAGCGAACCTTATCTACGTGCTGTTCAAGACTACGATCAAAACATCCGCGAGTGTAATTGGGTGAAGACCTTCTCGCCCAGTGAAATTAGCGCTAAATTTCCAGAGGTGGGCAGTGTAACGGCGATGATTCCAGAGACATACTCACCTTTCCGCAGTGTTAAAGTTTTAAAAATTGTCGGCAATAGGGGCACGAAGGTGCTACAGGGCGAGGAAGTGCGAACAGCCCTCAAGTTAAAAAGTACCAAATTTAGCGTCACCAAGGGGGCCGATGGTAGTTTTGTACTGCAAGGGCTTGGCTACGGTCATGCTTTAGGCATGAGTCAGTGGGGGGCGTACAATCTGGCTCGGCAAGGAGTAAACCACCTGCAAATTTTGGGACATTATTATCAAGGTGTAGCTCTAACACCAATTCAAGCGAAGTAATCAGGGATTGGGCATTGGGCATTGGGGATTAGGCATTGAGGACTGATTATTAATTCTTCTCCCCCTGCCCCTCTGCTTCCTATTCCCCACTCCCCCGTTCTAAGCGCCGTTGCCATTCAGCGTCAATTTGTGCAGAACGTTCAACTTCTTGGTCGAGTAAGTCAGTTTCGCTAGAATACACTAAATCTTCATTGCCAATGACTTTTTCTGTTGCAAATTGTTGGGCATAGTTGATTTTTTGTTGCAAAGGTGCATCAGGACTTGCTAATAATCTTGCTCTGGAAAGGCGATCGCGGTTGCGATCGACAATCTTCCGATTACGCCACCGAATCCAGAAATAACGCAATAGCGGTATGCCTAAAAAACCTGCTCCGTAAGCCAATAGCAGCCAATAAATTCCTTGTACAAAAGCTACCAGTCCACCTAATTGGACGGCAACAGTGCCATCTCTCAACAAACTTCCCAGTACTAAAGCACCAACAAAATTTAGTACACCTAACCCAGCACTCAGCATAATTTGCCCGGAACTTGCGGCGCTAAAACGCCAGGGAAATTCCTCTAAGCGATCTGATATTGCATAACGGTGCTTTTTAACTGCACTCACCTGCAACTCTGGGAAGTAATAAACAATTTGCCCTTCTGGACTGACTGATGGTTGCCCATTGAATCGCGTCAGAACGGGCAGCATATAATCTTCGTACTCTCTTGTGTATCCCTCGCCAATATCATCCAAATATGGGGCAATTTGTTCTGCTACCACTGCACCACGATTACTGCGAATCACCGTAGCAATTTCTTGCCAGCGACGTTCTTCTAAGTTGGCGTTAGGATTACCATCACCAAACAAAAACGAAAACACGGCTTCAAAGAAATTCAGATTGCTTTCTTCCCGGCTTTCACGTCGCCGTTCTTGGTAGTGGGTGTCATAATTTGGGCTAAGATACCAAAATAAATTTGGAAAATAGAAGAACCCCCCACCCCCGGAATTACTGCCCCGATTGTCACCGTCACGGTCTGAATTGATAGAGGTAATGATAATGAAGATGGTAACAGTTATCAGGGCGATGGAAACAGTTAAGAAAATTCCAAAAGAAATGCGAATCAGGTAAAACAGAACACTCCAGACTTTTTTCCACCATTCCTGCAATCGTAGCCGGAAGTATTTATTACGCAAAATTGCTCGAAAATTTTGTGGAAAAAGGAAAACTATATCACCTGAATCCGCTACCTGTAAATGTCCGCCAGCATCAGATGCTAGGGCTAACAAGCTTTGATTAGCTTCAGCGACGTTCAATCCTGCCTGAGTTGCCACATCACCAACGGTGACACGGTAGCCCAGTTGTTCCACAGCCTGCATGATGGTGGGACTGGGAGCCATTGCTCTCCCCTCCTATTGAAAATTATTCCTTTTCTTAAGTATAAAGTTTTATTTTGAGCGACTTAGCAGGGGTAGAGGTAACAATTCAAAATTCAAAGTGTTGACGTTCGGTCTTCAACTCTTTAATTGACTAGACAATCAACAAATGATCTGACACGCAAAATGATATAATTACTCTCCTCAGCTTGGTTAAATCAGCAAATTTTCTACTCAAATATGGTTCAATACACTCTCGCTCAAAGCCCAGAAATTATCCTTACTGTTTCTGGAAAAGATTCAGCCAAAGCTCGTGATAAAGCAATGGATCAGCTAATGGAACTGATGGATGCAGGTAAGCTACCCACGGAACTGGAAGAAGGATTTGGCCCTCAACAATTAATTGAGGTAAAAGAGTCAACTATTGATACTGCTAGTGGTGAGGATAGTATTACACAAGCTGTCCAGATTCTGAGTAACTTGGCGACGCTCAAGCTGAAAGTTCAGGAGTCACGATCTGAAGCCTTGGAAATTCGCAAAGCTGTTGATATTCTGTTTACTGATGACTCGGTGACAGAAGAGGAAATTACTCGACTCAAGGAAGGTTTTAAAGTTCTCAAAAATTTTGCTCAAGCTAATGTGCGTTACCAAGAAGCGCGATCTAAAGCAGAACTGGCTCGGCAGACTCTAGATCAAGCTCTCAAATCTCCTGATAAGTAACATTTACAGAATTAGATGCATTGAGACACATCTTAAAAATGCAATTAAATACTCTAAAAGACAGGCTATTACGCCTGTCTTCAGATTAACTGGGGCGCTAGGATTCGAACCCAGGGATGGCGAGACCAAAACCCGCTGCCTTACCACTTGGCGACGCCCCAACAATTTCACTATGGTTAATATAACACTTAGTCCTGGGTTAATGTCAAGTACTTTAATAGTTGATTTCAGATAATCGGTTTTTACAGCAGGAGATTGATGAGTCGGAATCCTTACACTTAGAATCTTTCATCATTTTGAGGTTGAACCCTTGAATCTTCATGCTTAAGGCATAAAATTCTTTCCTTCACATCTAAAATCTGCTTTACTTGAGGATCGACGCCCTAAAGTCAGTCTCACCTATTTCTTTTTCTTTAATCCCCAGTCTCGTGAAGAAAGACCCCTGCAATCCGACTTGATGATAGTAGTTGCTTAGTAGCCAGCCATATAAAGAGGGGAATAGTCTTAGCATAGCGGCCGCAAAGTCGGCGCGGTTCTTGAATCCATCGATACAGCCATTCAAGTCCT
The DNA here is from genome assembly GCF_036917315.1 of Nostoc sp. Taxonomy (GTDB): domain Bacteria; phylum Cyanobacteriota; class Cyanobacteriia; order Cyanobacteriales; family Nostocaceae; genus Nostoc. The sequence goes on along the minus strand of NZ_JBALDR010000006.1, from coordinate 38,258 downwards.
AAGTCTCGAACTATGCGGGGTGCCCGCTTATGAATTCCGGCATAAACTGGGAAAACTCCACCCAGTCCAATCATTACAGCTTGTACTTTGCCCTTATGTTGAGCTATCCAATTTTCTTGTTTGGGACATCCCAATGACACTAAAACAGCACTAGCGCCACTAGAGTTGATCTTTTGAACCAAGGCTTCGTCTTCAATTTCAGTTAGGGGACGAAAGGGTAGAGGTTCCATTGCCGCAATCTTTATCTGCGGAAATTCCTTCTCTAACCTATTTTGCATCCTAGACAGAATTTCTGTTTGAGAACCTACAAAGAAAATACTCAGATTTTGTGTTTGAGTTAGCTGACACAATGCGAGAAAAATATCCATCCCTGCCACACGGTCTTGGTAAAGCGCTCCCATTTTTCGCATCATCCATACCAGAGGCATACCATCAGGAGTAACTATATCTGCATTTCGCAATACGGTGGCAAACTCTGGATTCCAATGGGCTTCAATGAGCATGTGTACATTGGCTACATATATAGTTTTACTCTCACGCCTACTCGCCCACTTCACTATTGTTTGTATCTGGTCGTCAAACCGTAAAGCAGTAATAGGAAAATCAAGCACTTTTTTAATAGGTAGAAGCACTCTCGCCACCATCAATAACTCCTGTATCCAAGAAAATAATTCATAGATTACCTAGACCAATCCCAATGATTTAATATTCGGATTGGATGACTCCTGACTTTTTGTAGGCTTGTGTCATTGTTGGAAGTTAACACATGGAGGTGCAATTGCCTTTTTAGTATACTTTTGGCTTAATCGGTAATACTAGAATTATTTACTGCTGTGTCTTAGCTTACTGTTTTATGTTAAGGAGTTTACACACTGCTTGACAAAATTCATACTTCCTTCATAATTTATTTTTGGTTAGTTCATCCCAGCATTATAATTGCGAGAAATTCTTAGAGAAATGCTGCACAACAAGTAGTATATACTACTTGTTACTTAAGTAGATAAGTAAAATGCTAGCCACTTAGTCTGCCGTTTTTATACGTAAATATGCGCTTAAGAGGTTGAATTAATTAGTATATTTTAATGGCTAATAATTTTTTATGATGATTTTAAAATTTATTACAGACAGATTTAATTTAGTCTCTGTATTGAAAAATCCCTAAATTTTATTTGTTTCTGAAATAAAAGCCCAAAAAATAAGGGAAAGATAAATTTATCTTTCCCTGCTGTCTCGTTTTTGGTATTGTCTGGTTTGTTACTTTCTTTGAGTCTTTGGCGTAACATTTGCCTTTGCTTTTTCAGTTGACGCTTCCTAGCAGAACCGCCTCTACCTTTGTCATTCCTGCCTTCTTTACGGGGAGATTCCCATCTTTTCAGGCGCATAAGTTTTTAACCTCTTTAGCACTTGTTTGGTAGTGGGCAGGAGGAGAATCGAACTCCTATGACCGTAAGGCCGCCACATTTTGAGTGTGGTGCGTCTACCAATTCCGCCACCCGCCCTTGTATCTAACCTTAACTAGTATACTATAATTAAAAGATTTTGTAACAAGTCTGAAAATTATTTCTGAAAGTTTTGCTGGAATCACATTTCTAACAGTTCTCCGACTTAAAGCGTGGCAGGGTCAATAAACTAGGGTCAATATCTTGCATTTTGGCACAGCCGCTAAGTGCCATTGCCACATTTAACTCATCTTGTAGTAGTGAGATGATATGAGATACGCCGATTTGCCCGGCTACCGCTAGTCCCCACAAAATAGGTCGTCCGATTAGTACTGCTTTTGCCCCTAATGCCAGAGCTTTGAGAATGTCTGTGCCTCTACGAATGCCGCCATCCAAGGCCACTTCTACTTTACCATCGACTGCGGCTACTATTTCAGCGAGGGCATCTAAAGAAGCGATCACACCATCAAGTTGTCTGCCACCATGATTGGAAACAACAATTGCTTTGGCTCCATATTCTACAGCCCGCACAGCATCATCTGGGCGTAAAACTCCTTTGATAATTAAAGGTAGTGGAGATAAAGATTGCAACCATTCCAAATCGTCCCAAGTAACTGCTGGGTTTAGCTGTTGGGCAAAGTAAGTAAATAATCCAGATTCGCCTTTTTCATGAGAAATATCTAGCCCTGAGATACTAGCAAGATTAGCTAGATGTAAGTCTTGGGGTAAGGCAAACTCATTACGTCTATCTCTCTCTCGCTGTCCGAGAACGGGTGCATCTACAGTTAGACAAAGTGCTTTGTAGCCGGCTTTATAGGCTTTTTCTACCAAAGCACGAGTTAATCCCCGGTCTTTATGGATGTAAAGCTGGAACCACCGCAGAGAATCTGGAAACTGATTACATGCAGTCGCCACTTCTTCAATGCTCTTTGTTGCCATTGTACTTAACACCATACCCACACCAGCTGATGCAGCAGCTAGGGCAGTGGCAACTTCTCCGTCTGGATGGGCTAGACATTGAAAAGCCATCGGTGCAATTAACAAAGGTAGTTGCAGGGGTTGCCCTAAAATAGAGGTACTTAGATTGCGATCGCTCACATCGACTAATATCCGAGGTCGCAGCTTGACTCGCTCAAAGGCAGCACGATTATCTCGCAATGTGATTTCGTCCCAAGCACCACTGCTGTAGTAATCAAGTGTCGTTTGAGACAGATATTCTTTTGCTAGCTTTTCGTATTCAAAAAGGTTGATGGGTTGAAAGCGAGCGTCGGTGGATAAATCGGTAGACATATATTAAATCTAAAATAAAACTTTTGTTCGTAGTGAGCGATTTATCGCTCTGCATAAGATTTTAAATGGCTAGAGCCGCTGACTACGATTATTCCTTGTCAAGGCTTTCAAATGTATTTATTTTTACTTACTTAGTTAGCGATCGCTCAACAAAATTATTTGCCGAGGCGTTGTTCAAACAGCATGAAGATTGCTACCAAAAAAAAGACCTCTGGCGCAAAGCAGAGGTCTTTCCGTTTCAGAACGTTGTAAAATTCATAAGCAACGTAAAACGCTGATATGGTTAATTTAGTGGCTTCTATGCCATGAACACAAAAATAGCAACCCAATTGCCAATCCCATACTGACCATTATTATTACTCCTATACCGAAAATGCAATCGCCAACATTTAGGTACAGACCTAGAAATCTAATGCTGCGACCAAAACTTCATCTTATCCAAGGTTTTAGGAGAACTTTTCCCAGGATTGGGCAACTAATTGGCTTAACCAGCGACGTTGTTGCTGATCCAGCAGTGGATCGTCTGCTAACAACTGAGCGGTTAATTCTTCCAAAGATTGACCCTGAGCGCGGACAATTTTAATGACTCCAGCGATCGCACTGGCAACTAGTTCTTCATCAATCGGCTGTTGTCGTAGGGCAATAATTTCTTGGGGACTGTCTGGAATGGGATAATTCATGGCGTGGGTTTACAGAAATACAAAATGAACAATAAATTTGACAAACTCTTAAAATTTCTTCACTGAATCTTTACGAAACTAATAGGGCGGAGTTTACCCTACTTTTTGCCTTAAGAAAATCTGTCTTAGTGAGTAGATTGATGGGAGATGTCAGGAAAACATGAAAGAAATCCTTTATTTAGAAGTTCCAACTCCAGAAATAGAAACTGTGCGTAGTTGGTTACAAACAGATTTTGAACCTGGAAATGGAGAAAAAGTGCTTACTTCGGAAGGCTTTCGCCTTCAAATACCCAGTGCAACTACACCTGCTGGAGTGAGTCTTTCCGAAAACTTGCCTACAGAACTTTCCGTATTTGTCTGGTCGGTGCAACGAACTACCTATCTGAAAGTGTTTCGCTGGGCAGAACAACCTTTCCCCGGTGAAAGACAAATTCTGCAACGCTTGACCAAGGAAATCAGAAGCCGTTTTCCGCATCATTACCCAGAACCGCCAGCAATTGATTTATCCCAGCAATCAATATTTGCCGCACTAGGCTCGACTTACCCCCTTACCGTCAAGTATTTTCAGAAAATGCCCAACGGTGAATATGACCTAACTCGTGCCTATTGGTGGGAAAAACGATGGCGCGAAGGTGTGCGGAATCCGCAGCAGCCGCGTCAAGTGGTGTTTTCGTCGGGGAGCAGGGGAGCAGGGGAGCAGGGGAGTAGGGGAGCAGGGGAGCAGGGGGGCAGGGGAGAAGTTGGAGGAAGTCTTTCTCCTCAGCCCTTCAGCCCCTCAGCCCCTCAGCCTCTTGTGTCCCATGCCCAGTACGACATCATCTACATTGGCGGTGCATTAGGTGCAATCCATGCAGCATTGATGGCAAAACTCGGATATAAAGTCTTGCTGGTGGAACGAATGCCCTTTGGGCGGATGAACCGAGAATGGAATATTTCGCGCGACGAGATTCAAAGCTTGGTTAACTTGGGTTTAGTCACCCCCGCTGAGTTAGAAACCATCATTGCCAGGGAATACAAAGACGGATTCAATAAGTTTTTTGATGCTAATAATCCAGCCAAACTGCGATCGCCCGTCCTCCACACACCTACAGTCCTAAATTTAGGCTTGGATTCCGAAAAATGGCTCCAAATGTGTGGGCAAAAATTGCAAGCGGCAGGCGGTGAAATTTGGGATGAAACAGAATTTATCCGTGCAGATATTGATATATCACAGGTAGTTTTGCAAGTCAAGCACTTGCCCAGTCAAACTGAGAAGCAAGTAAGTGGACGACTGCTAATAGATGCAATGGGAACCGCGTCCCCCATCGCTTGGCAATTAAACGGTGGTCGTGCCTTTGATAGTGTCTGTCCGACGGTGGGAGCGGCAATTGAGAGCGGATTTGAGCCGGGAGTATGGGATTCCCAATATGGGGACGTTCTTTACAGTCATGGAGATATTTCGCGGGGAAGGCAGTTGATTTGGGAATTGTTTCCCGCAGCAGATGATGAACTGACGATTTATTTATTTCATTACCACGAAGTCAATGCTGAAAATCCCGGTTCCTTACTGGAGATGTACGAAGACTTTTTCGCAATTTTGCCAGAGTATCGCAGGTGCGATATGGACAAATTGGTGTGGAAGAAGCCGACATTTGGATATATACCAGGGCATTTTAGTGTGGGAAGCCGCGATCGCACAGTTGCCTTCGATCGATTGATTGCGATCGGTGATGCGGCATCACTCCAGTCTCCCCTCGTTTTCACCGGTTTTGGTTCGCTAGTTCGCAACTTAGAGCGCTTAACAGCGCTGTTGGATACTGCCCTCAAACATGACTTGTTGAGTTTCCGCCACTTGAACCAAATTCGCGCCTACCAAAGCAACGTTTCCGTAACTTGGCTATTTTCCAAAGGCATGATGGTGCCCACTGGAAAATTTTTACCGCCGCAGCGGATTAACTCCATGCTCAATACCTTTTTTGGGCTGTTAGCAGACGAACCGCCAGAAGTAGCAGATAACTTCATCAAAGATCGGTGTGATTGGTTAACCTTTAACCGTTTAGCACTCAAAGCAGCTAGGAAAAATCCTGCCTTGCTTTTATGGATTTGGGAACTGGCTGGCCCTAGAGATTTAGGGCGATGGCTTGGTAGTTATTTCACCTTCGGTCGTCATGCCCTAGTTAGTGCTTTATTAAGTCCGTGGTTCCCGCGCTTCTTGAACCGAATAGGTTCTTGGCTAGAACCCCGGAATCCCGGCTTGTGGCTGTGGCTGTTGGCGATTAATTATGCGATCGCCACAGGCAAACCGCGATCGCGAAGTCAGGTGGCAAAATCCAACCCAGGAGCCATAATTCCGAAGTCAGAAGCAAGGATTCTGAATTAGTCATTAGTCATTGGTCATTAGTCATTGGTCACTTGTACTGAGTTTCGACTGCGCGGAAATCGAGCGAAGTCGAGATTCAACTACCGCGTAGTCGTTGGCGTGGTAACAGAGCGTAGTCGAAGTGTAGCCTCTCCAAGAGTTGTATTGGTCATTAGTATTAGACAAATGACTAAGGACAAATGACTAATGACAACTAATTCCTAACTCTTGGGGCGAAAATTCGGCAGTTCTACAGATGCCAATGACTTACGCCCTTTGGGTGGACGCTGGGGATAAACTACTGGTGAAGGTGAATTGTCATCATTGGTGTTATCACCTAATAACTCTGAGGACAAATCACTTGCTGACAATTGTGAAACTTCTGACCAGTAGTCTTCAGTTTCTCCAACAGGCGTTTCGGTGTGAGATGGATTAGAGGAAAGCAGTAAGTTATTGGCTGGTGAAAGCACAGAATCCGTCGTCCAAGAAGTAGAGGTAGTTGCAGGAGGATTAATTTCTGCCTCCAAATGTCCCTCCTGTGGATTTTCTAGTTCCTCATCGTCTTCTAAAATTGTTGCTAAAGTCTCCCAAATCGGGGCATCACTAACATCCGTTTTCGCAGGAGGTGGTGGTGATGTAGATGCAGGCTGGGAGGTGAAAAACATTTGGATTAGACTATCTAATTGCCGATCTAAATTTGATGAACCCGAAGGTGAAACCGCTTCAGTTGTATCTGGAGAATCATCAACTTCTGGAGATGGCGCGGGTTGTGTTGGTGTTGGCGTGTCTTTTTTAACTGTCCAGTTCCAAGGAGATGATGGCGGCGTTGCAGAGGCTTCATTTCTTTGGAATGGGATTGGTGCTGAGGGTTCACCCCAAGAATTATCAAGATCGTTACTTAATGATTCTTCTTCTGCTGACCAAGGTTGAATTGGCTGTGCATTAGGAAACAAAGACCGAGCTTTTCTAGAAAATCTTCCTTGGCTACTAGTTATGTCTTTAGGATGTTTTGCAGCATCCTCTAAGGAGTCATAGCTAGGAACCGAGGTATCTAGACATTTTTCCAAAGCTGCTTTGAATTGCAGCGTCTGGCGTTGTTGTCGCATTAGTCTAGTACGTAACTCGCGACAAACATTTTCGGACTGCAATAACTGCTGAGATTGTTCGTTGTTATTAGTGTGTAGCAACGTACATTCTCGCTCTAACTGGGCCAGACGTTGTTGGCTAATTTGTAACTGTGCTTTATAAGTATCAGTGAAAATTTCCTGACGTTGAACAGTTTGTACGGCAGTTTCTAATTGTTGAAATAAAGATTTTATCTGTTCTTGAGCCGCAGCTAATTCCTGAGTGTGTTGGTTGAGCATCGACTCGCTAACGCTAGAACGCGTTTTCTGCCACTGCAAAACCTTTTCTGACTCAGCTAGGTTGTCTTTTAGCTGCTCCACTTGTGCATACAAATTATTGTTAGCCGCACGTAATTCTTCGTTCAATGCCAGCAGGTTCTGAAATTCCGAGTCAATAAGTGCTTGTTTGCCGCTTTCAGGCTCTGCAACCCAGTCCTGCTGGGTGGTATCTTGTGAAAATTGTGTATCTTCAGCTGGCATGAGGAGTGGCAGTTTTTTAACCGTCATATTGTCATTAGGCACAACTGAGTAAAAGGGACAACTCGCCTGTTCTGATTGTGGCGAATTAGCAGAATTTAGGGATTCCATCACAGCCCCCTTGTTTGAGGTGTCAGCTTCATTCATCACTCTTGACTCACCTGCTTAAAAATATTCAGCAGTGCTGGCATTAGCATTGCTTATCAACTGTGTCTAATCAGGGTTTGCTCTAGAAGCTAAGTTTAACTCTCCAAGCTCCAGCAATTAATCATCAATTGGTGTTCCCCATTTTGTATCTAGACTGATGCCGTTATAACACTATGATGCTCTGCCCCGTCAAGAAGAGGTGGAAGGGGAACTCTGGCCGCCTTTGAGGATAGGCGAGAGAGAGGAGAAACCCGATACATTAAAAATTAAACTGTATTGGCTGGCTGAGGAAGTTTTTTAGATGAAAAAACTGCCTCAGATTATACTTTATTTTTTATAATCGCATCTGTCTTAAGAAATAAATTATGATTGTCTCCTGAAATACATTTTGTAATGCCTGATTGAGTACTTAAATATAGATGTCCGTACAAGTATCTACTCTTCAATGATAATTCTCTCATCCTAAGCGATCGCTATTTAATGTCAGTAAACAACTAAGAGCTTCCACTATAACTGCAATGTTAAGAGATCCCGAAAAATACGAGTAAATACTTATAAAGTCTTAATAAAGACGTAACAAGTCGTCTAAGTAAAATATAAAACTTTTTTAAAGAGTAATCTCAGCTTAGTCAGGGCTTTTTTCTCGATAAATACATTGCCAGTAAGCAATTGCAGGTTTTATTGGTTATAAGCTTTTCGATCTACTTATCTTCAATATGTCAAGTTTGTTTAATGACTGGAATAAAATCATTTAAAGTATACTTTATTACTTAGCGTATTTTTTACACTGTATATTAATTTACGATAAAAATATTAAACTTTAGCATTTTCACGGATACTAATTTTAATTATTTTATTAAAGAATAATTGTAATAACCGCGTTTTCTACTAGAAATAAAGTAATTATAAAGACCATAATTACTGACAATTAATCCGGTTGTAGCGCGAAATAAAGTGTTGCGGCAGTTAGGCTTTTTCCAAAAAATCAAAATTTAAAATAGGGGTGCTAAAGATGACTGATATACTTGCAATTGGCGCAAATATCAAGCAAGAGACTGCTAAATTACCGCTGCTTGTAGAAAATTGTGACAGCTTTTGGGACAAAGAAATCAGACCATTATTTACAGATGAGTCTCTATCTTTCAAGGTGAAAACTCTTAACGGAAACTATGTCAAGTACGTTAACTTGGATAATGGAGCTACAACCACACCCTTTGCAACCCTCAAGCAGTACGTGGACGAAATGCTTGACACCTATGGCAGCGTACATCGAGGTTCTGGGCAAAAATCCATCATCACTACACGAGAATATGACGCCAGCCGAAACATCATTCGGGATTTTGTTGGGTCATCTTCAGACAACTATGTAATCTTTGCGAAGAATACAACAGAAGCAATTAATGGAGCCGCCACACTTTGGGCAAAAAAACCTGGGAAAATCTTAGTTTCTGATATTGAGCATTCATCTAACCTGCTGCCTTGGGTTACTAGAGACGAAGTTGTGCAGTACAGAACCCAGCCGGATGGAAGTGTAAATGTGGCAGAAATTGAAGATATTTTCAAAGCACACCAAAATCTCCCCGAAGCCGAGCAAATTAAGTTAGTAACTATTACAGGTGCTTCGACAATTACAGGTTACAGACCCCCAATTTACGAAATTGCAGCTTTAGCACATCGGTATGGCGCGAAGATTTTTGCCGACGTGTGTCAGTTAATTCAGCATGAACGAGTTGATATGCGTGCTGATGATGACCCATGTCATTTAGATTTTGTGGCTTTCTCAGGACACAAGATGTATGCCCCTTATGGAACTGGGGTTTTGCTGGGGCCAAAGGAATTTTTTGATAGTTCCTACCCTTATCAAATTGGGGGTGGAAACCTACCTTATATCACCAGAAACTTAGAGATCAAGCGTTTTTATACAGAACGGGCCCATGACCCCGGAACACCAAACGCAATGGGTGCGATCGCTATTGCCAAGGCGATTGAAATTATCGAAGCAGTGGGGCGCGATCGCATTGCTCAGTATGAACACTCTCTAGTTGAATTTACATATACACGGCTTGGGCTGATTTCTGGAGTCAAATTACATATTCCTGGAGATAATTTAGCCCATGTTATTCCCTTTGATATTGATGGATTTGACGGACGCTTAGTAGCAGAGATTCTGGCACAAGAATATGGTATTGGCGTTCGGGCTGGGGCTTTCTGCACTTATGAATATATTCGCAAACTTAAGAATGTTTCAGACGAGCAAGACTGTGAGATTGCTCGGGAAGTAGATAGAGGAATTACACGTAATATTCCTAGTATTATCCGAGCCAGCTTTGCTGTATATAATACATTAGAAGATTGCGATCGCTTTATAAATGCGATCGCTCAAATAGCTAAAAACGGATTGGCTCACTATTTGCCCAATTACACACAAGACCAGATAACCGGTGTTTGGACAGCGATAAACAGCTAGTTTTTTCAGGGCATTGGAAGAAGCAGAAGTGCAGAGGGGCAGAGGCGCAGAGGGGAAAGACTTACTGCAACTTCTCGCCTACTCCTTCATTCTCTGTTTCTTAATTACGAAGTACAAATTACAAGGGGGTAATAGCTTGAGCGATGAAAACCTCTTTGAGCAAGAGGATTATTTACAGGCACGGGTTGAACAGTGCATTTGGCAAAAAAGTACAGATGCGGGTATTTCGCGCCAGCGCTTTCTGAAAATACTAGCTACTATGGTTGGCGCCACAGCCATCGGGGGGTTCGCTAAACCTGCACCTGCTTCCAGTCAGGCAGCTATTAAAACTAAAGGCAGCAAAATACTTAAGCCATTGCCACCAGGGTATATCTCTCATAGCAAAGGCACATTAGAGATGAACTGGGAAGCGATGTATGGGCGTGGCTATTTAGTACCAAATGATTGGTTCTATGTTCACAACCGCAGCGCACCACCTCTCTTTGACCCATCTACATGGCGTTTGCAAATTCATGGAACTGGCGTTTCTGCCCCCTGTGAGTTTACCTACGATGAAATCATCGCCATGCCATCCATCTCAATCACTTGTGCCATTGAGTGTGCTGCTAACGGTCGGCGCTTCTTTGAAGAAGCTTACAACATACCACTCCCTGGAACGCGGTGGAGACTTGGGGCTATTGGTGTGGCTGAGTGGACTGGTGTACCACTTGGTATGTTATTAGAGCGAGCTGGACTGAAATCCACAGCAAAAGATGTACTCGTTGAGGGTGCAGATGTTGATTCGTTGGACTCAAAGGAGACAAATAAATCTAAGTTCAGTAGTGTAGTTCCAATTAGCAAAGCATTAGCAGATAACTCGCTTGTCGTCTACGCAATGAACGGAGAACCATTACCTCCAGATCATGGTCAGCCATGCCGTGTCTTATTTCCTGGTTGGGGAGGAAACGCCAACGTTAAATGGATTGAGCGGATTGAGGTTTCTGAAACACCGATATATACGCAGTGGGTAACGGAGCAAATGGTGCTAGTTGGTGCAGACTACCCAGCGATCGCACCATATAAAGGTAAGCTGATTACCTATCAAAATGTTAAGAGCGCTTTCGAGTTGGCTTGGCCAGCTACGCTTTCTGCTAAAACCCACTTACTACGTGGGCGTTCTTGGTCTGGAAAAGGAAAAATTATCCGTGTGGAAGTCAGTCTAGATGGTGGTAAAACTTGGCAATTTGCACGACTGAGAGAACCAAATTTTCCATTTGCATGGGTACGCTGGGACATTGAATGGAACCCGCTTCCTGGGGAATATTTTCTCCAGGCTCGTGCTACTGACAATTTAGGTAATACACAACCGAGTACAGTTCCGTGGAATGACTCTGGATTGCTCTACGGAGGTGTTGTTAGCCATCCGGTGACAGTACAAGGTTAATCACACCAAGTCAGTCTCTAGAAAAAGAATTATTTATGATTGATTTTAGTTGGTTGATTTTAGTGAGTGGGGGTTTAATATCTGGAGTCATAGCTGGACTTTTAGGAATAGGTGGCGGTATTATCACAATTCCTCTTTTAGTCACACTAGGTTATACTCCCGTTCAAGCGATCGCTACTAGTAGCCTTGCTATTGTAATTACTTCAATTTCTGGAAGTTTGCAAAATTGGTGGATGGGCTACTTTGACTTTAAACGAGTAATTTATTTAGGAATTCCAGCTTTTTTAACTACTGGAATAGGTGTATATTTCGCCAATAAAATTCCATCTTATATAATACTATTTACATTTGGCATCATACTACTTACTAACATCTATCTGATTGAGCTTCGCAAGCAACTGTCCTTCCAGGAAAAAGAGGATACAGCCCCAGTATTTAACCCATTAGTTTCTAAAATTGGCACTGGGGGAGCAGCAGGAATTTTAGCAGGTTTATTCGGCTTAGGTGGCGGTACGATTATGGTACCACTGCAAATGCTGCTACTAGGAGAGGAAATTAAAGTAGCAATTCAGACTAGTTTGGGCGTGATTGTCATCACTGCTTTAGCTGCCTGTACAGGACATACATTAGAGGGAAATATTCTGTTTGCTCAAGGTATGGTTTTGGGATGTGGAGGTCTTTTAGGCGTTCAAATGAGTACTCGCACATTGCCAAAACTACCAGATTATACTGTGAGCTTAGTACTTCGCATCTTCTTAGGAATACTATCAATTTATATTTTTTGGGAAGCTTGGATAAATTATCAACAAATAATTACTAATTCGTAATATCAGGTTTGTTTGATTACTTAATTCAATCCCAAGGCCCAGGCTAATGCACCTTAGCAGCGTGGCAACACATTATATTATACTTTATTTTTGAAGCTAAAGACGACTATGAGCCTTTAGCTTTAAAAACTATTTTAGCCTTGCCACACTACTACAAAAGAGTCAAAGTCTAGGTTTTCAAAGGTTTCAGCTTTAATTTGACAAGTATGCACGGCTAGCTACGCGCACATACTTTGTAATAAATTTAGAGTTTTTCTAAAATAGATTTTTTTAAAAGAGATGAGCTATGAGTATTTTTAAAGTTGAAGTTGTCAAAATAAATAGTATTAATCCTCATCCCAATGCCGATCGGCTAGATATTGCCTCTATTGAAGATATGGGGTATCAGGTAATTATAGTTAAAGGTAACTTGAACTCTGGAGATTTAGCTTTTTACTTTCCTATTAATAGTGTTATTCCAGAAAACTTTTTAGATGAGTTTGGTATTCGTAACTACTACTCAAAAAAACTGCGTGCTGCGAAACTTCGCGGAATTTTTTCTGAGGGTTTGCTTATTCCCGTTGGTAAAAACTTTACGGGAAATGTCGGAGATGACTACACAGAGTATTTTGGTGTAACAAAGTACGAATATCCAATTCCTCAAGGAATGAGCGGGGAAGTAGAGAGTTTTATTGGACATTACAAATTCCCCAGTCCAGAAAACTTGAAACGTTACAAAAATATCCTAATGGAAGGTGAAGAAGTTGTTGTCACAGAAAAGTTGCACGGAACTAACTTCACTGTCTTAGTTGATGCTGATAGCACAACTAAAATTGGCAGCCATAATTACTTCTGGAAAAACAGCGAAGTCAACAAAAAATTAGTTTATGTTCGTGCTTACAACGAAAACGAGGCTTTCCAGAAACTTCCACCAGGAACTCAGATTTTTGGTGAAATCTACGGCGTGCAAGATATCAAATACGGCTTGAATAATGGCAATATTGGAATTGCTATATTTGCTGTGCGTCGCGGCAGTTCTTTTCTCAATCACAGCGATTTTGTGGCTTTTTGCGAGGAATTTGCTTTGCCGAGAGTACCTGTACTTTATATCGGTGCTTACACTTGGGAAGCGGTGTCTCAGTTCAATAATGCCAATAGTGTAGTCAGTCCCAATTGCATTATGGAAGGCGTTGTTGTGCAACCAGTGATTGAGAAAACGCATCCAGAAACAGGTAGAGTCGTCTTGAAGTTGATTAGCGATCGCTATCTGCTCCGTAAGGATGGAACTGAACTCCATTAGGTTCAACTTGATTTTTGGTAGCGACACCTTAACTAACCTTCCGAAATTGACTTAGCAATTGCAATTATTCTCTCAAGGTAGCCAGCGGGGATGAAATCCGGCTAAGGGGAGTTGTTCTGGTTTAATTTCAACAGTCGTAGCATCAGCGATGGGCAACAGAGGCATTAACCACAGGCTACTGGTAGCGATCGTATCTCCATCATCAGTTTTTAAAGTGTTTGTGGGTAATGATGCTGGGGGATTTGTCTGCGGTACTACTTGGTCAAATAACAAGCCCAAACCGTCGGCAGATAAACTCATTTGCACATTCCGTTGAGCGGGAGGCAGTACTAACAATGGTTTCTGTTGCCCGGTTTTCAAATCAATTGCCACTACATAAGGCTGTTCTATGTATTGTTCCTTGGATACTAGCTGTGTTAGCAAGCAGTAGAGGGTGGGTGAGGCAATGTCAAATTGGCAACTGAGAATTGAACCTGTTGTTTTTAATAGCTGTTTCTGCACACCTTGGTTTGTTACCAAAAATAAATCCCGCGTGTAATCTGTATTAAACTTTACCATCGCGGCTTGAGAGCCATCTTTGGAGAAAGCTTGTACCAAACCAAACTGCGGCAGAAAATCCAAAGGTTTACTGGCATCACCTTGCAGTGGTAAAATCGCTGCTCCCTGTCCTTGAGCAACTGCTACGGCTTTACTATCTGGTGTCACCATAAAGTCTCCCCCCGGCTGGCTTTTTAGACGTTTGGGGGTGGGTTTTTCTGCTGAACCATCACTGGTTGCTGGCATAAACCATAGTCCAAAGTCGCCAGGATTAGTTTTATTTCCCCGTTGGATGACAATAGTTTGCCCATCAGGTGATAAGTCAAATTTCAGGTTTTGATAATCTTTACTATCTAAAGTCAGGTCAACTTTGCCTTCTGGTTGTGCTTTTTGTCCAGATTTAGCAGAAACGCCAGTTGTCACTGTATACAGTTGGGCTGAAAGTAAGTCTTGATTGTTTGCGGCGCGAGCTGAAAATAAAATTTTCTCCCCATCAGGAAATGACTCAAAGTCGATTACTATCAAGTCTTTGGGGGTAAGTATCCTTTTTTGCTCTTGAGTTAAGTTGTAAAGAACTAACCGTCCCTGTTCTTCTTTGTCGGTTCCGATATAAAGGATGACGCGATCGCGTGTACGGAAGCTACCTGTAAAGGCCTGTATCAGCCGATTTTTGCCTTCTTGCTCTGCAAACTTATCTTTAGCTCCTTGTAACTGCACTTTATAATTTGTGCCATAAGGTGCTGGTGTCACCAGTGTATAAACCATCCGCCGCCCTGCCCAACTGAATTTACCTGCTAGGGGTGGCTCGATTTTCAAGTTATCCTCGACGCTTTTTGTTTCCATTGGGCGGCTGAAGGTGAGGGTGAAGGAATTATCTTCTGCCCCAATTTGTTGATTTTGCCAAGTAAATTCCCGGACACGAGCAGTTACCACATCACCTTGCAAGATGATTAACCCAATCAGCACACTCAGCAGTAACATTAGTGCGATCGCTATACGATCCAGTGGTTGGAATGCTTTAGATTTAGTCATTGGTTATTTATCATTTGTCATTTGTCATTTGTCATTTGTCATCAACAAATAACTAATAACTATAAGGATTTTGGGGTTGAGGAATCTTTTTCAGAGAGTTAGCGGCAATGGTAAGTTGGCGTTTACCTGCCAAATTTTCTGTCACCATTTGTCCTTCTACTTCCAGCCATGTATCAGCAGAGTAAGGCTCTTGATTATTTTGTAGTTTGACGGGCAATCCCACAGGGTAAGCATCTGCTGCACAACAACTTAAGACAAATCGTGCTAAAAACAAATATTCTTTTCCTATATCGGGCGGGTGAATCACAAATCCCTGCACCTTGACTTTTTGCCCTGTATATGTATCTGGTTCAGGATAAACATTGACAGTGCGTACCCAGTCTACAAGCGATCGCTCCTCTGGACGAACAGTAGCGCGAAAGGCTTGGGGTTTGACGCGTGTGCTTCCCAATAAATCAGTCGTCACACCCCTTTGGAGTGCTTTGTCACTAGCAAAAACTTGCGGTGTAACGATAAAACCTAGAATTGCTGTAGTCAACAATAAACCACTGCCCCAACCAGGGGGAAATAAACTAATATGCTGGGTGTTTGGCGTAACATCACGGCGACGCCTTTGCCAAAGTTCCTGCATCTTGAACAAGCCAATAATGATGAAGCTGATACCAGTCACAATCACTAACCAAAAGTAATTTGGGTGAATCAACAGGTTCAACTTATTAGTTAGCCAATATCTCAACATCAAAATGCCCCAAGCTGTAATTGCTAGAGCATCCAGCCAAGGGAGTAACAGATTTGGGATTTTAGATTTGGGATTTTTGTTAGTCATTAGTCATTAGTCATTGGTCATTAGTCATTAGTCATTGGTCATTGGTCATTAAACAAAGGACAAAGGACAGATGACTAATGACAAATATTTTCTTAAAAGACGTGCAAGTTCAGGAAAAGAGTGAAGACAAATGTCAATTGGGCTGCTAAAGCAAATAAGTAAAAAATAGTCTTGGGTTTAAAAATAGATAACATCAAACCAACACTTTTGATGTCAATCATTGGCCCAAACACCAGAAATGCTAGCAATGAACCGCTGCTAAAGGTTGAGGCAAAAGATAGGGCGAAGAAAGAATCGACTGTAGAACAAATTGATACTATTACAGCTAATATCAGCATGACCACAATTGAGGTAATGGGTCCAGCACCCAAACTGAGAACTAATTCACGGGGAGCAAGGACTTGAATAGCAGCAGCGATCGCACTTCCTAAAATCATCACTCCGCCCAATTCCCGCAATTCTTGGATGCTATTATCCACAACTAGGCGCAGTTTAGCTGCTAGCGGTTTATCGGCAGTAGAGACTGAGGTAGGCAATACTAAATTAGGATCTATCCGTAGAGGTATACCTGCTTTTCCTCCTAAGATATAAGTCCCGGATTGCAACAGATTCGGTACTGTTTCTTCCTGTTGTCCTTGGTAAGGCTTACCACGGCGTTTGGTTTCAGGCTGCGCGGCTGGATTAAACTTCATATAACGAGCGATCGCAGGTTGGACTATGGGATTTAAGTCCTTTTGAAAACTGAAAACATACCCGATAATTGTGGCAATTGTTAAGGAAAATACGACTCGTAAGACTACTATTTCTGGCTGATCTCGAAATGCTGTCCAAGTGGCCCAAATTACAACTGGGTTAATTGTTGGTGCTGCTAGCAAAAAACCAATTGCGACTGGTGTGGGTACTCCTTGAATCAGGAATCGCCGCGCTACCGGTACATTCCCGCACTCACACACCGGAAACAAAAAGCCGATCGCGCTGCCAACTAAAGCACCCAACAGCGGATTTTTGGGCATTTTTTCTACTAGTTTGCGCTCATCAACAAAAAACAGCAGCAAACTGGAGAATAAAACCCCAAGAAGCAAAAAAGGCATCGCCTCGACTAGCAGACTTAAAAATAGCGTAAAACCATTGTTCAGTTGATTCATGAGCGTCGCAGTCAAAAGCGGTTTTTAGTTTTAGGGTTCTGCCTAGTCATTCTATCGAAATGGGGATCAAAAGCAGTTCGGGAAAATTAAACATCATTTAAGTAGCAAGTTATCCTATCTTCAAAATAGCGGTTAAGCACTACAAACCTTGGCTTCACACGAGTTCGTGACTTTTAACTGAGTGCATTTACTGACGATGACCATTTCTAAGATTGTCTAAGTTCAGAAATTGTTCCGATCTAGAGGGCAAGTAACTGCACAGATAATTTGAAATTACCTATGTTTATACTTACAGTAATTTGCTGGATAAGATATTAGTTCGGGTGTATTTTCATCAAGTATTCACAGTTCTTCAAGATTTTGGGTCGCTATTGGTTGCTACCATCATTGATTTTGACTAGTTATAGCAAAATTCGATCTGAGCTTTGGTTGATTTTTTACTACAAAAACTCTAAAAAGGCAAGACCAAAGTTTAGCAGATACGGGAAATGATTGGGGGAATTTTTCGGCGTTAGCGATAGCCTGACTTTCTACACGAGGTGATAATTTGAGCTATGGCGATTCACAAAGCCTTGAAAGGAGCGTCAAAATGATATCCCCCATTTCTTCAAAGAAATCGGGGATATAGTTTACTATTTCACGATTATTTTGTCCGATCGCTGTTACTTTCGTTTTGTGGGAATCCCCCAAATCTTGATTAGTCGATCGAATCCACCACTGGCAAGAATTTTACCATTGGGACTAAAAGCGATCGCACTTACCCAGTCTGTATGTCCACTCAGTGTATTTATTAACTCACCTGTAGTTAAATCCCACAATTTAATCCCATCTCTACCGGCACTAGCAAGGGTTTGTCCATCGGGATTAAGGGCGATCGCATTTACCCAGTTATTATGTCCTGTAAGGGTACGGACTAATTCTCCAGTATTAATATTCCACAATTTTATGGTGCGATCGCGGCTAGCACTGACTAATGTTTGTCCATCTGGTGTAAAGATCACATCGCTAACAACATTAGAATGAGCTACCAATTCAGTGATTAATTTACCAGTACTCAAATTCCACAGCTTGATTACACCCTTATTATCACCACTAGCCAAGGTCTGTCCATCAGGACTAATGGCCAGAGTATAAATCAAGTTATCAAAACCTACGAGAGTGCCTAAAGGGCGCTGCTGTACCAAATCCCACAGACGAATTCCATCCAAAGCTCCACTGACGAGAACTTTACTATCAGGAGACACTGCTAAAGATAATACGTTACTGGTATGTCCGACAAAAGAGCGGCTAAATTTTAAATTTTTCAGGCTCCAGAGGTTAATTGTATTGTCATCACTACAGCTAGCGAGGGTTTGCCCATCTGGTGAAATCACTAAAGATTCTACGGCTGTTTTGTGTGCTTTGTTAATAGTCGCCAACCTTTTGCCGTTTGCTGAATTCCACAGGCGAATGATACCCTCGTTTTCTGCACCTCCACTCACAAGAATTCTGCTATCTGGACTGAAAGCGAGGGATTTAACGGTTCCGTTATGTCCTTTGAGTGTGTAAAGTAGTTGAGCATTAGCAAAGTTAGTGTTAGCTGGGGGGGAGTTTGGCGTTACTTCTTGAATGGCAGCATGAGCTTGATGAATATAAAACCCTTCCCAGGTACTCACTGGAAGGGCAACAGCTGCCATAAATGCCAGGATAATATACGGCCGCAGAAAATTACCGCCACCTCTTCCCTCACTACTCACTCTTTTTCCTCACTTTTATAGATACAGTTAAACCCAATAAATTTTGCAGAGTTATTTAAGTCATAACTCTGCACATCTTAAAGAGGTGGTTTTTTCTTAGAAACGCTTAACATTGGTAAAGGCGCACTAGAAGAACGAGAGGGCAAATAATGTTGCACTACAGGCTCCTCTGGTAAAGGACGACGCTGCTGGAAACGCCACAACTTAAAGCCTAGCGCTATCCCTGCCGTTCCCAAACCAAAAGCAAACAACGACCAGCTATCATTCAATCCGCCAATCAGGGCATCCATAACACCCATCGTTATCAGTACACTGATTAGTGGCTCTTTTCGGTAGGTTGACTTCAAAAAACGAGGTAATACAGCATTCATCACAGCTTGGTTGGTTCCAGTTCACCTTTTGTGTATATTTACCAAGAATACCTCACCCATAATTTGCCTTTCTCATTCAAGGCAGACACTAATTTATGATTTTTTTAGTAGGGGGAGGAAATTTACTCATTAATCGCCTTGCACATATTAGTTGCAAGTCTATGATATTTCAATCGCTAATAGGTATTTCGATTCCTCTCTTGCTTACATTCTAGGGCAGTTATTTATGAAGAAGTATAATTAATCTATCTAGGGCGAAGTACTCCGCTATTAATTATTGAAGTCAAAACCAACTGGTTGTTCCAGCTGGTTGAAACTCTTTTAATTACTAGTTTACAACTTCAAGATTGTGCTTGTTGATGGCACTACTTCAGACCCAGCCATGATAGCACCCCTTGATTGGTGACATATTCAATCACCAGCATCAAACCAAAGCCAATCATTGCAGCCCGACCATTCAAGCGTTCGGCATATTCGTTAAAGCCAAACTTAGGCTCTTCTAGTTTAGGTGTAATTGTTGGTTGTGTTTGTGTCATTTTTTAAGAAACCTTTTTTTGGCAAACGGGACTTGATATCAGACTTCTGTTAGAAGTCGCGGAAAGTGGGGATAATAGCTACTTACTTTTCATGGTATCTGGAAAACCCCTCTCTAAATCTCTCTCTTAAAATGAAGAGAGACTTTGAATTTTTCAGATAACGTTGAAAAGTCAGGTTAACTTAAAAGCTGATTGCAATGCTGGAATGCCAAGATGCCTTGAGAAATTCAGCAAAAGCTTCCTAGTAGGGAGCTATACAATCGTTCTTTTAATAAATTGTTACTATTCTTTATATATTGTATAAATACTGGGGCAATAGTCAAGGGTAAGAGTTTGGGCTACTCAGATTGAATTAAGAAAGTTAGAACAGAGATTAGGTATTTCTAATCCAGCTATCTCTAATACGGAACTAGCAAGACGGAAGTAGCAAGCTTGAGATTGGAAGGGTACAGTTAAACAAAAAAATTATCAGAGGCGATATATGGAAATCGGCGTTCCCAAGGAAAATAAGGATCAAGAGTTTCGGGTAGGGTTAAGTCCATCTAGTGTGCGGGTGCTGCGAGAAAATGGTCATAGCATCTTCGTCGAGACGCAAGCAGGTAATGGTGCTGGATTCTCCGATGAAGACTACAAAAGTGCTGGAGCCGAAATTGTCCCCACATCAGAAAAAGCTTGGAATCGGGAATTGGTTGTTAAAGTCAAAGAGCCGCTAACCTCTGAGTATAAGTTTTTGCAAAAAGGGCAGGTATTATTTACTTATTTACACTTAGCAGCCGATCGCAAGTTGACAGAGCATTTAATTGATTGTGGCACAACTGCGATCGCCTACGAAACTGTAGAACAACCTGGGGCAAACAGACTACCTTTGCTCACCCCGATGAGCGTGATTGCCGGTCGGCTAGCAGTACAATTTGGAGCCAGATTCCTAGAACGTCAGCAAGGTGGTAGAGGAGTTCTTTTAGGCGGTGTCCCTGGAGTCAAACCAGGTAAAGTAGTAATTTTAGGTGGCGGCGTTGTCGGCACTGAAGCAGCTAAAATTGCTGTGGGCATGGGTGCGATCGTGCAGATTTTAGATGTGAGTGTCGAGCGTTTATCTTACTTGGAAACCCTCTTTGGCTCTAGAGTCGAATTGCTTTACAGCAACTCTGCTCATATTGAAGCTGCTGTCAAAGAAGCCGACTTGCTCATCGGTGCAGTTTTAGTGTTAGGACGTAGAGCGCCAATACTAGTATCTCGTGAATTGGTCAAACAAATGCGTCCTGGTTCGGTGATAGTTGATGTAGCCGTTGACCAAGGCGGTTGTATAGAAACCTTACACCCAACATCCCACACAAATCCCGTATACATTGAAGAGGGTGTGGTGCATTATGGCGTTCCCAATATGCCAGGAGCAGTACCTTGGACGGCAACTCAGGCACTTAATAATAGTACATTACCTTATGTTGTCCAGTTGGCGAATTTGGGAATTTTGGCACTGGAGGTTAACCCAGCATTAGCTAAGGGTGTGAATGTGCAAAATCATCGCTTAGTGCATCCTGCTGTGCAAGAAGTGTTCCCTGATTTGGTAAATTAAGATGCGCAAGGATTAGGCGATCGCTTATTTTAATAGAGGTAGCGATCGCCAATCAGACTAATTTTCTTCCCAAATGCGCGGATGGGTAGGTGTACAAAATGAGAAGGAGCGAAAAAGGCTGTACGCTCCATCTATACAAGACTTTGAGATTAATGGTACTTTAAAACCATCCGCGCACCTTATGGGGAATGGGTTTCAGCGATTTGCATCTTGTGATATTACTATTCCCTATGTTATGATTCGTTCATTCGCGCAACTGAACCTTGAAAACCAAATACTGCAACGCTTTCAGAAGCCAGCGATTGCAATTAACTAAAATCCCTATTAGGGATTGAAACAGCTGGTCAACTCAAACCCGCACTCAGAAGGGGCGAATTGCAATTAACTAAAATCCCTATTAGGGATTGAAACACCAGGAACGATCGCAGTATCAAACTTAGTTAAATTGCAATTAACTAAAATCCCTATTAGGGATTGAAACTTGGGGCGATCGCACCTCCTCATTTCCCCCGCCGGATTGCAATTAACTAAAATCCCTATTAGGGATTGAAACTAAATAGCTTTGGATCTATACCACTGCCATCAATAATTGCAATTAACTAAAATCCCTATTAGGGATTGAAACATTGCAGCTCGAGCCGACAGCAAGGCATCTCAAATTGCAATTAACTAAAATCCCTATTAGGGATTGAAACCCCGTAAAATAGCTGATCCTCTCTGAGCAGGGGTTTAATTGCAATTAACTAAAATCCCTATTAGGGATTGAAACGGGCGATCGCGCTCGTTCTGTCATGACCATTGAATTGCAATTAACTAAAATCCCTATTAGGGATTGAAACCTTGGGATTACTACCCGCAGGTGAAGTTACTCTTATTGCAATTAACTAAAATCCCTATTAGGGATTGAAACTATCGATGGTCGCAAGCACCCAACCCCTCGCATACATTGCAATTAACTAAAATCCCTATTAGGGATTGAAACAGGTAGTTACGTTTTTGGGTGGTCGTCTGGAAGAGATTGCAATTAACTAAAATCCCTATTAGGGATTGAAACTGGTAGTGCTTCCGTAGATGGCGTTCTTGGCGCGGATTGCAATTAACTAAAATCCCTATTAGGGATTGAAACAGCGCGGGGTGAGTTTGACTGGAATAGATATCTTATTGCAATTAACTAAAATCCCTATTAGGGATTGAAACGAAACAAATTAGCTCCATAGCCACCGTCCCTTAACAAAAATTTCCGCTTCTGGTGTCCCGTGCTACGCCAGTTGTCAAATGAGTGCTGTAGAAACGCTCAACATAATTGATACAGCGCTCAACAGAGTTCAGTTAAGGCTCTACAACTGGCTAGAAATGAACAAAACCAAATAGAACCTCAAAAATGAAAAATGTAGATAGCTGGATTGCTGTATAGTTTGGGTTATGCCAGATTATCCTCTCAAGAGTGGCTCTATGATTGCTCTACCTGGTATTGTTATCCAAAACAAAATATTATATGAAAGTTCCAATTCTCTCGTGTACCGGGGCATCAGAGACGATGGAGTAGGGATCGTGGTAAAAATGCTAAAGCTTGATTATCCCTCTCCCCAAGAACTAACCCGCTACAGACAGGAATATAAAATTACCCGTTCCCTCAATTTGGAGGGAGTGGTGAAGGCATATAGTCAGCAAGACTATCAACGCACTCTGGTGATTCTCTTGGAAGATTTTGGGGGAGAGTCATTAGAGGAATGGATGCACAAGCGCCCAGATATCTTCTGCCCTATGCCTTTATCCCAATTTTTAAGTCTTGCGATCGCCATCACCGATATTCTAGGCAGAATCCATGCAGCAAATATCATTCATAAAGATATCAATCCTGGAAACATAGTACTCAATCTGGATACTGGCGTTGTCAAAATTATTGATTTTGGAATTGCCACCCAATTTAACCGCACGAATCCGACTTTCAAAAGTCCTCATGTTTTAGAAGGGACACTTGCATACCTATCTCCAGAGCAAACCGGGCGGATGAACCGTTTGCTCGATTACCGGACTGATTTCTACTCGCTAGGCGTGACATTTTACGAACTGCTAACTGGATATCTGCCGTTTCCCACAACGGATATTCTGGAACTAGTCCATTGTCATATTGCCAAACATCCTATTCCGCCTCATGAAATAAATACAACGATTCCCAAGCCAGTTTCAGATATCATTCTGAAACTGATGGCGAAAAATGCTGAAAATCGCTATCAAAGTGCCTGGGGAATCAAAGCGGATTTAGAAATCTGTGCTGAACAATTAGAAGAAATTGGTCAAATCTCTAGCATTCAACTGGCGCTTCAAGACGCTTCAAGTCAGTTTCAAATTCCCCAAAAACTGTATGGACGGGACAAGGAAGTTGCAATGTTACTGGCGGCGTTTGTTCGCGTAGCGTGTCCAGAATCAAATCGCGTCGCGGCTTTACCAAACAATTCAGAAACGACTTCACAAAGGGAACAAGCGGGTAATCCAAAATTCCGAGTCGAAATGATGTTGGTATCTGGCTATGCTGGCATTGGGAAATCTGCGTTAGTGCAAGAAATCTATAAACCAATCACCCAAAAGCGCGGCTATTTTATCTCTGGTAAATTCGATCAATTTCAGCGCAATATTCCCTACAGTGCGATCGCAGATGCTCTGCAAAAATTGGTACGGCAATTACTTAGTGAACCAGACGAACAAGTGCAACAGTGGCGATCGCTCTTACTTACAGCTTTGGGAAACAACGGACAAATCATCATTGATGTGATCCCCGAAGTTGAATTAATTATCGGCAAGCAGTCACCTTTACCAGAAGTGGGAGCAACTGAAGCTCAAAATCGCTTTCATCGAATTTTTCAGCAGTTTGTACGGGTGTTTTGTTCCAAGTCACATCCCCTTGCGATTTTCTTAGATGATTTGCAGTGGATAGACTCGGCAACGATTAAGTTAATCGAGCTGTTGCTGTTGGATGAGCAAACCCAATCCCTATTTTTAATTGGAGCTTATCGAGATAATGAAGTAAATCCAACGCATCCATTAGCATTAATGCTAGAGAGACTGCGAAAACAAGGGGCAGTACTTCAGGAAATTATCTTAGCACCCTTAACGCTTGAGCCGTTGAATCAGTTGATTGCCGAGACGCTGCATCGGAATGCAGACATGGTTCGTCCCTTAGCTGAGTTAGTTTTGCGTAAAACTGAGGGCAATCCGTTCTTTGTCAATGAATTTTTGAGAATGCTGTATAGCGAGAATCTGCTGACATTTGATGCTGAACACTTATGCTGGCAATGGAACATAACTGATATTCAAGCCCAGAATATTACCGATAATGTGGTGGAGTTGATGCTTCACAAGTTGAAGAAACTGCCAGAAAATACACAGCAAATTCTCCAGTTAGCTGCTTGCGTCGGCGCTGAATTTAATTTAAATACTTTATCGATTGTTTGCGATCAACCACCTGAAACGATTTTTCAAGATTTACTAACAGCCATACAAGTTGGATTAATTCAACCACTATCTGAATTAGATGAAAACTTGTTAATTCAAGAGTATAAGTTCTTGCACGATCGCGTGCAGCAAGCCTCATATACCTTAATCGATGAGTCGCAAAAACAAGTTGTTCATTTACAAATTGGTCGCAATCTCCTCGGAAAAATTTTGCCAGAGCGACTATCAGACCGACTGTTTGAAATTGTCGATCATCTGAATCATGGAATTGAGCTTGTTGCAGATCAACCAGAACGCAATGAAATTGCTAAATTAAATTTAATCGCAGGACAGAAAGCAAAAGCTGCGATCGCCTATAGTGTGGCTAAAAACTATTTAGCTAGAGCAAGAGCATGGCTAGCAGACTCCAGTTGGCAAACTAACTATGAGCTGACCTTAGAGTTATATACAGAAACAACAGAAGTCGCGTATTTGTGTGGCGAGTTTGAGCAGGTAGAATCCTGGGCGGCGATCGTTCTGCAAGCAGCTAAAACGGTTCTCGACATCGTGAAAGTTTACGAAGTCAAAATTCAAACTGACATCGCGCAGAACCAGCTATTAGAAGCAATCAACACTGGATTGCAAGTTTTGCAGCAACTGGGAATCAGTTTTCCTGAAACGCCAACTCAGTCAGACATTCAGCTTGAGCTAGACGCGATCGCATCACTCATTGGTGAGAAGCCAATCGAGGACTTGCTCCATTTGCCGGAAATGACCGAACCGGACAAGTTAGCGGCGATGCAAATCTTATCAAGCATCACGATCGCTGCCTATGTTGCGGCTCCTAATTTGATGCCTCTGCTTGTGTCTAAACAAGTAAACTTATCAATTCAATCTGGTAATGCTGTTGTATCTCCCTTTGCCTATGCTTTTTACGGATTAATTCTTTGTGGAACGAGTGGGAACATTGAGATTGGATACGAGTTTGGACAACTTGCGCTAAATCTATTGTCACACCTTAATGTTCATTCTCTCAGAGCTAGAACATTACTCATTGTGAATAACTTTATTATTCATTGGAAAGAGCATATTAGAAACACAATCCAGCCCTTGCTAGAAGCCTACCAAAGAGGTTTAGAAGTTGGAGATTTAGAGTTTGCTGCTTATTGCGCTCATTGTTATTGCTTCCAATCCTACGCAGTTGGAAAGGAACTCGCAGAAGTTGAGCGCGAGATGACGAAATACAGTGAAGCAATTCGTCAAATAAAACAGAAAACGGCGCTAACCTGGAACAAAATATATCAGCAGACGATCGCAAATTTGATGGGCTTTTCGGTCAGCCTAACTCGCCTAGTTGGCGAATTCTACAACGAAGAAAAGGGATTGCCACAACATGAAGTAACAAATGATGGAACGGCAACCTTTGATGTCTATTTCCATAAACTTTTCCTGTGCTACCTATTTTCTGAGTATGCTCAGGCAGTTAAAAACTCAACCATAGCAGAACGTTATTTAATCCAAATAACAGGCACACCTATTGCTCCTTTTTACTATCTATATGATGCGCTGGCAAGACTCGCCATATACTCTGAAAGCAGCCCTCAAGTGCAGGAGGAACTCCTTAAAAAAGTTACGGTTAGTCAGGAGAAAATGAAGCAATGGGCACACTATGCGCCAATGAATTGTTTGCATAAATATCATTTGGTGCAAGCAGAGATTGCACGAGTTTTGAGTCAGTGGTTTGAAGCAGAGGAATTTTATGAACAAGCAATTCAAGGAGCTAGGGAAAATGAATATATCCAGGAAGAGGCGTTAGCTTATGAATTAGCTGCTAAACATTATCTGGTGCGAGGTCGGCAAAAGATCGCCCAAACCTATATGAAAGAAGCTCACTACTGTTATGAACGGTGGGGAGCAACTGCGAAAGTCAAAGATTTAGAAACTCGCTATCCGCAGCTATTTCCTGAACAGTCGAGCTTGGCTTCCACACCAATCTGCACTACTGCTGGAACCACCTCTAATAGCTCACACATCGCTTTTGATTTAACGGCAGTAATGAAGGCAATTCAGGCGATTTCGAGTGAAATTGAACTAGATAATCTGCTCCGTTCCTTGATGAAGATATTAATCGAAAATGCTGGCGCACAAACAGGTTCTCTGATTTTAGAAAACTCAGGAAAATGGGTGATTGAAGCGTCTAGTGAACTTAATGAGGGTGAGAATGTCTATGCTACACAAGTGCTGCAATCTATCCCAACTGCAAATCATCTACCTGAATCAATTATTAATTATGTTATTCGTACTCATGAATCTGTCATCTTAAATGATGCTACTCGTGAAGGTAATTTTATTAATGAGCCATATATTCAACAGAATCAAACTCAATCAATTTTATGTTTACCTCTGCTTAATCAAAGTAAGCTAGTGGGCGTGTTGTATCTAGAAAATAAATTAGCGGCTGGAGCATTTACACCAGAGCGGGTCTCCTTTGGAGACGCTACACGATCGCAAGTTCTGAATTTACTTTCTACTCAAGCAGCGATCGCGATCGAAAATGCCAAACTCTACTCGAAACTACGCGCTAGCGAAAGTCAGATAAATCAATTTCTAGAAGCGGTTCCAGTGGGAATTGCAGTCTTGGATGCGACTGGTTGCCCTTACTATGTCAATCAGCAGGGAATTGAGCTGATGGGTAAAGGCGTTGATCCTACCGTAACATCAGATCATCTTGCAGAGGTTTATCAAGTTTACCTGGCTGGAACGGATCAAAACTGTTCCCCTGAGAAGATGCCAATTGTCCAAGCGTTGAAAGGCGAACGTACAAGAACGGATGATTTAGAGATTCACCAAGGCGAGACTATTATTCCCATTGAGGCATGGGGAACGCCAATCTTTGACGAAAATGAGAACGTGGCTTACGCGATCGCAGCCTTTCAAGACATCACAGAGCGTAAACAAACCGAACATCTCTTAGCCAATTACAATCGTACCCTGGAGCAACAAGTAGCCCAACGAACGGCAGCTTTACAGCAAAGCGAAGCAGAATTGCGCGGTCGAGAACAAGAATTACGGCTGATCACGGACGCTCTACCGGCTCTGATCGGTTATGTGGATGCCAATCGATGCTATCAATTTATCAACCGTACCCATGAGGTTTGGTTTAGCCGTAACCGTGATGAGATTCTGGGCAAATCTGTTCATGAACTTTTAGGTGAGACGGTTTATCAACGGTTTGAGCCGTCTATTAATCAGGTATTTGAAGGGCAAACTGTAATCCTGGAAGCAGAAATTCCTTCTTCGCTTGGTAGACACTGCATCAGTGCGACCTTGATCCCCGATTTTGATCGCAATGCTCAAGTGAGAGGCTTCTACAGTCTCATGACAGATATTAGCGAACGCAAAAAAGTAGAAGAAGTGTTGCGTCAGTCCGAGGCTCAGTTTCGCGAACAGGCAATCCTCTCCGATTTTCGCGCTGATGTGGATAGTGCCTTGGCTCAAAGTGCTAGTTTGCCCTTGATACTGCATCGCTGTGCCCAAGCCGTTGTTAAGCACTTTAATGCGGCCTTTGCTCGGATTTGGACGCTAAATAAAGACAATAATGTTTTGGAGTTACAAGCCAGTGCGGGGATGTATACCCGTCTTGACGGTGAATACAGTCGAATTCCTCTAGGTAGCCTCAAAGTTGGACGAATTGCTCAGGAACGCAGTCCTCTGTTGACTAACAATGTGTTTGATGAATCATCCATTGATAAAGAATGGGCAAAACGAGAAGGCATGGTGGCATTTGCAGGCTATCCGATACTGCTGGATGAGCAGCTTGTTGGAGTTATAGCGATGTTTACTCGACATCCCATTCCGTCGTCCAACTTTGAGGCGTTGGAGTTTTCAGCCCGCGAGATTGCATTAGGAATTAGACGCAAACAGGCAGAAGAAGCGTTGCAAGCCTCCGAAGCAGAACTTCGGGCGCTCTTTTGTGCAATGCCCGATCCGCTCTTGGTAGTAAATGCAGAAGGGCGGATTTTGAGAGCAACCCTGATCGAATCAGAGAAATTATCTAACCCGATTGACGAACAGGTGGGTCGAACATTTTCCGAAATTTTTGAGCGATCGCAAGCCGAGACATTTCTTGTCTGTATTCGGCAAGCATTAAGCACTCAGCAGCCCCTAACGGTTGAGTATAGCTCGATCGTGGGAGGGTGGAAAACCTGGTTTGCAACTCGCATCTCGCCCATCTCAGAACATTCTGTCATTTGGCTAACAAGAGATATTAGCGATCGCAAACGAGCCGAAGAAGCCTCCATTCTAGAAGAGCGCAATCACATGGCACGGGAAATTCACGACACTTTAGCCCAAGCCTTTACAGGTATTATCATTCATGCTCGCTCTGCCTCCAATAAGGTAACGGCAGACCCAGAAAAAGCGCAAACTCTCCTCACTCAGATCCTCGACTTAGCCCGTTCTGGGCTTGCGGAGGCACGTCGTTCAGTAGAGGCACTACACCGCCCATACCTTTTAGAGAGCAGTAACTTACAGGATGCCTTACGCCGTCTTGCTGCTGAATTAGACTCCTCGATCGCAACCCAAATCGTCTACGAAGTCATGGGTACACCCTATCCCCTATCCTCCGATCTGGAAAATAATCTGTTTCGGATTGGGCAGGAAGCTTTGACAAATGCAATCAAACATGCTAAGGCAAGTGAAATCCACATTGAACTGATCTATGAACCGACCCAATGCAGCTTGCGAATTAAAGACGATGGGCAGGGATTTAATGTAGAAAACCAGGCGATGCAGAATGGCTTTGGTCTACTGGGGATGGCAGAACGGGCTGAACGCATTAGAGCCGAATTAAAGATTCAAAGTGACTTAGAGCAAGGGACAGAAATCGCGGTATCCATTAATCGGGGATTAAGTCAGTATGAATCAGCCTAGTAGCATTCGCGTTCTGGTTGTGGACGATCATCCTGTTGTCCGCCAGGGTTTGATTGGAATGTTAGAGGAGGCTCCAGATATTGTCATTGTTGGTCAGGGGCGAAATGGGCATGAGGCGATCGCAGTTTTTCAGCAACAGCAACCTGATGTGACTTTGATGGATTTACGGATGCCCGACATGGGAGGTGTTCAGGCGATTACGCTTATTTGCAATGAGTTTTCCAATGCCCGAATTATTGTGCTGACCACGTATGACACCGATGAAGAGATTTATCGAGGATTACGAGCCGGGGCAAAGGGTTATTTACTGAAGGACTCTGAGCCAGAGGAATTATTGACAGCAATTCGGACAGTGACCAGGGGACAACAGTATATTCCCCTCAACGTGGCTGCCAAGCTAGTCCAACGGATGACTGCTCCAGAACTGAGCGATCGTGAGTTAGAAGTTCTCAAGTTAGTCGGACAGGGCATGAACAACCAGGAAATTAGCACTGCTCTCAATATTAGTGAAAGTACAGTGAAGACTCATATCAACCGAATTTTAAGCAAGCTAGATGTCAAAGATCGTACCCAGGCAGCCATTATTGCGTTGAAACGCGGAATTGCTAGCTTGTGAACTACCTACACCGATCTAACTTTTATTCTCTGAGGCAATCAAACCTGAGTTTGATTCGTTCTACTCCCTCAAATTGACTCATCCTCAATCATTTTGTTGATTAAAATACAGACCCTGAATTGACGACAAGCCTAAGCAAGTCTCATACATTAAACTCATACAAATAATTATAGGCTTGAAGGAAAGAAATTTCAGAGTGCAGACGATGAATCTCTTTTCCTCGAAAATTTAAAATGAGGGTTTAGAATGAGCGATGTTATTTCTGGCGACCCTTGCGGTAACTGCGAAGCAGAGCGCGATCAATTAGTTGTACTTCCTTCTGAGCAAGACCATCGACAAGGATCGTTGAATGCTCGCGTTGTGCTTGTTGAGTATGGGGATTATCAGTGTCCCCAATGTAGTGAACTTTATACCTCAATTCAGGCAATTCAACGCCAGCTTGAGGCGACCTTATTCGGGAGAGATTCTCTATGCTTTGTATTCCGACATTTTCCTCAAACTCAAATCCATCCTCAAGCTCAAAAGGCAGCAGCAGCGACAGAAGCAGCAGCAACACAAGGGCAGTTTTGGCAGATGCACGAGATGTTATTGAAGCATCAGCAAAAGCTAGAAGATGGGTATTTAGCAGAATACGCTGACAATTTAGGGCTTGATGTAACTCAGTTTATTCGAGACATTGCCCAAAAAGTGTATGTCGATCGCATCAATCAAGACATTGCCAGTGGAATCGATAGTGGGGTAGTTAGCACTCCAGCTTTATTTATCAATGGTGTGCGTTATAAAGACGCTTTAGAGCTTGAGCCATTACTTGTTGCGATCGTTGGAGCTTCTCATGGCTAGTATTTTCGTCATTGAAGAAGGCAGAAGGCAGAGGGCAGAAGGTTTACATCAGTTGGGGATTCCGACCCCTCCTGAACAAGAGCCACTGAATAAGAATTCAGTGAGGGCCTTAAACCCTTGTTCCCAACTCTTGGAGACGCTGCGCGAACGGTCACAGCAGAAGTCAGGAGTCAGAATTACCTTCTGCCTCCTGCCTCCTGCCTTCTGCCTTTCTTCAATAAATGGACTAACGTGCGCGAACTGCCCTAAATGAGGAATCTGATTGATGAGCAGTCTTCTCAAGCAAGTTGTAGCTCAAGTTTCCAGAACAGTACCATTGCAGACGGTTTTGATTGTGCCGTTTGTGCTGCAAACTTTGGTGACAGTCGGCTTAGTGGGGTATTTTTCCTTCCAAAATAGACAGGAAGCCATCAACGATCTCACCAGTCAACTGCGGCGCGAACTGACGAACCGGATCGAAGGCAAACTACAAACCTATACCGAGATACCCCATAACATCAATCGGCTCAATGCCAGCACCTTCGCTCAGGGAAAAATTGACCCTAGCGCAGTCAAAGGTGAGTTTCCACTCTGGCAGCAAATTCAGATTTATCCAATGGTGAGTGATATCTACTGTGGCGATCGCAAAGGTTCTCTTCTAGGGGTGCGACGTAGCCCTGCCGATCGCTCAATTGAACTGCGGTCGAGTAATGTTGCTACAGATCGTAAACTCTACGGCTACAGCCTCGATCGCAATGGTCAGCGAGACCAGTTAATCAGTCAAGGCAACAAAGCCTTCGATGCGCGGGTTCGTCCCTGGTATAAAGCAGCAGTGACGGCAGGCGAACCAAGCTGGAGTGGAATCTATGCCGACTTTGCTAGCGAGTTGCCAACGATCACCGCCAGTACGCCTGTCTATAGCACTGCCGATCGATCGCTGTTGGGAGTCTGTGCCACCGATGTATTTCTGCCTAATGAGATGAGCCGTTTTTTGGCTAGCCTGCAAATTGGCAAGAAAGGCATCGCCTTTATTCTAGAGCGATCGGGGCAACTGGTTGCCACCTCCACCGGAGAGGCGATCATAAGTGGTGGGGCGGCAGCAAATCGATTGTCCGCAGTTGAGAGCCGTAACCCTACCGTGCGAGCTACTGCTGCCTATTTGCGCGAGCATTTCAGCGATTTGTGGCAGATCCAGACTGCGGAACAGCTTGATTTTAAGTTCGATGGCAGGCGGCAGTTGATTCAGGTGATGCCATTCAAAGATACTCGTGGGCTAGACTGGCTGATTGTCACGGTGTTGCCTGAATCCGATTTCATGGCCAAGATTAATCAAAGCATCCGCACGACGATTCTGCTTTGTATTGCGGTTTTGTTGCTTGGCATTGTAATCTGCATTTTGATTGCCCGATGGATTGCTAAACCGATTGTCAGCGTCAGTCAATCGGCAAAAGCGCTAGCAGACGGTGCATGGAATCAGACAGTAGAAATTGAGCGATCGGGCGATTTGGGCGAACTGGCTCGATCGTTCAACCAGATGGCACAGCAGCTTCAAATCGCATTTGCCAAAATGCAGTCTTTAAACCAGACCCTCGCCCAAAGTGAAACCCGCCTCCAGAAAATTTTAGAGTCGGTTCCGGTAGGAATTGTAGTTATGGATGCAACAGGTCGCCCTTATTACGCAAATCAGAAGGCAATCCAACTCTTGGGCAAGAGCGTGCTGCCGTCTGTCACCCCAGAGCAAATTGTCGAGGTCTATCAACTCTATGTGGCAGGAACCGATCGCCCCTACCCAACCGAACAACTGATGATTAAGCGAGCGCTAAACGGCGAACAGGGCAGTGTGGATGATATCGAAATTCACCAGGGGAATCGCATCATTCCGATCGAAAGTTGGGGAACTCCAATTTTTGATGAGTCTGGCAACATTCTGTATGCGATCGCAGCCTTTCAAGACATCACCGAACGTAAACAAGCAGAGAAGCTTTTAGCAGAATACAATCGCACCCTAGAGCAACAAGTTGCAGAACGAACCACAGCATTGCAGGCAAACGAAGCAGAGCTACGCGGCGTCTACGAGGAGCTTCGCTTACAGGAGCAGGAATTACGACTGATTGCCGACGCTCTACCCGTTCTGATTAGCTACGTCGATGCCAATCGCTGCTTTCAATTTATCAACCGTACCTATGAAGTTTGGTTCAACCGTAGCCGTGAGGAAATTTTGGGCAACCCTGTTCGCCAACTGCTCGGTGAGGCGGTTTATGAACGGATTGAGCCGTATATTAATCAGGTGTTTGCAGGGCAAACTGTCCTTCTAGAAGCAGAAATCCCTTTTCGGGATGATAAGCGGTGCATCAGCGCCACCTTTATTCCTGATTTCGATGACAATGCTCAGGTAAGAGGTTTCTACAGTCTCATGACAGACATTAGCGATCGTAAACGAGCTGAACACACTTCTATCTTAGAAGAGCGTAACCGGATGGCGCGAGAAATTCATGATACACTAGCTCAATCTTTCACAGGTATTCTGCTTCAGGTTGGAGCAGCAACACAAGTGCTGGCGGATGACCCGGAAGCAACCCAAGTACATCTGGAAATGATTGAGGAACTAGCACGCGGTGGGCTAGCAGGGGCACGGCGATCCGTATCAGCACTCCGTCCGCGGCTACTAGAAGAAGGTAATTTAGAGAGTGCCTTGCATCGGATTGTGGCTCAAATGCGATCGACGACCGACACGGCTCTGATTTGCGAAACTCAGGGTATAGCCTATTCTTTATCAATCGAAGTGGAGAATAACTTACTCAGAATTGGGCAGGAAGCATTAACCAATGCGATTAAATACGCAAGTGCTGGCGAAATTCGGGTTGAGTTAGTGTACAACGAAACACAGTGTATCTTACGGGTTAAAGACGATGGCAGGGGCTTTGGAGTAGGTAGCACTCCTTTGAGCGGTGGGTTTGGCTTATTAGGAATGAGCGAACGGGCAGAGCGCATTGGCGCACAACTAACAATTCAAAGCCAACCAGGTCAAGGAACAGAAATTATTGTCACCATCAATCGAGTGTGAAAATTACAATGAGCCAATCCACTACGATTCGAGTGCTGATTGTTGACGACCATGCCATAGTCAGAAAGGGTCTGGCAACCATCATTAACCGCGATCCAGAAATGACAGCGATCGCTCAAGCTGAAGATGGGCAGCAGGCGATCGAGGCGTTTCGAGAATACCAACCTGATGTCACACTAATGGATTTACGAATGCCCAAAATGGGAGGTGTTGAAACCATTATGGCGATTTGTGGTGAATTTAAGCAGGCTCGAATCGTGGTACTTACAACCTACGATGGCGATGAAGATATCTATCGCGGTTTACAGGCAGGCGCTCAAGGCTATCTGCTTAAAGATTCTAAACTTGGCGAACTTTTGAATGCGATTCGCGCTATTCATAATGGTCAGAAATACATTCCGCCAGAAGTGGGCGCAAAATTATTGCAGCGAATGAGCAATCCAGAACTTAGTGAACGAGAGTTGGAAGTGCTGCGTTTGATGGCAAAAGGAATGGGTAATCAAGAAATTGGGACTGCTTTGATTATTGGTGAAAGTACCGTCAAATCGCATGTAAATCGGATTTTAAGCAAACTGGGAGTGAGCGATCGCACACAAGCCGTAATTACTGCTGTTAAGCGTGGGATTGTCAGTTTGTAACAGGACTTACGCAAAATTATGAAAAAACGAACCGCAATCGCGCAGCGTCTCGTTAGAGAAGAACGCATTCGCGTAGCGTCTCGTAGAGAAGAACGCGAAGGAAAGAGGGTTTCAGAGAGTTATTGCGTAAGTCCTATGTAAGTGGGGAAAAGAAGGGAAGGGAATCTTTACAAAGAAAGGCAGGAGGCAGAGGGTAGAAGGCTTTAATGAAAGAAGTATTAATGAAAACTTTAGTTGTGGGTTATTACCCATTAGTATAAAAAGATTTGTGTCGATTTAACTATTAGTTAAACATAACAGGTATTGAAGAATCATGAATGATCGTTAGCTTAGTAATTTTCCACGCAGCAAGAGCCGCACTGTCCCTAGAGCAATACTGCCGATCGCAATATTTGCACCCATGAATAGCAGTAGTGCCAATTCTTGGATCATTCCAGCCATGCCGCGTTCAACAAGGCGCAGGGATGCCAGCGACAAGGCGGCAATGCCGAGGGTGAATGCCCAGTAGGTAGCTGTAAAGGGTTGTTGAAACAACCACGGTAGCAGCCGCAGTAGAATCAGCGCTTGCAACAGTCCATAACCGAAGAGGAACTGAGCAAAGGCATCGGGCTGACCACTGGTGAGACTCAAATAAGCAACACAGCCAACAGCAGGGGGGGCAAGTTGAATGCCCAGCGTTGGACGTAGTGGTTTAGGCAATGCTTCTAACAAGTAGAGGCGCTGCATAATCATCGACTCCAGTGCTAGCCACGAAAACAGCCCTCCTCCAAAAAACAACTGGCCCCACTCTCGATAACCGAGGGTACTAGCAACGATCGCACTGACAAAACTACCCGCGACTGTAGAGAGGTAGAGAATGGGTGTAATTATTTCTGGCTTATGTCCTCCCATCCATAGCTGACCGGAACGATACACGCCAAAGCTTAACTGACCAATTGTACCGACAACAAATAATGTGATGGCGATCGCACGAGAGTAGGGTGCGATCGCTAGCGCCACAAGTATCGTAGACACAGGCACTAAGCTGATAAAGCAACACAAAATAGGATGCTCAAATTCAGCTAAGGCATCTGCTCTCGCCCACAGCCATTTACCCACATAAAGCACCAACAACACGAGCCAGATTGCAATTGTCAGCAACATAATTGCTTCGCTAATCCAGGTAGGCAAGTGCCAAAGTTTAGCAGCTACTCGCCAGCAACTACCTAATCCTGCCAAACCCAGAATCATGCCAAAAAAAGAAGCAGGAATGATGGCACGATAATTTTTCAATAGGGTAGGCTTTGGACGGGATTTTCTCATGATCTAGCTTTCCTGGCAGCAGTAGAGAGATGCAAGCGATGAAAAAAGTCAGGCATATTGGGGTAGGGAAGATTGCTTCAAGGTGAGAAATCCGGGTGTAAGCTAAAAATCTTTTAATTTGCATCCTCCAAAAAATAAATCTCTTGTGGGGTGGGCATCTTGCCCGCCCTAGTTGTGCAAATTAAATGCGCGACAGCTTAATAGAGACAACAAACCCAATTTTTAGGCTGTTTTGATAGACAAATTAGGTCAGTGCAGGAGTGCGAATGGTCTCAGACTGTCCACTGTAAATATCCATGATTGTGTTGAGCAATCGCAGTGCATCTGGCTTGGAACGCTGGAAAGAATTGCGTCCGATAATCGAACCAAATCCATGTCCGGCATGAATGGCACGAACTTCATTGAGGAAAGCATCATCACTGTCGATCGGCCCACCCGAAAAAATGACAATCCGCCGTCCGTTAAAAGCACATTGCACCACATGATGCACTCGTTCAGATAATGTTGCGATCGGAATTTGCTCTTGCTCATACACCTTGCGGGCTGCATCCTGTTCAACGTGTTCGTTGGGCAGTTTCACTTTGATGATGTGAGCGCCCAATTGAGCCGCAATCTGAGCCGCATAGCCAATCACATCGATCGCTGTCTCACCCACTTTACTTAAACCCGACCCCCGCGCATAAGACCAAATCATCACGACCAATCCATGCCGCTTTGCTACCTCGGCACAGGCTCGAATCTGCTGATACATCTCAAACCGATGGGCTGAACCTGGATAGATAGTGAAACCGATCCCCACACATCCTAACCTCAGCGCATCCTCCACGCTGCCAGTGAGTGCTTGCGTTGGGTCTGACTCAGCTAGTAACATATCGCGATCGTTGGCTTTCAGAATTAGGGGAATTTCACCTGCAAATTCTCGCGCTCCCGCTTCCAAAAATCCTAAAGGTGCGGCATAGGCATTGCATCCTGCTGCGATCGCTAACTCAAAATGATAGCGAGGATCATAGGCTGGTGGATTGGGCGCAAAACTGCTAGCTGGCCCATGCTCAAAGCCTTGATCCACAGGCAGCATGACGACTTTGCCAGTTCCAGCTAGTTTGCCATGATTCAGCAACCGGGCTAAATTAGTCAACGTTCCGGGATTGTCGCTGCCATACCAACTGAGAATTTCTTTTACTCGATGAGTCATTGTGTTTCTCCTAAAATTATTGTTTGGTAAAACTTTTTTCCTTTGGGCTTACGACATATCTTGCCAACAGCGTCGGCAAAACCAATGCATCTGATGGTGACGAATGTGCCGCAGGAGTAAACTAGTGGTCTATCGCATTAATTCTGACAAGTAGAGAAATTCTTCAAATTCTCTTCTTTCCTTCTTCCTTCGCGTACTTCGCGTCTTCGCGGTTCGTTCTCTTATCCCTCAAATTTAATGCGATAGACCACTAGTAGTCTGGCAAGTCAACTTTGCATGGTGGTTAGCAGAGGGGCAGAGGGGCAGAGGGGAAAGAACTTGGTATTTGCCTCTCCTCTGCTCCCCTGCTCCCCTGCTCCCCTGCTCCCCTGCACCTCTGCCCAAGAGCTTGCCACCACGCAAAGTTACCTTGCCAGACTACTAGAACAGCATAGACAGACTGTTTCATTCATTGCAGCGCTAAAGCGTTGATCGAAGACGCTTTTTGCGGATGTCTGCGGCATTGCTTCCTAAAATAAACTGTTCGACTGCATTGGCGAATTTTTCCTCTTCGTAAGCTAATCAGCATTTAAGTTGCATAAAAGCAGGGCTGAAGCCCTTA
Source organism: Nostoc sp. (assembly GCF_036917315.1). Classification (GTDB taxonomy): domain Bacteria; phylum Cyanobacteriota; class Cyanobacteriia; order Cyanobacteriales; family Nostocaceae; genus Nostoc. Next base: position 415 of record NZ_JBALDR010000006.1, on the reverse strand, counting down.
CTACGAGCGAATCATTCTAGAAAAATGAATGACGATTAGCTTAGGATGTCGTTACGAACTGAGCTTGCTTTTGCACTATAGTTATTGTTTCATCAGAAGTCTGGCAATAATTTCGTAGCAATAACCACCGAGCAATACACCGGCTGCTCCAATTAACCCCATAAGTGGAGGAACAGGTGCGGGTAGCTTTGTCGCCATAAACACCACACCGATAATCCAGCCACCTAATAGAGATAAACCTGCTTGTTTAAAATCCATTACAATTGCCCCTGCTTTCAACTCCCACCGTTTCCGCCATAGTAATCTGCACGTAGTCGATATTATTAAGCTGTTGTGCTTTTAATTTGCACAAACAGCATTTCCCTTGTTTTTTATTTTTCTTCCCCATTTAATAATAAGCTCTCCATCATTTAAG
>NZ_JBALDR010000005.1:0-34241 GCF_036917315.1 Nostoc sp. | reverse complement strand
GCTCTTTTTACTTCTGCTTCATCATAATTCCTTTGCCATTTTTATGGGATGTTTGGTTTCACCCTCTTTTAATTCGCCAACAGTCTCATTCTATTTGCTCAGGTTTTTACTAATTTTTCTAGTTAAGGAGAAAAAACTGTGAAATTTGCTTACACGGTTATTTGGGTAGACGATGTAGTTAAAACCGTTGAGTTTTACGAAAAAGCCTTTGGTCTAGTTCGCCGTACTCTCGTGGATAAGGGACAATCTATCTGGGCGGAAATCGAAACCGGAAACACCACACTAGCTTTCTCCTCTAGTAGCGAAGCACAGAAGTTATTTCCTGGTGGTTGCCATCCCAACGACGCTACACAACCACCTGCATTAATCCAAATATCATTTATTACTCCTGATGTTGGTAGCGCTTACATGAGAGCGATCGGGGCTGGTGCAAAAACACTAGATGCCCCTAAATCTCAGCCTGGGGGACAAATGATTGCTCGTGTCCGCGATCCCAATGGTGTGCTAGTGTCGCTGGTGAGTGCCTAAGTAGCAAATTACCTTAAACGTGATTAATTTGGGTGAGGATTGCGATCGCTAGAGTTAAAATCAACACCTAAAATACTATTTATAAAATAAATCTTCAGTAGGGTGTGTTACGGCTTTAGCTTAACGCACCGCTTTCTATAGCGGTGTATTAGGCACTTTAATTATGTTTTTGTTGAGAAATCATATTGAAATATATGCCCAACACAACTTACAGTATTTTTATTTTTACTTGCTAAATAACCTCTGATTTTCCTACGCGAGCGCCAATTACTGGCAATTAAGAATTGCTAGATTATTAAACTTACTATTATAAATAAAATTCTTTTTATTTAATTTGCCTTTAACAGGGTTGGAGCAGACAGACAAAATTCTTGCTCTCTAGTACAATGTATGACCATATTTAAAATATGTATAGTTTATTTACACAGCTCTATCTTCCAAAAGATGAAATATGGGTAGAATTGCTGCATAAATCTCTTACCTAAGTCCGATAAGTTAACACAGGTTTCCATTAGAGATACCTGGTTTGATATTTCCATTCTGGAATAGCCAATAGGCTTTACCATAAACAGGACTTTAATCATGACACAACAAATAATTCGTGAAGCGCCTGCTCCTGAACCGTTAGAAGGTCAACAGGCAAACTCATTCTTCTACGTCCCTGCGCCTAATGAGCCTATTCTCAATGTCAACAATATTCAAGGCAACATTCTAGGTGGGTTCAATAAAGACTACCAAGCCCTCTTGTTCCTTGAAATTGAAAATCCACATGCCTTTAAGCACTGGCTGAAGTCACAAATTAATTTTATTGCCACCGCTTCAGAAGTTATTGCCTTTAACCGCCTATTTAAGTCCGCAAGACAACGACGAGGCCGCGAAGGTACTGTTAAGGCAACCTGGGTGAATGTAGCTTTCTCCTTTGAGGGGCTGAAGAAACTAACCAATGATGCCGACTCATTTAAGGATGAATCCTTTAAAGCTGGACTAGCAGCACGCGCAGCCGATCTGAACGACCCAGTAGACAAAAATGGTAAACCTATTGGCTGGGTTGTGGGTGGGCCGGATAATGGCAAAGTTGATGTGGTTTTCATTATTGCCAGCGACGAACGCGCAGACTTGTTAGCAGAAATCTCGCGGATTTTAGAAAGTATTGTGGCATTTACAGATGGGAAAGGCAACGCTAAGAGCAGCGGAGCCAGAATTACCTTCTTGGAAGAGGGAGCCAACTTACCCGCACCCCTGTCTGGACATGAGCATTTTGGCAACCTGGATGGAATATCACAACCTGGTATTCGTGGCCGGGTTGCTGATAATCCTAAAGACCTTCTGACTCCTCGGCAGAATCCAGAGAATAAAAACCAGGGCAAACCAGGACAGGATCTTCTGTGGCCAGGAGAATTCGTTTTTGGCTATGAAGGTCAGGACAATGATGCTAAAAAGTTAGAACATAGCAAAGGTCAGGTTGTGTCGGCAGGACTACACTGGGCGAATGATGGCTCTTACCTTGTATTCCGGCGATTGCGTCAAGATGTGTATAAGTTCCACAAGTTCTTAAACGATATTGCTGCTGACCTAGACACCGATGCTCGAAAGGTGAGTGCAAAGCTGATTGGTCGCTGGCCCAGTGGCGCTCCCACTGTCCGCACGCCGGAGGAAGATGCCCCAAGTTTGGGTAATGATGACAATGCCAACAATGATTTTGAATTCAACGGTGACGATCCACCAGATGGAAAATTCTTCAAAAACGACGTAGTTCCTCCTTCCAAAGATGCAACGGGTCTGCGGTGCCCGTTTATTGCCCATACCCGTAAGACTTATCCACGCAATGACAAAACACCAGGAGGTGGAGGCCCAGGGCCAGAAGAGATTGACCGCAGTGAAGTGACTACTCAAACACACCGCTTGCTCCGTCGCGGTATTCCCTATGGCCCGGTGTCTCCTTCAACGCCGAACAATCCGCTACAAGACGCGAACTTTGTCGATCGCGGTCTCCACTTTTTGGCTTATCAGACTTCGATTGTAGAGCAGTTTGAGTTTGTCACTAAGTTCTGGGCTAACAATCCAAACTTTAGTGAGGAGGCTGCTAAAGGCCACGAGTTTGAAGGTAAATTAACTCTTGGTCACGATCCAATTATTGGTCAAAGTGAAAATAATAAACCAAATGGCGATCGCACACGCAAGTTCTTTATCCACCTTGAGGATGACCAAAATCAACCTCAAACTAAGGAGTTGACTGCACCTGAAGACTGGGTAATCCCTACTGGTGGCGGCTACTTCTTTGCACCCTCGATTTCTGCTTTGAAGGAAGTATTGACAAAATAAGGATTTTAGGTAAAGAGGGGCAGAACCATTTGGTAGCATCGCATCGAACTGCAAACTTCCCAAGTTTTGTCTGTCAATAAATGCCAGCACTTATACCACAGTGGTCGATATCATGGGGTTTGTAGACCATTAGGGAAATAATGAATTATGAATTTTGTTTTGCATCATTCATAATTCATTTATTTTTCTCTATTCCCCAATCTCAAACCTCAAATTTATGGATTCAAATCCAGCATTGTGTGCAGCGATCGCCAATTACATTACCACCACTCCCCAGCAACGAATTACTTTCGCCCAATTCATGGACATGGTATTATACCACCCTGAATACGGCTACTATTCTAGCGATGCACTCAAAATTGGCTTTAAAGGTGGTGATTTTTTCACCTCTCCTAACCTCTGCTCTGACTTTGGTGAGTTACTCGCAGAACAATTTTTGCAAATGTGGGAGATTTTAGGAAAACCTGTACCCTTTTCTCTGGTAGAAATGGGAGCAGGTCAAGGATTGCTAGCTTTGCATATCCTTAAATATCATCAGCTACACTACCCAGATTTTTTTACTGCCCTAGAGTACATCATTGTTGAAAAGTCTCCAACTTTAAGACAAGAACAGCAGCAACGCTTGCAAGATTTCCCTGTGCGTTGGTGTAATTTAGAGGAGATACCACCAAATGCGATCGCAGGTTGCTTTTTCTCTAACGAGTTAGTAGATGCGTTCCCCGTGCATCAATTCATCCTAGAAACGGGAGAACTTCGAGAAATTTATGTAACCACAGATAGTAATGAGAAAGAAACCTGCTCATCATTTGTGGAAGTCACAGGGGAACCTTCAACGCCCCAACTAGCTGAATATTTAGACTTAGTGGAAATGAACTTTACCCAAAGTGCATATCCCGATGGCTACCGTAGTGAAATTAATTTAGCTGCTTTAGACTGGTTGAGTATAGTAGCAGACCGCTTGCAGCGCGGCTATGTGTTAACAATTGATTATGGCTACCCCGCCAGCCGTTACTATAATCCCAGGCGATCGCAAGGAACGTTACAGTGCTATTATCACCACCGTTTCCATGACAATCCTTATATTAATATTGGGCGACAAGATATAACTGCCCATGTTGACTTTACAGCTTTGGAACGCTGGGGCCAGAAGTGTAACTTAAAGAATGTTGGTTTTATCCAGCAGGGATTATTTTTGATGGCATTGGGGTTAGGCGATCGTATTGCAGCCCTTTCCCAGCAAAAGCAACCTCTCTCGCAGTTACTACAGCATCGGGATGCACTACACCAACTTCTAGATCCCACAGGACTCGGCGGCTTTGGAGTCTTAATTCAGAGCAAAGGTCTGGACAAGACAGAAATCTCTCAAGCATTAAAAGGATTGATCCTGCCAGAGTAAGCGTAAAGTTGAAAAGTTAAAACTCTATTTAAGAATGCAGTATCAGTCTTATTTGGACTAGCATAACAGTGATTACAGTAAAGTTAAACACACTACCAAAGTAATAATTATGTCCACTCATGACCTGTTAATGCTAGTAACACTACTTACCCCTGGTATATTACTTTCAGTGATAATTATGTTAACTTTTGCTGCCGGTGGTTGATTGCCAGAGTTAGGAAGTAAGAAAACTGGGATTTAGGACTGTATTTTAAATTTCAAATAACTACTTCCCAACTAAATTTGAATCAAACAATGCGCTGTTTGCGATAGGCTATAACGCTCAATGACTCGCTCTAAGCGTTGGCGTAGCCTCTCTAAGAGTTGCTATGTCAATTTACGCAACGCTTACGGTGATGCTGTACTAAAGGAACGTAAAAAATGAAGGTGGCATTTCTGGGAATTGGACTGATGGGACTACCAATGGCTCAAAGGTTATTAGCCGCAGATATACAGCTAGTTGTCTACAATCGTACCCCAGAAAAATTAGCACCACTACAGGCAGCTGGGGCTGAAATTGCTACACATCCCCGCCATGCCATTCGTGCTGCTGAGTGTATAATTCTCATGCTGACTAATGCCCCAGCCATTTATAATGTGTTGCTTTCAGATACTGCTTGGCAAACTTTGAAAGGGCGCACAATCATCCAAATGGGAACAATTACGCCGACTGAAAGCCAGGAAATTAGAGATGCAGTTGTTGGGGGTGGTGGTGAGTATTTAGAAGCGCCCGTATTAGGGGGTATCCCAGAAGCAAAAGCTGGCAAATTGAGTGTTATGGTAGGGGCCGAGCCAGAACAATACGAACATCACTTGAAGTTACTCGAAAATTTTGGGACAGAACCTTTACTTATCGGGCCAGTGGGATCTGCGGCGGCGCTTAAATTGGCACTAAATCAACTAATAGCTTCTCTAACAACTAGCTTTGCTCTGAGTCTAGCTTTTGTCCAGCGTCAAGGTGTAGATGTGGATGTGTTTATGCAAATCTTGCGCGACAGTCCTTTCTACGCACCTATCTTTGACAAAAAGCTACAACTGATGTTAGACGGCAATTATGCCGATGCCAATTTCCCTACAAAATACTTACTTAAAGATACGGAATTATTTATCTCAGAAGCAAAATCTCAAAGTTTGGATCTCAGCAGTATTAAAGGAGTGCGGCAAATCTTGCAAACAGCCGTAAAAATGTCATTTGCTGATGATGATTACTCATCACTATTTTCAGTCATTAAGGAATGGGGAGAAGCGATCGGCGAATAAAGACTTTAAGCTCATCTCACGCCTGAAGTCAGTGGGGAGTTAGGCGCTAACTAACACTGGGTTTCCTGACTTGTACCCTGTCCAGAAGCAAGCTATGCGCATCATCTTCCTTTCAAAGAAGGAACTGTTGTTAGTTTCGCCGACTTATTCTCACGTCAAGTAGCGTTTGACGAACAAAGCCCAACAAATACCTTGGTCATGTTGCAATACGCTTGAGTTAAGGCTAAAAACTAAAACTGATGTAGTAGCGTGGCAAGCTTAATTTATTGGGTTGAGTAATTCTGTTAATCATTGGATTTTGGTTTTGGTGAGTTTTTGAAACTCAACATTTTAAGTATGTCACGCTAGTAGGTTGGGTTTAGGAACGAAACCTAACCTACTAGCGTGACTTTGTTGGGCTTCGCTAACACTCAAGACAGTAAGTGCAATTTTTCTTAACCTAAGCGCATCGCCTTATACGCTCCTCGAAAAAGATAAATTAAAACTTTTTAAAATTAAAATGTAGTCAAATTCCGAATATACTTTTGGGATTAAGACTTTTGTCGTAGTATTTACACGCAATTAAATAATTTAAAAGGTATTAAATGAGGCTTTTTACAATTGGCGACAGTGTTTCTCAAGGCTTTATGTCTTTGGCAGCAGCCCGGACAGACCTTTGTTTTTCAACTTTGATTGCTAAGTCAATGAAGCAAGTAGTTGGTACTCAATATCTCTATCCTGAATGGTTAGTAGGCGGACTACCAGCCAATATTGAGAAGATTTTACGACGTTTGGAAAAAAAATATGGCTCAGATATCAACGCCCTAGATTGGCTGACCATATTGCCAACTTTTGAAAGTGTACTTGATGAAACAGAAGATTTCTTTGAACGGGGAGCAGGTAGTGCTGAACACCCTTATCCAGGAGGAATTGAATTCTTCCACAATGTAGCAATTCAGGGCTTTGATATTGCTGATTCTTGGATGATAACACCCAATATTTGCAAGTATCAAATTAAACTTAGTAACGACAAGGGAGATGGCAAGCCTGGTTTTTTGACTCTGCCCAATGCTGCCTTCTATCGAATAGCGCTTAAAGTTCTCAACCCGTCTTTAAATCCTCTTTTTAACGACTATAGCCAACTTGATTGGTTGAAGCATCATGCAACCGCTTCAGGGGGAGTTGAAAATTTAATTCTCTGGTTAGGAGCAAACAATGCGCTTGGAACTGTGATCGGTTTAGAAATTAATCAAACTCCCAACGATCCAAATCAGACTCTTAACAACCCAAGCCAAGATCCCAAATCATTCCGTGAGGTAAGAGAACAATGGAACCTGTGGCATCCCAATGATTTCGAGGCTGAATATCGAGAATTGCTCAATCGGGTTGATGCAATCATGCAAAATAACACCAACCCTAATTGGAATGTCTTCATTGGCACAGTACCGCTTGTAACTATTGCGCCATTGGCAAAAGGTGTAGGTTCAACTACTGAAATTGATGTGCCGGGAGAAAAGAATCCTTCAACTTACTACAAATACTACACTTATTTTCCCTTTGAAGAAGATACAGTTAGAAAAACCGGAACCTTATACCTGACGCTACAAGATGCCCTCTACATTGATGACTGTATTCGTACATACAATGAAATAATCAAAGAACTGGTCAAGAGTAAGAACAGTCGGTATCCGCAACTACGCTATCATATTGTCGATCTTGCCAATGCTTTACAACAAATTGCCTTCAAGCGAAATGCTGGACAAGTGCAGTATAAATTCCCAGAAGAATTCAAGTTTGCCTATCCCCAAGTCAATACAAAATACTACCACGCAGACACAACTGGACGACTACGGCAAGGTGGACTATTTAGTTTAGATGGGATTCATCCATCTGCCATTGGTCAAGGGTTAATTGCTTATGAATTCCTCAAAAAGATGAAAGATGTCGGAGTTGTTAATAACACCCAACTAGATTGGAAGTCGATCTTTTCCAGCGATCAACTTTATTCCCAACCTATTACTCTGATGCATGAATTTTACGACAATAAAGAATTTGCTGAAACCATCATCAAGCTATTTGGCAGAAATCCGCTTGCCAGAAACCCAGTTAAGAATTGAAGATTTGGTTAAGCTAAAGAGTTTAATCTTAGATTGTCTCTAGTCATTGCGTCGCGATTATTTCAGTAAGAAAACTTAACGTCTTCAAGGATGTTTGAAAAGTATTTTTGTAACATCTAAGTCTCGAAAACCTAACCCTTCCTCGCCCCATTCTCTTGTAGGGAATGCAGTTTGAAATTCTCTTGACCTTTTGGGGAGAGGCTGGGAGAGATATTTTGAGTATATGTACTTTACAACTTTTCAAACAACCTCTTACTGAGGATAAAGATTAGTAATACTGCTCACTATCGGCGATATTGAGATGCTTAGTGAGTAGCTAGACTGTGGTCTATTGACTCGAAAATTGCTCTAATAGACGATCGCTGACCATTAATAGTAGTTTAGCGGGGAAATGGTAGAGATTCAGGCACAGACGAAGGCTGAGGCTGAGGTTGAGGTTCAGGTTGAGGATTGAGAAAATCCTGCCAAGTCTTAATTTGCTCTTGCGCTGCACTGTAAGCAGCACTACCGCGTGGAACCGATTTGGCAATGTCAATGCCTCTAGCAATATCAGACTGACCTTGAGTGCGCGCTATTTCTAACAATTGCTGACTCCATTGGTCAATAGCCTGATTTGCATCCATACGTAAGATGCTATTGTTTGAAACTCGATCCGCCAGTCGTATTGCCTCAACCAAGGCTTCTGGAGTGCCAGCCGCACCCACTTCCTGGGCTTTTTTCCAGTTTTCTCTAGTGCGGATTTGCCCTTCCCAGTCATCGATGGCAGTTTGTGCTTCTTGTGAAAGCGCTCTTCCCGATGAAGCAATTTGTTGAGCTGTGCTAATGGCGGCGGTGAGATTGCCACTCTGGGCCAGTTCTTGTGCTCGATCTAAGTAAGGTTGATCTTGAATTCGCTCAATCTTTCCTACCCAAGTACGAATTTTTTTCCGTGCTTCTGGATATAATGCGCGACCTCTACGAATTTCGCTAGCTTGAGCGATCGCAGTTTGCAAGGAGTTAATATCCTCGAATATTGCTATCTGTTCGGCACGGTCTAAGTAAGGTTGGTCTTCAATTGTCTCCACTTGGGCATTCCAGCGACCTATCTCTTGCCTAGCTTCTGCACCTCTAGGATTACTAGCAGGAATAAGCTGTACTTGGGCGATCGCTGCTGTTAAATTCGGGACTGTCCCCTGGCTAGCCAATATTCTCGCTTTTTCCAGATGCGCAACATCTTCAATTTCCAACTGCCAACGAGCAATTAGCTGCTGTGCTTCGTTATACACTGGTCTCGAGGGATCGATTTGTTGTGCTTGAGCGATCGCTGCCTCTAAACCAGAAACATTACCGATCCAAGCACTCCTTTTGGCGTCAGCTATGGCAATAAAGTCATCGGTTTCGCCTTGTAGTTTCGTACTTTCCGGTATTTGCCTAGCAATATTCAGCGCTTCATCCGCATCCTGCTTGTCTAGTTTCGCCTGTGCCAATTCCAGCATTTTTCGTCCAAATGCCGGAACTGCTTCCTGAGCTTTTTGGTAAAGGTAACTTTCTTGCCCAATGGACTCGGCTAACTCGATCGCTTTTAGGATATTATCGACTACTTTGCTGCTTGCTAAACTTTCGGCTTTTCCTAACTTATCGCCATCTTCTCGTGCTGTGGCAATTAGACGATTCAATTGGTCATATTTAGTACCCGCCCAATATTGATTGTCTACGCGCAGCATTTTAGCGGATAACATGAACGCCGATTGCCAGCGCCGTTCTTTTACTTCGGCGATCGCACCGTTGTATGTGGTTTCAGCCTTTGACCAAATTGACTGCCATTTGTCAACTTGTTCATCGACTATTTTATAAGCTGCTACATCTTCGGGTATCTTACGAGCAGTCGCGATCGCTTCCTCTAAATTCCCAGTTTGGAAACTTTGATCGGCTAGCTTCAAAATATCCCGCGACCATTCTTCGATGAAACGATCGATTTCTCCATGCAACGGGTGATTTTGTGGTAGTTGCTTCACCAGAGCGATCGCTTGCAATAGGTCGTTCACTGTTTGCTTAGAAGCCGCTAACTGAGCGCAATGTAGCCGTACAGAAGCACTAGCTAGCGGCCAGAAAATCGATGGACAATTAGGGGCAGCAGGCAACTTGAACAGCATTGCCATTGCCAAAAATCCGACACTGCCGGGAATCAACATTAGTAGTACTAGCCACAATGTCCAGCTTTTCATCCAGCGTGGCCATTTCCTAAAAGTACTACTGAGTTGGGCAGTTTCTTCTGAATGACTATTTATAGATGATCCTTTCGTATGGTTTTTTTTTCGCCGCTTCACTGACTTGGAGGTAGAACCAGTAGCTGGGACATCAAATGGCTGAGTTTCACCGAATTGTTCTGTTCGGGATAATCTTTTGTTTTGATCTGGCTCTCTTCCACTGGCTGAAGACCAACTGTCTGGAATATCCCGCTCTGTCATCTCTCACACCAAAATAATTGAATAGCGCTCTGTTTTAGGTTGATAATTCCATTGTTGACATAGTAACTTTCTCGTCATTAAAAAGCTACTTTTTTGATTATCTCTCTCCACAGAGTACCATTATCAATCCCAAAAATCAGTGCTATTTTATACTTTATCCTCAAACAGCAGATTCGGCTTGCAAATCGGAAATTAGTTGAGCTAACTGATCGCTACTTGCCTGGTAGACGTTGCCGCAAAAGTCGCAAGTTGCTTCGGCACCATCATCTTTAAGAATCATATCTTGCAGTTCAGCTTCTCCCAAAATCTTTAGTGCCCCCAAAACGCGATCGAAAGAGCAACCACAATGGAAGCGCAACATTTGGCGTTCGGAAAAGATTTCCAACCCCATATCTCCCAATAAGTCATCAAAGATTTCAGGTAACGTCTTCCCAGCTTGCAACAATGGCGTAAATCCTGCTAGACCAGCAACCCGTGATTCTAACGTTTCTACTAAGGCTTCGTCTCTGGCGGCTTTGGGCAATACTTGTATGAGTAATCCTCCAGCAGCAGTTACTCCCCCTGCTCCCACGAACACACCTAAAACTAACGCCGAAGGTGTTTGTTCGGAACTCACCAGATAATGAGCGACATCATCACCAATTTCGCCAGAAACTAGTTCTACCGTACTAGAGTAAGGATAACCATAACCGATATCTCGCACAACGTAGAGGTAGCCGCTACCCACAGCACCACCAACATCTAATTTACCTTTGGCATTAGGAGGCAATTCTACAGATGGATTCCCGACATATCCGCGTACTGTACCATCTAAGCCTGCGTCTACTAATATGCCACCCAAAGGCCCATCGCCCTTTACCCGAACATTCACCCTCGATCCAGTCCGCTTCATACTAGAGGCCATTAACAAGCCTGCCGTCATAGTCCTACCCAGTGCTGCCGTTGCCACATAAGAAAGCTTGTGGCGCTGCCGTGCTTCTTCTGTTAAACGTGTGGCGATCGCACCTACGGCACGAATTCCACCTTCGGCTGCTGTTGCACGAATTAACTGATCCGCCATGAATAACCTTACATTTCTTAACAAGTTCACTTTTTCTATTCTAAGTTCTCTGCTGCGAGAAAAGTCACCTAGTCATAATCAGTGATTGTATTTGCAATATTAGAAATAGCGATGTCTTAATCTTTAGGTAATCCGAGAAAAATGCTGGGTAATTTTCAACAAAGCCAACTGCGGATCGAAATCGAAGCATCAACAGATGCAATTCGTGACAGTCTGCTGCATCCCGCGCAACTAAAAAAATGGCTTTTAGGGCAACGTTTTGCGCCAGGAATGCCAGAAGAACTGCTTCCCGGATTCCAGTTTACAACCTGGACTGGGCCAGTCGCGATTCATCATCAAGTAAACGTCGTCAAATCCAACTGCCTTCGCTTAGTACTCAGCGGAGGCATTGACGGGTTCCACGAATGGTACTGGGGAGAAGGTTGGGTACAGTCCCGCTTGGAAGGAATTTCAATTTTGCCCTTAAATTTGGGTCAAACACTCAGCTTGTTGAGCTTGCGTCAGTTTTTAGCAACTCAAGAACGTTTAATTGACTGAACCTAGAAACGGGATTTTCCTTGTCTCTATAGCTAGCCCTTTCAAGGTAACTCGAAAAATCTTTTTTCTCTCTGCGCCACGGACACTTTGCTCAAGTAGGGAAACCCACTAACGCAAGTGTCCTCCTCTGTGCCCGTGCGGTTTAAAAGTAATTTATCTAACCACTCCAGACGCAGAGAACACAGAATTGTATGGGTTAAAATTCTTAAACCCTAATGCACAATGTTGACCACTTTCTAGACTTAGGGGAATTTAGTCTTGGGATGGTTATAGCCATTGGTTCCCCTTGCAAATATTTACCTTGGTTTTACGACCAACACTGAACAATTAGCCTCTTCTACAACTTGACTGCTAACAGAACCCTGAACAATTCGTTTCATCCCCATCAACCCCCGACTGCCAATTATAATCAAGTCAGTTTTATAAATATTGGCAAGACGAATAATCTCTTCAGCGGGATCGCCAGTTGCTAACTCTAACTCACTTCTGACTGATAACTTTTCCTGATATAATTGCAGTTGTTTTTCAATATGAAAATAAGAAAATGTTGGGGACTCTGGCTGAGGGCGATCGGCAGGTAGTTCCATTTCTGACTCTGGTGTGAGAAACACATGACAGAGAATAACCTTGGCGTCTTTTGAAAACACCAAATTATCTAAAGCTTGAATCACTCGTTCTGAAATATCCGAACCGTCCAGAGCTACCAAAACACTATTTAGCACTGCTCTCGTCTCCTAAAGAGTAGACCCCTTACATACATAAGTATCTAGCAAAATTAGTCGGCAGTGACACTAAACTAATTTTTTATCTGGACAACTTAGTTTATAGATTTAAAGCTAGGCCATAGGTCAGTGAGCTTTACGACACTTTAATTAAGAACGGGTTATAGCAACTTTTCTGGAGAAGCTTTGCATAAGTTTATGGGAGAGGCTTTTCCTCTCCTATAAACTACTGTCTATTGGCAATGCCCGACTTGTGGACACTTAAAGAGCGCGACTCAAGCCAGTCCCGATGAAACGAGTTTCACAGCCACGCATGAAAATGTTCTAGGGACTGGGATTTTTACTCAGCACTGGCTTATGAGAAAAAATTAAGCATTCCAAATCACTCTTCTTGCTGAATTCGGCGTCGGACTGAATCAGCATGGGAAGGTAAACCTTCTGCTGTTGCTAGCACATCAATAGCACCAGCCACATTTTGCAGTGCGGTTTGGGAGTATTGAATAATACTAGAGTGTTTAAGGAAAGTTTCAACACCCAATGCTGAGGCATAGCGGGCAGCACCAGAAGTTGGCAAAGTATGATTAGGACCTGCCAAATAGTCTCCTACAGCTTCTGGTGTTGAGTAACCCAAAAAGATTGCCCCAGCATGACGAATTTTTGGAAGGAGTGCCCAAGGGTCTTTGATTTCTAATTCCAGATGTTCGGGGGCAAATTCATTTGAGAGTTCTGCTGCTGCTTCAAGCGATTCCACAACGATAATTAAGCCGTAGTGAGCGATCGCTTTTTCTGTGTCTATTCGCCGTGGATGATCGACTAGCTGTCTTTCCAAGGCTAATTGCACGTTTTTCGCCAAAGCAGCATCAGTCGTCAACAAAATTGCTGCCGCCATTGGATCGTGTTCGGCTTGTGCTAGCAAGTCAGCAGCTACATGCACCGGATTTGCTGTTTCATCGGCAATCACCAGGACTTCGCTGGGGCCTGCCAAAGAATCAATACCGACGGTTCCGTAGACAAGTTTTTTCGCTAGGGTGACATAAATGTTACCAGGGCCAGTAATCACATTCACTTTCGGAATTGTTTCTGTACCATAGGCTAAAGCGGCGATCGCTTGTGCGCCCCCAATACGATAAATTTCTTGCACCCCTGCTTCTTGGGCAGCTACCAAGACTGCTGGGTTAATAGCTCCCCCTGGGCCTGGTGGTGTTACCATCACCACGTGCGGTACAGCAGCAACATGAGCCGGAATTGCATTCATCAGCACTGTACTGGGATAGGCGGCACGGCCACCAGGCACATACAACCCAGCTCGGTCTACAGGGGTGTAGCGTTTGCCCAGTACTACTTCATCGTCACCAAAGTGTACCCAGCTTTTTGGTACTCGCTGACGATGAAACGCTTCAATTTGGCGGCAAGCTAGCCGAACTGCGCCCAACAACTCTTTTGATACCTGTTGATAGGCTGCATCCAGTTCCGAGCCTGTAACTCGGAGTTCTTCTGCTTTCAGGGTTTGTTTGTCAAATTCGTCTGTGTAATGCAATACAGCTTTGTCGCCTTGGCGCTTCACTGCTTGCAAAATTTCCCGCACCGTTGCTTCTTTGTGAAGTACCTGTTCGTCATGGGTGCGATCGCAGATCCGTTGTAGTTCTGCTCTAACGTCTGCCTGCTGAGTAATAATTCGCAGCATGGAGTAAGGACAATGCCAAAATTATAATATTGCCACCTGAGATTTAGTATTGCTCTTGACCCACTAGGGTGTGCAAGCTGACTCTAATTCTCTTCTCTAGCTTAACCTGGATTTTTTTGATACTCTCAAGGCTACCAGCGTATAGTTTGCTTGAGAAGGCGACTTAATTGCTCAATCCGACAAGCCTTGAATAGCTATCGGCAGGAAGCAGGTGTGCCATTTCCCGCTACCCTTACACCCTTTCCCTTAATTCCTATGGAGTGCAGATGGTGTGTTTACACATCCAATCCCCTAAATTTACACGGGGTAGGGTCTGAGTATAATTTTTACTTATTTTCCCTAACTTTTAGTATTTATTAATGTGTGTACAGGCACGATATATCGGTTCTATACTTGAGAATCCCTGAAATTTAGCTCTTTACAGTTTCTGCCTCTAAATAATACATCTGGTTTACGGACGAATTATATTTATTGGCAATTACATTACTTAATCAGGTTGTGATGAGTTAGGGTGACAGTTACTTAGATGTATTTTATTTTAACGCATTTCCTCAATTGACGAAATACTGAATTGGCGAGTAGAGACTATGGAACTAATATTGATCTTCATTCATACCCAAGACCTAATCCCATAATTTTTTTAGGAAATTATAACATTGGCAATTTGGATGCTATATTAGTAAGTCTAGTAGTGTGTGTACATAATTAATAATCGTATTTTTGGAATTGACTGTGGCGAATACAAAGTCTGCTCTTAAGCGTGCCCAAATCGCAGAACGTAACCGACTGCGTAATAAATCTTACAAATCAGCAGTCAAGACGCTGATGAAGAAATACCTCAATGCTGTAGCTGCTTATACAGCTAATCCTACGCAAGAATTAAAACAAGAAGCACAGGCTCGGTTATCCGAGGCTTACGGCAAAATTGATAAGGCGATCAAACGAGGTGTTCTTCACCCAAACAATGGGGCAAGGAAAAAATCAAGATTGGCTCACAGACTAAAACCCGTCACACAAACAGCTGAGTAGTCATTGGTAATTTGTCCTTAGTCATTGGTAACAAAACAAACGACAAATGACGAAGGACAAACAACATAGACGCGCCAGCGGTGAAGCAGCGCGGTCTTGGGGGTTTCCCCCATGAGCGACTGCTGAACCCGTTGGCGCAGCCTCTCGTAGAGAAGGGCTTCCCGCAGGGTAGGACAAAAAATGCAACTGATAGACACGCACGTACATCTCAACTTCGATAGTTTTCAGCCGGATTTAGCAATAGTGCGATCGCGGTGGCAAGAAGCAGGTGTAGTGCGTTTAGTGCATTCCTGTGTTCACCCGGAAGAGTTTTCCAGTATTCAATCCATAGCCCAAGAGTTTCCCGAAATTAGTTTTGCTGTAGGATTACATCCTTTAGATGCTGATAAATGGAATAGCGAGACAGCCGAGAAAATCAAAACTTTAGCGAGTTCTGACTCGAATGTGGTAGCAATTGGGGAAATGGGGCTGGATTTTTACAAAGCTGATAACTATGAGCAACAGTATATGGTGTTCGAGTCCCAGGTGGCGATCGCATCTGAACTAAACTTACCAGTGATTATCCACTGCCGTGATGCTGCCGTGGCAACCAAAGAAGTGTTGCAAAAATGGCGGCAACTTAAAGGAGAAAGAGTGCGGGGTGTGATGCACTGCTGGGGAGGAACACCTGAAGAAACTCAATGGTTTCTCGATTTAGGCTTTTATATCAGCTTTAGCGGTACGGTAACGTTTAAAAATGCCAAAGCAATCCAATCCTCCGCTGCAATGGTAAGTAGCGATCGCCTCCTGATTGAAACAGACTGCCCATTTCTCGCTCCAGTTCCAAAGCGGGGCGAGAGGCGCAACGAGCCTGCCTACGTACTTTATGTAGCCGAGCAAGTAGCTAAACTGCGTCAGGAAACGGTAGAGGCGATCGCCCATCAAACCACCCAAAATGCCTGTGAATTATTCGGGTTGTCAATATCAGATGTGTTCTAGTATCTTTTGTTAAGTTGTGTAAAAAAAAATAAATCTATAGGGGGACAAAAATATGCTAGTATTATTCCCTCAAAAACATTTTGCTTGCGCCATAATGATAAAAGAAGGAGCATAAAACTTCTGATCTTAATCTTCCATGCTGTTATGGCTTGGCCATCCTCAAAATCTCTACAAGCGGATGCTCTTCACACATGACTAACTGTGCCAACCTGAATTGAGCTAGACTTTTGCACAACGTCGGTTTACTTTGTATTTAACCTATTCAAAATCGTTAAACAAAAATTGCCTTGTGAGTACAATCCAACAAAATGAAGTGATTCTGATTCAAAATCGACAAGGTGCGGATCGTTCCCTCAGTCTTATGATATCTAAAATATCACTGAGAGTATTATAAACAGCGGGGTGGATTTAAAACACACTGTGTGGAGCTGCGTCAGCAAATTAACGCGCTTTTTGGAGGGGAAGTGAAGAAAGTAAATCAAATTCAGGAATATTTTAACTGGATATTCTATTTGAAATGGGCATTGGGGAGTCAGGGCGTTGGGCGGCTCTGCCGACTTTTCTCCCTGCTCTTAAGCAAACTACGCGCAGCATCTGCTGTCGGAGAAGTTAATGGCTCCATTGGGCATGAGATGCAAAGGGAAAGGACTTTCAGTAACTTTTCCCATACTTTCATAGTACCCATTACCCATTACTTAGTCCCTTATTAAGGGCAATTTCTTCCTTGTGAAAATTGCTCGTTCCAGCCAAACTTAATGGCTGCTTTTGCCCACAGATGTAAATCACAAGTGTGTAAGAAAAAGTTCCCAAACAGCCAAGGGCACTGGCTAGCAGTGGGAAGCGTCAAACAGCAGTGTCCAAGGGAAAATTTAACCAGGTTGACAAAGGTAGAGGCATGACTAAAGAAACATATATGGAACCCGCCTTTCTGTTACCCGACTTGATTGAAATCCAGCGATCGAGCTTTCGCTGGTTTTTAGAAGAAGGGCTGATAGAAGAACTTAACTCCTTTAGTCCTATTACAGATTATACGGGTAAATTAGAACTGCACTTTTTGGGTCATAACTACAAACTCAAGGAGCCAAAGTACAGCGTCGAAGAAGCGAAGCGGCGGGATAGTACTTATGCTGTCCAAATGTATGTTCCTACACGTCTAATTAATAAAGAAACCGGGGAAATCAAAGAGCAAGAGGTATTCATTGGGGATTTGCCTTTGATGACCGATCGCGGCACGTTTATTATTAACGGAGCCGAGCGGGTAATTGTCAACCAAATAGTGCGATCGCCAGGGGTTTATTACAAATCAGAAATCGACAAAAACGGGCGACGTACTTATTCAGCTAGCTTAATTCCTAACCGGGGAGCATGGCTGAAATTTGAAACAGACCGTAACGATTTGGTGTGGGTACGTATCGACAAAACCCGCAAACTCTCAGCGCAGGTACTACTAAAAGCTTTAGGCTTATCAGACAACGAAATCTTTGATGCCTTACGCCACCCCGAATATTTCCAAAAAACCATCGAAAAAGAAGGGCAATTTTCTGAAGAAGAAGCCCTGATGGAGTTATATCGGAAACTGCGTCCTGGTGAACCACCCACAGTATTAGGTGGACAACAACTCCTAGATTCTCGTTTCTTTGACCCGAAACGTTATGACCTTGGTCGCGTTGGACGCTACAAACTCAACAAGAAATTGCGACTTTCTGTCCCAGACACAATGCGCGTGTTGACTGCTGGCGATATTTTGGCAGCCGTAGATTACCTGATCAACCTAGAATATGACATTGGTAATATCGATGACATTGACCACTTAGGCAATCGTCGGGTGAGAAGCGTCGGTGAATTGCTGCAAAACCAAGTGCGGGTAGGCTTAAACCGCTTAGAGAGAATTATTCGAGAACGGATGACCGTATCCGATGCGGAAGTGCTAACCCCCGCTTCTTTGGTGAACCCCAAACCATTGGTAGCAGCAATTAAAGAATTCTTTGGTTCGAGCCAATTGAGTCAGTTCATGGATCAAACCAATCCTCTAGCAGAACTGACCCACAAACGCCGTCTAAGTGCCCTTGGCCCAGGTGGTTTAACCCGCGAACGCGCTGGGTTTGCCGTGCGGGATATTCACCCTAGTCACTATGGACGCATTTGCCCCATTGAGACACCTGAAGGCCCCAATGCCGGATTGATTGGCTCCTTAGCAACCCATGCACGGGTTAACCTGTATGGGTTCCTAGAAACACCATTTAGACCTGTAGAAAATGGGCGAGTCAGATTTGATCTGCCTCCAGCCTACATGACAGCCGATGAAGAAGACGATCTGCGGGTTGCTCCTGGAGATATTCCTGTAGATGAAACTGGGCACATTATTGGGCCACTAGTGCCAGTCCGTTATCGTCAAGAATTTTCCACCACAACACCAGAACAGGTGGACTACGTAGCAGTATCTCCCGTACAGATCGTGTCGGTAGCTACTAGTATGATTCCTTTCCTGGAACATGATGACGCTAACCGAGCATTGATGGGATCGAACATGCAACGGCAAGCAGTCCCCCTTCTCAAACCAGAGCGTCCTTTAGTGGGTACTGGTTTGGAAGCGCAAGGAGCAAGAGACTCCGGGATGGTGATTGTATCGCGCACCGATGGCGATGTCACTTATGTAGATGCTACAGAAATTCGCGTTCGTCCTAAACCTAATACCCCAGAAATTAAGTACACCCTTTCCAAGTACCAACGCTCAAACCAAGACACTTGTTTAAATCAGAAACCTCTCGTCCGTATTGGTGAACGAGTTGTTGCTGGTCAGGTGCTGGCTGATGGCTCCTCCACCGAAGGCGGTGAATTGGCGCTAGGACAAAATATTGTCGTTGCCTATATGCCTTGGGAAGGCTACAACTACGAAGACGCAATTTTAATCTCTGAAAGACTGGTGCAGGATGATGTCTACACCTCAATTCACATTGAAAAATATGAAATTGAAGCTAGACAGACGAAACTGGGACCAGAAGAAATCACCAGAGAAATTCCCAACGTCGGGGAAGATGCCTTGCGTCAGTTGGATGAACAGGGAATCATTCGCATTGGGGCATGGGTAGAAGCTGGTGATATCTTGGTAGGAAAAGTCACACCCAAGGGTGAATCTGACCAACCGCCAGAAGAAAAACTGTTACGTGCCATCTTTGGTGAGAAAGCACGGGATGTGCGAGACAATTCTCTGCGAGTACCAAACGGTGAAAAAGGTCGCGTAGTTGATGTGCGCTTGTTTACTCGCGAACAAGGCGATGAACTGCCACCAGGAGCCAATATGGTAGTCCGGGTGTATGTCGCTCAAAAACGCAAAATCCAAGTTGGGGACAAAATGGCAGGACGCCACGGTAATAAAGGGATTATTTCTCGGATATTACCGGCGGAAGATATGCCTTATTTGCCCGATGGTTCACCAGTGGACATTGTACTTAACCCCTTGGGTGTACCCAGTCGGATGAACGTCGGACAAGTATTTGAGTGTCTCTTGGGTTGGGCTGGTCAAACCTTGGGAGTACGATTTAAGATTACTCCCTTTGATGAAATGTACGGGGAAGAGACATCTCGCCGAATCGTGCATGGCAAATTGCAAGAAGCACGAGACGAAACAGGGAAAGACTGGGTATATAACCCAGATAACCCAGGCAAAATCATGGTGTATGACGGTCGTACAGGCGAACCTTTTGACCGAGCAATTACCATCGGTGTGGCTTATATGCTGAAACTGGTGCATTTGGTGGATGATAAGATCCACGCCCGTTCTACAGGCCCATACTCACTCGTGACTCAGCAACCCTTGGGTGGTAAAGCACAACAAGGTGGTCAACGGTTTGGGGAAATGGAAGTGTGGGCATTGGAAGCCTTTGGTGCAGCTTATACCTTACAGGAATTGCTCACAGTTAAATCTGACGATATGCAAGGACGGAATGAAGCGTTAAATGCGATCGTTAAAGGTAAGGCAATTCCTCGTCCTGGAACTCCAGAATCCTTTAAGGTGCTAATGCGCGAGTTGCAATCATTGGGGTTAGATATTGCTGTACACAAAGTAGAAACCCAAGCAGACGGCAGTTCCCTAGATGTGGAAGTCGATTTGATGGCAGACCAATCAGCCCGTCGCACACCTCCTCGACCAACTTATGAATCTCTTTCCCGCGAATCGCTGGAAGACGACGAATAAGAATTAGAGAATCGGGCATAGGGAATGGGAACAATGCCCAATGCCCAATGCCCCGTTCCCAATGTTGTAAAACTAAATATACTCAAAACTCATAACTCGAAACTCAGCACTTAAGTATGAGACCTGCCCAAACTAATCAGTTTGACTACGTAAAAATCGGCTTGGCTTCCCCTGAACGCATTCGTCAGTGGGGCGAGAGAACATTGCCCAATGGTCAAGTAGTCGGTGAAGTTACCAAGCCAGAGACGATTAACTACCGAACTCTTAAGCCAGAGATGGATGGCTTATTTTGTGAGCGGATCTTTGGTCCCGCAAAAGATTGGGAATGCCATTGTGGCAAGTATAAAAGAGTCCGTCATAGAGGTATTGTCTGTGAGCGTTGTGGTGTAGAAGTCACCGAATCACGGGTGCGTCGCCACCGTATGGGCTATATTAAACTCGCCGCACCAGTAGCTCACGTCTGGTATCTCAAAGGCATTCCTAGCTATATTTCCATCCTGTTGGATATGCCCTTACGGGATGTCGAGCAGATTGTCTATTTCAACTCTTATGTTGTCCTGAGTGCAGGTAATGCCGAAACTTTAACTTACAAACAACTGCTGAGTGAAGACCAGTGGTTGGAAATAGAAGACCAAATTTATAGCGAAGATTCTGTGCTGCAAGGCGTAGAGGTAGGTATTGGTGCTGAAGCGCTGTTGCGTTTGCTTGCCGATATCAATTTGGAACAAGAAGCCGAAAGCCTACGCGAAGAAATTGGCAACGCCAAGGGACAAAAGAGAGCCAAGCTAATTAAGCGACTGCGGGTGATTGACAACTTCATCGCTACTGGTTCAAAACCAGAGTGGATGGTAATGGCAGTTATTCCCGTGATTCCTCCCGACTTGCGCCCAATGGTGCAACTAGATGGCGGACGGTTTGCCACGAGCGATTTGAATGATTTGTATCGACGGGTAATTAACCGCAACAATCGTTTGGCACGCTTGCAAGAAATTTTGGCACCAGAGATTATCGTGCGGAACGAAAAGCGGATGCTGCAAGAAGCAGTGGATGCTTTGATTGACAATGGTCGTCGGGGACGCACTGTGGTCGGCGCAAATAACCGACCACTGAAATCTTTGTCCGACATTATTGAGGGTAAGCAAGGACGTTTCCGACAAAACTTGTTAGGTAAACGGGTTGACTACTCTGGACGTTCGGTAATTGTGGTCGGGCCAAAGTTGAAAATTCACCAGTGCGGTTTGCCAAGAGAAATGGCGATTGAACTATTTCAACCATTTGTGATTAACCGCCTGATTCGTAGCGGTATGGTAAATAACATCAAAGCTGCGAAAAAGCTGATATCCCGCAATGATCCCAGTGTTTGGGATGTGTTGGAAGAGGTGATTGAAGGACACCCTGTAATGCTAAACCGGGCACCAACGTTGCACCGTTTGGGTATTCAGTCTTTTGAACCGATTTTGGTAGAAGGTAGAGCGATTCAACTGCATCCTCTGGTGTGTCCAGCGTTTAACGCCGACTTTGACGGCGACCAAATGGCGGTACATGTCCCTCTGTCGTTAGAAAGTCAGGCTGAAGCGCGGTTGTTGATGTTGGCTTCTAACAATATTTTGTCACCAGCTACGGGTAAACCCATCATCACGCCTAGCCAAGATATGGTATTGGGAGCCTATTATTTAACAGCAGAAAATCCCGGTGCGACAAAAGGGGCAGGAAATTACTTTTCTTCGCTAGAGGATGTAATTATGGCTTTCCAGCAAGATCAAATTGACTTGCACGCCTATATTTACGTAAGGTTTGACGGCGAAATAGAATCAGACCAGCCGGATACAGAACCCGTGAAAGTGACGGAAAACGAGGATGGTACTCGCACATTACTCTATAAGTTCCGTCGAGTCAGACAAGACGCTAAGGGCAATGTACTTTCACAGTATATATACACAACTCCTGGTCGCGTTATTTACAATAATGCCATTCAGGAAGCACTAGCAAGTTAATTCGTAATTTCTAATTCGTAATTCGTAATTAGTTCTCTAATTACGAATTACGTAACTTGCTTCTCGCGTTTGGCGAGTATTACGAATTATTAATTATTGATGACTCAGGACTAATGATTAATGACTAACGAAAAAATGATTTTTCGCAATCGCGTGGTTGACAAAGGTCAACTGAGAAATTTAATTTCTTGGGCCTTTACAAATTATGGTACAGCGCGAACCGCAGTGATGGCGGACAAATTGAAAGATTTGGGATTTCGCTACGCTACCAAAGCAGGGGTTTCCATCAGTGTAGATGACTTGATGATACCACCAACTAAGCGATTACTCTTAGAAGCAGCCGAGGAAGAAATTCGCGCTACTGAAACCCGTTATCAACGGGGAGAAATCACTGAAGTAGAACGCTTCCAAAAGGTAATCGATACTTGGAATGGTACCAGTGAAGCCTTGAAAGATGAAGTAGTCGTTCACTTCAAGAAGACTAATCCCCTAAACTCCGTATACATGATGGCATTCTCCGGGGCACGGGGTAACATCTCACAAGTCCGGCAGTTGGTGGGGATGCGGGGACTGATGGCAGATCCTCAAGGAGAAATTATCGATTTACCGATCAAAACCAACTTCCGTGAAGGGCTAACTGTGACGGAATACATTATTTCGTCTTACGGTGCCAGAAAAGGATTGGTGGATACTGCCTTACGGACGGCTGACTCTGGTTATCTCACCCGCCGATTGGTGGACGTTTCCCAGGATGTAATTATTCGGGAATTTGACTGCGGCACCACTAGAGGTCTAGCGATTCGACCAATGACAGAAGGTGCTAAAACCTTGATTCCTCTGGGAACCCGCTTGATGGGACGGGTAATTGGCGAAGATGTGGTGCATCCGGTCACAAAAGAATTGATTGCAGCACGCAATTCGCCAATTCCTGAAGACTTGGCGAAGAAAATTGAAAAGTCTGGGGTGGGAGAAGTTGTGGTGCGATCGCCACTAACTTGTGAAGCCGCACGTTCTGTCTGTCAACACTGTTACGGCTGGAGTTTGGCCCACGCCAAGATGGTGGATTTGGGCGAAGCTGTAGGGATTATTGCTGCCCAAAGTATCGGTGAACCTGGTACTCAGCTAACCATGCGGACATTCCACACTGGTGGGGTGTTTACTGGAGAAGTGGCACAACAAGTTCGTTCCAAAATTGATGGGACTGTCAAGCTTCCTCGCAAACTGAAGACCAGAACATATAGGACTCGCCACGGGGAAGATGCCCTCTATGTTGAGGCGAATGGCATCATGCTTTTGGAACCAACAAAAGTAGGTGATGTCACCCCAGAGAACCAAGAGGTTCATCTGACCCAAGGTTCAACACTATATGTATTTGATGGAAATAAGGTAAAGCAAGGGCAGTTGTTGGCAGAGGTTGCCCTTGGTGGACGTACAACTCGGACTAATACAGAAAAAGCGGTTAAAGATGTCGCCTCTGACTTAGCAGGGGAAGTGCAATTTGCCGAAGTTGTTCCAGAACAAAAAACTGACCGTCAAGGCAATACCACAACCACAGCCGCACGCGGTGGTTTGATTTGGATTTTGTCTGGGGAAGTTTACAACTTGCCGCCTGGTGCAGAATTGGTGGTGAAAAATGGTGATGCGATCGCTGCTAATGGAGTTTTAGCAGAAACCAAATTAGCCAGTTTACACGGCGGTGTGGTGCGCTTGCCTGAAGCTACCCCAGGTAAGAGTACCAGAGAAATTGAAATTATCACCGCTTCTGTGGTACTAGACCAGGCAACTGTGACAGTCCAAAGTTCTCAAGGCCGTAATAACTACTTAGTATCTACTGGCAACAACCAGGTATTTAACCTCCGAGCTACACCAGGCACAAAAGTGCAAAATGGTCAAGTAGTAGCTGAGTTAATTGATGACCGCTATCGCACAACCACTGGTGGATTCCTAAAATTTGCTGGTGTAGAAGTCCAGAAAAAAGGTAAAGCCAAGCTGGGTTATGAAGTCGTGCAGGGCGGTACCCTGTTGTGGATTCCCGAAGAAAGCCACGAAGTTAATAAAGATATCTCCTTACTATTGGTGGAAGACGGTCAGTTTGTGGAAGCTGGCACGGAAGTGGTGAAGGATATCTTCTGCCAAAACAGTGGTGTGGTAGAAGTGACCCAGAAAAACGACATCCTGCGGGAAGTGGTGGTGAAGCCAGGGGAACTGCTGATGGTGGACGATCCCGAATCAGTTATCGGGCGAGATAACACCTTCATCCAACCAGGTGAGGAATTCCAAGGCAATGTCGCCACGGAATTGCGTTACATCCAGTATGTAGAGACACCAGAAGGACCCGCCCTATTGAGTCGTCCAGTGGTTGAGTTTGCCGTCCCTGATAATCCAGATGTGCCATCAACGACATCGGTAAGTCAACAAACCGGGCGATCGATTCAATTAAGAGCGGTGCAACGACTACCTTATAAAGATTCAGAACGCGTCAAATCTGTTGAAGGTGTAGAACTGCTGCGAACCCAGCTAGTACTGGAAATTGAGCAAGAAGGGGAACAAGACCATAATGCTTCACCCCTGGCAGCAGATATTGAATTAGTAGAGGATACTGAAGATCCAGAAGTTCAACGTTTACAACTGGTTATTTTGGAATCTTTGGTAATTCGTCGAGACATTACCGCCGATGCCACCCAAGGTAGTACCCAGACGACACTTGAGGTACACGATGGGCTAACCATCGCCCCAGGTTCTGTTGTCGCACGTACCCAAATCTTGTGTAAAGAAGGCGGGGAAGTACGGGGTGTTCAAAAAGGAACCGAAAACGTGCGTCGCTGTTTGGTGTTGCGTGATGTTGATAGGCTCACCATTAATAGTAGTACCCAACCCAAGGTAAAAGTGGGTGACTTGTTAGTAGAAGGTACAGAAGTTGCTCCTGGAGTTTTTGCCCCAGAATCAGGGCAAGTAGTGGATGTTAAAAACGTCGCTGCTGCATCTGGTGGGGAATCAGCTTTAAGTACTAAAAACTACGTTATTACTACCCGTATCGGTCGCCCTTATCGAGTCAGCCCTGGTGCTGTGTTGCAAATAGAAGACGGCGATTTGGTACAACGGGGTGATAACTTGGTGTTGCTGGTGTTTGAACGCGCCAAAACCGGAGATATCATTCAAGGTTTGCCCCGGATTGAGGAACTACTTGAAGCTCGTAAACCGAAAGAAGCGTGCATCTTATGTCGGCGGGGCGGGGAAGTTAAGGTAGTTTACGGTGATGGTGATGAAGCGATCGCTATTAAGGTCGTAGAATCAAATGGCGTGGTGACAGATTATCCTCTGGGACCTGGACAAAACTTGATTGTTCCAGATGGCTCAATGGTAGTAGCGGGACAACCGTTAACTGATGGCCCATCCAATCCCCACGAAATTTTAGAAATCTTCTTTAGCCTTGGTTCTGAAGACGGAATCTATGCTTGCGCCAGCATTGCTTTGCAGAAGGTACAGACATTCTTGGTGAATGAAGTGCAAATGGTGTATCAGTCTCAAGGAATTGATATTTCCGATAAGCACATTGAAGTAATTGTTCGCCAGATGACCAACAAAGTCAGGATTGATGATGGTGGTGACACCACAATGCTTCCCGGCGAATTGGTGGAACTGCGCCAAGTTGAGCAGGTGAACGAAGCTATGGCAATTACAGGCGGTGCTAGGGCACAGTACACTCCAGTATTGTTGGGGATCACTAAAGCATCGTTGAATACCGACAGCTTTATTTCCGCCGCGTCCTTCCAAGAGACAACACGGGTACTCACTGAAGCAGCTATCGAAGGCAAATCTGACTGGCTGCGCGGATTAAAGGAAAACGTGATTATCGGGCGATTGATTCCGGCTGGTACTGGATACAATACCTATGAAGAACCAGGAGCGATCGATGATTATGCTGCTGAAATTACTAGTAGCGTATTAGATGAAGTTGACGATCCCCTAGATATGGTCTTAGACGATCGCACAGCTCGCACCTATAATTTAGATTCTCCTACTCTTGGGGAATCTGGCTTTGGCAGCAGACGTGCAGAAAGGTCAATTATAGATGAGGAAGATGAATTAATTGCTGACGAAGTAGTCGATGACGACGATTACGAGGAAGAAGAGGAAGACGACGAAGAAGATTTCGACGACGAATAGAGATTTGAAATTTCGCGTCTAAAAAGTAAAAGGTAATATCGAGTCTACCTAATTACCAATAATCAAACTACCTCACCCGTGCTAGCGTGCCCCTTGCCAAGGGAGCACGCTAGCTTCAGTTTTACCCCTAGCGACAAGCAAGTCGTCATATTCAATTAAAATAACGTGCGCCTTCGTTGGAGACTCACGTTAAAATAAGCGATCGCAATTAGTGGACTAAAATTTTCTCTTTCACATACAGAGTCTAGTCATTTACATCGCTTAAAATCTTGTATTTAGTCCTCTTGAGAAGACTTTAGCTATTAGCTTGAGAATTTCTTTCCAACCGGGATAGCAACGAAGTGAGTAATTGAAAAGATGCTGGTAATCACAACCTTAGAAAAAGAGGGGATTAAGCATTAGCTGTTATTTTGAATTTCGTCTAACTTGGCACGCACTGCCCGGATATCCTGCCACATCAACCATTTAGGCGCACCTTTTTCCTTAGAAGGGTTACGCAGCAAGTAGGAAGGATGAAAGATTGGCATACATAAACGCCCTTCCCACTCTAGCCACTGGCCGCGAATTTTCGTAATTCCCCGCTTATCCCCAACGATCCCTTTGACAGCAGTCGCACCCGTTAACAAAATTATTTTGGGGTCAACTAAGCGAATTTGTTCTAGTAGGTATGGTAGACAAGCCGCCACCTCTACAGGCGTGGGAACTCTATTATCTGGTGGGCGACATTTATTGATATTGGCAATGTATACATCATGCTCAGTAGTCAGATTCACCGATGCCAAAATTTTCTCCAGCAATTGTCCCGATCTGCCTACAAATGGTAAACCCGTTTCATCTTCATTTTGACCTGGCGCTTCTCCCACAACCATAATTGGTGCTTTGAGATTGCCACGTCCGACAACAGCATGAGTGCGAGTGTCTCCCAACGCACAACGGTGGCAGCGATCGCAATGCTGTGTCAACTCCGTTATGTCAGAATAAGTTCCGGGAGCGATCGGAATTTTCGCGTCTGTAGGAATCAGTTCTCGTTGGTTAAAAGTTGAGTCGTCGAAGAGGCTGAGTTGGGTTTCGCTGCTCATGAAAATCAGGATTTTGGCATCAGCGCCAGCTGTTATATCTGATATAAATAGCCCTTTGGCTGGATATTTCTCAGAACAATAAACTTTTGCTGAATACTTAATTATTTATACAAATCTTATTGTATCAGTTAATTTGAGACAAAATTCAGTCATGATAAAAGCAGTGCCGTCCTAAGATGCTGGGGGAAAGCATGTCACATACCCCACTTTTCGCCGATCGTACCCATGCGGGTGAAGTATTGGCGCGAGTAATTCATCATGTTTTGACTCAGCAAACTATTGATTCTGGGGTAAAGCCTGTACCAATTGTTTATGCTTTGCCAAGAGGGGGTGTACCAGTAGCAGCACCAATAGCACGTCTTTTAGACTGTCCGTTGACAATTGTTGTGGCAAAAAAGATTAGCCATCCAGAAAACCCAGAGTTAGCAATTGGTGCAGTGACTACTTCTGGAAATGTTCTTTGGGCCGATCAAAAGCTATTTCGCTCTAAACATGATGCGCGGTGGCGAGAAATAGCTTTAAATAAAGCGATAAACCTTGCTAAGTCTCTTGAGGCTCAATTAATTCCTGCTTGTCCGCAAGTGAATGCAGAAAATGCTACGCTCATCTTAGTTGATGATGGCATTGCTACAGGTATGACAATAGCGGTAGCAGCAACTGCTATGAGAGCGCTTTCTCCAGCAGCAGTTTGGCTATGTACTCCAGTAGTGCCACAAAAATTGCTACCTTGGTTAGAACAGTGGGGCGATCGCACAATAGTCTTAGAAACACCCGAACCCTTTTGGAGTGTGAGTAATTTTTACACAGAATTTCCTCAAGTAGATACATTAGAAGTTCTCGTATATCTCCAACAACAAAAGACAAGTGGGAGAATTGATCTGTAGGAGTAATTTTGAATTGTTTTCTGGTCTTGCTTTTTAACTATTTGAAGATGTTCCCTGCTGATATTGCATAGCTTTGGCATAATCACCCAAGGCGTAGCAAGCGACTTTCAGACTGGCAAGAGCTTGTTCTTCACTGCGACGATCTTTGATATTTCTAGCTAACAGCAAACGTTCTTCATAATACGTAATTGCTTTGTTATAGTCACCCAAAGCTTCACAAGCAACTCCTAAACTACTTAAAGACTGTTCCTCACTACGCTTGTCTTGAATTTCTTTGGCTAATTGCAACCGATCTTCATAATACTTAATCGCTTTGGTATAATCACCTAAAGCATAACAAGCGTTGCCCAGATTCTTTAGCACCTGAGAAGCACTGCGAACATTTTTTAAGGAGCGTGATAGTACTACACATTGCTCATAATAGGCGATCGCTTTTGGGTAATTGTTCAAAGCATACCAAGCATTACCCAAATTTTTGAGTACCTGTTCTTCGCCCCAATTATCTTTGAGTTCTCGCACAATCTCTAGACTTTGCTGTTGATACTCAATAGCCTGTGTAAAGTTACCTAAAGCTTTATACACCAATCCCAAATTATTGAGTGCCGCGACTTGACTGCGTTTGTCTTGTAACTGTTGCGTTATTTTCAAACATTTTTCTAGAAACTCAATAGCCTTTTTATGATCGTTCAGATGACGGTATGCATTGCCTAAATGGGAAAGTGCTTGCATCTGCAATGCTAAATCTGAGGTGTTATTGAGCAAAGACAGACATTGTTGGGAGTAAGATATAGCACCTTTGTAGTCTCCAGCGCTGTAAGTTACCAATCCTAAAAAAGAAAGTACCTGTGCCTGTTTTTCTAAATCGCCAACTGCCTGAAACAGTCCCAAGGATTGCTGTAAAGACTTCATAGCCGTTATTAATTCGCCACCTTGCTGCTGTTGAATTCCTTGTCTTAGTAGCTTGGACGCTTCTGACAAGTGGTCATCGCTTTCTTGTAGAGGTATTATTTCTGCTTGTGAACCAGAGTCAAATTCATGGGTAATTGTATTACGCTTCACTGGTTTTAGGTATGTTATGGGTAATTGCAAGGGAACTGTATTTTTCGATCTCGTTATTCCATTCGCTTTTAGATATCAACTCCTTCCTGTGAAGTCTAGTGCTAAATTTAGTGTTCCCAAAACCAGTATGCATCTTTCACCAGTCTGGTTGACCACAGCATAAGTTTAGGAAAGGTGAGAGTTTATATAGCGATCACTAATCGAGGCTTTCAGATTTACGCTCATGAAAGTAATAACTATATAGCAGTCTTAAAGCGTTTGCGATCGTCTCGATTTCTTCTCTATTCGTATTCTCTACATCTGGAGTAGTTCGATTAAAAAACTATTTTTGACAAGCTTATTTAATAGTTTTATTATCAATATCTGTCCTGTATGTATGGTGCAGAATATCTCGCACCTCCATTAAAATTTTTCCTAGCATATTTTTACCACTCCCATCGGCTCCGCAACCCCAGTAAAAATCGATAGGCGAGTTTTCAACAATTTCTACATTGTTTGTAGAGAGTAAAATATCTCTAATATCTGCATGATTTTGAAATTTGCACAGCACAGCTTGCCGCATGATGTCATCTTTAACCTGTTCCCAATCTTGGCGTAAAGGACGCGTTCTCTCGCGCCCCATTCTTGCTGCATCTTTAGGTGTTTTAACTAGGCGGATTTGTTCTATATGAGGTGTACCCACAAACTTTTGCGCTTGAAAGTAGTGTTCGCTAGTTGACCAATACAATCCATCTAATTCAAAGCCGTGGGACGAAAAGTTAGAGAAACAGCCATACTTTTCACGAGTACTGTAAAAATAAATTGTCATAAGATTTGATTCATTTTTTTTTAATTTACTGAATTTATAAGTTTTTTATAAAACAGATGATTTATTTTCTGTTGATTCAATAAACGCCTCAAACTGACCATTAGGAGTCCATTGAATAGCTCCATCTCGTCCTGTAAAGAACAGTTTAGTTTGGCTTTGATTCAGTTCAGATAAAATTTTTGGATCAAAGTTGGCAGAAGAAGCGATCGCTACTTTCGGTTGCAGAGCAATAACTAAATCTTTTAATGACTCAGGGGCACACCAAAGCACTTGCGGGCGAGGCAAACTTCCATTTTTTACTAGTTGCTGTACCTCTTTAGATTTAACATTACCTACTAATAACCAATTTTGATCTAAAATTTGCAATTGTAAAATTGGTAATTGGTCGTTGATTAATTGCGCTACTATCGAACCAGCTTTTACAGATTGACCAACTCCCAAAGGTTGATAAATTCCTTGATGTTTTTGTACTTCTTGTTGAATAGCTTGATTTGTAATAGAATTATCTGTTTGGGGTGAGTATTCATAAAAATTATTGATTGGTAAACGTTGCATTAATTCAAACCAAGCATTACTTTGATTACCTTGAAAATCAGTTGCGATCGCCCAATTTATTTGATTTACACCCTGCTGTTGTAAAAACGGTAAAATTGTAAAACGTCCTGTACCTTCATCACCACTGTTAATGACAGTTACAGTACCTCGATCTTGAACGATTACAATTGGTTCTGTCCCCGATTCTAAGACTGTTATCCTAAACAATGTATTTTTAGAATGCCAAAGTGGGATGAATACTAAACCAATCGCAATCATATTAGCAAACCACCACCGTCTTTGCCACCAACGCACTAACCAGACCAATATAATTAGTATATAAATCGCCAAAAGCTGCCAAGTAGATATGCTGCCCACAGCAACAGAATTTCCAGGTAACTTGCTAAAAAATTCCACTAGCTTAATTAGCCAATCAGTAGGATAATGTAACACCCCAGCTAGGAAGCTTCCTGCTTCAGTCCACACTAAACCTACTAACGCACTGATAATTCCACCTATACTAATGATCGAAATTAATGGAGTACTAATTACATTCAACAACAGACTATAAGATGGTACAACTCCAAAGACAAAAAGTTGCACAGGTAAAGTCCAAATAGTTGCAGCTAGGGGAACAGCAATCAAAGCAGCGATCGCAGGTGGTAGCCATGCTAGGCGATTGACTAATGCAGGTACTGTTACAACTAATCCTAATGTTGCTAAAAAACTCAATTGAAAACCTAAATCCCAAATCCATAGAGGATTAAACACTAATAGCAGAGTTGCTGCTAATAGTAACGAGCTAAACTGTTTTACCTTCCTTTTTAATAGCAGACCAACTAATGCTGCAAAACCCATAATTACGGCTCTGAGAACCGCAGGTTGAAACCCTGTTAAACTCAGAAAAATGATTAAACCCAAAAACCCAAGGGTAAATTGCGTTCCTTTTCTTGCCCGCCTCGTTAACTGTAAAATTACACTCAAAATCAAAGAAGTTTGGAACCCAGAAGCTGCTAAAGCATGAGCTAATCCGGCTTGTACAAATAAGTCTCGGATATCGTAGGGTAAATCCACAGCTTTGCTACCTAAAACCATTGCGCTGACAAGAGGCCCTTCAGGAATACCCAACCAACGAACTTGCGATCGCACAATTCGCTCCCGAATTTGCCACCATCCCCATTTACGTTCCGGCTCCAAAACATTTATTTGTCGCCCAATCAAACCAGCAAACGTTCCTTCCTGCTTGAGAAACTTCTGAAAATCGAAACCACCAGGGTTGGAAGCCGCCTTTGGTTTGTACAAAATCCCAGTCACAGCAATTTGTTGACTAGGGTATAACCCAGTAGCCTGAAGTATAGGGACTGTCACATACAATTTGCCTGTAACCCCTTGTGGGACACCTGCTGAACCTTTATCATTTTTAACTTCATCTAACTGAGTCGTTTCCAGCCAAAATTGTCCTCGCTGACTGCGAGTTAAGCGGGGATTACTCGCCACTTCGCCGCGTACAATCACAAGTTGTTCTTGATTGCTGCTATTTCCAGGCGGGACAAACTGACTAATATCTTTTGCACCCGGTTGTGGCATTCGCCATTGAAAATATAAAGTTGCCAATAATCCCACCAAGCCAGCAGCTAGACATATTCGAGGATGGGGAGTAATTTGCCAAGTATTAGGCACTGCTTTATTTTTGCTTCCAGCATTTTCTGGTTTCTGAGCAAA
Source organism: Nostoc sp. (assembly GCF_036917315.1). Lineage (GTDB taxonomy): Bacteria > Cyanobacteriota > Cyanobacteriia > Cyanobacteriales > Nostocaceae > Nostoc. The sequence continues at coordinate 1,701 of NZ_JBALDR010000005.1, read as the reverse complement.
TTGCTGTAGTGTAGTGCGTCTTCTAAAAACAATTGCTCCCACTATCCCCAGAACCAAAATTCCCACACCACCCCAAGGAACTGCTGTAAACAGCAACCCAAAAATGTAGCCAAGACAAATAATTACACCACTGGTTTGAATCATAAGATTTTTGTAAAAGCACCTGGCAACCCGAATTTGTTGATGGTTCTATTAAATATAGATAGGGCAGCAATAAAGAAAAATCGGCGTTGCTGAATTTGGTTATTAAATTCAAAAATAAAATATTCCAAACTCTTATTATCTGTGCTTGAAGCACCTCTGCGTGGGCTTTTTATCTCTTTAATCAGCAACAGCGAAAAATTTTTATGCTTGTGGTGAGTATAGTCCATTAAGTTTATATAAACAAAGCCCGCACAGGCGGGCCTTATCCTTGTAGCTTGAACGTTATAGACTCAATATTTAACCGTATTTCTGTCGTTTAGCAAAAGCTGCATCAACAAAGATATACGTAGCTTAAACCTCAGCGCCACAAGGATAAACAGAACATAAAATCGTAGTAAATTAAATTTGGCACGACTCTGGGTACCTTTGCAGTTTAAAATGTTATGATTTTACACTAACCTGTACTTAGTTCGTGTAGATGCACCCTTTAGGATGTTGGGCTTCCTGTTGAACTCATGGCATCTTTGAGCAACGGAAAACCCAACTTCTCCCTTTGCTCAACATATAAATGAGCTACCTTCCTAGCCAAATGCCGAATCCTAGCAATATAGCGAGTTCTCTCCGTCACCGAAATCACACCTCTAGCATCCAGCAGATTGAATGTGTGCGAACACTTCATTACATAATCTAAGCTAGGCAATACCAATCCTCGCTCCGTCAATTGGGTAGCTTCCTGCTCATATAAATTAAATAATGTCAGTAGCAACTCAGGATTTGACGCTTCAAAGTTGTATGTGCACTGCTCAATCTCACTTTGCAGGAAAACATCGCCATAAGTAATGTTGTCTGTCCACTGGATCTTAGTAAATGCTTCTACTTGCTGGAGATACATTGTCAGCCGCTCTAACCCGTATGTAATTTCAATCGACACCGGACGGCAATCAATTCCTCCACACTGTTGGAAGTAGGTAAATTGAGTAACTTCCATCCCATCTAACCAGACTTCCCACCCAGTGCCCCAAGCTCCCACAGTTGCATCTTCCCAGTTATCCTCTACAAACCGAATATCGTGGTCTTGAGGACGAATACCTAAAGCTCTTAACGAATCAAGATAAATCTCTTGAATATTATCTGGTGATGGCTTAATTAGAACTTGGTACTGATAATAGTGTTGAAAGCGGTTGGGATTTTCGCCGTAGCGTCCATCAGTAGGACGACGACAAGGCTCAACGTAAGCAACAGCCCAAGGTTCCGGCCCCAATGCTCTTAAAAAAGTCTGGGGATTCTTAGTACCAGCCCCCTTTTCAATATCGTAGGGCTGGGCAATAAGACAACCGCGATCGCCCCAAAAATGATGCAATAAACTTATTACCGACTGAAAATTCACGCTTGTTCTATCCTTAGTTAACACAGTGCATAAACCATTGTTGCCTAGAACCCGGCACTGTGGGCAATTTCAGGAGATGCAGAAGCGGTCCAAAAATATTTTGGGAAAAATAGTTGACACAATGAATTAGGTTCGCTATATTGAATAAGTGCTTGAAGCGGAGCGCGAAA
>NZ_JBALDR010000003.1:0-73081 GCF_036917315.1 Nostoc sp. | reverse complement strand
TTGTCGCAAATGTTCAATCAGAGAAGTACCCATGATTTTTATCCCCTCAACACTTGCAATTTTACCTGTTTTAGGGAATGAAACAGCCCTGCCTTTATAAGGGGGGATTAAGGGGGGTAATAATTCGATTAAAATCACAACATACCACTTTTCAAACATTCTCTTAGACTCTCGATTCTCCCGCCTTTTTCCAAGGAAGCTTGACAGTAAATCGACTACCTTTGCCTAACTGACTTTCGGCGTGGACAGTTCCACCATGCAGCTCGACAATTTTTTGCACCATTACTAATCCTAAACCAGTGCCTGAAGAACGACGATCGGAGGCATTTTCAACTTGCACAAAAGGTTGAAATAATTTAAAAAGGTCATCGGAAAGCATCCCAATACCAGTATCTACCACGCTGATAAAGATATATTCGTTGGTGGAACTTGGCTGGGCTTCAATCCAGACTTCGCCTCCTTCTTTAGTAAACTTAATTGCGTTAGTCAATAAGTTGATAAATACTTGGCGAATGCGGCGTTCATCGAGTTGGATGGGTTCGAGTTCTTCAGGTATTTGTGCCCTCAAGCGGATATTTTTCTGGAAGGCTAAATCTTTGACAAAACTCAAGCAGAAGTCACATATTCCCGGAATCGAAGTAGCAGCTAGTTGCAGTTCTATTTTGCTGGATTCGGTGTCAGTAATGTCAAGGATTTGGTTAATTAATTCTAGTAGGTTCTTACCGCTAGATTCGAGCATATTTAAAGACTGGCGTTGTTCTTCACTTACAGGGCCGTACACTTGATCTTTGAGTGCCTCTGTGATTCCCAAAATTGAGTTTAAAGGATTTCTCAGATCGTGGTTGATGTTTCCTAAAAAGGTTTTCCTAGCACGATTTGCGACTTCGGCGATTTCTTTAGCCTCACGTAGCGCGGATTCTGCGCGTTTGCGATCGCCTACTTCTAAAGTTAGGGTGACAATTTCCGCGATTGAGCTAATGAAGTTTTGCTCGCTCAGTTCCCATTTCCGGGGAATATCAACCTGTTCAGATAATACTGTTCCCACCATTTTGCCCCCAACCCAAAGACTGGTATCAATTAGGGATACAATATTATTTGGTTCGAGCAATTTATCCGATAATTCTTGTACCCGTGGATCGGTACGAGTGTCAGAGACGGCAATGGTACGAGAAGCCACCAAAGCTCTAAAGTAGATTAAATAATCTGCAAGGTTGCGTTCTAAACCTGCCGAATGTTTCTGATTGCTACGTTCATAGAGACTTATGCATTGTAGCTTGGTACGCTCGCTATTGAATAACCACACACTCACTCGTTCTACTTCTAAGGCATTGGCTGCTTTTTCTGCAATAACTTTGAATGCTGTTTCCAGATTTCCTTCAAAAATCGCTTTGTGATTTGCCAATTCTGTGAGTACTTGATAATGCTGCCCCAGTTTTTGCTCGCTGTTAATGCGTTCTTCAACCTCGTGCTGTAATTCTTGAGTTCGCTGCTTAACTTGCAGTTCTAAATCCTCATTTTTGCTAATCAGTGCAGTAAAGGTTTTGCGTAAATATTGCGCCATCTCATTAAAAGATTCACCCAGCACCTCTAGTTCTTGAATGCCCTGCACTTTCACCACTGAGTCTTCGCTATTGGTAAAATCAGTTAAATCTTTTGTCGTCTTGCTGAAGTACAAAATTGGTTGAGTAATCCACCGAGCGGTGACAATTCCCAATATAATCGCTAGTCCCAACACTCCCAAACAGAGAAAAATAGTAGTTTGAATGTTGCGATTAATTTGTCCCATAAAGTCTGCTTCTGGGACAGCCACGATAATCAACCAGTTGACATTTGGTTCGCCCTGTAACGGTCTAACTTCTAAAAATTGCCGTTTGCCGTCAAAGGAAAAATCTAGTTGCTGTAAACTTTGAATTTGGTCAAAGTTATTAAAATTAGTTTTTAAGTATTTAGCGGTTGCTTGAGTCAAAGAATTTCCACTTTGGGAAGCTTTCAACCTAATGGCCTTACCATTTTGGAAGCGGAATGGTTCTTCAGTTGTAGAACTTGCAACTAATAGTCCCGATCGCTCGATAATAAAAATTTGCCCAGACTTGCCAACTTTGATGTTTTGCAGCAAATCCCCAATTTGTGATAAGTGAGTGAGAGTGCTGTTGACTCCGAGTAATTCCCTTTGGGAGTTATAGATGGGAAGAGAAGCACTAATCAGGAGTGTTGGTTCAGTGCGGGGAGTAAAAATCTCACTAAAGCTGAATTTTTTAGCGGTAACTGCTGTGAGATAATCAGGAAGCGATCGCGCATCATAGTTTTTGATCGCCTCTGGTAATTGAGTACGTTGACCTTGAGCGTTAATTATGTAGGTATAGAGGTCGTACCCAGTTGACTTATTGGCTTTTTTGAGTAAAAATTGGCGATCGTTGAGCTTCTCCACCGCTAGATATTCTTGCTGTTCATTGCTTGCAGTTATTGCCAACGCATCTGGAAAAATCTTTAACTGCTCTATTAAATATGACTCCCAGGTTGCCAGATTCTCTATCTTCAGCAACCCCATGTTAATCACATTTTGATTACTGCGTAGTACCTGACGCGGCGTTGCCAAATAAGTTTGTAAATTCTGCTCGACTCGATTGCCAACTTCATGACGTAATTCGCTAGCTACCTCATTGACTGCCTTTTGCCCATTGCCGATTGATAAGTATGCAGTCAATGAGGTAGCTAGCAAGATTTGCAGCAAAAACAACGTTACCAAAATGCGACTTAGAGGTACGCCTTTAAACAGAGAAAAAACATTACCTTGCCCAGTATTTTTGTTCATCTGCCCACTTCCCCTTCCTGTCCTGTAGTACTGAGTACAACACCTCTAGTTTGCTTTCCTGTGGGCTTATGCATAGTTTGTACTCGGTCGGATCAAGTGCCAATATACCACTTCTGGTAAAAGAACAAAACGTTACTTAACTGCACCTGTAGATTTTACCAGCCAAAATAAAATATGACTAACGTCCATCACAAAGACAAAGACGCGATAAATCGCCGTCTCTACAAAGAACTGATTATTGTAGAGACGGCGATTCATCGCGTCTTGCCTTAATTGTAAATATGAAACAAATTGATGAAAACCTGAATCAATTCGTAGCTAGTTAAGATTTATGAGTTATAACTGGCATTTTTAAAGAAATCTAACTGTAGACAGATGAAATTTGAAACGCTACTGTTATCAGAAGCGTGTTTTTTAGCGTTCAGATTATCTTTTAATCTACGCGCTAAAGAAAAGGAGTTAATCACTTAAGGATTGCTCTTAATTTTACTGCATCCTGCCCACAGCCACCCCAAGACATAGGTTTGATCGCTCATGCTCAACGTATCCACTCACCATTCTCAACAAAATCAGCAATTAATTGACAATACTGACTGGAACGTTATTGAAACGGAGTTTAATCCGACGCAGTTACATCACAAAGAAACCGTCTTTACTCTTGGTAATGGGTTGTTAGGAGTGCGGGGTACGTTTGAGGAAGGATATCCACAGGATTTTCCAGCCACACTCATCCACGGTGTTTATGATGATGTGACAATTACTCATACTGAACTAGTAAACTGTCCCAACTGGCTGCCATTAGTGGTAAAAGTAGCAGGCGAACGCTTTAGTATGGACAGTGGTGAGATTCTCAACTACGAACGTCGGCTCGATCTACGCTTAGGTTTAGTTAGCCGTGATGTGCGCTGGCGTAGTCCGAGTGGTCATACTTTAGATTTTCACTTCGAGCGTTTCACCAGTTTAGCAGACCAACACGTTCTGGCGATTCGCGCTCAAATTACATCGGTAGACTTTGAGGGTGAAATTACCGTCGAAGCCGGATTTGACAGCGAACCACATACTCAAGGCGTTAAACATTGGCGAACCTTAAACCAAGGTGGCATAGATCGAATTATCTGGTTAAACAGTCAAACTCTCCACTCAGGTATTGAACTTGGGATGGCAGCTAAGTTAGTGGTAGATGGTGACGAGACTGCACCCGCAAGCATCGAAAATGCTTCTAGTTCTCCCACTTTGACAACCACTTTAGACTTATATCCCGGAAAAACAGTAATTGTAGAAAAGATTGTCACCCTGTTTACTTCACGAGAGACAGAAATCCCCATTGCTGCCGCTTTACAAAGACTCGCTGATGAACCGAGATATGCTACCCTCTTGGCAGCTCACATTGCAGCATGGGAGCAAGTGTGGCAAGACAGTGACATTATTATAGAAGGCGATCGCTTGGCTCAATTGAGCGTCCGTTATAATCTCTTTCAATTACTTGCTGTAACACCACGTCACGATGACAGCGTGAGCATTCCTCCCAAAACTCTCTCCGGTTTTGCCTATAGCGGACATATCTTTTGGGATACAGAAATATTCATCCTGCCTTTCCTCACCTTAACTCAACCAGCCCTAGCGCGTAACTTGCTCACCTACCGTTACCACACCCTACCAGGAGCGAGACGCAAAGCTCAAGAAGCCGGTTATCAAGGAGCGATGTATGCTTGGGAAAGTGCCACTACTGGCGATGAAGTAACTCCGCGCTGGGTTCCAGCTCCCAACGGTGAATTAATCCGCATCTGGTGCGGTGACATTGAAGTGCATATCACCGCAGATATCGCTTATGCAATTTTGCACTACTGGCAGACTACCAACGATGATGACTGGATGCGCGATTATGGCGCGGAAATTATTCTTGATACGGCTGTTTTCTGGGAAAGTCGAGTGCAGTGGAACCAAGAGCGCCACAGCTACGATATCCTAGATGTAATTGGCCCCGATGAAAATCACGATCGCGTCGATAATAATGCCTTCACCAATCTCATGGTACAGTGGCATTTGCAGTCAGCTTTGGGGCTGTGGGATTGGCTCAAACAAGCTTATCCAGAAACTTCAGCAAAACTGGTGCAAAAACTCAACTTAACCACAGAGCGTCTGCACCATTGGGCGGAAATCCAAGAACGTCTATTTGTCAATCAAGATGCTCAAACTGGTTTAATTGAGCAATTTGAAGGCTTTTTCCAGCTAGAAGATGTTAACCTCGCTGATTACGAACCGCGTAGCAAATCTCTACAAGGTTTGTTGGGAATTGAAGCCACCAACCAAAAGCAGATTCTCAAACAGCCAGATGTGTTGATGCTCTTGTATTTATTGCGCGATCGCTACGACTATAACACCCTCGCCACCAACTGGGACTATTACACCCAACGCACCGACCACAGTTATGGTTCTTCACTAGGCCCAGCCATTAACGCTATTTTAGCTTGCGACCTCAATCAACCAACCGAAGCTTACACACACTTTCTGCGATCGGCCTTGGTAGATTTAGAGGATGTGAGACTGAACGCCGCCGAAGGAATTCACGCCGCCAGTGCTGGAGGAGTATGGCAAGCAGTAGTTTTCGGGTTTGGCGGTATTCGGATGACTCAATTTGGCCCAGTTGCCTGTCCCAATCTACCACCCAACTGGACGCGCTTGAAGTTTCGCCTGCAATGGCGTAACGAGTGGTATGACTTTGACTTAGGAGCCGAAACAGAAGTTAAAGTTCCCGCCTTGGCAGATACACATTCGATAATTGTCTAATAGACTTCTTGCGTGAATCAATGAGCTTTCACCCTAAATCCCTCTCCCGATTTGGGAGAGGGACTTTGAAATTGGCTTGGCTCCCCTTCTCCTAAATTGGGAGAAGGGGTTGGGGGATGAGGGCAATAAACACTGGTGTTGTCAAGATAATTTTCTCTGGTGAGATATTAAAATACAAGTATGAATACGAGCAAAAAATCTTTGTGCAGAATATTTATGAGATGGGAACTCTAGCTAATAAGCTTAATTACAGTATCCCACCCAAGACTGCTAATCATGTCCAACTTTGCTCACTCCACATTGGGCCAATCTTCTTACCCTCGCTTAACTAGAAGCTTGAGTGCTGTTGAAAGTTGGGGCTTTGGTTTGACAGCTCATATTTCTTGGACAGCACTGGTTCCAGCGATTCATGCTGCTCTAGGTTCCCAAGCTATTTTTGTTTGGATACCTGCGGTGATTTTTGGAATGCTGCTTAATTATCAGGTAAAACGCTTAGGTATGCACTTCATTAATGTAGCTGGAGGAACGCCTAACTATGCTACCAAGCTACTGCAAAACTACCCAGGACTAGCTCGTTATGCAGCAATTGGATACCTCCTCAATTGGGTTTCTTATCTGTCAGTGAATACAATCGTACTCAGAGATTTAATTAAAGTAAATTTGGAGGCGCTGGGTATTGCCTGTCCAGACATATTTCTGGATATTAGCTTTACACTGTTACCCTTTATCGTGGCGTTTAGTGGGACTCGCGCCCTGAGTATTTTACATTTGTTTTTTGTCATTCCAGCTTTTGGATTGCTAATGACCTTCTGCGTGCAAGGTCTTGGCTGGTTAGCGTTTTCTCCCGTTAGTCCTGGGTTTTTTCCTAGCAGTTGGTCATCTTTGAGCTTCGTGGATTGGGCAAAGTGGTTCTTTTTCGTCACTTACGCAACCTACAGCTGTGAAACAGCTTCTTCGTTTGTTGCCGATAGCCGCAACCCCACTCAAACACTGCGGTTTCTAGATGTTGCCGCCTGGATGATGCCACCAATCTTTTTGGGAGGTTCTTGGGTAGTAATGCGGTTAGCAACAAATCCCGACCTGAAAGACAATGCTTTCTTGAATCTTGCGGCAGCTTCCCAGCCATTTTGGGGAAGATTTGCTGGTGTAAGTATTTCTTTTTTGCTAGTAGCCGCTTGTCTACTCGGTTCGGCAACGGTGGTTTCTAATTGCCCGCGAATTTTGTATCAACTGGCGTTAGATAACCACATTTCCCCAGTATTTTCCGTTGTCTCGCGTCGAGGTGTGTTTGTCCCAGCATTGACGTTGACACTGGTGTTGTGTTTAATTTATCTGATTTGGGGAGATGTGGCGCGAATAGTCGCCGTTGGTAACATCGGTTGGTTTGTCTCCTTTATGTTACTGCATCTAGGGCTTTGGCTTCGGCGCGATCGCTCGGAAGTTTTGTTCCCTCGCATATCTCTGGCCATTCTGCTGTTAGAAGTTGTGGTGTTGTTCGTGGGCGGATTTGCCTGGGGTTGGCTCAACTTGCTAATTGGGCTATTATTTCCCATTGGTGTCCTGGGAATAGATGCAGTGATTCGCCGTGTGAATTTCCCTGCTTTCCATCCCAATTGGTGGATGCGTCGATATCGCACGCGCCCTGTGGTAATCATCAAAGATTCAGTAATTCTTCAAGTGAGCATCCTGATTTTTTTACTGTGCAGTGCCGTGGGAGTTGGCTGGTTATTTGGTGTCAAACTTAATAAAGTGGCAACTGCCGGCGGTGAGAATATATTTGTGGTGCTACTGATGAGCGTGGCATTTGTGGGAGTAGCGATCGCTTGTTGGACAAGTTTACCGCAAGTGGTTGCGATCGCAGAAGCACGAGAAGCTGCCGAACACCTGTTTACTGTCGCCCAGGATGGTATTTTAGTCGTAGATAATCGAGGCATTATCCAGCAAGCTAACCCAGCGACTGAATCGTTTTTTGGTGTCAACCCATCTGAGTTGCCAGGAAATCACCTCAACAAATGGCTACCCGCATTAGTCTACTATCCAGAGCAGTGGACAAAGCGTAGCGAACAAATCCTAATCGGTAATGGAAAAAACAGAACTCTGGAAGTTTCCATCTCAGATAGACCCCATCAAGATTTTCAGGAATATGTCGTGATTCTCCACGATATTACCCAGCGCAAACAAGCAGAGCAGATATTGCGATACTCAGAAGCACAATTGCGCCAAGAAGCAAAGCAGTTAGTATCTCAACTGGTGCATAGTGAAAAAATGTCCAGTTTGGGGCAGCTAGTAGCAGGTGTAGCGCACGAAATCAATAACCCAATCAACTTTATTTCTGGCAATGTCGGCTATGCCAATCAATATATCCAAGATTTATTGAGACTGCTGCAACTATATCAGCAAAACTATCCTAATCCAGCAAAGGAAATTCAACAAGAAACAGAAGCGATCGACTTAGATTTTTTGATTGCAGACTTGCCCAACTTGCTAACTTCGATGACAGTTGGTGCAGAACGAATCACAGAAATTGTCTTATCTCTGCGAAACTTTTCCCGGTTAGATGACGCAGAGATGAAAGCTGTGAATATCCATGAGGGTATAGATAATACCTTGATGATTCTGGAACATCGCCTCAAACCTAAATCTAACAATCAAACAATTGAGGTGATTAAAGAATACGGCGACCTGCCATTAGTAGAATGTTATGCTGGACAACTGAATCAAGTATTTATGAATCTTTTAGCAAATGCGATCGATGCTTTAGAAGAGGCAGTGGAAAATGGGCTTGCCGTGAGCGAAGCCGAACGGAAGTGGGAAGTAGGAGAAAAAGCGCTTTCTCCTCCCCAGATACGCATTCAGACTAAACTTACTAGCGAGAATGAGGTAGTTATTCGTATTGGCGACAATGGTATAGGCATTCCCGAAAAGGTACAAAAACAATTATTTGAACCATTTTTTACAACTAAACCAGTTAATAAAGGTACTGGGTTAGGTTTATCTATTAGTCATCAGATTATCACCCAAAAACATCAGGGAACATTACAATGTATTTCTGCTCCTGGGCAGGGGACGGAATTTGTAATTGTAATTCCGCTAAACCAGCAAGCTATCTAATTGTCAAGATTATTTGACGTGGTTAAATTTTTAACCAAAATAAAATAAATAGGTACAGTTTTGCGTAAAAACGTAGCGTTTTTAATACAGGATAACGCATTAACAATGCAAGCCGATGCATTAACAATGCAGGGTATCGCCAAATTTAATTCGCTATGAATTAATGAAATTCTGTACTAAGCTGAATCTACTTTTGACATTAGAATAAGAGTCTGGCTATTACTCCGATTTTGGTAGTGAGAGAAAGGATTTGCTCATGGCAAGAGATAAAGCTTATCAAGAAGCAGAGCAGCGCATTGAAAAGGCACGGCAAGAGGGAGCAATAGAACTCAATCTCAGCAACATAAAACTCACTGAGATACCAGAAGCGATCGCATCCCTGACTGGGTTACAAGAGCTTGACCTTGATAATAACCAACTGACCGAACTGCCAGAAGCGATCGCATCCTTGACTGGGTTGCAACGGCTTGACCTCCACAATAACCAACTGACCGAACTGCCAGAAGCGATCGCATCCCTGACTGGGTTGCAACGGCTTGACCTCCACAATAACCAACTGACCGAACTGCCAGAAGCGATCGCATCCTTGACTGGGTTGCAACGGCTTTACCTCCGGAACAACCAACTGATCGAACTGCCAGAAGCGATCGCATCCCTGACTGGGTTGCAACAACTTTTCCTCCAGAACAACCAACTGACTCAACTGCCAGAAGCGATCGCATCCTTGACTGGGTTGCAACTGCTTTACCTCGACAACAACCAACTGATCGAACTGCCAGAAGCGATCGCATCCCTGACTGGGTTGCAAAAGCTTTACCTCTCCGACAACCAACTGATTGAACTGCCAGAAACGATCGCATCCCTGACTGGGTTGCAAACGCTTTTCCTCTCCGACAACCAACTGACCGAACTGCCAGAAGCGATCGCATCCCTGACTCAGTTGCAAAAGCTTAACCTTGAAAACAACCAACTGACCCAACTGCCAAAAGCAATCGCATCCCTGACTCAGTTGCAAGTGCTTTACCTCCGCAACAACCCTCTTAACCCTGACCTTGCAGCCGCTTATAAACAAGGCATAGAAGCTGTTTTGCAATACCTGCGAGCACAGGCACAAGAAAAAATAACTCTGAATGAAGCCAAACTGATTCTAGTTGGCGAGGGCGAAGTAGGCAAGAGTTGCCTGTTAGGAGCATTGCGGGGAGATGAATGGCTAGATGGTCGCCCCACAACTCACGGGATTGAAATTAAACCTGTAATCGTCACCGATCCCGACAGTGGCACAGAGATATCACTTAATGGTTGGGATTTTGGCGGTCAACGGGTTTATCGACCGACGCACCAGTTGTTTTTCAGTGCGCCAGCCGTGTATCTCGTTATCTGGAAACCACGGGAAGGCCCCCAGCAGGGCTTTGTCAAAGAGTGGATTACGCTGATCAAAAATCGAGAACCAGATGCAAAGGTGTTAGTAGTTGCAACGCACGGCGGCCCTGGACAGCGACAACCAGACATTGACAGACAAGAAATTCTGGATCAATTTGGCAAAGATACGGTAATCGATTTCTTCTATGTAGACAGTAAACCCAACCAGGATACGACGCATTGCACTGGGATTGCAGAATTAAAAAATGCTATTGCTCGTGTCGCTGCATCTCTTCCCGAAATGGGGCGTTCCGTTCCAGCAAAGTGGCAACGGGTGCGGGAAACCTTACAGACAAGTGATAAAGCCTATCTCCCCTACGATAATGTCATTGCCGTCTGCGCTAAAGAGGGAATCGATGAGGAGCAAGCAGAACTGTTCCTTCGCATCTCCCATATACTAGGGCATTTTATCCATTACTATAACGACTCAACACTACGCGATATCGTCATCCTCAAACCCGACTGGCTGGCAAAGGCGATCAGTTTTGTGCTAGATGATGAAACGACACGCAAACGCAACGGTTTAGTAGAATTTCAGCATCTGGGCCAATTGTGGAGCCATCCGCCATTTGCAGGCGAAGAAGGCTACCCCTCAAAATTGCATCCAATCTTTCTGCGGCTGATGGAACGCTTTGATCTATCCTACAAAGTGGTTTTCGATCCATCAGAACCTAGCAATACTAGCCTTATTGCTCAACTTGTTCCCGACACACGCCCGGAGCCATTGCCCAGTTGGGGAGAGCAACCGGAAGCGGGAGACAGGCAACAAGCGCAAATCTGTCGCATTGTAGACAGTCGCGGACAGTTTGCAGTGGCAGAAGGTTTGTTTTACCAGTTAATTGTCCGGTTGCACAAATACTCACTGGGACGGGCGAATTATGAAAACAGCATTCACTGGCAACGGGGTTTAATGCTTGACAATGACTACAACGGTCGGGCATTGCTGGAATATGTTGGCACTGATGTAAAAATTACAGTGCGGGCAGCTTATCCAGAAAGGTTCCTGTCATATCTCACAGAAGAGATTAAATGGCTAGTCGAGAATTTCTGGGAAGGATTGCGTTGTAATGTGATGGTTCCCTGCATTGAAACTTGCGGTATGAATGCCCCTGGAAACGGACTGTTTGAGGTACAGAAACTAATTGAAAGCAAAAAGAAAAATCGTCATGAGTTCCCATGTCCCATTTCCGGATGTGGCGAATGGCAAAACATCGATCAATTGCTGAATAACGCGCCAACTGCTCAACCCCCATCCCAAGAAATTGGCATTGAGCAGTTCCGATACATTGTGAAAGACGAGCTAAACGTCATCCGCAAAGATTTGGTTATGTACGATCGCCTAGATCAAGCACGCTTTCAGATATTATCTCAGGAGCAGCGCACCATTTTAAGCCAAGTCGATCAGCAGTTTGCAGAACTAATGCAGATGCTCACCGATGAAGCAAAAGACGGCCCGCGCCTGTTCAGCTTTAAGCCTATTGAACCAGGATTTTTCGATCGCCCCAAATGGATTAGTGCCAAGTTTCAACTCACCCTCTGGTGCGAACACGCACGTCAACCACTTCCAGCTTTGAATCCCAACGACAAGAAAAAGGGAGTCTATGAATTAGACTTGCCGCGTGAGTGGTTCACCAAGGCAGTCCCCTATCTCAGAATTTTGACCGGAACCCTGAGCCTAGTCTTACCTGTGGCAGGTTCGGCAACTAAATTTATACTGGATGATACCACCTACAAAGCCATTGAAGAACAACTCGATTTAGGACAGAAAAGCATCGAGTCTACTTTGAAGGGAAGTGATATGGCTTTGGCTGGAAAGTCCAAGAGCGATGCCTCGTTCTTAGAAGGCGATGCAATCCGCGCTCAAGGCTCGATTTTGCGAGAATTACACGCCTTATTGAAAGAAAAAGATCCTAGTTTTGGTGGTCTAGTGCGGGTGCAAAACAAACGCCGCGAATTTCTCTGGGTTCATCCTCAATTTGTAGATGAATATTAATTGACAACGGATGTTAGAAGATGTTTGAAAAGTCTTTGACTGTGATTTTAATTGCGTTGTTACCCCCCTTAGTCCCACCTTGTAAAGGGGGGAAACAAGAAAAATCCGGTTCCCTCCCCTTTACAAGGGGAGGGTTAGGGAGGGGTAAAAATATTTGATACATCAATCACGACTTTTCACACATCCTCTTAAAGCTATTTCGTAATTTCTCATGATTATACAGGAAGCAGAGTAATGTTGAAAGTTTTTGCTGATCGCGGTGGTACATTCACAGATATTGTTGCCGTTACTAATAATCAGGCAATTCTAGACAGACTCTCAAGACATCCTGAGCGTTTTTTAATTGTGACTCTGCCTAATCAGCAATGGATTATAGTCTACAAACTCCTTTCAGAAAATCCCGAACAATATCAAGATGCAGTCATCCAAGGTATTCGAGATATCATGGGTATTGCTAGCAACGAACCCATTACTACCGAAGCGATAGAAGTGGTAAAAATGGGGACAACAGTAGCAACAAATGCGCTGTTAGAAAGGAAAGGCGATCGCGTCGTTCTTCTCATCACCAAAGGGTTTAAAGATGCGCTGCGAATTGGCTACCAAAACCGTCCTAACATCTTTGCCCGCCAGATAATCTTACCAACAATGCTTTATGAGCAGGTGATTGAGATAGATGAACGCTACGATGCTAATGGAAATGAATTAATATCCATAAATCTTGAGCAAGTCAAAAGTGACTTACAAGCAGTTTATCATACAGGAATTCGGAGTTGTGCGATTGTTTTTATGCACAGCGATCGCTATCCTGAACACGAACAACAAATAGCCCAAATATCCCAAGAAATCGGTTTTACACAAATATCTGTATCTCATCAAGTTAGTCCGTTAATGAAATTGGTTAGCCGGGGAGATACAACAGTAGTCGATGCTTATTTAACTCCTATTCTGCGCCGCTACGTTAACCAAGTAGCGAGTCAGTTACCCAGTGTCAAATTAATGTTTATGAAATCTGATGGCGGTTTAGTCGCAGCCGAGCAATTTCAAGGAAAAGATAGTATTTTAAGCGGCCCGGCTGGCGGTATTGTTGGCGCAGTCCAAACTAGTAAAAGAGCAGGTTTTGAGTTAGTTATTACCTTTGACATGGGAGGGACAAGTACAGATGTAGCCCACTTTAAAGGAGAGTATGAACGACAATTAGATTCAGAAATTGCTGGGGCGCGGATGCGAGTTCCCGTATTAGCAATTAATACCATTGCTGCTGGCGGTGGTTCAGTTCTCTTTTTTGATGGTTCTAGTTATCGTGTCGGCCCTAAATCTGCTGGTTCAAATCCTGGGCCTGCTTGTTATCGACGTGGCGGGCCATTAGCGGTTACTGATGCCAATGTGATGTTAGGTAAAATTCACCCACAATATTTTCCCTCGGTTTTTGGCATTGATGGCAATTTACCTTTAGATAAAGATATTGTTATTCAAAAATTTACACAATTAACCCAAGATATTCAAGCCGCTACATTCAATGATTGTACACCCGAACAAGTAGCCGCAGGATTTATTGCGATCGCAGTGGAAAATATGGCGAATGCAATCAAAAAAATTAGTCTGCAACGTGGTTATGATGTTACCCAATATGTGCTTTGTTGTTTTGGTGGTGCAGGTGGGCAAGTTGCTTGTTTAATTGCCGATACATTGGGAATGAAAAAGATATTTCTACATCCTTATGCTGGCGTTCTCTCTGCTTATGGAATGGGATTAGCTGATGTGCGGGCAATTAGAGAGGGAGGAGTTGAACAACCTTTAACTCAAGCATTAATTCCTAGCTTAGAGCAGTTAATGGAAGATTTAGAAACTAAAACTATAAGTGAAATAAATGAAACTAATGCCCAAGTAGAAATAGTAAAAAAAATCAACTTAAAATATGAAGGAACTAACTCTACCTTAACTGTTAACTTTGTCGATGATCTGGTATTGATGCGGCAAGGATTTGAGGATGAACATAAATCCCGTTATAGTTTCATTCAATTAGATAAAAATTTAATTGTTGAATCAGCCTCAGTGGAAGTAATTCAGAAAATGGATACTCCCGAAGAACCTTTAATTATTCGTACCCGTTCTCTAAATGAAGCACCTGTATCTGTTGAAACAGTCAGGATGTTTACTGCTGATAAATGGCATAATGCTCCTGTCTATCGACGGAAAGATTTACAACCAGAAGATAGTATTAATGGGCCTGCAATTATTATCGAAAAAATTAGCACGATTGTAGTTGAACCAAACTGGGAAGCAAGATTAACTGAACGTAATCATTTAATTTTGCAACGTCTTAGATAGAGATTTATGATTTAATTTAATTAACCGAAAATACTAAGTTTCAGAAAAATATTCGGAGATTTTCAATGTTAAATTTATCTTCTCTTCCTTTGGAAATTCGCCAGCTTTGTCTAGATGGAAAGTTAAATACACCTAACTTAGAATAAAGATGTGCTAATATCGATCGCAGTGAAGTTGATGTCTGCGATATAGTTTCCGCAATATCCCATGCTAATTCAAGTTTTTTATCTAGAGAGCCAAGTAGCTCTGCTGAAGGAGGATGGCTGGTGTTAATAGTTCCAGCCATGAACGGTTAGATGTCGAGGCTACGCTAACCGAAGTTAAAAGGCTCCAATTTGACCGCGCACATCGTGACGCCTCTGGATTGTTCTATATCGAAGGTGTGCGTAACTTTGTAAAAGTAATTGACAACGATTTTGATATTTCAGCGATCGCGTTTAGTGAGAAACTGCTCACAGCACCTTTAGCGCGGAAACTAGTTCGGCAATCTCGGCGTTCTGGTGTTCCTTGCATCAGCCTGACACCCGAACAGTTTCGACGTATTTCCCAAAGTGAACGTGCTTCTGGAGTTGGTGCAATTGTTCGTCAGCGCTGGTTCAAGCTGCGTGATATCTCGCCACAACCTGATTTGTGCTGGGTGGCTCTTGAAACTATTCGCTCACCAGGAAACCTTGGAACCTTGATTCGCACATCAGAAGCTGTTGGCGGTGCTGGGTTTATTTTTGTCAAAGATAGCGTAGATCCCTTTGCTCCCGATGTTATTCGGGCATCTATGGGTTCGCTCTTTAACCAGAAGTTTGTACGCACAAGCTTTTCTGCGCTCCGTCACTGGGTACAGAACCACCGCTGTCCTGTTATTGGTGCTTCACCAGATGGGATGTCTGAATTTCATCAGTTTAATTATCCCAATTCTACTCTTCTTTTCCTGGGTGAGGAGCGCCAAGGTCTAACCCCAGAACAGCGAGACTTATGCCAGCATCTTGTTCGAATTCCGATGGTAGGTGCGGTTGACTCTCTTAATCTTGCTGTAGCAGGTAGCCTTTTAATGTATGAGGTTTATAGATCGAGAACATAATGTGTGAAGTGACACCCAACATCAATCAAGTTTTGTGTTGGGTTGCACTTTGCTTAACTCAACTGGCATCAGCAAATATTGAGTAATTCATTGAATTTGAACAAATACGAATTAAAAATGTACACAACATCTCAACCCGATCCTGTTCGCTTAGAAATATTTAAAAATCTCTATCAATTTATCGCCGAACAAATGGGAATTGTGTTACAAAACACAGCCACATCAGTAAATATCAAAGAAAGACTGGATTTCTCCTGCGCAATTTTTGATTCATCGGGATTATTAGTAGCGAATGCCCCTCATATCCCCGTACATTTAGGCTCAATGAGTGAAAGTGTCCGCAGTTTAATTAACGATAAAGGTAACACCCTAAAACCGGGAAACGTCTATCTATCTAATAACCCCTATAACGGCGGCACACACCTTCCTGATGTAACTGCAATTACCCCCGTTTTTTTAGAAAGTAGTGAAAAAAATCCATGCCCAATGCCCCATGCCCAATGCCCCATGCCCATCTTTTTCGTTGCTTCTCGCGGACATCAAGCAGATATTGGTGGAATTACTCCCGGTTCTATGCCTCCACACAGTACCACAGTAGAAGAAGAAGGAATTCTCTTTGATAATTTCCTCTTGGTCGAAGAGGGAGATTTTCGAGAAACCGCAGTCAGACAGCACCTTGCAAATCATACTTATCCTGCTCGTAACCCTGACCAAAATATTGCTGATTTTAAAGCCCAACTTGCTGCAAATGAACGAGGAGTTCAAGAACTTTGTAAAATGGTTTTACAATACGGGATTGATACTGTTCAGGCTTATATGACATTTGTGCAAGCTAATGCCGAGGAGTCTGTTAGACGTGCGATCGCAGTTCTCAAGGATGGCTCATTTACTTATAAAATGGATGATGGGGCGCAAATTCAAGTTAAAGTAACTATCCACCCAGAAAACCGCAGTGCTACCATTGATTTTACTGGGACTTCTCTACAACTAAATAGTAATTTTAATGCTCCTAAAGCTGTAACTCAAGCAGCAGTTTTATATGTCTTCCGTACTTTAGTTGATGATAATATTCCTCTCAATGCTGGGTGTCTTAATCCTTTAGAAATTATTATTCCGGTTGGCTGTATGCTCAACCCAACCTATCCAGCCGCAGTAGTCGCAGGTAATGTAGAAACTTCTCAAACTATTGTCGATGCTTTATATGGTGCTTTGGGTGTTATGGCTGCTTCTCAAGGAACGATGAATAATTTTACTTTTGGTAATGAGCAATATCAATATTATGAAACTATCTGCGGCGGCTCTGGCGCAGGGATTAATTTTGATGGTACTGATGGTGTTCATTCTCACATGACTAACTCTCGTTTGACCGATCCAGAAGTTTTAGAAACTCGTTATCCTGTACTTTTAGAAAGCTTTAGTCTTCGTGCCGATAGTGGTGGCAAAGGAGAATATTCGGGTGGTAATGGAGTTGTCCGCCGCATTCGATTTCTTGAACCGATGACAGCTAATATTCTCTCTGGTCATCGGGTTATTCCTCCCTTTGGATTAAATGATGGGGAGGCAGGAAAAGTAGGACGAAACTGGATACAACGTCAGAATGGAATTGAAGAGAATTTAGACAGCACAGCAACAGTAGAGATGAAACCTGGGGATGTTTTTGTGATAGAAACTCCTGGCGGCGGTGGCTTTGGTAAATTCTCTTAACAATCAAAAATTGCTATAAGCTGGTTTCAACTTCCCCAGAAAATTGAGCATAGCTGCAACCACAGCATCCGGCGACTCAATCAAGAAGCCATGACCACCACGTTCGATGACTACAAGTTCGGCATTGGGAATACCTTGAGCAAGTTGTTGGGAAAACTTTAGGGGAGTAAGAATATCTTGTTTACCAACCATAACTAAGGTAGGACAATGAATTTCTTGGAGGCGGTCTATTGTGTCACTACTAAGGATGGCTTGGCTGTGATGATAAAGTGAATGAGTCGCAGGTGGGAAAGGATATCTGATCGCAAATTCAATCAGACCTTCAATCATGTCAGGAATTGAGTAGAACGCATCTGTAAATATCCAGGGCAATATGACTTTTTCATAAAGTTTTAGGTCTACATTACTAGGAAGTTCGCCCCAAGTCTCAATGATGCTGTTGAATAATGCATCACCTTTTGCCAAAGATGAGAGTAGGATCAGACTTTTTACCTTTTTAGGGTGTGCTAACACTAACTCTTGGGCTATCTGACTACCCATTGAATGACCTGCTAGATGCACTCGATCGATGCCGATGCGATCGAGCAATGCTGCAACGTCACTAGCCATTTGTTTCAGACTATAGGGGTTTTCGGGAGCAGAACTTCTCCCCATACCTCGGTTATCCAAGCGAATGACTTGATACTGGGAAACCAGCGATGGCATAATTAGCGACCAATAAGCATGATCGCAAAGAAAGCCAGCTATTAATAGCAAAGGCTCACCCGTTCCCTTAATGTCGTAGAACAAATCAATCCCGTTAATCTGAACCTTGGGCATAGTAAATAATTCTGCTAAACCTTATTTTTAAGCAGGGATAGACAAGGCTAAACTCCTACGTCTTGAATTTTTCGTCCACCGGAATTTGATAGCCGTTGGCGAGGCGATTGGTCATATTGGCAGTAGCTGCGATCGCCATTAGTTCCCCGAACATAGTATCATTCATACCCTTGGCACGTGCTGCCGCTGTGTGCGAAGCGATGCAGTACTCACAGCCATTCGTCGCACTCACAGCAATATAAATCAGTTCGCGCATCAGTGGATCGATCTCACCAGGGCTAACCATCACTTCCTTTAACGTTTGCCACGTTCGTTGCAGGGTGGGAGGATGGTTGGCTATGGCTTTCCAGAAGTTATTGATGTAGTCATTTTGACGTGTAACGCGGATGTCGTCATACACTGCACGTACTTCGTCGCTGGCTTCTTCGTATTCAATCAGCTTAGTCATGTTTTAATTCCATATAGTTTCCCCAGCGAGTGGGAACCCCTAGATTGTAATACTGAGTTGCAATTAAAGATAGTAATATCATGTCCCCTTGGCGTCTATAGCTGAAAATTCTACATCGTCTACAAACGACTTGGCATAGACTAGCATTTCTTGGGCGATCTACTAGAACAGACTAAATAGGAAATTTACACTATCTTGTCAGAGAAATAGGTGGGGTAGTCCATGAAAAAATTCCTACAGCGTATTAAGAGATTACTCAAACGTATCCTCAAGAGGTCTGCATCCAATTCTCAGCAACCATCGCCTCTAATAAATACTCGATTAGAAACTTCTATTCCAACCGTTTCTCCCCGATGGGAATCTGGTTTAGTGCTTGTGTGTTCGCAATGTGCAAACGAGCGGTTAGGCTCAACGGCTTCCGAAGATTTAGAGAATTGGTTGAAATCTCGTTTAAAGTTTGAGGGATTATGGGGTGATTTTCGGGTGGTTAGCACCAGTTGTTTAGGAGTTTGTCCCCGGATGGGCATTACTGTAGTGATTGTCAGTAATGGAAGTCACGGGAATAGTCCATGCTTAATTGTAAATCCTCGAAGCGATCGCGAACTTCTCTATTCATACATCAAACAGAATATAAGCTGACTGCAAAACTTTGTTAAAGCTTCTAATTATTGAATATCAGACTGGATTCGATCTTGCACTATGTTTCAATCAATTGGCAAATAAAAAAGGGTGTGAATATTGGAATTCACCCCTTTTTCCAGGTTATTAGGGAGGTAAAGAATACTTATCCAACCCCTATTAATACCATTCTGGTCTCAAGAATTATTCTTTTATACGAGGTATATTTGGTCTTATAAAGGTAGCTGAGGAATTAGCACTTCGAGCATTAGTGCTTGAAGAAGCAGTAGTTGGCGAACTGAGATTCAAGAAATCGATGAGTTTGAGAGTACGATTACGAATTTTCCAACGCCCATTTCTGTTAACGACTTGATCTTCATAAGTGCCATTAGCGACATCAATGCTGGTTTCCGAGCGTTTGTGAGTCGCATGGAGATAAGAAGTCATCGTTGCTTGATTATTTTGAACTGAAATGTTTATTGTACCCATCAAGTGTTGAGTAGCTGTATAACCATTTCCTTGAAATACTGAATAGACAAAATCTGCCCAAGAATCTGTCCCATAATTTGTTTGAGTTGCCCCATCAGGAAAAATGGCGGTGAGAACTGAATCTTGAGTAAAACAATCCCGATAAATATTCTTTCCTTCTTGGAGATTTCCTCTACCAATAGCGTCAGTTCCCAGGGCGTAACAGGATGTTAATTTTTGAATTTCTAATTCTGCATTAGGTTGAGTTGCACTTGCTACCTCAAACTTACCTCCAACAAACAGCACAAGAGTAACTGCAAGCGCAATCAAAGTTATACGATTTAACAGGAACGAAATAGCCTTTGAAACTATTCCCCCATTTTCTCTTCTTTTTTCCACAAGATGACTCCCTTAATTATTTACGATTTTTGCATCTTGTACTTTACTACAAACTAAAGTTTGGGCTAAAATTATTAGCCCATCAAAACTATCTAATATGCTTGTAGATTTCACTAGTAATTGACTTTTATATCTGCTAGAAAATCTTTTTTCTAGTAAATGATAAAGCTAGTACATACAAGAGTTGATGTATACAATTAGTTATAACAGTTAATTAATAAGTTACAAGTGCTAATTGTGACTAAGTTTGTGTTGATTTGATTAAGTAATAAACTCTCTACTTACATACAGGACTTACGCAACCATCACCCTTGAGGAACAGTAAATTTATCGAAAATTCACTTTATCAAAATTGCTAATGCAGATATAAACTAATTTAACCAAAAATACCGCAAATCATCCGCACCCATGCCAAAAAAAACCAACACATACTCTCTATTAACACTAATTGCATTAATGAACCGGATGTGAGGTACTCTTTTGGGCACCTCACAACCTGTACTTAGAGTGATAACAGAGCGCTAATCACGATTAAACAACCACAAAGTTATTTTCAGTTAGTGTCACATTACCTAAAAGTTGTGCAAATTTTACCTGAGTAAATTCACCCGCACTGCCATCGGCATCAAAGTACAATGCGCCCGTAATATTGTCATAGATAAATCGTTGATTACTTGTCGTTGCTGATGTTCCGATTGTAAATTGATTAGCGAAGAGTGAACCTATTGATAACCTTACAGATGTTCCGATTGTAAGCTGACCAGCTAATGATAACTCCTTATCAAAACCAGCAGCCGATACCTTAATTAGGTCATTGGTGGCGTTGAAGTCATAAATAGTATCAACACTTCCATAGTAACTATCGAAAACAAAAGTATCAGTGCCAGTTCCTCCATACAGACTATCATTACCCGGGCCACCTGTGAGGATATCATTGCCATCATCTCCAGAGAGTAGATTATTGCCTGAATAGGCACTACCAGCACTCAAGCTATCATTACCTGCACCGCCAATAATCGTATCATTGCCACCATTGCCAGAGAGCGTATCGTTGCCACCGTTACCTACAATGTTGTCATCGTACTGTGAACCTGATATAGTTAATCGTTCGATATTCTTGTAGCTAACGCTATATGTACCCACCGTAATTGATCCAATGCTAGTAGTAGCATTGAATGCCATTGCGATCCCCCCTCTAGCATAAAAATAGACGGACAATAAATCGTCACCCTTACCCCCATCTATCGTATCATTACCACCAGTGCCCGTGGAGAGCCTATCGTTGCCATCGCTCCCCACAATGAAATCATCGTAATCTGAACCTGAGATATTTAATCGTTCAATATTCTTATAGCTAACGTTATTCGTGCCCGCCGTAATTGAGCCAATGTTATTACTGGCACTGAATGTCGAAGTAATTGCCCCAGCAGCAAACCCAGAATTGACGGACAATAGATCGTCACCCTTACCCCCATCTATCGTATCTTTGCCACCATTACCCGTGGAGAGCCTATCGTTGCCATCATTCCCCACAATGTTGTCATCGTAATCTGTACCTGAAATATCTAATTGTTCGATATTCTTGTAGCTAATGCTATTCGTGCCCGCCGTAATTGAGCCAATGTTAGTAGTGGCATTGAATGTTGTTGCGATCGCCTCTGTCGCATAATAGCTGTAATCGACCAACAACAAATCGTCACCCTTACCCCCATCGATTGTATCTTTGCCACCATTGCTTCCAGAGAGTGTATCGTTGCCATTGCTCCCCACAATGTTGTCATCGTACTGTGAACCTGAAATATTTAATCGTTCGATATTCTTGTAGCTAACGCTATACGTGCCCGCCGTAATTGAGCCAATGTTAGTAATGGCATTGAATGTTGTTGTAATTCCTTCGGTAGGATTGCCAAAAAAGACGGACAACACATCGTTACCCTTACCCCCATCTACCGTTTGTGTCACCAAATCAGAATCAGAGGGGTGATAATAGGATAAGAAGCTTACATAGAAGGCATCATTACCATCGCCCCCAGAGAGTAGGTTATCGCCTGTCGAACCGCTAGCATCCAAGGTATCATCACCAGCGCCACCGTTAAGGGTATTATTGCCGGATGAGCGATAGTCGTAGTAGAAGTCGCTAGCTTGATTCTGATCGTCGCCAGAAATGTTAAGAAAATCATTGCCATCGCCCCCAGAGAGCAGGTTATCGCCTCTTGAACCGCTAGCACCCAAGGTATCGTTACCAGCGCCACCGTTGAGGGTGTTATTGCCAGACGAGATAGAGTTGTTGGAGTCTGAGTAGTTCCCGCTGCTACCTCTATACTCATAGCCAGAGATGTCAAGAGAATCATTGCCATCGCCTCCAGAGAGCAGGTTATCGCCTTTTGAACCCCTAGCACTCAAGGTATCGTTACCTGCATCACCGTTGAGGGTATTATTACCTAACAAGAAAAGGTCGTCTTCTTGTGGACCATAGACGGAGCCGAAGTAATACTGGTAGCCAGAGGCAAAGAGAAAATCATTGCCATCGCCCCCAGAGAGCAAATTATCACCTAGTAAAGAGTCAACATTCAAGGTATCGTTACCTGCACCACCGTTGAGAGTATTATTGCCCGCACCACCTCTCAAAAGGTCGTTACCACTCAAGCCGTCAATGATGTCATCACCCCCCTGACCATTGATGACATCATCTGAGTTGTCAAAGCCGTTAACATTATTGGAGAGGTCATTAAGAAAGGTAACAGTGTTCTTGTTGAAGATAGTACTTTGAGTGGAGTTGGCATTGAAGACATCAAAGCTGTCTGTGATGGTAGTTTGCCCATCAAACAAAATATTGCCCAAGTCTACAGTGGCTCCTGTAGATTTGCTCAGATTATCCAGGTTTTCCAGGGCAAAGTTTTCCAGGATGAGTTTGCGACCATTAAACACCCCAGAAAAGCTGATTTCTAAATTGTTGCCATTCTGGATCAACAGCAGATTTTTGGCAGTTAAGCCTGCACCTTGAAATGTTAGGGTGTCCACTTCGGCAATGACTGCTGCTGTCGGGTTTGTTCCTTTACCTACGCCACCGAAATCAGCGATATTGTTATTGTTGTAGCGGAAGGAGGTGTAAACAAATTTATCCTTGCCACCGCCACCTGTAAAGATATCCTTGCCACCGCCATCTGTGAAGATATCATCGCCATTACCACCGTTGAGGGTATTATTACCAAAAGCGCCAGAGGCGGAAAGAGAATCATTGCCATCGCCCCCAGAGAGCAGGTTATCAGCTGGTGAATTGCTAGCATTCAAGGTATCGTCACCAGCACTACCGTTGAGGGTGTTTTTGTCAGGCGAGTCTTGTTCCTGGAAGGAGTACTGCGGATCGGGGGAGGAGCTAGAGACGGAGAGAAAATCATTGCCATCGCCTCCATTCAGTAACTTATCGCCTGATGAATCGCTAGCACTTAAGGTATCGTCACCAGTACCACCAATGAGAGTATCACTTCCCGCACCACTTCTCAAAAGGTCGTTGCCTGTTTTACCATTAATCGTGTCCGCGCTGTCGCTGCCCATTAGACTATCATTACCGTTGGTTCCAATGATATTTGCCATAATTTTTACCTACCTAAATCGATTTTTTCAGTAACTTAACTTCAGTTTTCAAGTTAATATTTGTGCGGTTTTCAGGCACAATAAATTAGCAAAAATTGATGTTTTCGGCATCCTTTATATGTAATATTTGAGCAAAAGTAATATTTCTTGAATACTCACATACACTATTGCAAGACTTCTAAGTATCACTTATTTTAATTTCTCAAACTATCTAAGTCTTAAGCACTGTACAAATTAATTAGAGTATGAATTAATGAAAATTAGTTATTTCAGGCTTTTTTTACGATCCTGATTCAGGGGAAATCACGCTTCACAGTATCTAAAATTTCGACTTCAATGCCTACAATTCATCCTTCATACTTGTTTTTTGCCACCGCTTAAATCGTACTATAAGTAAGTCTGTAAGAATAAATCAAACTAAATTAAGTAATGTAAAAAATATTGAGATTAGTTTGTAGTGAGGACTAAAGTCCTCTTTTGAGGGCTGAAGCCCTCACTACAAACCTTGAATTATTCACGCCGCTTTACTTAGGACTCCAATTTTATTTCTGAAAACATATTGAGATTGAAAAGCCTGTTTTATCAGGGTTTTATCTTAAATCTTGTTCAGAAATCAGATATGAGTCCTATAGAAGAGAAAATAGTCAACTATTGACTCTTGATTGGTAAAAAGATTTTGATGCCCTCCTAGTGGGCTGTTATCCCTGGGTGTCTAACTTGAAAATATAATATCTCAAGATCCTCAAAATAAGTACATAGTCAATATCTTACTTAGATGTCTATGCTTAAATACTCATCTTTGCATAATCTTCACATTACTGGTTGATAAATGTATACACAAGTACTTCTTCTTGTGTTTAGGCAATCAGGACTTGCGCAACTAGCATAGTCAAGGAGAAAAATACTACAAAAGATAAGTAAGCTTCTTTGAGAAGTCATGAATCTGCGGTTACAACTATCATAAGTTCCTTATTCGCCCAAAATGGGAATAGAAATTATAAATTGTGTTCCTTGACCCAAGACTGATTCACAAGTCAAATTTCCAGCATGATTTTCAACTATAATTTGCCGACTAATAGATAATCCTAATCCCGTACCTTTTCCTACACATTTTGTGGTAAATAAATTCTCAAAAATGCATTCTTTCACTGCTTCAGGCATTCCTTTGGCATTATCTTGAATCTTAATTACTACGGTTTCATTATCTACTTGTAGACAAGTCTCAATAGTAATAATATTCGGATATTTTTCTTGAATTTCTAAAAAATCACGACCGTTATTTGCTTCTTCTAAAGCATCAACTGCATTTGCAATAATATTCATAAAAACCTGATTTAATTGTCCCAAATAGCATTTTACGGATGGGATATCTGCATATTTTTTAATAATTTGAATGGCAGGACGATTATGATCTGCTTTCAAACGATGTTGTAAAATCATCAAAGTACTATCAATACCTTCATGGATATTAGCTAACACTTTAGAGGTAGTATCAGCACGAGAAAAAGTACGGAGAGAGGTACTAATATTACGAATTCGCTGTGTGCCTACCGTCATGCCATCAATCATTTTTGGTAAATCTTTTAGCAAAAATTCTATATCTATCTCTTCAGCTTTTTCTTCAATTTCAGCACCTGCATTGGGGAATTTTTCTCGGTACAGTTGCAGATAGTCTATTAAATCTGTAACATTATCTTTTGCTTGGGCAATACTACCTGTAATAAAACCAATGGGGTTGTTTATTTCGTGTGCTACGCCTGCAACTAAATTTCCTAGAGAAGACATTTTTTCACTTTGGATAAGTTGTAGTTGCGCCTCTTGTAAATCTTTTATCAATTGTTCTAATTCTTTAGATTTGTCTTGCGCCTTTGTGTACAAGCTGGCATTTTCTATGGCAATAGCCATTTGAGAAACTAAGACTTTTAATACCTCTACCCTTTCTAGAACAAAAGCTCCTGATGATAACTGGTTTTCTAAATAAATAATGCCAGTAAGCTGTGATTGGTACATAATGGGCAAACAAAAGATTGATTTTGTTTGAGATTTTTGGATATAGATATCAAAATTAAAAGGCTCTGTAACTATTGCATCATTTAACACAATGTACTGCTGAGTTCTGAGAACATAATTAATTACAGACAGCGGTAATTCTTGATAGGTTTCAACAGGAATAGAACGTAAAACCGTCACCACATCGTCAGTAGCATTTCCAGAAGCTTCAATATATAGATGATTATCTTTAAGTAGGAGTAGTGCTGCTTTTTGTGCGGCAGCATTTTCTAGTAAAATTTGGATCAGCTTACCCAATAGATTTTCTAAAACAATTTCATTAGTAATCGCTTGTGAAAACTTGATGAATGCATTAAAATCTAGAAAATCGCTCAAGCTGCTATTGGTAGTAGTGTTAGTGGTAATATGAGTGGTATCAATTTTTGAACTAGTGTTTTCTATGGTAGTAGTTTGTCCTACTAGAAAAACATACTTTGATTCTAAGTGTTTAACTTTAGCGATCGCACCCCAACGAATATAGGCATAATAAGCTTTAGTTATATAAGTTTGATGAATTAATTCTTTACCTAGAGACTGATAAAATTTTCCAGCTAACTCATAGGCTAAAGCTTCTTCTTGGAGAAAACCGTTTAATTGGGATTTGGCAATAGAGTTTTCATAGTAGTCCATTGCTTCTAGCTTTTGACCCAAAACCTGATACCGTTCTGCCTCGACGAGATAAAATCTGTGTAAGTGATTGGTGGGAGCATGAGTAGCCCAAAGTTCCATCTTTTGCTGATTAGCTTGGACTTTTTCTAGAATAGCTTGCTTCTCAGACTCTTTAGCAGTATGATATACTGCCAAGTGAGCTAAAGAATCGTAGAAATAAAACACTGGGACAACAAATAACCCTGTAACACCACCTAAAGATTTTTCTGCGATCGCAGCATTTTCTACAGCTTTAACATACTCCCCAAATATGTAAGAGAGCATTAGCTTATTAACAAATAAGTGGTTAATTGTGTAAAGGTCATTTACTTGCTGATGAATTGGCAGCATACTTTGCTCGTCGTAGGCTTCTCCAATTAAACAGTCCACGTTTTCAAAACTTCCTTTCAAGTTCAGAACGGTTTGCAAATACACTGAGTTCCAAGTGAAAGCTACTTGTTGCTTGATTTTTTTCAGCGAATCACAATAAGCTATCAGTTCTTTTTCTAGAACCCAAAGTTCCTTACCCAGCCAAAAGGAATGATAGGGATAAATGTAACCACAATAACCAGCATATTCTAAATCTCCAGTCTCCAGACCACTAGAATATCCTGACATTGATGATGTTAATGTCTCTCTAACATGCTCTTTCCAATGCATAACATGGGCACTAACAACCGTCAGAATTTTCGCCTTGAGTTCTTCAGCATTAAATTGTGACACTAGACGTGAAGCTAATTTCCCAAATTCATAGCCAGAATCAATTTCTCCTTGAATTCCACAAAGAAGTAATCCATAAAGACTATAACCATAAGCAGATACAGCCGTATTTCCATACCTTAAGGACAAATTGACCATTTTACAAACAATAATTGGCATCATTGCCGGAGCAGTTTGAAAAGCCGCAGGGAGAACTCCCATTAAGATTCTCATGGCTGCAATCTTGTTAGGATCGGTCATTAATGATAAGTTAATTAAATCTGCGATGGCTTTCCCTTTCAAAGAAGCAGCGATTTCATCCATTCCCTGCTGAATATCAGTTGATGTTGGTTCATCGGGAAAACTTATTCCTAATAATTGCAGAATTGATACTGCTATTTGAATGGCTTCCAATTGTTTGCTTTGAATGATAGAAGCGATAATCTGTACTTCATAGACTTTCACTTTATCTAAAAGAATTTTGGCTTTTTGCTGTACCACCTCAGCCCACTGTTGCATCTGCTCAAAATCACCACCCAGATAGGCTGCCTCTGCGGCTCCTTCATATAAACCGATGGTTAAGGTATATTCCGTTTGCCAAGCGTCTATATTTAAAAGTTCTATCCCATTTGTGAAGTATTTAAGAGCAGCTTCGTAAGCTGTAGAAGCTTTAGCTTTTCGTCCTGCAATTAAATTTAATCGTGCCAATTCAGTTTTTTCAGATTGCTCTATCAAGTTAACAATACCTACATTTAACTGATTGACGATATCAAAAATATTAGCTTCTATTTCCTCTTTAGGTATATTTTGAAGAAGCAATTGCCCAATTCTCAGATGAGTAGATTTCTTGAGTTCTTCTGGAATTAAGGAATATGCTGCTTGCTGTACTCTGTCATGCAAGAATTTGTAACCCACCCGTGAAGTGTCGAAATTTAAATTAACCGCTTCTTCTTGATTAAAAACTAAAGGAATACGGTAAGCTTCACTTAAAGGCAGAATTAATCCCGCTTGCAAAGCCGAGTGTAAATCATTTGCCGTCAAAGAAGGTGATTTTTCATTGACTATCGATAAAACATCCAAACTAAATCTGTCACCCACACAAGCTGCTAATTTTAAAACATCTTGGGTGAACTGTGGTAATTTTTCAACTCGACTAGCAACTAACTCAACTACATTTTTATCGGTAATTCCAATTGCCTGAATATCCTCTAAACTCCATTGCCATTTAGCGTTAGAAAAGTCAAATATTAACAGTTTTTCTTGATGAAGCGCCTGAATTAGTTGTGTGATAAAAAATGGATTTCCACCTGTTTTATTACAAATTAACTCAGCTAATTTAATAATTTCTTTGTTAAATACTCCGGTTTCTTTATCCTGCTTAACCTCTATTTCTTGGAGAGTTTCGGCAACTAGCTGAGTTACATTATCTAAATTTAAAGGTTGTAATACAATATTATTAACAATCGTGCCACTTTCCTTAATTTCTTCTATCTTTTGGATTAAAGGATGTGCTGAACTAACTTCATTATCCCTATATGCCCCAATAAATAAAAAATATTTGCTGTCCGTGTCAGTTATGAGCAGTTGAATTAAATTTAAAGTGGCTGAATCTGCCCATTGCAAATCATCTAAAAATATGACTAATGGATGTTCTTTTTGAGTAAAAACTTGGATAAATTCTTTAAAAACATGATTAAAGCGGTTTTGTGATTCTGTTGCCCCAATTTGGGCTACTTCCGGCTGTGTCCCGATGATTAATTCTACTTCTGGAATTACTTCAGTAATAACTTTTCCATTTGTCCCTAAAGCTGATAAAATTTTATTACGCCATCTTTCTATTTTTTCATTATTCTCGGTCAGCAAATACCGCATTAAATACGCAAAGGCTTGAATTAAAGAAGCATAAGGTATATTGCGTTTTAACTGGTCAAATTTACCAGAGATAAAGTACCCTTGTCTGCGAGTAATGGGTTTATTAACTTCATTGACTAGAACTGATTTGCCAATCCCAGAATAACCAGAAACTAGCATCATTTCACTAGTTCCAGATGTAACTCGCTCAAATGCAGCTAAAAGTTGATTAACTTGTTCTTGACGACCATATAATTTTTGAGGAATTAATAACTGGCTCAATATATCTAAACGACCTGGCACAAAATCAGTAATGATTCCCTTGGTTTCTAACTGGTTGAGACATGATTCTAAATCTGCTAATAATCCTGTTGCACTTTGATATCTGTCTTCCGCATTTTTTGCCATCAGCTTCATCACAATCTCACAGATGGCGGTAGGAATTTGTGAATTAAACAATTGCGGGTTTCTCGCTTTAACTGCAATGTGACTATAAACTACTTCTAGGGGATCTTGGCTAACAAATGGTGTTTTATCAGTGAGCATTTCATATAAAGTCACACCAAGGGAATAAAAGTCAGTACGATAATCAAGAATGCGATTCATTCTCCCAGTTTGTTCAGGAGACATATAGGCAAGTGTGCCTTCAACACAGTTAGGGTTATTAAATTGAGGATTTTCCTTATTAAGACGGGAAGCTATACCAAAGTCAGCGAGTTTAACAATACCTGTCTGGAAGTTAATTATGATGTTATGAGGTTTGATATCTTTATGAATAATCTGATTTTTATGCAAATAATCTAAAGCTTTAGTCAGTTGAATAGCAATCTTTAAATGGTTAATTAAATCAAGTTTTTTTGTTTGTAGCAGTTGAGATAAAGACTGACCACCAAAGTCTTCTAACAATAATCCCACACGGTTTTCAAAGGTTTCTAGACTGATAGCTTTAACTATATTGGGATGGTCTAAACCTTGCTGAATTTGATACTCATTTTTAAGGCGAGTAAAGGCTTCAAGGGTCGGATATTCATTTTTAAGCAGCTTGAGGATAACTCGCTGTTGCGTCTTTGGCGTCTGTGCTTGATAAATAATTGTTTGGATTCCTTCGTGGAGAGTCGAGTTGATTTGGTATCCAGTACGATTTGGCATGATTTTTGATTATAAAGTTATAAAATTAGCATCAGCCCTGTTCTATCGTGAAAGGGATTCTAGTTTAATTATTCCCAGTACGTAGAAACTTATTAACATTGCGCTTCAGTGTTCAAGAGTTGTAAATTAAAAAGCGATTATTTCCTGGTAACGGAAACTAGTGGCTAAAATCTGACTGTAACTTTTACGCCAACCGCAGATAAGGACACTTCTGTAAAAATCCAGATGCCTTATTATGGGCATCTAAATTATGAGTATGCGTTGGCGTAGGTCGAATAATGCCACCAAATAGGTCATCCAACCCGTAAGGTGTGAAAAATTGCCATTGTCCTTGAGCATTTAGTCGAACTCCCACAGCAGTAGCGGTGTGCAGCCAATCTGTGATGCCATCCTCTGTACTAGTATAAGCTCTGCTACCAAGACGCCAACGAGCAAAACTGGCTTGATTTTTGACATCAAACTCGTCATCAGGAAATTGTTCTGTGAGAGTCGCCTTTGCTGCTAGTTCTTGAGAACGGTTTCCCTCTATATCAAAGAATGCAATATCAAAATCTTTAATACCTAACCCACAGTCATTGCCAAAAATTGAAGACCAAACGGTGTTTCGGATTGCACCCCCGGCTAACCACCAGTTAGGTAGATTTAGTTCAGCGATCGCAGGTAATACTGTATTAATACGTGTATCAGCTAAAATCATCTGTAGGCGAGTGTTACTATTCATATCAAATTTCTGGGATTGTCAAGTATAAGGTGAAAATATTATCATTCACATTTCATTAAACTTAAGGTGTTGATAGTCCTGTTGTGACACTTGGCAGGTCAATGTTTATCAGGAGAACTTCTGTAGTCATAGTATAAATAAAGCAGGTTACACAGAAGGTTAAATTGTGAATTTAGAATTTAGAATTTTTATTTATGGAAGATTTATTTGCGCGACTAGAACGCACACTCAATCCTGAACTGCCAACTCTTGCAGAGTCACAACAACAACTCCTCCAAGAACTCAGTATTGATGAAAATCAACCCGGTACGATTCTGCATGACTTTCAAACCCTGGTAGATTTCTTACAACCAAACGGAGTGGAAGTTAGTAGTATTAATAACCTTCTACCGCTAAAAGTCCTATCAGAAGTTAATTCTCGGTTAAGTTACCCAATTGAAACTAAACTCAAGCGCCCCGTACAGAAATCATACCCCTACATTAATGGACTATATCTGTTATTACGCAGTTCTGGAATAGCCCAAATTAAATCCCAAGGGAAGAAGCAGGTTTTAGTTTTAGATGCAGCAACTTTGCAATCATGGTCAAGCCTCAATCTAACAGAACGCTATTTCAACTTATTAGAAGCTTGGTTGATTTGGGGAAATAACGAAGTTTTGGGCGAACATCAAGATTCATTAGGAAATTTATTTAGATGTATTCAACTTTGGCCTCGCGTCCCAGATAAAGGTTTAAAATTTCCTAAACATGAAGATCAAAACAATATTAGTTATTATCCCGGTCTGCATAATGTTGCCCTGTTAGAGTTATTTGGATTGTTATCTATCAAACATGGCAAACCACAAGAAGGTAAGGGGTGGCGTATTACTAGTTTACAACGCTTACCCTTTGGTGATGCTCTGTTACAATTCCTTTTTCCATTGGGTATACGAGGAGAATTGCAGGATGATGTGAATGTAAGTTTTGGAAAATTGCAGCCGCATTTTCAACCATTTTTTCCAGAATGGGAGCATAATTTACTTGTTCCCAAGCAAGGCTTTACTGATGGTATTTATATTTTCAAAGTATCCCTTTTTAAGGCTTGGCGACGTATTGCCATACCAGCAAAAAAACCCTTAAGCTGGCTAGCAGAAATAATTCTTGATGCTTTTGACTTTGATTACGATCATCTGTACGAATTTAGCTATAAAGACCATTTTGGTCGCATGATAAAAATTGGTCATGCCTACATGGAAACACCCCCATTTGCCGACCAAGTGCAGATTGGTGATTTATCTCTAGAAACAGGTGGTAAAATGACCTATCTTTATGATTTTGGTGACAATTGGAAATTTTATGTGCAGTTAGAAGCAATTAATCCACCCGATCACAAAATCAAAAAACCAAAGATTTTAGAAGTTCACGGAAATGCACCTCAACAGTATTGGAGTGAGGATGATGAATCGGATGAAGATGAGGGATGAGGAAAATTTAGGGAAGTGTAGAGAATGAAAGTTTTCTCGTGTTATCATCTCTTCTATTTGTGTATATTAAAACCCCCTTTAAGATTAAGATAGTTTTAATTACAATAAAGTGACACAAATTGTTAGGAGATAAAAACTGTGAGTTTTCCATATACTGGAGGTTGTCAATGTGGACAGATTCGTTATGAAATTAATGCCGAACCGTTAACACTTTACCTATGTCACTGTAAGGAGTGTCAGAAACAATCGTCTAGTGCTTTTGGAATGTCTCTTACAGTATTACGAGATGCTGTTGTAATTGTTCAGGGAAAACCAAAAGCTTGGACTCGGAAAAATGATAGCGGACGTGAGGTAAATAACCTGTTCTGTGGCGACTGCGGAACGCGATTATTCCATGAAAGAACTTACAATTCAAATACTATCAATGTCAAAGCTGGAACCTTAGATGATACAAGTTGGTTACGCCCAGTGGGTAACATTTGGACACGCAGTGCCCAATCATGGGTGATAATTTCAGACCAATTGCTCAACTATGATGGGCAACCAGAAGATACGCAAGCTTTATGGAAAAAATGGAAACAACAACATCCATAAATGCATAACTCCTGATATTAGATATCATACCTCTGACACTTAAATTATCGAACTCATAACTGTACCAAAGGAAATAATGATAAATTTTTAGTGGTAAAGTGCTTTAATAAACATATTAAATTATTTAAAACAGTAATAGTAAACTAAAATTATAAGTTCAGTTTGTGTATCATATATATTTCCACTTGTCTGCAAATCATTAATAAAGCTAACACACATTAATATTTCACATGAAAACTTACTGGATATTTTCAATCAAGTAATGTAAGTGAAATTCGATAAGTAAGGCGATTTTGGTTCATTTTCAACACTTTTAACAGTTATTTCTAGACAAGCTTGATGAAAAACGATACGCCAAAAGAATTGAACCCAGACCAAGAAATTGGGCGCTTGATTGATGAGGTAATGTCTTCATCTCTAACTGATGAACAGTACCGCAAAAAGATGCAGCGACGCAAAGAAGTGCAAGACAAGCGCATAGCAGAAGCTGTACCAGAAAAAGGGTTAATTATTGTAAATACTGGTAACGGTAAGGGTAAAACCACTGCGGCTTTAGGGATGGTGTTGCGATCGCTCGGTCATGGGTATAAAGTAGCGATAATCCAATTCATCAAAGGTAGCTGGGAACCTTCCGAAAAAAGGGTTTTCAGTTCTTGGGAAGACCAAATAGAATTTCACGCAATGGGCGAAGGCTTTACCTGGGAAACTCAAGACCGCGATCGCGATCTTGACAAAGCTAGCGCCGCCTGGGAAAAATCATTAGAATACATCCGCAACCCAGACTTTCATCTAGTGTTGTTAGACGAAATCAATATCGCCCTCAAAATGGCTTACTTACCAGTAGAAGACGTTTTAGCCGGTTTGGCACAAAAACCCGCTAACAAACACGTTATTCTCACAGGTAGAGGCGCACCACCTGCTTTAATTGAGCGTGCTGACTTAGTAACTGAAATGACCCTAGTTAAGCACCCTTTTCGCGATCAAGGTGTGAAAGCACAACCGGGAATTGAATATTAAATCAGAATTTAGAATTCAGAACTCAGAATTGTTAAAAAACCAGGTTTCCGACTCAGCAAAGATTCGGAAACCTGGTTTTTAATTCTCGTATGTCATACCAATTTGAAAAAAGAATGCAACACATAGATAATACATCTCGCCAATCCTGCTGCCCTTGCTAAGGGGTGCGCGTCAGCGTGGGTGGGCTTATCTGTCGTAAACATTTTTTGAATTGGTATCAGATGTGGAAAAGCAGATTACGCCTATATACAACAGATTTCAAGTTGATGAGATACAAAGTTTTAGTTCTGAATTCTGAATTCTGCTGTAAGTCCCATTTGTTACTTCTTATTCCAAAGACTTAAAAATGCTTGAGAGATGGCTGGGGTAATCTGACTTTGTAAGTGATTTAGTGCATCACGATGATTTGCATTATTGTCATCATAATAAGTAAAAAGATTCGTCAGCTTGACAATCTCAGGATTTTGATCGTTTGTCCCCCTCCATTTGTTAGTAACTTTGTGTAAAACGTCCTTGGGTAGATTTTGTTGTAAGTTATTTAAGGCTGCAATGTAAGAAGGATTTTGAGGATTTTTTTTGAATTGAAAGCACAAATCTATCAGTTTTAGTTGTGACTGAGGCGGAGTCTGGGGTTTATCTGTGAGACTTGGTTGCTGTAGAATTTGCCGCTGTTCAATAGTAGCAATCCCATTTTCAGTTAAACCCTGAGATTTCTGAAATTTCTTGACTGCTGTATAAGTAGCTGGGCCATAAAAAGGCTTATCTGGAGGAATTTCGGCATTGGTTGCAAAACCGTGAAACTTCAATCTATTCTGAAGCCCTTTCACTGTATCTTCCATGACAGTTCGAGTCTCTGCATCAGCATTCCCATTAACCACAAGTTTTTGTGAGTACTGTTTCTGAAACTTTTTAATAGCTTCTTCAGTAGGATCGTCTGTCAAGGAGTTGTTATTCCGCTTCCAGGGGGCAAATTTAGTAAGATCCGGCTTAGGATCGATCTCAGGAGTTAAATATCCCAATCCGATCAATATATGACGGATGACTTCAGGGCTACTAACGGCCATGCTTTTTGGTTCCTTTGCGATTAAACTACCATTTAATGTATCTTGTTTTACAAAAATTAGGTAAGTATAAATAAATAAATCTAACATTTCTTATTTGCAAGGTGTTTCGAAGCTTAAGCGATGTGTGACGACAAGCTGCAACTCTTTGAGACGTTAGACGTATGCGACTACAGAGAGTGAAAAAGAAAGAGATGCGATCGCTTATTCTCAACTATTAATGATACTACGTGTTATGGACACACAGATATGCGCAGACAATTTTACAAAAGGCTTCAGGTAAATATAATATTGGATATTATCTTCAAGGTAGCTCCAATATCAAACAGCGCCAGCGGCCATCGCAAAAACATCGCTCAATTACTACCAGAGAAAAAAGCAAACTCCCGTTTAATATTCCAGCGCTTCCCGTCGTGAAGCAGCAAGGTTAATTTGTCAGCAGTAAACTCAAAATGCAACTGACGATTTTCAAATTCTGGCCAAGCAGCTTTAAAATTCTGCTTTGTTAAATCCCGAAATGCAACCGTTAAGTGGGGTGCAAAAGGGCGGGTTTTAGAAACCTTGTCAACAATTTCCAAGTTGCTTTCTGTATAAGCCATTAAATCAGCTTGCAAAGTTAAAAGCTCTTGACTTCTGACGACATTAATGTATATAACACGAGGTGCAAAGGCATTAAACCCTTTCAGTGTAATTGCTACTTGCTGTTGTTCGCTGGCAAACTCCTTCAAGGATGCTTCTAACACTGGCAAGTTATCATCTGCCCATTCAAAGGGCGGTTGCAGGGTAATATGAGGCGGAGACTTTAACGCTCCGCTACTAGCATAGCGATCGGCAAAATACTGCTTAATCTCGTTGGCGTAGTCTTGAATATCTTGTGGTGGTAGGAGGGCGATAAAAAAACGGCTCATCTATATTAATTATTTTTATTGCTTAGTAATTGGTGGTTAGTGGGAAAACTTAGGAAAGGCGGATCGAGTTTGCGCTAAATTCGCCATGTTGTTTACCGAAAGAGAAAACTAAATGAGCGATCAAATTATTCTGTCCGATCAGGATGTTGTTTCTATGGCTCAGGATGCTAACTTGACTGGGGCTTCAACATCAACAGGTGAAGAATTGATGCAACGTCTGAAGTATTTAGTGCATAGGAACAGCAACTTACAAGCGGATAAGGCTTCAGATTGGTTTGAAGATGGTGCGAACTGTAAGCTTTTACTGGCTCAGGGTGGCGGCTGGCAGAAAGGTAAAATCAGAATTCTCTTTGAATTTGTTCCTGAGAACCCCACACCAACAAAACCACTGATTCCCACGAACTCGGCATCTCCATTGGATGATCTGCGATCGCACCTAGAAGTCTAACATTCACAGATGGGTTGCTTCTGCTCTTTTAGTGAAATATTCAGTAAATCGCTATAGTTAGTGTATATTGCTACTCAAATGCTACTCAAAAACAGTCATAACTAAAGCAGGATGTTTGTTGTAACTGGAGTTAAGAAGCCAATGCCGTGGTTTGTAAAAATTGAAGAGGGGAAAGTTGATAAACTTACCTTTGACCAATATGTACCTGCTCACAAAGCCTACATTCGGGAATTGATTACTAAAGGACACAAAGCGCGAACAGGCTATTGGGTGGAGCAAAGAGGCGGAATGTTACTGTTTGAGGCAGCCTCAAAGGAGGAAGCGGAAGCAATTGTGGCTGATGACCCCTTGGTAAAACACGGCTGCGTCAACTATCAGCTTTATGAATGGCGAATTGTTATGGAATGACACACACTTACTGACTTTTCATGTTATGTTTATATAAGACCTGGATCTATGCGATCGCAACACCCAAATCTTGTCAGAACCGGAAGGTAGCAGCAACACGGGAGGCTTGTGGTAGGCGTAGTCTCCGGGTCGCCCTATTTTTAGGAGCGGTCAGCAACCATGCCTGGTTTTGGAGATATTGTTCAAAAAGCTTTTTACCTCGGTGTTGGATTAGCTTCTTACGCGGGTGAGAAAGCAGGGGGAAAATTAGCCGAAGTGCGATCGCAAGTCCAAAAACTGGCAGATGAAATGGTGGCAAAGGGCGAAATGAACACAGAAGAAGCCCGCCGCTTCGTTGAGGACATGATGAAGCAAGCCCAACAAGCCCAACCATCTGTTGAAACCTCACCAGAAACGCCCCCTTCTCAACCTCGCCGCATTGAAATTTTAGAGGAAGATGAAGAGCCAACGGTCAAAGAGGCGTCAAATGATGAGAATGTAGATAAATTGCGCGATGAAGTGCTAAAACTGCAAGACGAGTTAAAACGTTTGCAACGCGATCGATAAAAAGCATTGTTTGATCGACATATAAGTAAAAAGTGGCATTTTGACATGACACTTCGGATAAAAACTTGATAAGATACATTGCCTAGTGTGTATTTTAGTGCTTCAAGCCAGATAACACAAAGCGTCCTGTTTATAGCCTGCAAAGGTGTCAAGTTTATGGAACAGTGGCAAAAAGATTTAGTAGAAATCGTCGAAACAGTAGCTGATGAAGTAGAGCGCTTCTTCCTGGGAATGAGTGAAGTGGTAGACGCATTTTTTGAGCTAACGGAAGAAGTCAGCGAGCAAGTACACAATAATATTGTTACGGAAGTCGATCAGTATCTACAGGATTTGGCTGAACCGATGTTGGAAGCTTACTGGGAACTGGAAGACATGGTAGCAGATGTCGATCCGGGCTTTCCTTATTCAGTTGAACCCACATCTGAAAAAAATCCTGCCTGTATCGGTTGTAGTCACTACCACGGTCAAGTTTATGGTGGTAATTTATTAGTTTGTGCCATGCATCCCCACGGTTGTGAAGATGAGAATTGTCCCGACTGGGAGAAGGAAGAGTATTGAGGGCAGAGGGGCAGAGGGGCAGAGGGGCAGAGGGGCAGAGGGGCAGAGGGGCAGAGGGGCAGGGGAAGTAAATTACAAATTAAAATTACAACTTAAAAACTAACAACGTGACAAATGACAACTAATAAATTACCAGAAAGTGCATCCCAGGCAAACCAAGAAATGAAGTATGGCGAACGCGACATTGCGGAAGGTAAACTAATTACCTTTCCGAATCCGCGTGTGGGGAGGCGATATGACATTAACATTACTTTGCCGGAATTTACTTGTAAATGTCCGTTTTCCGGCTATCCTGACTTTGCGACAATTTATGTTAGCTATGTGCCTGATGAACGGGTAGTGGAATTGAAGGCGCTCAAACTTTATATTAATAGTTACCGCGATCGCTACATTTCCCACGAAGAATCTGCCAATCAAATTTTGGATGATTTTGTGGCTGCTTGCGATCCGTTGGAAGTCACGGTAAAAGCAGATTTCACGCCTCGCGGTAATGTACATACTGTAGTTGAAGTGCGTCACCAAAAGTAACATCATTACTGATGAGCGCATCATTCAGCAATTTTCTTCACGGCAGATTGCACTTGAAGCACAACTTTTTTTGATAAAGGAATATACCCAAGTTCCAAACTGGATTTTTGCCCGTCAATCACAGCCCAATTCACAAAGTTTTTCAGTGCTTGAGCTTTGACTCGGTTGGGATATTGGCGATAAGTTAAAAGCCAGCTGTAAGTGACGATGGGATAAGACTGGGCACCTGTAGGATCGGTGATAAAAGCAATCAAGTTATCACCTGGTAATTTCACTGCTTCTAAAGTTTGTGCTACAGATTCTGGTGTCGGCGTAATATAATTACCAGATTTATTTTCTAAAGCAGCCACAGAAAGCTTATTTTGTTTGGCGTAAATGTATTCTACATAGCCAATAGCTCCTGGTATCTGTTGAATCAGGGCGGTAACACCTTCGTTACCCTTTCCACCAACTCCCACTTGCCATGCTATCGATTTACCAGCCCCAATTTTGCTTTTCCATTCTGGACTTATGGCGCTTAGGTGTTGCGTTAATACGCTTGTAGTTCCACTACCATCAGTTCGGTGTACAACCTGAATCGGTAAATCGGGTAAACTTACACCTGGATTAGCTAAAGCTATTCTAGGATGATTCCAATTCGTAATTTTTCCGAGGAAGATATCTACGTAAACTTGGCGTGGTAGCCTGAGAGCAGGTGGCACATTCACTTGAGGCGACTGCTGTGAAACTGGTGTGAGGTTATAAGCCAACACAATAGAACCGGCAGTTAGAGGTAAAGCAATCACTCCCCGTTTTATCTTGGCTGCTTGTTCGCTTGTAATTCCCACATCACTAGCTGCAAAATCTACAGTCCCGTCGACGAGCTGTTGCACTCCAGCACTGCTTCCTATAGCTTGATAGTTAATTTCTATATTGGGATTTTGCTGGTTATAATCTGAAAGCCAACGTTCATACAAAGGTGCGGGAAAACTTGCCCCAGTACCAACAAGGGAAACACGCTTTATATTTTTTTGCTCGGCAGCGCAAGAAGCAATACTCAACAAGATAGCGATTAAAGGTAGAAGGCAAACCCGTCCCTGAGATTGAAGTTTAGCAGACATAGAAATTTTTTGTTCCAATGTTTAATAAATACCTCTAGTAATTTCCTAATTTGTAGGCGTGTGGGCGTAATTAATTGTAAATAACTTTGAAACGCAGAGGCCAACGCAAAGGTACGCAAAGTAATCCTCTGCGTACCTCTGCGATTTCCTTCTCTGCGAGACGCTGCGCGAACGCTAATGCGAATGCGCCCCTCTGCGTTTAAACTTGAATCGCCGTTTCTTTCTCTTCACCTTTTGGCTGTGAACTTAGCCGATCTAAAATTTCCAAAACCTCTTGTTCAAAAGCAACTTGGGCGCGATTAGTTTTGCCACCTATATACAAGCGATCGCCTTTTTGTAATGCCCAGATTTGCGAGTGGGAAAAGTAACTCATTACCACACCCAGCATGAGCAAGCCAAACCCTGTGTAAACAATTGGTATGCCTGGATCGGCTTTAATTTGTAAGCCAGTGCTACCAATCACATCCAAAATTTTCAGCTTCACGCCATTAACTTCGGTGAACATCCCCGCGCGGACTGTATCAACAAGTTTGCCAGTGGCATCATAAATTAATACCATCCCTTGCAAGTCTTTCGCTAACAAAGAGACACCCTCACTCAAATCCGGTTTAGTCGGAACCCAGGTTCCCCAAATGCGCCCGTTACCGTTGGTGTTCAATTGCGCCATTGGTAGCTGAAAAATCGGGCTGTTGTTAAATTGGACGCGAACACCTGCAATTCCCCAATCAGTTTGATAGAAAGTTATGCCATGATAGCGCAGAGGCTCGTTGACAAAAATCTTCTTGTGGTCAATTTCCTTTCCCTGATTATTCAAGACAGACATATCTGAATAAAATTGATCGATGCCGCCAGATGGAGTGTAATCAATCCAAAAACGATTGACGCGCACAGACCAATCTTTCGAGATTTTTGCGGCTATTGGACCAGCATCGACAATATTTGTCACTTGAAATGTATCGCCACTGGCAACCATTTCCTGAGCT
The DNA here is from genome assembly GCF_036917315.1 of Nostoc sp. Lineage (GTDB taxonomy): Bacteria > Cyanobacteriota > Cyanobacteriia > Cyanobacteriales > Nostocaceae > Nostoc. Next base: position 32,775 of record NZ_JBALDR010000003.1, on the reverse strand, counting down.
AGAAACCCAGTCATTGCCCCCCAAATTCCCCCTAGCAGAATACCGACAATGCCAATATGAACGATAATTGGGCCGATGCGTCCAACTATTCCTTTGCGGGCGTAAAGGAGATTTTCTTTTTCTCGATCTGGAAAAATTTTATAGCGGTGTTTTTGTAATATTTGGCTGAGGGAATTTAGGGAACCAGTATCTAGTTCTGCACTTAAAGCTAATTTTTGAAATTGTCGTGGTTCTTCGTAATATTTCCAGCGCTGGGCAGCTTTTAAAGCTGGCAACTGACGTGTAAAAGAACAAGCAGTTAAGCTAGTGCCAAATAAGATGAGTAATGCCAGAAACCACCAAGTACGATATACATGGTCTAATCCAACTACTTGAATTACCTTCCAAGTTAAGAAACCAAATAAAGCTGGATGTTCTGGGTAGTTGGCTTGGTAAAATGCAGGTGACTGACCTTGCTCAATGACAGTACCAGTAGAGCTAAAGATTGCAATCAATAGCAGTAGTGCGATCGCTAGTCGTAAGTTAGTCAGTACGGGCAAAAGCTCTTGCCGTAAGAACTGCCCAGGTATCGACCACCATTTTAATTCTTTTGCAGCTGAATCTTCTAAAGTCATTATGTGTAAAAGCTAACAAAGTTATTGATATTAAAGACTGCCGAGGGGAATTCGAGAAATTAAGGAAAATACACCGAATCCTACCAATAGTGCCCCACTAACTGGGTTAATCCAACCAGACCAGCGACGCAATTCTAGTAATTTTTTAATTGAAGCTGTAAAAGTACCCGCCAAAATCAATGGTGCTACATAACCGGCTGTATAAGAAAGTAGCAAAACAGCGCCTAAAATTAAATCTTGTGTACTAGCAATCCAACTTAACAAGCTCGCTAAAACAGGGGTGCTACAAGGGGATGCCACTAAGCCGAAAGTCAGTCCCAGTAAATAGGAACGCAATCCTGTTGGCAAATCTGAGGAAATCCAATTCGTTTCATTCAAGGATGGAAATTGTATAGGCAGTGCTTCTAATAAGTTCAGCCCCATGAGAATAGCGATAATGCTGACGATAATCGGCAAACCAATTCCCACTTGACCGTAGACTTTTCCGACTAAACCTGCTATAATCCCTAGTCCTGCCAATGTAGTTGCTAAACCTAAAGCAAACCAAGTTGATTGGGCAGCTGCTTGCAAGCGACTTTTAGCTTCATAACCACCGATGTAACCAATGGTAATTGGCAGCATGGAAAGCATACAGGGTGTGAGACTGGTGAGCAAGCCAGCGGCAAAGATGATGCCAACGCTTACCACGCTAAGGTGTGTCAGTTGGTTAGAAACGAGGCTGTTGGCAAATTGTTCTAGTTGGTAAATTTGGGTTTGCAGGTTATCAAACATGGGAGAATCTGAGCGGGAAATGCTTACTCTGCTTGAATTGTAGCTTAGTTTTGGTTTTTGAGTCAGGATAACTAAATTATCCGAACCTGATATCATCTAAATTTCATCTGCCCAAGGTAATGTATGTGAACTACCCACACTGATACCATTTGCAGCTATTTTCAGGTAAATAGATCGCGCGGTAGGGGCGCAAGGCTTTGCGCCCCTACGACAGCTGTGGTTCCAATACCAATACGCTTGGCTTTATGAAAAATTGTAGGTTAGGTTAAGCAAAGTGCAACCCAACAAAGCCCAGGAAATGTTGGGTTTCGTTCCTCAACCCAACCTACACAGTTTAAGATTTTTGGCGCTAACCCAAGCGTATTGGTTCCAATACATGAAAACTGCTGTAATTACGAATTATTCCGTTAACGATATAGCCAAACACGCAACAGCGACAGCAATTGTTCGGTATCTACGGGTTTAGTAATGTAGTCTGATGCACCAGCTTCAATACACTTCTCGCGATCGCCTTGCATGGCTTTAGCGGTCAGGGCAATAATCGGCAAAGACTTAAATCGCTCGTTTTGGCGGATCGTGCGTGTTGTTTCGTAACCATCCATTTCTGGCATCATTACATCCATCAAAACCACATCAATATCTGGTGTATTTTCTAACAGGGTGATTCCCTCTCTACCATTTTCAGCATATAAAACCTGGATTTGATAACGCTCCAGCATACTGGTAAGGGCAAAGATATTTCGCATATCGTCGTCTACAATCAGCGCTGTTTTACCAGTAAGTAAGTAGTCTTGTGAATGCAGCTGTTCGAGTATTTGTCGCTTCGGTTCAGGTAAATTTGCTTGGACTCGGTGTAAAAATAATGCTGTTTCATCAAGGAGGCGTTCGGGCGATCGCACATCTTTAATGATGATTGTTTCGGCAATTCGTCTGAGTTCTGTTTCTTGAGCTTTGCTAATTTCTCTACCTGTGTAGACAATAATTGGTAAAGCTTTGCCGTTAGGTAAAAGCTTTATCTGCTCGATCAGTTCAAACCCGGTCATGTCAGGTAGCCCTAAATCGAGGACGAGGCAATCAAAATGCTGGGTGCGAATAGCTTCTAGAGCAGTTGCACCGTCAGCCACAGCAGTGGTCGAAACATCGCTATTACCAATCAACTCAACAATACTCAGCCGTTGAGTGTCGTCGTCTTCCACTACCAATAAATTTTTCACTTGGCGCTCAACAAAACCTTTAATTTTGGTCAATGCCTCAGATATTGTCTCGCTGGTTAAAGGTTTTTGCAGATATGCGATCGCACCTAGTTGCAAACCGCGTTGTCTGCCTTCCTCAACTGTCATAATATGTACGGGGATGTGACGGGTATTCGGGTCATGTTTGAGACGATCCAATACCGTCCAACCATCCATTTCCGGCAGCCGGATATCTAGCAAAATGGCTGAAGGCTGGAATTGCTGCGCTAGCATCAAACCTGTACTGCCAGTTTGGGCAGCTATCACCTTAAATCCTTGTTGTTGCGCCATATCTAGAAGGATACGGGCAAAATTAACATCATCTTCGACAATGAGTAAAACGCGATCGCCTCTTTCTATAGTCGTGCGATCGTCATTTAGGAGTGCTGGGTGCTGGGTGCTGTTAGCGGTAGCCGGGCGTTCAGCCCGTGCTGAGTGGGAAATGGGGAGTGGTTTTGATGTTGACTCAGCACTCAGCATTCGGAACTCAGGACTCAATTGTGGTAAGTAGAATGTAAAGGTACTACCTTCAGCGGGTTGACTGATTAGTTTAATTTCGCCGCCGAAGAGACGGGCGATTTCGCGACTAATTGATAAGCCCAATCCGGTGCCGCCGTATCTGCGACTGGTAGAGCCATCGGCTTGTTGAAATGCTTCAAAAATCACTTTCTGTTTTTCGGGGGCAATACCAATGCCTGTATCGCTGACTGAGAAGGCAATTACAACCTGGGCACGATTTAAGGTTTCGTTGTCGTTGCTCCACCCTAGCTTCGCCACCGCAATCCGTAAGCGTACCTCCCCTTGCTCTGTAAATTTAAATGCGTTGGAGAGGAGATTTTTCAATACCTGTTGTAAGCGTTTGACATCTGAGTAGATGGTGTTTGGCAATTCGGGAGTGAATTCAATTGTAAAGGCAAGTCCTTTGCTCTGAGCAATTTGCCGGAAGGTGCGCTCAATCACATCACCCAACTCTGCCAATGGCATTGGAATCATGTCAATGGACATCGTTCCAGATTCAATTTTAGCGAGATCCAGAATGTCATTGATTAACGTCAACAAATCAGTACCGGCTGAATAAATTGTTTGGCTGTATTCGACTTGCTTGCTGGTAAGGTTGCGATCGATATTATCTGTCAACAATTTCGCCAAAATCAACAAGCTATTCAGCGGTGTCCGCAGTTCATGGGACATATTGGCGAGAAATTCTGATTTATATTTTGAGGAGAGGGCGAGTTGTTCAGCTTTGTCTTCTAAAGAAAGTCTTGCATGTTCAATTTCCCGATTTTTGCGCTCGACTTCTTTCTTTTGCATCGCCAACAGCTCTGCTTTTTCTTCTAATTCAGCGTTGGTTTGTTGCAGTTCTTCTTGCTGTCCTTTGAGTAAATCCTCAGAAGTTTTGAGTGATTGGGCTTGTTGTTCTAAACGTTTGTTGGTTTCGCGGAGTTCGCTTTGCTGGGTTTGGAGTTCTTCAGCTAAAGATTGCGATTGCTTGAGTAACTCTTCCGTTCGCATCGATGCTGCGATCGTGTTGAGAACGATCGCAATACTTTCGGTAAGTTGGTCGAAGAATGTCAGATGAATTTCGCTAAAGCGGCGGAAGGATGCTAATTCAATCACTGCTGTCACCTGTCCTTCAAAAAGTACAGGTAACACCACGGCATTCAGGGGCGTGGCTTCTCCTAAACCAGAGGAAATTTTGACATAATCGTTCGGTACTTCCGTCAGCAGTATTCGCTCTTTTTCTAAAGCGCATTGTCCCACTAAACCTTCACCCAATTGGAAGCGGTTAGCTAGATGTCTGCGTTCGCGGTAAGCGTAACTACTGATTAGTTTCAAATACGGTGTATGTTCAATAGACTCCATCAGGAAGAATACGCCGTGTTGCGCTCCTACCAAGGGTGCTAGTTCTGAGAGAATGAGTTTAGATACGGTTTCCAAGTCTCGCTGCCCTTGGAGCATTCGGGTAAACTTGGCTAAATTAGTTTTCAACCAATCTTGTTCGGTGTTTTTCTGCGTTGTCTCCCGCAGATTGGCAATCATCTGGTTGATGTTGTCTTTGAGTATCGCTACTTCTCCTAGTGCTTCGACGGCAATTGAACGAGTTAGATCGCCTTTAGTTACAGCTGTAGCAACTTCTGCGATCGCTCGCAACTGAGTTGTCAGTGTAGCAGCAAGTTCATTTACATTATCTGTCAAATCTTTCCAAGTTCCAGCCGCCCCCGGTACTCTAGCTTGTCCGCCTAACTTCCCTTCGATTCCCACTTCCCGCGCCACTGTGGTTACTTGATTGGCAAATGTCGCTAGGGTATCAATCATCTCGTTGATTGTCTCTGCCAAGGTTTCAATTTCTCCCTTGGCATCTAACATTAGTTTTCGTTTTAAGTCACCGTTAGCAACTGCCGTTACAACTCTGGCAATACCCCGCACTTGTGCCGTTAAGTTACCCGCCATCGAGTTAACGTTATCTGTCAAATCTTTCCAAGTTCCCGCGACACCTTGGACTTGCGCTTGTCCGCCCAACTTCCCTTCAGTTCCCACTTCCCGCGCCACCCGCGTTACTTCACTGGCAAAGGAACTAAGTTGATCCACCATTGTATTGGTAGTATTCTTCAAATCCAAAATTTCACCTTTGGCATCGACGGTAATTTTCTTAGATAAGTCGCCATTAGCTACCGCCTTTGTAACTTCCGCGATGTTGCGAACTTGTCCGGTGAGGTTCCCCGCCATCGAATTTACGTTATCCGTCAAATCTTTCCAAGTTCCAGCAACTCCTCTGACGTAAGCTTGCACGCCTAATTTACCTTCAGTTCCCACCTCCCGGGCAACCCTAGTAACTTCCGATGCAAAAGAATTTAGCTGATCCACCATTGTATTAATGGTATTTTTAAGCTCTTGAATTTCACCTTTCACATCGACGGTGATTTTTTTAGATAAGTCGCCGTTTGCTACAGCTGTGGTAACTTCGGCAATGTTTCGCACTTGCGCTGTTAAACTTCCCGCCATGAAGTTTACGCTGTCGGTTAAATCTTTCCAAGTGCCGGCTACACCTTTAACTTCGGCTTGTACGCCCAGCTTCCCTTCAGTTCCCACCTCACGGGCAACTCTTGTAACTTCACTTGCAAAGGAGTTAAGTTGATCTACCATCGTGTTGACGGTGTTTTTCAACTCTAAAATTTCACCTTTAACATCAACGGAGATTTTCTTAGATAAGTCGCCATTCGCTACGGCGGTTGTCACGGCGGCAATATTTCGCACCTGTGCCGTTAAGCTTCCCGCCATGAAGTTTACGCTGTCAGTTAAATCTTTCCAAGTGCCAGCTACACCGCGCACATCTGCTTGTACGCCTAGTTTACCCTCGCTTCCCACCTCACGGGCAACCCTTGTGACTTCACTTGCAAAGGAATTGAGTTGATCCACCATGATATTGATGGTATTCTTGAGTTCGAGAATTTCGCCTTTGACAGCAACAGTAATTTTCTTAGATAAATCGCCATTTGCGATCGCAGTTGTAACTTCGGCAATATTCCGTACCTGTGCCGTCAAGCTTCCCGCCATGAAGTTCACACTGTCGGTTAAATCTTTCCAAGTACCAGCAACGTCTTTTACTTCGGCTTGTACGCCCAATTTCCCTTCAGTTCCCACCTCACGGGCGACTCTTGTAACTTCACTTGCAAAGGAACTAAGTTGATCCACCATTGTATTGATGGTATTTTTCAACTCCAGAATTTCACCTTTGACATCAACGGTGATTTTTTTGGATAAATCGCCTGTTGCAACCGCCGTAGTCACTTCGGCAATATTCCGCACCTGCGCCGTCAAACTTCCCGCCATGAAGTTCACGCTGTCAGTTAAATCTTTCCACGTACCAGCCACGCCGCGCACTTCTGCTTGCACGCCCAGTTTACCTTCGCTTCCCACCTCACGGGCAACCCTTGTAACTTCTGATGCAAAGGAATTGAGTTGATCCACCATTGTGTTGATGGTATTTTTCAACTCCAGAATTTCACCTTTGACATCGACAGTGATTTTTTTGGATAAGTCGCCTGTTGCAACCGCCGTAGTTACTTCCGCAATATTCCGCACCTGTGCCGTTAAACTTCCTGCCATGAAGTTCACGCTGTCAGTTAAATCTTTCCAAGTTCCAGCCACACCGCGCACATCGGCTTGCACGCCCAGTTTACCTTCGCTTCCCACTTCCCTAGCAACTCTTGTTACTTCACTGGCAAAGGAACTGAGTTGATCCACCATGATATTGATGGTATTCTTGAGTTCGAGAATTTCACCTCTGACATCGACGGTAATTTTTTTAGATAGATCGCCATTTGCGATCGCAGTCGCAACTTCGGCAATATTTCGCACCTGTCCGGTGAGATTACCCGCCATTAAGTTAACGTTATCAGTTAAATCTTTCCAAGTCCCCGCCACGCCCCGGACTTCTGCTTGTACGCCCAACTTTCCTTCTGTTCCCACCTCACGGGCAACTCTTGTCACTTCCGATGCAAAGGAATTGAGTTGATCCACCATTGTGTTAATGGTATTTTTCAACTCCAGAATTTCGCCTTTCACATCGACAGTGATTTTCTTGGATAAATCGCCATTTGCAACCGCAGTTGTCACTTCCGCAATATTCCGCACCTGTGCCGTCAAGCTTCCTGCCATGAAGTTCACGCTATCGGTAAGGTCTTTCCACGTACCCGCTACCCCGCGCACTTCTGCTTGACCGCCCAATTTACCTTCAGCACCCACTTCACGCGCAACCCTTGTTACTTCCGATGCAAAGGAATTAAGTTGATCCACCATGATGTTGACGGTGTTTTTCAACTCTAAAATTTCGCCTTTGACATCAACAGTAATTTTCTTGGAAAGGTCGCCATTAGCTACCGCCGTTGTTACTTCCGCAATGTTACGGACTTGGGCAGTCAAATTCCCTGCCATTAAATTAACGTTGTCAGTTAAATCCTTCCAAGTACCTGCAACTCCTTTAACTTCTGCTTGAACGCCCAACTTCCCCTCAGTTCCCACTTCACGGGCAACTCGCGTTACTTCACTCGCAAAAGAATTAAGCTGATCCACCATCGTATTGACGGTGTTTTTTAGTTCGAGAATTTCGCCTTTGACATTAACGGTTATCTTTTTGGATAAGTCACCATTTGCGATCGCAGTGGCAACTTCGGCAATGTTGCGAACTTGTCCGGTGAGATTACCCGCCATCAAGTTAACGTTATCAGTCAAATCTTTCCAAGTGCCAGCCACACCTTGGACTTCGGCTTGAACGCCCAATTTCCCTTCAGTTCCTACCTCACGGGCAACCCTGGTAACTTCCGATGCAAAAGAACCGAGACGTTCTACCATCGTGTTGACGATATTAGCAGTTTGGAGAAACTCACCTTGCAGGGGTCTGCCATCAATTTCTGTTGCGATCGTTTGGGATAAGTCACCATTGGCAACCGACCGAATTACACGGGTAGTTTCAGCTGTTGGTTGAACTAAATCTGTAATTAGAGTATTGACAGAAGTAACACAATCTGACCAAGATCCTCGAACATCTCCGAGAGAGGCGCGATCGGCAATTTTGCCTTCTTTGCCGACAACATTACCAATGCGTTGTAATTCGGCCGCCATCCGCTCATTTTGATAAATAATATCATTGAGCGTATCAGCTATTTTCCCTGCCACACCAGTATGGTCTATAGGCATCCGAGCCGAGAAGTCACCTTGTTTAACAGCATTCAGCGTTCTTAGTAGCTGATTTAAATCTAGATTATCACTGTCTCTAGTTAACTGTTCGGTTGCCATAGCCTGATATCTAAAGAATTTACTAGGTTTTCGTGTTTAAAAAAAGTTTTCTCAAAGCAGCGAGTTGATTTTAACTCTCATCAGTGTTTTTAAGTTTACTGGTACTCGCCATAGCAACAAATCTTTGGTAATTTGATTAGCTTGGAGTATGTAGTTATTTAACTGTCGAATGTCCCTGGTAGTGACTGATACTGAGGCTTGCACTAGTAAGGCGTACTCATTCTAATGATAACGGGGGAAATTAAAATTTCTCAACGGGCAAGGCAAGAGGGCTTGGTTAGGAAATGCCTCAATTTGGACGTAGTGGTGCGCCCCAAGCTGTCAAAGGCATAGCGCGATTAATTCAAATATTCTCTAAATTGCTACTCAATAATTTCATCATATTGATTGGTGTCGTCTTCGGGTAATTCTTTAATCTCTACCAATACATCCGCCAAAGTTTTTTCATCTAGCCATTGATGACGTTCTTTGGTGTAGTCTCCTTTACCCGGACTGAAATATTGAATAAACCGAATAGTATCGGTAACTCCCAGAGAATTGATCAAGGCATCGTAGCCTTGTTTAATAATTTCATTTTGGGTTTTCATCATTACTTTCCTCGACTTGTATTACTTCAGCCAGCCATTGAACGGGATTATTAATCAATACGTTAATTAATTGAGAGTTTTTTTGAGCTTTTTTGAAGAGTCTGTCATCTGTTGTGAGAAATACATCAGCCTTACTTCTTTCGGCGCTGGCGATGTGGGTGGCATCATAGCTAGAGAATCCTAATTTTTGAAGTTGAGCGGCTCTGTCTTCAATGAAGGTGCTATTAATAACTTTAATTTTAGCAATATCGAGTAATTTTTTGACGTTTTGTAGTCTTTCTAAATCAGGTGTTTGGTTTAATTCGGCGATTAAAGCACTGCTATTGATAAGTTTCCAAGTCGCTGATTGACATTGACTTAGAATTGTCATAACTGCCTGTGCTTCTAAATAAATACGGGATTGCATCTGGTCATCAAAGGGACGATTCAAACAACAAGCATCAAGATAGATTTTATATTGTTTGCTCATCTAAATAAAATTTAAATCTGGTTAACTCTTCTTTTCTAAATGGCAAATCAATTCACGTCTTTTGACTATAATTTGACAGTAATCTGTTCACGGAGGACATCTTTACCGGAAATTTGTTGCTCTGCGAGTTCCCGATTTGAGATTATAATCAACTCTATCACTTCCCGTAGACTTTCTCTAGCTTCTTCCAGAGTTCTCTCTTGGACATTAGCGCTAGGTAACTCCTGGAGGTAGCCGATATACCAATCATCTATCTTTTCATATACAGCAGTAAAAGAGTTTTCCATATAATTTACTCTTGAATGTTACGAGATATCAAATACGTTTCGCTAGCGTGTTTTTAGGGCCTTATTGATTTAACCAATTAGTGGATTCCAAAATTCGCTTTTCGACCGAATATTCTCTACCAAGTTTAATAAATCCTCGTTCTAATTTATTTTTTGCAAGGGGATTGTGTAGTAACACAAAATCATCTCCAAACTTCTGTGGGCGATTGAGAGCATCTACACATGAATATAACACTGCACTTATCCCATCATACTGATTATTCAGAAAAATATCTGTTGAAACTGAAGAACCAGCTACTTTATTTACTTTGTCTTGATACTGATAATATCGGTCTACAAATTCATTTTTTTCAACATCTATTCTTAGAGTTTCATTACCAAAAGGAAGGACACTACGAATAATTCTGGAAATCTCAATTTCACTTCTAGCAGATGGTATCGCACTACCATTGATTGCTATAATGTAACAATCATTTGGCTTAACAATTCTATCTAATAGATATTTTTTATACTTTTTGTTGTATTTTTCTTCAATAGCTGAACGATAACGTAGTTTAATCTGATCATCAGGAACGTCTCTAATAGTTTGAGGTTGCAGTTCTGTAACAGCGTCATTTCCTTCACCTGCTTTTGGTGCTACTGCTTCAATCCAAATATCTACCTCTTCTTTTGAGATACGTATATCTGGCCCTTTATCATCTGAAGTAATTGAAAATCCTTTTGCAATCAATGAACACGTCAAGTACATTTCCCATATACGTTGCTTAAAATTTTTTCTACTTTCCGATAAAAAATGCCTATCTGCATATTGTTTATACTCTGACCACATTTCTTCAATAAATGCTTTATCTTGTGAAAAGCTTGGTTCATCTCTAATAACATTGTATTCGTTGTCTTCAGCAGCCTCATCACAAAAGAACAAAGTCATATATATTTTTTTTAGTTCAACAATTAAGTAAAGTGCATTAACAATGCCTAACGTACACAACTCACTAAACCGTCACGCCCTCCAACTCCTCATCTGTCAACTCATATAACTGGCGCAACTTATCTAACTTATCACCATCAGCTTCCCAGAAACCCCGGCCATGCGCTTCCAACATTCTGCCTAAAATGTTGCGAAAAGCTTCAGGATTTGCCTTCCGTAACTTATCCGCCATCTCTGCATCTAACGCATAAGTATCAGCCGCTTGGTCATAAACCCAATCATCAGTAAAATCGGCAGTACCACCCCAACCAATCAACGCCGTCATTCGTTGGGAAATTTCAAAAGCACCACCAGAACCTTGATTTGCCATAGCTTGCGCCCATTTGGGATTTACCAACTTAGTGCGATATTCCATTCGCAGCAAATCATCTAAATTGCGGGGTGTAGTATCCTTCGAGAAACTTTCCACAAAGCTAGTTGTAACCTTTTTACCGCCTTGTTTTTCTGCTGCCCTTTTCAAACCGCCCGTATTGGCGTAATATTCTTGAATATCAGTTAAACCATATTCTACCGAATCGATTTCTTGAACAATGCGATCGCTAGTTTTTAACAAAGTATTCAACACTTCCGGTCTAGCTTGACCTTTATCTTCTCTCCCGTAGCTAAACACATTGCGACTCTGCCAAGTATTCCCCAACTCCTCACCAGATTCCCAGTTACCATCAACCACTCTATCATTCACCAAAGAACCAAAATCACCTGCCGGATTAGAAAACAATCTCGCCGATGCATTTTCCACCCCTTGGGCTTTTAAAGCTAAAGCGTGTCTTCTAATAAAATTGCGATCGTCCGATTCATCAGCATCAGCCGCCCGTTGAAATAAATCATCTAACAATTCGATAATATTGACAAAACTATCCCGAAAAATCCCAGATAAATTACCCAACACATCAATGCGGGGATGTCCAACCTCCGCCAACGGCTTCAATTCATAACGAACAACTCTACCAGTTCCTTCCTTAACAGGTTCAGCCCCCACCAACTCCAACAGAATCCCCAAAGATTCACCCTTAGTTTTAATCGCATCCAATCCCCATAACATCACCGCCACCGTTTCAGGATATTTCCCATATTCATCCAAATGCTGGGCGATAATTTTTTGACCAATTTCCCGTCCCCGTTGGTATGCCGCAGGCGAAGGCATCCGATAAGGATCTAAAGCATGAATATTTCTCCCAGTCGGCAAAACCCCAGCCCCATCCCTTAACAAATCCCCCCCAGGCGCAGGCGGAATATACTCTCCATTCAACCCCCTTAACAAATTCGTCAACTCATCCGTAGATTGCATCAACAAATCTGTAATTTGCTTTTCTTCTTCTTGGCGTTCTTGGCGTCTTGGCGGTTCGTTTTCTTCCTCTTCCCCCCCAAAATAAGCCTCCAAATACGACCCCAACTCCTCCTCACTCGGCTTTTCCCCCAAAGTATGCAGCCCAGAAGAAAACAACCGATTTTCTAAAACCTGCAAATATTCATACAACTCCACCAAATAATCATCAAAAGCATGACCGCTAAACATCCGCACATTCTCAGGAGTAAACGCAATCCCCAACTTCTTCGCATCCTCAAAGGGACAATCTGCATCCAACCCAGAGTCCACAATTTTTTTACAAATCCCTTCCTTCAAAACATAATTCTTTTGCGGATCTTCACGATACTCCGCAATCAAATCGCGCAACGCCACCAATTCCTTATACAAACCTGCACGACCATAAGGTGGCACATTATGAGAAATCAACACACCATAACCGCGACGTTTTGCCAACATCGATTCTGACGGATTATTCGCCGCATATATATATAGATTAGGCAAATTTCCTAACAGAATATCCGACCAAGAATAACCCGTATTACCCAACGGAGAACCAGGCAACCATTCCACCGTTCCATGCATTCCAAAGTGAACTAAAGCATCAGCTTGGAACTCATTTTGCAACCATTTATAATAAGCAGCATATTGCGGATGGGGCGTTAAATCCCGTTCAAACATTAAGCGCATTGGGTCGCCTTGTATCCCCAAAGGTGGTTGTACACCTATCCATACATTCCCTAATTGCACACCACCAATTTGGAATTCATCGCTATAAGTTTTAATTCCAGTTCCCGTGAGAGATTTCCATTGTTTTTCGATGCGGGAAGTTTGCAGATATCCCAACCATTTTTCTAATGTGCGAACATTGACACTATTTGTGGGGTGGGCAACATGAGCGCCATTATCTAGGGGCAGGCGAGACGACTGCCCCACAAGAGGATTAGCTTCATCCGCCTCTTTCACCCAGCGAATCAATTCTTCCCCATCTTCTGGTAAATCTCCCACGGTATAACCTTGTTCTTTAAGTGCGTGGAGAAACTTCAGCAAACTACGCGGCACATTTAATAATGCAGCTGTTCCCACAGCACCATAACCTGGGGGAAATCCATATAAAATTATGGCAATCTTGCGTTCAGATTCAGGTTTTTGCCGCAAGGCCACCCAAGTTTTTACCCTACCAATTAATCGCTCCACCCGTTCGGGAACCAGATAAATATTTTCGCCTACCAAACCACCAAGGGGAACGGTATCAATAGCCCCATCCAATTCTGGTAAGGCGTACAACACCACACTTTGCAATCCGCCGACACCTTGGCGCGTCCACGAGGAAATATCTTGAATTAATAGTGGTGCAGCAACAATATAAGGTACATTTTTGGCGGTGAGGATGCGCTTTGCTACTTCTATCTGACGGCCAGCTTCCATTGAACCAGCCGGGCCACCCACCAGAGGAAAACCAATTGTGGAAACGATCGCATCCACTTTTACTGCTTCACTTGATAGTGAGGGAGTTTCTATATTGCCTAGTTGTCGTTGCTGAATTTCATAGTCGGTTGTCATTAAATCTCGTACCGCCACGTGTCCTTCTACGCCGTTGATGAAGATGGGTAAAGGAGTTAAACCGGCTTTTTCAAAACTGCGAATTAGTTGGGGAATGTAGGGTTGTTTGGTGATGACGTGTTTTCGGTAGAGGAGAATTCCGATAACTGGGGAGACGGGATTTTGGGAGACGGGATTTGTGAAGACGCGATGAATCGCTTCTCTACAATGGGTTTTATGCCATTCTAAATATTTGCGGGGCGATTCAAAAAATCCTGGATAATCGGGGTGGAGTAATCCGATGTTGGGGGTTTCAATTAGCGGGGGTATGTCGCCGACTTTTAAATTTAAATATTTTTCTGCTAGTGTCCAGAATAATGAAGCGACGTTTTCTGAACCGCCAGCATTCCAGTAACCATAGATAATTAACCAGTTGCGTAAGTCTTGGACTTTTTGCACTGGAACGTATTTCAGTAGTTTGGGGCCAATTTTTAAGAAGCTGATGTAACCAGCGAGTTTGTCTTCTTCTCGTCCGTTGCTAAATTTGTCGAGGATGAATTTAACTGGTTTGGGCATTCCTTTGGGTTTGTCGCCAATGGCAAAGTCACCCAACTTGGTTAAACTCATCAATTCTAAGGCTGACTCAAACACCAGACGGATGGGAATTTGGGAAATGCGATCGCGCAACCACACAACCTGGTCATAATCAAATAGTAGGCTACCGAAAAACACATCAGCGCCATCAAGTGCTGTTTCTACTTCAGTGCGTTTACTGGTAAGATCGCGATCGCTAAATACCCGAATATCCAACTCAGGACAGCGAGAGTTAGCCAAAAAGGCTGCTTTTCTGTACAAGTCAGCGTTGAATGATTCAAACCCAGCAATCAAGACGATGCGTTTCATGCCTGTAAGCTACGAAATATTTCTTTACTTTGATCTTAAACGTGCTTTTAGGCTGATTGTTAAATATCTACCCACAGATTCCGGTCAGTAGTTCCTTGAAGGAGTTAGGACTTCACTATCACCACTGCCTTGTGAATATTTTGATTTCAAAAAAGTTGTGATGTGTTGAGTCAAATTAAGTGCATCATTGAACTCTTTCGATTCCTGTAGCGCTTCGTATAACGAACGAATTTCTTGTGGTGACAGGTTTGTGAATGTACGTAACTCGGTAATATCTAATCTCCGGTTAAACTCATTGGCAGTATGTCGCCATTGATGTATAAGCGAAAACAACTCTCTATCTTGACGTTCTGCAAAGACATTGGATGCGATCGCGGTTTCGGTAACAGATATAATTAATCGCGGAAAAACTATCGGCCGTCCCGGCTTATGCGAGTTTGGGTTGAAGCGGTTATCAGATAGAATTACCTCATTCGATCTGCACTCATTCAGTAAGGCACGCAGAAATTCTCTCCTCTTTTCGTTAGCTGATGCCCATCGTTCGCCAAAAATACCAGTAATTGTTGCTAATAATCCCAAACCTGTTAGTAGTGACTCAAAACTTCCTCCCTGAGTCCACCAGACGCCGGCTAGAAGAAATCCCAGAAGTAGAGGGAAAAACGTGATAAAGGTCACTAGGTTTTTCATACTTATCTCACATCTTACCGTTTAGACCATATATCATTTGCTACAGAAGAATTATTCTTAATTCCTGAAGAGTCAGAGGCAAGTAAGATTAAATCCATGCCAAATCCATTCTTTAAACGTGGTTCCAATACTGTGTGTAGCTTATCAACAAGCACCAGATTACTGTCTGATATAATTTGATCTATGCCATTAGAAGTATATTTCCGAGTCAGATATAAACGAATCGTATCTTGGTCTTCAAAATTTATTACCGATCGGTCAGGTAACATGACCTCAATTTTATTTCCACTTAGGTTACGATAGAAAATTTTTATCAAAATTCCTCTATCAGTTTCTACGGCACCATCAAAAAACACACTATTTAAGTCGATATGTAAGTCAGTATTTTGCAGCAATGCACTGGTAACAAACTCTTTAAACGATCTAGTTTTTGCGTATTCTTTCGCCGCATTTTGTGCCGCTTCTTCGCTTAATTCTTCGGTAGTCGCTACTTCTAGGAGTAGCCTATCTTCACGTCGCATTAGTTTAGAAAGAGTTTGCAACAGTTCTGTGTCTTGTTGAAAATTAGCTAATGTGTTCCCCAATAGCGAAAATAGCAACGGACTGTTATTGATAACTCTATCTAGTAGTTTTCGTAACTCGTCAACATTTCTCTCAATGGAGAAGTCAACTTGAATTGGTAATACATGGCTACCTTGCAATTGCGATCCTCTGGTTGCCCGTTGTACACCTAACCTTAACATCTCCGAACTCATATCAACTGGAAAGTAGAGTAAATCGGGATTTGTGTTAACCAATAAACTTAAAATGTGTTGGTCTTTTTCACCCGTGCCTACGCCTAAACTTACATAATGATATTTTTGATCTTTGATATTATTTGTATTAATTTGATGCCATCGATATCTAAAAGACTCTATACTCTCTTTCATCACGAGATAGAATCGATCGTTACAGGCATGATCCCAGGCGATGGTTGGGCCGATTCCCCAATAGGAAAAACCAGATAAAATCTCTTTTCCATCGCCTGTTGCCGAAAATTCTCCTCTCAATTCTTGCGTGAGTTCTGCAAGTTTGCTAGATTGATTTTCCCCTATAAAGCAGAGAGTCCACCCTAAGCCGGGTTCATTGATGGAATTCTCCAGTAGCTTCACAAAATTTAAAGATCCCATGTTGAGCCTCGTTTCTTGAGCAGTTTATCTGATAAATCTCGCACAGGTGTCTAGAAGCGTTGGCGGAGCCATCGCCAAGGGCGAACGCGTATTCATTATTACTGTAAAGTATTATGTGTTAAGCTGCTCAGGGTTAACATGAAGCCAAGGGTAAAGTCTGTCAAGAGGTTACGACCTTATAAACCCAGGTTCACATCAGGGGGTGTGTTCGGTTTAAGGATTTGGGCATCTTAACTAAGTACATTTGTCATGGCCTTCCACTTTTATAAGGCGTTATTATCTAAATAATGGAGGCAATTGCTAGATTTCAATTTATTGCAAAAATTTCCTGGTTATTCTCGATATTGATAACTTATAATAGTTGTGTTTTTGGTTAAAATATAGCTTTGAATTAGTGGATTTTACCAAACAAAAGTTGCTGTTCAGGTTCGCACAAAAACTTCTTTGGTCTAATAGCGTAGTAATGCTGAAAATAATGCAGCCATTGCTAACAAGTATTTTCACAAAGTTATTAACCAAACTTTGTCTATATAATTATAAGAGTTTTGAACTAGTGTAAAAACAAGTAAATTGAGGATGAAATAATGAAATTCGGAATTGATAGCGGGCACAATTGTCCACCAGATACAGGAGCTAGAGGTATTAAATTCGAGGATAATTTAACTCTAGATGTAGGTAATAGAGTTATAGCCAAGTTAAGAGCTTTAGGAAATGAAGTCGTAGTATGTAGACCAAGTAGTGCTAATACAGTCCGTGACTCACTCTCAAAAAGATGTTCTACAGCTAATTCCAGTAAAGTAGATATTTACGTCTCGATTCATTTTAATGCTTTTAACAACCAAGCTAACGGCACAGAAGTATATGCGACTAGCGATACAGGTAGAAAAATTGCTAAACCTGTATTAGATGAAATCATCAAGTTAGGATTTTTTAATCGTGGCGTTAAGAGTGGTTCCCACTTGTATGTTCTGAAAAATACAGATATGCCTGCTATCTTGATAGAATGTTGCTTCCTCGATTCTCAAAAAGATATGAATCTTTTTAATCCTGAAGCAATGGCTAATGCAATTGTCAAAGGCTTAACTGGTAAAGTGCCAAGTGCCCCTGTTAACCCTGTACCAGATGAAGAGGAGAATGCAGATGCCACTATTCTCAGACTGCAAAAATCCTTAAATAGACTAAAAATAACCGATAAAAATGGTAAGGCGTTAGTGGAAGATGGCTTCACGGGGGCTAGCACCAAATCTGCTGTAGAAAAATTTCAGACTATTGTCGCAGTTCAGCCGACTGGAATTGCTGACGAAACTACATGGAATGCCATAAATCTAATTTTGGCAAAACGAATTATCAGACCAAACCATGCCGGTGGTGCAGTTGTCAGATACTTACAATACCGTTTAGGTGTTGAGAATGATGGCGTGTACGGGCCGCAAACAGAGGTTATAGTTAAAAACTTTCAAAAGCAAAATGGTTTAGATGCTGATGGCATTATCGGGCCTGCTAGCTGGCAGAAATTAATTGGTTAGGCTGATGGGGATGAGAGACTAGAGACTGGGGTAGTAGTGCTGAGTAAAGAAGTTGGGAATCTGACATCTTTACTCAGAACTGGCAACAGGCTAAACGCCGCGTTAATGCTAACAGAACTGTTTTGCCTAATGAATCAGTGAAGGGATTAATTTTAGCAACTTACAACCATATTTTGTTCATAATATCTTTGGCAAACGCACAAACTGCCAAAGTATTTGAGATAACATTGATATCGCTTACAGCCATTGAGATAAAATAATTAAAAGAAATAACCAGAGCGTAGGTAATCACCTATTCTGCTCACAAGAATCTGTTAACTTAACCAAGTTTGCGTTTGATTAAGTATCAATCGCATTTGGTAACAGGTAATTTCCTATCGCTCTGGTGCTTTTTTGGCGGTGAAGTTTCGCCAAAAGTACAAAAGTAAAGGGCTTTTCAAGGCTATAACAATCACTACTAATATTTTGTATAAATCAACACATTTATATTAAATTTAAAATTTATTTATTATGTCATATCAAGCCTGATACAACACTTATTCTAAAATATGATTCAAAACCGTTGTTTTTATAATAACTGAGTTTAAAGATGAGATTTCAGTAAGACAGCGATCGCATCATCCACAAGCGATCGCTATTCTCTGGTTTCACTGACTGAATTATCCTAGCGTGTAGATATAGGCTTGTCTTAACTGCCTTACCATCTCCCGACGTATCTCATTTTGGACGCGGTTTCCACGTCGCCAGTGTTCTAACTGAATATTATCAACATAGAAACGGACAGAAAATTGCATAGCAGAGCCTTGGATATCAGTTAGCTGAACTTGTGGTTCTTTCCAGGCAGTATTAGACTCTTTAAAACTATCATGTAACCATTCGACAAATTTTAAGGAATAGTCATCTAATCTTGTTTCATCTACTCCAGGACTTGCGATTTTTTGAAATAATTTATTTAGTTTAATCTTCAGAAGGTCAATTTTTTGCTCCCATTCGTCTGGTAAAAGATGTTGGTCTTCAATTACTAAATCAGGATCTTTTAACCAAGTTTGATACCATTGGCGAATCAAACCAATTAGAGTTTGTTTCTCAGTCGGCTCTTGTTCTTCTAGGCGCGATCGCAGACGTTTACCCTTACGTTCTGTAATGACTACCAGCCCCACAATGTTCAATATTTCTAAATAATTTTTCTGGAGAATTTTCAATTCTTCTGAATTCAACCCACCCTTTTCTACCTTCTTAACTTCTCTAACAAAATCTTCAAATGCTTGCTCAATTTTTTGCAGTTGCGTGTTCACATCTTTTTCAACTAATAAACGCAGCCGCCCTGCTTCTTTTTTTGACAGTTTATTATCCTCGGCTTCTGTCAATGCAGCAAAACTATCTAAATATTGAAGTTTTTCATCAATATCGCCTAATGTGTCTGGATGACCGAGGATAATTTGTTGCAAAATGTTTGTTGCTACCACTGCATCAGCATCAACTCTCACTGACACTTGAATCGTATAAGCGTAGTGAGTTGTAGGACGACTGAGATTGACTATGTTTTGACCTCCCAAAGTCGTGTTTGGTGTATAAACCTCGCAATGCTCGTTAATCAAATATAGTTTTGTCACCCGGATACCAATGTGTTTGATAATTGCAATTGAACCATCTGGCATGGAGATGACATCTCCAAATCTAAAGGGTGTATCAACTAGTAAAACTAACCCACTGAAAAAATCGCTTAAAATATCTTTTACTGCTAATCCCAACACTACAGTGATACTACCTATTGCTAACCCAATTCCTGTTAAATCAACCCCAATGGTGCTGAAAAACAGAGATATGCCAATTAGGTAAGTGATGACTGGGATAAAATTTTGTAGGAGTGGAATTAATACGTCATCCCAGACAGCCTCAGTTTTTCGGGCGTAGTCTTTTAAGTAGTAGACTGCTGCTTCTGTAAACAATAAAGTTATGCCGTAAGTGAAACCAAGAATTAGGAAAGCCGTGAGTCCTCGATCGATTAAATTAATAATTCCCCCCGATCCGAGTTGAGTCAGAGAGAGTTTTAGACTAGCCAGGATAAAAATAGCGATCGCAGGGATTTGTAAGATCCCAAGGATAAACAAGGCTGTATCTTTTTCTGTGCGGCGCAGAAACGATCGCAGTAGATAGAAAAGTAATATATAGAGTACAAATACGACAACTATAGATGCACCGAATGTATAAAGGAAAGAGCTAATTTGTGCCGCCGTTGGAAAAGTCGGAGGTGGTGGTACTACAACAGAAGCTTTTGATGCAGATTCTGCGGCTTGGGCGATGAGGGTATAATTCATTAGTGCCTGTTTCAATTATTGCAATTTCAAATAAGTTGCTCTGCCAATTTGGGCTTTTTGATTGAAGGAAAAACCCAAAATTAAATGACTCCTGAGTGATTTTTGATTAAAAGAAAGTGCCAAATTAACCTTCGGCACTTTCAGCGCGCACGGGAATTACAATTCCTTCTCGCAGCAGTGCATTCGTAAAAATCTTCCGAAGAACGCGCTGAATCTGAAGATGTTTTCCTGGCTTTACTTTCGTTAATGTTCGTAGCAATAAGTTAGACTCTCCTAGACTTTCGACTCCATCCACCTGTGTGCCTTCGAGTACATCTGGATCGTCTGCTTTTAACTGCTGTCCCACCTCCTCAATGACTTTGTACACGTGCGCTAAGTTGGAATCATAAGGCACACCAACTTCTACTACTGCAAAGATATACTGTTTGGAGTAATTAGTAATTGAGCCAATATTCCCATTTTGAATAATCTGCAATTGACCATTAGGATGTCTGACACGAGTGGTTCTGAGTTCAATCGCCTCGACAATACCTTCGACAACTTTATCTTCGGCTTTTCCAGCTTCAATATAGTCACCGACTAAGTAGTAGTTCTCAAACAAAATAAAGAAGCCGCAGACAATATCATTAATTAGTGTTTGTGCCCCTAACCCCACAGCGATGCCGACAATACCAGCACCCGCAAGTATGGGAGTGGGATCGATACTCAGCGCATAGAGAATAAAAACTGTAGCCCCAAAGTAAATTAAGTATTGTAAGAAACTACGAAACAGAGGAACGAGCGTCAGGCGTCTACTTCTTTGAATCTCAGTTAGATTCTGGTCTTTGAACAGCACCTCTTCAACAAGTAAGTAAACGACCTCAAACAACACGCGACTAATGAAGATGATACCGATAATCTTAATAATTCGCGGGCCAAAAGTTGCGACATTGGCAATTAACTGCACCTGCTGAATCACCAATGTTGCCATGCAGACATAAATCACAAATTCCAAGCAGCGCTTTAAAAAGGGTATCAGGTGTCGGAGGCGATCGTAGAATCTCAGCAGGTTATCAGGATTGGAGTATCTGATGCTAAGAGCATCTAGGCTATCAACGATCGCAGCGACTGCTTTGAGTATAAGCAACCCGACGGCAATGATTAGATAGATTCGCAGCGCGATGTACAAATATTCCGAAACCGTTGCTGGCAATTTGAGAAACTGGGCACACAAGATGGTAGCCCACAGCCAGATTCCACCGCTGATTCTGTCATAGAAGGCGTTAAAGAAAGCATCAATACTTTCATCGTCAGCAGTATTTTTTTCTAAGTTCTTGGCGCGAGTGCTGGCTACCTTCAGCCAATATTTGATAAATTTCAGAGCGATCGCCGCTAAAATCAAAGTGCCAATACTTTGAGCTATGCCAATTCCTAGTGTCACCCAAAATCTTGATGGGATACGCTCAATCAACAAGAGTGTGTATTGCTGAAGGTTTTCGCCCCGATAAACTAGATAACCATTAGCACCCACAATCAGAATGCACGACACCACACAAGCAAGTAACAATAACCCTGTGATATTTCGGCGGAGGGTTTTGATGCTTCTATTGTCGCTTTTAGGTATAAAGGTTTTAGTAAATAGCTTGAATAATTTGCTGAAAACCCAGTTCAGTAATAAAAAAACAAAGATTATCAGGCTGACTTCAGCTGAAATAATTAATACATTCATATATGAACATAAAATTGAATTAATTTAACAGTTGTATATGAAAATTTATTGATAGCATCAAGGTATTTCTATACATAGATGATTATTATTTCATATAATCACAACTTGTCAAGCCATTAACATTTTATTCACACCTTCATTTTTCGTTTTATCTTCACCAACTTTAAGTAAGTGAGAATAAATCGAAGTAAATTAAGTAATGTAAAAAATCTTGAGATTAGTTTGTAGTGAGAACTTTAGCCCTCACTTGATGGCTAAAGTTTTCACTACAAACCTTTAATTATTTATGCCTCTCTACTTAACGCTCTTGCATCACTCTAAGCAGAGGAAAATCTCAGCCAACTTTTAAACAATAGACAGAAAGTAAGTTTGGAGCTTTGTTTGCTAACATTATGGCTACAATCATTGTTTTTGTCTGAATAACATTGAAGCGTTTCTCTGGTGTTAACTACGATAATTGCGCGTAGATAGTGGGTTCATGTGTCTTTTCCTCTCCGTATATCCGCGTTACATCTTTCTAGCGATTTGAACTACCCTAGGACTTATATCATGTTCGCTTGATTACTTATAAACCCAAAGAACCCCACCCCGCCAAAGCTACGCTCTCCCCTCCCGAAGAGCGGGGAGGGCATTAAGGGCAGCCAGCGCGGTCTTCGGGCGATAGCGCCGGCGGCAAGCGAGTCCGCGAGCGTCTGGGGGTTTCCCCCATGAGCGACTAGCGTGTGGGGTGCAATGACTGTGGAAATCATAACTAAATTATGCGAACATGATATTACGCACACTCTACGAATTCTCGGCGCTCTTCTCTGACGAGACGCTACGCGATGGCGTCTTCTCTGCGAGACGCGAAGCGCGATGGCGGTTCCATAAATTAAGCTTTTTAGCAATTTTTGCGTAAGTCCTGTATGCAACTTACAAGGGCATCAGCTTATTTAGCATCAGCATTCTCACAATCCATCTGCACAACACAATTTCTCCCTTGTGCTTTTGCCTGGTAGAGTCCTTGGTCAGCAGCAGCAATTAAGATTGCAGGAGATAGTTGGCTATGAGGAGTGATAGTTGCCACACCAAGACTTAGGGTAATGAATTCACTGACTTGAGAATGGGGATGAGGCATTTGTAATGCACTAACATTGATCTGAATATCTTTTGCAATTGCAATAGCCCCTTCAATATCAGTATTCGGCAAAATAACTGCAAACTCTTCTCCGCCATAACGAGCCACTAAATCAGCTGGGTGTTTAACTGTTTGAGAGATTGCCTTAGCAACTTGTCTGAGTGCATCATCTCCTGCCAGATGTCCATGCGTATCGTTGTAAAGCTTAAAGTAATCGACATCACACAAAATCAAAGATAGCGAACCTTGCTCTCGTGCCAACCATTGCCACTGCGTGTTTAACGTGTCATCAAAGCAGCGTCGATTTCCCACTTGGGTTAGACCATCGGAACAGGCAAGGCGTTGTAATTCCTGGTTTGCTTGTTGTAATTGATGGTAAAGTTCTGATTGCTGAATAGCGATCGCAGCTTGACCTGCTAACTGGTTAAACAAGTTAATCTCCGATTGTTGCCATTGTCTGGGCTGACGGCATTGATGAGCAATCAATAATCCCCACAAACACCCTTGCTGCAAAATTGGTACGACAAGGTTTGCCCGGATTTGCAGACTTCTAAGCAGGTCAACATGGCACGGTGATAATCTCGCAGTTTCAATGTCTTCGATCGCTCTGGTGTTACCTTGTTGATAGTAAGCTGCACGCGTCGATTGAAAGCAGGTATCCATGACGTGAAATCCCAAAATCGACATACACCCTTCTGCTAAGGATTCTACAGCGACTAATCCACTCCAGTCTGACTCAAACTGGTAAATCAGCACTCGGTCTACCTCAAACAGTTGTCGCACTTCGGCTGCTGTCGTTTGTAAAATCTCGTCTAACTCCAACGATTGGCGAATGCGCTGCGTCACAGCCGCAACAATTCGCTCAGGCTCGCTTTGGTGTTGAACCTGCTCAACTACCTTAGAATTTGCCGATGCTACAGTTAACAAGATTTGCTCAAAGTAAGGGGTTGTAGTGACAGGCGCTGCACTGGGTTTAGCAATCAAATAGCCTTGAGCAAAATTTGCACCTCGTTCTCGCAACCAATTCAGTTCCTCAATGCACTCAATTCCTTCAGCAACGGTTTGAATATTTAACTTTTGAGTAATCTCCAGAAGCTTCTCGGTAATCGAAGCTTTGTAAAGGTCTTGATGCACATCTCGAATTAACTCCATATCCAGCTTGATAAAGTCTGGACGTAACTGATGCAGCAAGTTTAGGCTGGAATAGCCAGAACCGAGATCGTCAAGAGCGACTAAAAATCCAGCATTCCGGTAGTATCGAAGCACTGCCTTAAGGTGGGCTAAATCTTGAGGATTGTCTGATTCTACAACTTCAAAAACAACGCGATCGTGAGAAATTCCGGCAGTATCAATTGCCTCCACCGTGCTACGTAGGCAAAAAGCTGGGTCATAAAGTGACGTTGGTGCAAAATTGATGAAGATGTGCCCATTCACTTGATAGCGGCTGAATTGAGTGATTGCGCTGAGTCGAGCAACTTGGTCTAGTTGTGGTAGAAGTCCGGCTTCGGTTGCTAACTCCAAAATTGGTGTCGGTAGCACTAAATTGCCTTCTTCATCCAGCCCTCGCAAGAGCGATTCATATCCAAAAATTTGCGATGTATCGTTAATTGAGACAATTGGTTGGAAGTAACTGGTAAATCGTTCTGTTGCCAGCATTTCAACCAGCCAGTCGGATTGGTTCAACTTAATGAAGCGTTGTAATGAGGCTATGTCACTAAAATCATGGAGTTGAGGTTGGATATTACCTTGAATGAAAAGGACTTGCGTCTCTTTTAATTCTCTTGGTGCAAGTAGTTTGGCTAGGTTACGAGCAATTTCTAGAGACTGTCCGGGTTTACAATCCAAACTCAAACCTGGTCGCTCGTGCATCAGTTCATACTTAAAGGAAAACTGCTGTAAGTATGAGGTGACTTTTATCAGGGTATGTGAAACGGGGAACCAGAGAAAGAGCCTACCTGCTTCCTTAGTCCGGCAGCGTGCAACATTACGACAAGCACAGGTTTTGGATATAGGACATATTTGGCTCATAGCTAAATAATTTGCTCAATCCGATTTATTCTATTATTCCCACTCTTTTTACTGTAAAAGATAAACTACACTTCAAATACATGAAGATTTGATGAGTTAAGTAAACTGAATAATTTAGCTGAGTAAGTGACTTGGCAACACATACTAAAATTTATACTAAAAGCCCAAGTAATTGCCGATGTGTTTTGTGTAATTAAACAACAAAGCCAGGAGTTATATTAACAATTTAAATTATAAAACGAAGGTATAATTAGCCAGATTATTAACAGCTTTTAGCTAGATTAATTCCGAGTAAATATATCTTTTTTAAGAATGAATCGACCTCAATAAACAACAAAATATTTGAAACAAGCTAATAAATTAAGCCATGAGTAAATGAGCTTTCACTCTATACTTAGACATGCACACTTCTACCAATTAGAGTTGCAATTGCCTTAACTAACTTATCTGGTTCGACGGGTTTGGACAGATGCTTTTGAAACCCTGCTTCAAGTGCTTGTTGGTGATTGATTTCTCCCGCATAAGCAGTTAAAGCGATCGCTGGAATTTGTTTGGCTTGGTTTGCCTGCAATGCTTTAACTTGGCGCATTAGCATATAGCCATCCATCTCTGGCATCCCAATATCACTGAGCAGCATATCTGGTTGTGACTTTGCCAAAATTTGTAATGCTTCTTTTGCTGATGTCACTGCTGTCACCATTGCTCCAGCCTGTTCTAGTACAAATGTGTGGAAGTCACGGGTATCATCGTCATCATCTACAACTAAGATTTGGATGCCTGCAAGGATTTCAATCGAAGGAGAAGGATTTAATGCAGCAACATCTATATTTTGTTTTGGGGTTAAATCTTTTTTAATTAGTGGTAGCCTAACTCGAAAAATAGCTCCTTGCCCTTCACCTAAACTTTCTGCCTGAATCGTGCCGCCATGTAATTCGATCAAATGACGCACAATTGCTAACCCTAACCCCAATCCACCAAATTTTCGGGTTGTTGTGCCATCAGCCTGACGAAAATATTCAAACACATAAGGCAGAAACTCAGGGCTGATTCCCTTACCTGTATCGCTGACGGTAATCTGAGCTTGAGCGTCAACGCACTCTAGTTGAATATCAATTTTTCCTCCTTCAGGAGTGAATTTAACGGCATTCGATAAGAGATTCCAAATAACTTGTTGTAAACGACCAGAATCACCCAAAACTTGCCCGAAAGAAGCATCCAGCATCGTCTGAATTTGAATATTTTTAGCTTCTGCTGCCAAACGTACTGTTTCCAATCCCGCCTCAATCACAAGTACTAGGTTGACAGGTAACATCTTCAGGTTGAGCTTGCCTTGTAAGATCCGAGAGACATCAAGCAAATCTTCAATTAGTTGAGCTTGTAATTGAGCATTCCGCTCGATAGTTGCGATCGCTTTCTTTAGAGCTACTGCGTCAAATTCACGAGTCTGCAAGAGTCTCGCCCAACCAAGAATCGGATTCAGAGGCGATCGCAATTCATGGGAAAGTACCGCCAGAAACTCATCTTTAATCCGGTTGGCTCTTTCAGCTTCAGTTCTGGCAGCTTGCTCGAGTTCTAGGAGGCGATCGCGTTCGGCTTCTGCGGCTTTGCGTTCGGTAATGTCAATCACTGAGCCGATGTAACCTTTAAACTGACCTTCCACTCCAAACCACGGATTCGCAGCATCAATGCAAGAGCGATATTTGCCGTCTTTGCGCCGCAAGCGGTATTCCAAACGGAAGGCCGAATAACTGCTACTAGCTTCCAGAAAAACATTCCTGGCGTCATTATAGTCTTCTGGATGCACAGCATTTAACCAGCCAAATCCCAGACCCATTTCCTCGGTCTGACCTGTAAAATCGTACCAGCTTTGACTGAGATAGGTGCAGTGGCTATTGGTATCTGTCACCCAAACCATGAAGGGGGCATTATCAGCCATGTTGCGGAACTTTTCTTCGCTTTCACGAAGTGCTTTTTCTGCCTGTTTGCGATCGCTAATGTCCGTAACAAAAATGCTTACTCCTTCTGCAAAGGGGTAGATGCGATTCTCAAACCAGCGCTGCCAAGCTGGATAAAAGTATTCAAACTGAACAACAGTGTTTTGGGCGATCGCTCGATGAACTTGGGTATCAAACTCGCTTTGAACCATATCGGGAAGCACTTCCCACACGATCTTACCTAGCAACTCTTCCTTAGGGATGCCAACAATTTCTGCTACCTGTTGATTGACAAAGGTATAACGCCACTCTCGATCCAAGACAAAGAACTGGTCTTGAATACCAGCGATAACAGTCTCTAGGTGTGCTTTGGCGACCTCAGCTTCAATTCGCAACCCTTGCTCGCGTTCCATTGCCTCTTGGCGGAGACGAGCCATTTTTAGGGCTGCCTCTACTCGCGCCAACAATTCCCGGGCAGAGAAAGGTTTAATCAGATAATCATCGGCTCCCGCTTCTAACCCTTCCACCCGTGCCTCTTCTCCCGCCCGTGCCGACAACAGAATGATGGGAACTTTTTGTGTCAGCGGATCGGCTCGTAATGCTTGCAGCAGTCCAAAGCCATCTAATCCAGGCATCATCACATCTGTCAGTACCAAATCTGGGACACGTCCACGAGCCGAATCCAAAGCAGCTAAACCATCCGGCACTGATTCCACCTCATACTGCTGACTTAATAGCCGCTTAACATAATCGCGCATATCTGCGTTGTCATCAGCCAAGAGAATCCGAGCAGAGGGAACAGAAGGGCAAAGAGGCAGAAGAGAAAATACTTCCTTCTCCCCTACTCCCCTGCCCCCCTGCTCCCCTGCCCCCCTGCTCCCCTGCTCCCCTGCTCCCCTGCTCCCCTGCTCCCCTGCCTCTTCCGGTAGCCACCGCAGGGCTTCTTCTAAATAAGGCGTTGCACCTAATGCAGTTGAAGCTAAAGTTCGCGGGGCACTAATCCGGTCTGGAGGCAAATGAGCATATCCTGTTGGAATTGACACGGTAAAGCAAC
Organism: Nostoc sp.; assembly: GCF_036917315.1. Taxonomy (GTDB): domain Bacteria; phylum Cyanobacteriota; class Cyanobacteriia; order Cyanobacteriales; family Nostocaceae; genus Nostoc. Next base: position 4,739 of record NZ_JBALDR010000003.1, on the reverse strand, counting down.
TGCCTACTCCGAGAAGACTGGTAACATCAACTGTTCCACCATGCATTTGCACCAATTCTTGCACCAGTGATAATCCAATTCCTGACCCTTCAAAAGTTCGTCCTTGCGCCCCTTTGACGCGGTGGAATCGTTCAAAAAGGTGGGGAATTTCTGCGGCTGGGATACCGATTCCTGTATCTTTGACTGCAAACTCGATATGGTCATTTGACCACTGCAAACTGACCGCAATTTCTCCAGCCATCGTGAACTTGAAGGCATTCGAGAGCAGGTTTAGAACAATTTTTTCCCACATCTCCCGATCTACATACACTGGTGCTGGCAGGGAAGGACAATTAACTGATAACTGCATCCCTGCCCGTTCTACCGCGGAACGAAATACACTAGCTAATTCTGCGGTGAAGGTGGCAAGGTTGGTGGGTTCATAAGAGGCTTGAACCCTTCCGGCTTCAATGCGGGAAAAATCTAGCAAGCTGTTGACCAGTTTCAGCAGCCGAAGTCCGTTGCGTTGCACCATTTCTAGCTGCTCTCGTTCTTTGGCTGGAAGCAGCGTGGCACAAGTGGTTAAGGTGTCCTCTAATGGCCCCAACATTAGGGTAAGTGGGGTACGGAACTCGTGGCTGACATTGCTGAAAAAAACGGTTTTGGCGCGATCGATTTCTGCCAAGGCTTCAGCGCGTTTGCGTTCTTCCTCGTAAGCTTGGGCGTTAGCGATGCTGGCTGCAATTTGAGCCGCAACTAAATCAATGAATCCTTTATAATTGTCGTCAAATAGCCTGAAGGGGTTCAAACCAGCGATTAATATACCAGCTTTTCCGCTTTGACCGGATGGGGCAATGGGTACTGCGATCGCTTGGTGGGGCGATCGCTGCCAAACACCACAGGGTAAACTACTAAAAGACATTTCCAAACCGGAAATCAGTTTGGCTTGATGTGTTCCGATTACTTCTGCAAAGGGCCAAACCCCATCGGCATCAAGAGCCACTGTTTCGGGAACTGCTACGTGGTTTTGCTCAATGCGGCAGGTTCCAGCCAGAAAAACTTCCTGCTTATCGGGATCGACCAAATAAATCATTGCAAAAGGGAGATCGTAAGGGTTGCTCTCCAGACAACTCACACTCAACGTACAGGCTTCATCGAATGTTCGCGCGTCTGCCGTCCTTGCTGCGAGTTCGCGCAAAAGTGCCAACTGACGCTCGCTGATAATTCGCTGCGTGTCCTCTGTGTTGGCGCAGATGATCCCGCCTGTGTCGCCCTGGTCATTAGGAACCGGGCTATATGAAAAAGTATAATAGGTTTCTTCTGGGTAGCCATTGCGCTCCATAATTAGCAGCAGCGCTTCGTCGTAAGTACCCTCATTCTTCAGCATCGCTGATTCGGCGCGAGGCCCAACCTGATCCCAGATTTCCCGCCACACGTATGAAGCTGGCTGCCCAAGTGCTTCTGGATGTTTGCCGCCAATAATCGCCTTGTAAGCGTCATTGTAAAGGTTAATCAGTTCGTCGCCCCACCAAACAAACATGGGTTGACGGCAAGTTAGCATAATTCGCACGGCAGTCTTCAAACTTTGTGGCCATTGTTGTGTTGGGCCAAGGGACGTTTTTGACCAATCCTGTTCTCGCATCCTAGCCCCCATTTCACCTCCACCGATAAGGAAATTTACGTTGGCATTGCTTGCTAACGTTGATTCGTTCTTCATCAATTTCTCTTGATTGGTCATGTGGGGTTACAGGTTACATCGGTGGTTGTCTTTTAGAGAAAATCCTCTATAAACTAGACCTTGACGCTTCTAAACAGTCATTTTAGAGGATATTCAAAGGTACATACAGCGTGAGATGCCAATGCTGTGACTTTTCAAAGCATTCAAATTGCTTTTTTGAGGCAAGTTTCTACTTTGGCTATTTTTATTTTCTCCTTTATATCATCGATATTTCAAGCTACCAAGGGCAATTCTCATTAGACAATCCATAATGTTGTAACGGCGATGGCTGCGCCAACGCCAAGGGCGATCGCTAGCCCAAGCGTTTGGCACGCTGTAGCCCAAGCAGACGGATTTTAATGGGTCGCGCTAAAATTCCCCTGCCGACGAAACTTTGAAGGAGGGGAATTAAAGCATTCCTAAGTATTTAAATCGTTTCTGTAAACATACCAGTTCGGGCAAACTCTTCTTCTTCAGGGGTGAAAAGTGGAGGTTTATCCACAAGGCTAGGCTCAAAGTAGTATGTCTCTTGGAGAAACTGCCCGATAATCACAGCTTCTTCTAAATCCTTGATGTGATTCTGTGCAACTATACACGCTTCCTTAAGATTATTCGCATCGCCCTTCTCCAGTAGCTTTGGCAATTCTGTTTTTACCCCTGTCAGCCGTGCCAATGGCTTGAGAATTCCGTAGATGTTGTAGATCCGAGCAGTTTCTATGCTGGTGTATTTGAGTGCATTGGCTCTTGCTAACTCAGAGTCAAGGCTGGGCCAAAAACGGGTGGTGTAGAACGCTTTCTCATCCTTGTGATACCATTCTTCCGATCGCGCAATGGAAGAGGAAACGGTGTTATGCAGTTTCCAGAAGAATAACCGCAGAGAGGAACCATTTACCACGGTGGATAATTTCGCCTCTAGTGATACCTCAAAGTCAATCAGGTTGGGATCGCGTCCAAGCACCAGGTATTCTACAGGATACATATCCACTTCCTTATTTTGGACAACATACATATTCAGGTGGTGTCGGCAGTAAGGACAGGGGTACATTGTGGCAAACAGTTGGAAGAAATCTTTGAAGATTGCGACTGCGGCTTTTTGCTTTTCTGGTGTCTTGGTACAGACAATCTCAGCTGTGGTATGGAAAAAGCGCCACACTGCCGGGCCAATGTAATAGGGGAAGCTAACCCGCATTTGGGAATCCTTAACTTCAGTCCGATCTAGATAGACATCAATGAATGCTACATACTGCGATAGCGCCCCTGATTCTCGCCCAAATTCTAGGCGTTCCCGGCGTTTCTGGACTCCATTCAGGTAGTGATGCGTTAACCGCCATGCTTGTTTGAGGATCAATTTCTGTTTGGGAGTGCAACGGGGAAAATTTTCCGCAACATCCGCCCCATAGCGGCTAAATTCTCCTGAGTTTTTTGTACGCTGATACCATTCATCCAAAGCCGCTTGGTCGGGTACGGTGTTGTTTTGGATATCTGCTGTGCTAGAAACACTAAACGCTGCCAACAACTTCGGCATAAAGTCTTCATACCAGTATGCTACTGGCATGATTGCACCATCTATTTCCTCAGTTGCTTGGGAGAGGATGACGCGATTCCACTTGTGCAAATAGTCTTTTGGATTTGCCTGAGATTTAGTTGGTGGTGGAGCCATTTCTTCATTCAGTTCTATTCCCCGCAGACGATTGAGTTCGTTAATGGCCAGCACACCTTCTACGATGTCACCCAGGCTAAGACTTTTCTTTTTGATCGTAATTGCAAACTCGACTCCAGCAGCAAACTTTTCTTTGACATTGGCAAATTTACTCCGCGCTTCTAAAATCGCTTGCTGTTCTGCCAACATTTCTGGTGTCTTTGCCACTGTTTGCCAGTTCTCGATCCGCTCCTGCAATCGAGCATATTCATCGGCAATCGATTTAACCACTGCATCCAGAACGGGGTAGCAATCCTCGGATACTATACCTAATGCTTTGTAAAGTGCGATCGCCTGTTTGACAAACTCCACAAAATCAGTAATTTTGTATGGCAAGTTTTTCACCCGCAAGTGAGTTTCGTGATTTGCAGAGAAACTCTCACGGAAACTGCGGTAGGCTGCTCCTTGAATCAAACGAAACAAACCAATCTGCATTTGTAATGGGGAGGTACCACTTTTTTTCTGATTCGGTGAGTTTGGTTGTTGTGCTAACTGTTCTCTTAGCTGTACCAACTCTGGAGTCGTTGCTTCTGGCGTCGGCTGGGTGCTGGCTGCTGCGGCCTCATTGGAAGTAGCAACTGTTTTGAGCGAACTGTTCAGGGAAATCGGTGAGTCTTGATAACCAGTTTTCCTCTCTGACTCCTCCGGTACTAGCTGACAGAATTCCTCAAAGTCAATTGAGCCATCGCCATCATGATCTACTTCCTGCAACATCTCTTTCAATTCAGCGTCTGTCAGCCCAAACTGACTCATCACTGTCCGCAGTTCAACGGCAGTAATTTGACCGCTACCGTCCTCATCAAAGGCACTGAAGGCTAACTTCAGGCGGCTTTGGCGATCGCCTACTTTCGCTATCATCAGCGTTTTAAATTCTTCAAAGTCGATGGTGCCTGATAAGTCAACGTCAATCTCCTTAATCAAGTCACGCAGCCCCGCTTCCGTGGGATTTTGCCCTAGCGATCGCATTACCTCCCCCAGTTCCTCGGTTGAGATTGCTCCGTTGCCGTCTACGTCTAATACTTTGAAAGCTTGCCACAATTTTTCTATTTCTTGTTCATCAATCATGGTTTTGTTCCAATTCTCTATATGTCACTCATAAATTTCTTACCATGTTTTCTAACAGCTACTTCAATACTGTCTAGTTCTGTTAAGAGGATGTTTGAAAAGTCCTCTTGTCGGTATCAAAAATTTTAGATCCCCCTAAATCCCCCTTAAAAAGGGGGACTTTGATTCCGGTTCCCCCCTTTTTAAGGCAGGGCTGTTTCATTCCCTAAAACAGGTAAAATTGCAAGTGTTGAGGGGATAAAAATCATGGGTACTTCTCTGATTGAACATTTGCGACAA
>NZ_JBALDR010000002.1:0-342416 GCF_036917315.1 Nostoc sp. | reverse complement strand
CTTAAATGAGAACTCAAACCCCAGTTTGAGAACTCAATATTAGCTTTTGCGTACTAAATATACTTAAATGAGAACTCAAACCCCAGTTTGAGAACTCAATATTAGCTTTTGCGTACTAAATATACTTAAATGAGAACTCAAACCCCAGTTTGAGAACACAAATCGCGTTATGAGAAGTTTTCAATTTATTACCCCTCGCGGGGATGGAAAAATTGAGCGCAGTTGTCAGTGCGATATCTTCGATGGGCTTCGCCTACGCATCCGCTACTTTACTACAGGCGATCGCACTTGTGATGATGGGGTTGATGTGGCGACGCTCACCAGTCGAATATCAATCAAACTGAGAAATCACAACCTCTCGATCGGGAAAACGCGCTATGATTGTCAGACTTCCGCCAAGAGATTTAATGTATCGAGAGAGGGTGGATATTTGAATATCATCCTGATGCTCAATTTTTGAAAGTGCCGATTGTACCACTCCCATATTTTTCGCGACATCGCTTTGTGTATGTCCAAGGGACTCTCGAAGTTCAGAAAGTGTCAATTTGAGCAATGCAAGGTTTGCTTGCATCTCACTTTCTGCCTGTTGTTCAGGAGTCATTTTTTTACGAAGTTCTTTAAATGGCTTCGTCTTCATAGGAACCCTTCTGTTTTTAATTCTTCTAAATGTTCGTCATACAACGTATCTGCTTTTGGCACATTCTCCTCGTACCAGCGATCGTCTCCTCCCTTGTTTCCTCCAAGAAGAAGAATGGCGACTCTCCTTAGATCAAATGCATAGAGTATTCGGTACGGTTCTCCTCTGTGTTGCACCCTCAACTCTCTCATGTGGGAATGACGTGAGCCGTTTATTTTTGAACTGTAGGGAAAAGGAAGTTCTGGCCCCCGCGCCTCAAGTAGTCGCACTACTGTATCTATTGCAACTTGGGTGCTGTCGTCTAGCTCAACCCACCACATTTCAAACTCGTTTGTGAATTCTACCTCCCACGTCATTATTACTTATACATATTTTCACGAGAATATCACCTTTAACTCATATTATGACTGTATCTGTGCAGAGGCAAGTAAACAAAGAATATTCTTAAACTTGGCGATGTCTACGACGGGCTATGACGCTCGATGACTCGCTACCGTTTCTCTACGAGACGCTACGCGTAGCTTGCTTCTCCGTTCGCGTAGCGTTCCGCAGGAAAGGAGTACGCTATCGGCGTCGCACTCCTGTTCTGTCTCCTTCTAACGGTACAATTTCTCTGGGTTTTTCTCTGCGTGGTCTATTTGATTAATAAAGTGCTACAAGTGACATTTATACTTTAAAAATTGTGTTGATAATGAAGTAGCGATCGCTTATTTAGCAGAAAATTTGCTTGAAAAACCAAGAAAATCAGGGCTTTTACGAATAATATTTACGTATGTTAATATTGTTTGGTTTAGGTACGGATATTCAGTATGGTTCCCATAAAGACCGTTCTAAAAAATTCAGAGCAAGTCACTCAGTTGTTTTCTCATCTCGAATTTGATGGCAAAAAACTCAATCATCAACCGGGTAGTGTATTGGGAAGTAGTGCATTGATTGCAGGAACCACTGTTGGGGCTGGGATTCTCGCTCTACCAGCCGTTACCCTGCCATCGGGTATTGTGCCATCCACATCTGGACTAATTGCTGTTTGGCTCTACGCCTTAGTGTCAGGGTTATTGGTTGCAGAAGTTACCTTAAACACGATGCGAACAGAAGGGCTTTCAAGTATAGGTTTTTTAGGAGTTGTTGAGAAGATCCTTGGTAAGGTGGGAGCGCGAATTGCTGGCGGTGCATATTTATTCATGCATTATGCTCTCTTGGTGGCATACATCACCGAAGGCGGAGAGATTTTAGGAGTGGCGGTGGCAAAAGTCTGGGGTATGCAGATATTGCCGACGTGGGTGGGCACAATGGCTTTCACGCTCTTATTTGGTGGCATTATGTATCTTGGGCGAGAAAAGTTTATTGAGAAATTAAACAGCGCCTTTGTCGGAATTGTCATCGTTTCTTTCTTAGGACTATTATTTCTGGGAGGAAGACATATTCAAAGTGCCCAACTATTATTTCAAAACTGGAGTGCCCTTGGTAGTGCCATTTCAGTGATGTCTGTGGCGCTGTTTTTCCAAAACGTTGTGCCATTGGTTGTGACGCAACTCGAAGGGGATGCCCGCAAAATTCGTCAGTCCATCTTTATTGGTTCTGTGATTCCTCTAATTATGTTCTTGGCGTGGAATGCCGTAATTTTAGGAAGCGTCAGTCCCGATATGCTAGATAGCACATCTGGTACAAGTGTTTTCGATCCACTACAAATTCTCCGAGGAGGTAGTGCAGGGCAATGGTTAGGAGTGCTAGTATCCATTTTTTCAGAGTTTGCGATCGTCACATCATTCATTGGATTTGTGTACGGGTTGCTGGATTTGTTCAAAGATATTTTCCTGCCTGCACAGTGGCAACTTTCTAGCCGCTTACCCCTCTATTCGCTGGTTCTTTTCCCGCCGATGACTCTGGGAACGCTTAACCCCAGCATCTTTTTTACTGCCCTAGATTACACTGGAACATTTAGTATTTCAGTTCTAGGTGGAATTATTCCGGCGTTAATGAGTTGGAAGCAACGTCAAGAACAAGAAAACTCAGATAGCACAAATCAACCACTCGTTCCTGGTGGAAAGGTGACACTCATTGCGATCGTTGGAGTGGCATTAGCTATGATGGGAAGACAAATTATGTCAATTTACACCAAATAAAACCATCAATAAAAATTATGTGCTACAAAAAACTATAATTGTAGTATAAAGATGCTAACCACAATTAAACTGCAACATCAGAGTCAAATGACAAATGACAAATGACTACTTAATCAAATGAGTGATTCTCGACTCGTCAAAATCAGCAAATATCTCAGCAAATATCTGCGACATACGCCAGATGCCATTGGCATTAAACTTGCTCCTGGTGGTTGGGTTGCTGTTGATGACTTACTTACCGCTTGCGCTCAAAATAAGTTTCCGATTACCCGCCAGGAATTACAGGTGGTAGTTGAATTCAACGAGAAACAACGCTTTTCTTTTGATTCTACAGGTAATCTTATTCGTGCAAACCAAGGACATAGTGTAAAAGTCGATTTACAATTAGAAGCTGTTGTTCCTCCAGATCGGCTTTATCATGGCACGGGACGCAAATCTGTAGAGTTAATTCTGCAAACAGGACTTTGCAAAATGTCGCGGCATCATGTCCATTTATCAAGGGATATAGAAACAGCACAAACTGTTGGTGCCAGGCATGGAAAACCAGTGGTTTTTGCTGTAAATACTGCGGCAATGCATCAGGCAGGTTATATCTTCTATTGTTCGGCTAATGGTGTTTGGTTAGTCGATTGTGTGCCACCTGAGTATCTACAAAGAATTTGAATTTTAACAAAATAGAATATTGAACAGGTATTTGCAAATAATTTACATAATGCGGAAGTTGCAACAATTATTGCATATTGGAATTGAACTCAGATCGATAGACCTATTGCACAAATACAAAATTTGCCCTTACCCTAAATCCCTCTCCCATTTTTGGGAGAGGGATTTAGGGTGAAAGCTCATTGATTCATGCAAGAAGTCTAATGTACCCATAGCGCTTGTACTCCTAATACTGTATTCTCTGATAGATTAGCGTTTGCAAAACCAGGGATTAGCAGTAATTCCATTCCGGTTTACACCTGAAAAAGTAACTTTGTAGATTTGTCTATAAAATTACAAACTCTCAATAGTAAAAATACTATCAATCTCTTAGCCTACTCACCCAATGTAGGTTAAAAATCTCACCAAACAAGCATTTTAGATTTATCCAAACCCCAAGATGCCTTCTAAGCGAATCTTGTTTATCAGTAACGGCCACGGAGAGGACAACCACACCTCTCATGTTATTCAGACCCTGCGCCAATTGTCTCCTTCGATTGAGATGGCGGCAATGCCAATTGTGGGAGAAGGAAAAGCTTACCGCAGCTTGGACATTCCCATTATTGGGCCCACACAAGTAATGCCCTCTGGCGGATTCTTTTACATGAAACGCCTCTATATGCTCAAAGATTTTCAATCGGGATTGATTGGGTTAACGTGGCAACAATTACAAGCGGTGTTGCAGTATGCTCCCAACTGCGATTTAATTATGTCTACTGGGGATTTTGTCTCCCAGACATTTGCTTACTTAACAAAGCGTCCCTTCGTTTCGTTTATCTCTTGTCTTTCTGCCCTCTATGAAGGGCAATTGCGTATCAATCCACTGCTGTGGCACGACCTTAATTCTTCCCGATGTCTGGCAGTTTTTACTAGAGATTCCTATACAGCTTCCGATCTCCAACGGCAAGGTATAGCTAAGGCTAGGTTTGGTGGGATTCCGGCTTTAGATCGGGTTGTCCCCACTGGCAAAGACTTGTACCTGAAACCGGATATTCCTGCGATCGCAATCTTACCAGGATCGCGGATGCCGGAAGCCGCGCGAAATTTCAGTTTGCAGTTGCAACTGGTGATAGAAATCGCCAAGGTGATGCCTGAGTCAGGATTCCAGTTTCGCGCTGCCTTAGTACCAAATTTGATGGAGCAATTAGACGACATTGCTAAAAGTCAAGGTTGGCAACTGAATCAAGGCATACTCACCTATTATCCTCCAGGAAGTTCTGCTGCGGAATCACCGCTTGTAGAAGTGAGATGTTACTCAGATGCCTTCAGTGATATTTTGTATTACTCTACCCTCGTCATTGGTATGGCAGGGTTGGCAGTGGATCTAGCTGTAGCGATGGGGAAACCGATCATCCAGATTCCCGGAGAGGGCCCTCAATTTACCTATCAATTTGCAGAAGCGCAAACGCGGCTGTCGGGCATTTCGGCTCAAACCATCGGCACTAAGCCAGCAACCCCTGAGATTCTCAAGCAAGCAGCTAACCGAGTAGTCGAAACTTTAGAAGATTCAGACTACCTCGCTAAGTGCAAAGTAAATGGCCCTGAGCGATTTGGCCCACCCGGCGCATCTGAGAGAATTGCCCGCTTTCTACTAAACTCTCTAGGAGAAACTGAGTAGAATATTGCGTCAGAATTCAGGAGTCGGCACGGTTGGGTAACATGGTGTGGTAGGCTAACGCCGTAATGCATCTCAATTCTGAATCCTGACTCCTGACTCCTGACTCCTGAATTCTTACTTACCTATGAAAGTCCGCTCTAGTTACTGGCAACTGTTGCCTTATCTCTGGCCCCAATGGCCGCTGTTAATTCGGGGATTAGCTTGTATCTTAGGATTTGTGTTATTCACCGTAGCAGTGCCCTATTTAGCAGGTCAGGTCGCTTTTAATCTTGGTCAGGGAAATGTTAACCAGATTGCCTACTGGCTCGGACTAGCCACTTTGGTATTTTTTGTTCGAGGGCTTTGTCAATACGGGCAGAATGTCTTTATGATCGCTGCTACTCTGAACATGGTTTTAAACTTGCGTAAGCGGGTTTATGCTCACCTGCACAAACTTGGATTAGATTACTTTGAAACGACACAGACGGGAGACCTGACTTATCGTCTAACTGAAGATATCGATCGCGTCGGCGAAATTGTAGACAAGTTATCCCATCAGTTTCTTTCCAATTTGTTGCAGTTAATTGCGATTCCCATTTACATGCTCTACCTGAATTGGCCGCTCACTCTTGCGGGTTTGATTTTGGCTCCTTTAATGGCTTGGTTGATCGGGCAATTTGGTCAGCGATTACTCGTGCTATCTCGCCAGAGCCAAAATCAGGTTTCCAATTTGTCGGCGATGCTAACTGAAGTATTTAGCGGAATTCGCGTCGTTCAAGCTTTTGCAGCCCAAGAATATGAAGTGAAGCGATTCAATAAAGAAGCAGAAATCAATCGCCAAGCTAAGTATCGCGCTTTACAACTCAAATCCATTCAATTTCCCGTTGTCGGTTTTTTGGAAGCAGTTAGTATTATACTGCTGTTTTTATTAGGAGGATGGCAGATTTCTCAGGGACAACTGACATCTCAAGGGTTTATCAGTTTCTTAGCTGCTGTGGCTTTACTGATTCAGCCAATCGACATGCTGATTAGCAATTACAACGAGTACAAACAGACCGAAGCTTCTGTTGAACGCATCTTTGAACTGATGGCGAAGGAACCTAGTATCAGCGAAAAATCGAATGCTCAGGCAATGCCACGAGTTATGGGCAAGGTAGAGTATCGTCATGTCGATTTCGCCTATAATCCCGACCAGCCAGTTCTTAAGGATCTTTGCCTGAACGCTTCTCCTGGTGATGTGATTGCCTTGGTTGGTTCTTCTGGAGCAGGCAAATCGACGTTAATTAACCTTTTACTTCGCTTTTATGACCCTCAGAGGGGTCAAATTCTAGTTGACGATCTTGATATCCGTGATGTCACACTTACCAGCTTGCGCCATCAAATTGGCATTGTTCCCCAAGATGTTACGCTTTTTTCAGGAACCATCGCTGAAAATATCGGTTACGGTCAAGAAGAATTAGATTTAGCAGCGATTCAGGAAGCAGCCAAGATTGCCAACGCTCACTCCTTTATCACCCAATTTTCTCAGGGTTATCATACCTGGGTGGGAGAGCGTGGAGTTAACCTATCGGGAGGACAACGCCAAAGATTAGCGATCGCCAGAGCAGTTGCCAACGATCCTCGAATTCTCATCCTGGATGAGGCCACCTCTGCCCTCGATTCTGAATCAGAAGCACTAGTTCAAGAAGCACTAGAACGAGTGATGCAAAATCGTACCGTGTTTATTATCGCCCATCGGTTGAGCAGCGTTCGTCGAGCTGACTGCATTCTCGTCATCGAACAAGGAGAGGTGGTTGAAGCTGGTACTCACACCTCCCTATTGTCTCAAGAAGGACGGTATGCCCGTTTTTACGCCCAACAGTTCTACTCTACAGATGAGTAGTAGTCTGTCAATAAATGAGTAATGAGTAATGAGTAATGAGTAATGAGTGATGAGTAATACCCATTATTTATTACTCATTACTTTAAAATTAAAGACAGTTGGAGTCGGCGATTTATCGCGTTTCTCTAACTTTTTCAAATCAATACCCCAGCAATACAAGCGGTGATAAAACTCGCTAACAATCCAGCAATCATTGACCTTACACCCATGCGAGCTAAGTCATGCTGGCGATTAGGTGCTATCCCCGCAATGCCACCAATGGTAATACCAATTGAACCGATATTTGCAAAATTACATAATGCGTAAGTTGTAATAATTACTGCCCGTTGAGAAATTTTTCCACTTTCAATTAGTGCCTTCAAATCCAAAAAAGCAATAAACTCATTCAAAATTGTTTTTGTACCCAATAAAGCCCCAACTTGGCGACAATCAGCCCAAGGTATGCCCATTAGCCACGCCACGGGAGCCATCAGAAAAGACAAAATCCACTGTAATGAGAGTTGCTGTAAGCCCACAAATGCCCCTAACCATCCCAAAAGTGCATTCAGGGCAGCCAATAACCCTAAAAAGGCGATAATCATCACCCCAACATTAACTGCTAGTTTCACGCCGTCAATTGCTCCGGTGGTAGCAGCATCAATTACATTTACATAATTGGTTTCTATATATGCTTTTGCTTTGCCAGCCGTCTCTGATACTTCTGTTTCTGGGTAAAGTAATTTTGATACCACCAACGAAGTGGGAGCAGTCATAAAGAAAGCAGCAATCAGGTGTTCTGCTGGGATGCCAAAAGAAAGATACGCTCCTAGTACTCCCGCCGCAATTGTGGCAAAACCACCCGTCATCACCGCATGGAGTTCCGATTGCGTCATATTCGCTATATAAGGTTTAACCATCAGCGCCGACTCTGTTGGCCCCAAAAAGATGTTACCTGCACAAGATAAAGATTCAGAACCCGATGTTTTCATCGTTTTCATCATTACCCACGCCATCACATTTACGACTCGTTGTAAAATGCCGTAGTAATACAAGACGCTGATGAAGGCAGAGAAAAAGATAATTGTCGGCAGCACTTGGAAAGCAAAGAAATGATCCTTAAAATTTTCTCCAAAGACAAATTTTGCACCAACATCAGAAAATGCTAGAAATTGGCCGACAATATCCCCCAGAGATTTAAACACAGTTAAACCCCAAGCAGTTTTAAGAATCACTAGTGCAAACACAAACTCCAATCCCAAACCCCACGCCACTATTCGCCAACGCACCGCACGACGATTAACAGAGAAGGCGTAGGATATACTGAGAAAAACTAAAATTCCCAACGCAGAGATGGCGCGTTCCATGATTACTCCTGAAAAGGTATTGTTAAGGCACTTAGTCACAGAGCATACACAAAATCTGCCTTTTTTTGGGGTTTTTTAGTCAATTACTAGAGTTTTGATGCCGTAAATAAGAATTTAGCGATGTCTACGACGGGCTACGCCTACGCACATTCATATCTTGTTACAAAATAGTCTTCCCAAACCTTAAGCACATTTGTATTAATAGGAACAATCAATATAAACAGGAAAAAATTAACTTGGAGGGAAAAGAGAACTATGGTGGCACTGACCGGTTATCAAATACATGAGCTAATTTATTCGGGATCTAAAACCCTAGTGCATCGCGGTATTAGAGAATCAGATAAAAAGCCAGTAGTAATTAAACTGTTGCGGCGTGAGTATCCCACATTTTATGAACTGGTGCGATTCCGCAATCAGTACACCATTGCGAAAAATCTAGATATTGATGGAATTATCAAAACTTATAGTCTAGAGAACTATCAAAACAGCTATGCCTTAGTTATGGAAGACTTGGGTGGCATTTCTCTCCAAGAAGAGATGCCGAAGTGGGGAGACAAGGGGATGGGAGCAACTGCTGATGGGTTGCAGGCATTTTTTCATATTGCTTTGCAAATTGTCTCAATTCTTGATGGACTGTATCACAATCGGGTGATTCACAAAGACATCAAACCCGCCAATATTTTGATTAACCCCACCACAAAAGACATAAGACTGATCGATTTTAGCATTGCCTCCTTACTTTCCAGAGAAACGCAAACTCTGACTAATCCAAATATTCTAGAAGGGACATTAGCATACCTTTCTCCCGAACAAACTGGACGAATGAACCGAGGAATTGACTATCGCAGCGACTTTTATTCCTTGGGTGTCACCTTTTTTGAACTCCTCACTGGAGAGTTACCTTTTATCACAGATGAACCGATGGAGTTGGTGTATTGTCACTTGGCAAAACTTCCTCCACAGGTACATAGTCTCAATCCCAACATTCCGCCAATTCTGTCTGAAATTATCGGCAAACTGATGGCAAAAAATGCCGAAGATAGGTATCAGAGTGCATTGGGGTTGAAGTATGACTTAGAAATTTGCTGGCGTCAGTGGCGAGAAACTGGCAGGATCGATCTGTTTGAGTTAGGAGTGCGGGATATTTGCGATCGCTTCATCATCCCAGAAAAGCTCTATGGTCGGCAAGCAGAAGTAGAAAACTTACTCGCAGCATTTGATAGAGTAGCTAACCCCCCTGAATCACCTCTTGGTAAGGGGGGACTAAGGGGGGTAGAAATGATTTTAGTAGCAGGTTTCTCTGGTATTGGTAAAACTGCCGTTGTTAACGAAGTTCATAAACCCATTGTGCGACAACGGGGTTATTTTATCAAAGGGAAATATGACCAATTCCAACGCAACATTCCCTTGGGAGCTTTTGTCCAAGCATTTCGAGATTTAATGAGGCAATTACTTAGTGAAAGCGATGCTCAACTTGAACAATGGAAAGCCGCAATTTTAACAGCTTTGGGTGAAAATGCTCAGGTAATTATCGAAGTTATTCCCGAACTAGAAAAAATTATTGGGCAACAACCGCCAGTATCTGAACTTTCAGGGACTGCTGGACAAAATCGTTTCAATTTACTGTTTCAGAAATTTATCCAAGTTTTTACAACCAAAGAACATCCTTTAGTGATGTTTATCGATGATTTGCAATGGGCAGATTCAGCATCTTTGAAGTTGATGCAATTGCTGATGAGTGAAGCTGAAATTCACTATATGTTAGTTATTGGTACTTATCGCGATAATGAAGTTTATCCAGGACATCCGTTATTATTGACATTAGAAGAAATTCATAAATATAGAGATTGTCTTAATACTATTACGTTAGCAAATCTTAATCGCACAGATGTCAATCATCTAATTAATGATACTCTTAAATGTAACCTAACAATTACCCAAAATCTCACAGATTTAATATATCAAAAAACTCAAGGAAACCCCTTATTCACTAATCAATTCCTCAAATTCCTGCACGAAGAGAAGTTAATTAACTATAACTTTGATATGGGTCATTGGCAATGTGACATTGCTCAGATTAAAGCATTAACATTTACTAATGATTTGGTAGAGTTTATGGTGCTTCAGTTGCAGAAGTTACCAGAAGCAACTCAAAAAGTTTTGCAGCTTGCAGCTTCTATTGATAATCAGTTTGACTTAGCAACTCTCGCAATTGTCCATGAAAAATCTCTATCAGAGACAGCAGCAGACCTATGGAAAGCTTTGCAAGAAGGTTTGGTCATCCCTACAACTGAAGTTTACAAGTTTTATCAACAGGAATTAGAAGAATCTATAATTACTTCTGATTCTTCGATGCTCAATTCTACTTCCTGCTCCTACAAGTTTTTGCACGACCGCGTTCAACAAGCTGCTTATTCTCTAATTCCTGAAAATCAAAAGCAGACAGTACACCTCAAAATTGGGCGATTAATGTTGAGAAATATCTCGCTTGAAGAACGCGAAGAACATTTGTTTAAATTAGTCAATCAGTTAAACTTAGGAGTTGAATTAATTACTCAATCAGAGGAACGAGAAGAACTGGCAAAATTAAACCTAACCGCAAGTCATAAAGCCAAAATTTCGACTGCTTATGAAGCCGCTGTAGAATACACAAATTTTGGAATTAAGTTACTCACAGAAGATTGTTGGCAACATCAGTATGAGTTGGCATTAACACTATACTCAACCTCTGCCGAAGTCGCCCATCTTAACGGTGATTTTGAACAGACGGAACAATGTATACAAGTAATATTACAACATGGCAAAACACCGATCGATCAAGTCAAAGCCTACGAAGTCAGAATCTTATCTCAGGTAGCACAAAACAGAATGTGGGAAGCTATAAAAACGGGACTCCATGTTCTCAAAATATTGGGAATAGAACTGCCCGAACAGCCAACACCAGAAGATATTAACCGCGGACTACAGGAGACACAATTAGCTTTAGATGGTAAATCTATTGAAGGGTTACTAGAGTTAAAATTAATGACTGAGCCAGATAAGTTAGCAGCCATGAATATTTTGACAAATATTGCTGCTGCTGCTTATCTAGTTATCCCAGAACTCTATCCCTTAATATTATTTAAACAGGTTAATTTATCCCTCAATTATGGAAATACTGCTAATTCGCTTTATGGATATTCATCTTATGGGCTGATTCTTGGCGGGATTGTAGGAGATATTGATTCAGGTTATCAATTCGGTCAACTAAGTCTAAAACTATTAGATAAATTAAATGCTAAAGAATTCATTGCTAAAACATATATGATTGTTTATGGCTGTTTGAATCATTGGAAGAAGCATCTTAATGAACTTTTACTTCCTATCCAATCAGCTTATTATAGCGGAGTAGAAATAGGAGATTTAGAATTTGCAGGTTACTGTGCATGTAATTATTCTTTGAGTTCATATTTTGCTGGTAAAGAATTATCTTCTCTAGCACAGGAAATAGGAAATTATAGTCAAGGACTCGCACAAATTCGTCAAGAACCATCCTTACATAAAAATGAACTCTATCGGCAAGTAGTGCTTAACTTACTCTCAAAAAATCAAAACCCTTGCCGCTTAATCGGTGATGCTTACAATGAAGAAACCATGTTGCCGCTTCATCTCCAAGGCAACGATCAAACTATGATTTGTTCGTTGTATTTTAATAGATTGGTTCTTTGTTATTTATTTGCTGACTATACTCATGCTATTGAAAATGCTGATTTAGTACAGAATTATTTAGAAAGTCTTCTTGGAAGTATTATCCTTGCTCTATTTCATTTCTATGATTCTCTGAGCCAATTAGCCGTATATTATGATGCTTCTGAAGATAAGCAAGTATTAATTCTCAAAAGGGTTACAGCCAATCAGGAAAAAATCCAGAACTGGGCGCATCATGCGCCGATGAATCATTTACATAAGTTTTATTTAGTGGAGGCTGAACGCTATCGCATTCTCGGCGAATATATTCAAGCAATGGAAATGTACGATCGCGCCATTCAAGGAGCAAAAGAAAACGAATATATCCAAGAAGAAGCTCTTGCTCACGAACTCGCTGCCAAATTTTATTTAGGATGGGGTAAAGAGCAAATTGCCCAAACCTATCTGATAAATGCTTACTACTGCTATGTTCGTTGGGGCGCTAAAGCCAAAGTTTATGATTTAGAAAAACTTTATCCTCAATTACTCGCCCCGATTCTCCAATCGGAAACAATTCGCCTCCATTCCACAGAAATAGCATCTACTCTCCATAAGAAAATGCCTCTGTCTAGTTTTAATACTGGTGCAACAATTTCATCTAGTAGCACCGGCATTTCCGAAGCTTTAGATTTAGCAAGTGTTCTGAAAGCCTCTCAAGCACTATCTAGCGAAATTCATTTAGAAAAGTTGTTCTCGACATTAATGCAAGTGGTGATGGAGAATACCGGAGCCAAAAAATCTGCTTTAATTTTACTCAAGGATAATATTTGGGCGATCGAAGCAATCGCAACATTCCAGAAAGCGCCAACTATTCTGCAATCTATTCCCATTGAGTTGAGTCAAGATATCCCTCTAACTCCAATTAACTATGTCAAACGCACCTTAGAAACATTAGTAATTGATGATGCAACTGCGAACAATTCCTTCACCTCCGACTCCTACATTATCCGACAACAACCCAAGAGTTTACTGTGTACCCCCATTCTCCATCAAGGGAAGTTAATCGGCATCCTTTACTTAGAAAATAATCTCATTGCTGGAGTATTTACCCATGATAGACTCCAAGTAATCAACCTATTGTGTTCGCAAGCTGCCATATCTTTAGAAAATGCTTCTCTTTATCAGCGATCGCAAGAGAATGCCCAAGAATTAGAACACTCACTTACAGATTTAAAACAAATGCAACTACAACTGGTGCAAAGTGAGAAAATGTCAGCATTAGGTAATTTAGTTGCAGGTGTAGCCCACGAAATCAACAATCCTGTAGGCTTTATTGCAGGTAATATTCAGCCTGCTGTTGATTTGGTTGAAGATTTGTTTAACCTCATCGAGCTTTATCAAGAAAAGTTTCCGAATCCAGGTGTAGAAATTGAAGAAGAAATTGCCGAAATTGACCTAGAATATATCCGAGAAGATTTGCCAAAAATGATTTCTTCGATGAAATTAGGTATTGACCGAATTCGGAGTATTAGCAATAGCTTGCGAACCTTTTCTAGGGCAGATACAGAAAACAAAGTTGCTTTTAATATTCACGATGGTATCGATAGTGCAATTTTGATTCTGAAGCATCGCTTAAAAGCATCAGAATTACATCCAGAGATTAAAATTGTGAAAAAATACGGGGATATATCTTTAGTAAAATGTTTTCCTGGACAACTGAATCAAGTATTTATGAATTTATTGGCAAATGCCATTGATGCTTTAGAGGAGTCTAATGTTGGACGTAGTTTTCATGACATTAATAATACAATTGAAATTAAAACTTGTTTTAGTGAAGACAAACATCACGTTTTAATTTACATTCAAGATAATGGTATGGGAATGTCTGATGAAGTTAAACAAAAGATTTTTGACCATTTATTTACAACTAAATCTGTCGGTAAAGGTACAGGATTAGGATTAGCGATCGCACGGCAAATTATTGTAGAAAAACATAGCGGTACTCTGGAAGTTAATTCTGTACAGGGAGAAGGTACAGAATTTGTGATTCAAATTCCGATTTAAAACTACGCCTCTTGGCGCGGGTAGCCAAAGCTAAGATGGCTGCCAATGAGCGTGTAGAAGTCATTTGGCGCGTGTGCAGCACCCCCTGCACAACCCGGAACTTTGCACTTATCGCTAACAGTTTGGGCGACTTTAGAAAGCTCACTGGTGTGTGGTGTCATGTCCCATCCTTCGCCACCATAGCTTGTGGTTTTTTCAATGTTATGCAAAACGATCGCTTCCAGCTGCCAACCATTGATTTTACACTCGCCCAAGCGATAAATTTTAGACAATGCTGGATCTGATAAAGCTAAACGTAATTCCCTTTCTATTTGTACAAAATCAGGCTTTTCGGGCTGCATCTGTAAGTAAGCAAGCAATTCTGCGGCTGATGTGCCAGTTCTAAAAAACACCAATGCGTAACCGTCTCCTCCAGAAACGATACTCCAATCAACTAAAGTGAGTTCTGGTGACTGCGCCAGCGCCACAATCAATGAGGTGTCAGTTTGGTTATCTGTGCCAGTTATCCCACCATAACCAGACTCGATGCCAAAATTGCGATCGCAAACACCAATGATTTGCCAGACATAGTGTGCAACAGTAACTATAGGTTCATCTCTTTGTATACCCGACATAACTTCAGCATAGTTGCTCTGGTCAACATACAAATCGTAAGAACCTGGAGTATTGGAGTTTCCACATGGCGCATTGATTAATTTGCCAACAAAGTGGCAACGTTTAAAGCCAGACAGTGGATGCTGGCGCACCAAAGCAGCAAGGCGTTCAGCATCAGACGGAGCAAAAGTGGCACTGAAATAGTAATGAGGCCCTTGTCCGCACTCTTTGATTTCCCAGAACCAATCCTGAAATGTACTCACTATGTAAAGATACACACAACTACATAACGATCAAGATAACTGGTAGTAGATAACATTGAACACCCACGATATAATCTCTAGGCGATCGGGTGCAGTGATTTGTTAGCTAGCATTGGGTTCATCAGGATCTTCATCAACATGAATCGGCTAGCAGATTATACTTGCGATGCTGTTCTTGGGCAAACTCATAAAAAAATCGGACTACATATACAGACTCACCCAAAGAAACGCTCATAATTGTCATGACTACCGATCCAAAACCATGTCACTGTATCTCCTTCCAAAACTCCAAGTGCTCGATAGCCTCGTGTTACCCTCACTGACCAAATCCCCTCCTGACTGTTGATGCACTTGAAATGTAAAGACGGGTGAAATGGATTCTCTGCCCAAAGCCGATATGCTTTCCTGGCACTTTGCCTAATTTCATTGCTCAACTGTCGATACTCAAACCAAAAGGAAGGAAGTACTGCTGACTTCATAGCTGGTCGTAGTTCATTGCAGTGGCTTGTCCCTCTGCAATTTCTTGTTTGGCAAGTTTTGCAGCAGCAATAAGTTTTGATTGTGTTCTCTGGAACGATTCATTCCATGTTATTTCATCTTGTAGATCATCAATGTATTCCCGCAGATGCTCTGCAATTCGATCTTGTACCTCAATGGGTAAAGACTCCATCATTTTGATTACGGTGGTAATTGCTGTTGATGACATAGTGAATTGCTCTCACGCAACGCTTTGCTCTTAAAGCTAACACCAATCGCCTTCTATTCATCAAACTCTCATGCCTGACGACATCATTGACTCTAACCCAAACACAATGAGCAAGTGTTGTGCGTAGCCGTAGCCCCTCGTAGACATCGCTCAAATACCCAATTATTTTAAAATGTTCAACAAATGCAGTGTTAGCTTGTGCCACTACTTAATAATAGTCACCAAACCTGACTAGAATAAGTACTTACTGTACTTAATGTAGTGGAAGAGACTTCTTATTGATGAGATAGTTGTCAGTATTTTGCCAATAGCTGCGGTTGAACTTAGTTCCCATCGCTCCATAGATTTGGCTTCCATGCTATGACCTGCCATATTACGAATAGATCCGATTGCTTGTGAGATATCACGTTGTTTAGTGTTAATGAAACTATAAGCAGTTCCCAAATCATCCCTGTAAGCATACAAAACGTTGTTGGCTAATTCTGAAATGCCAGACTTTGCTCCGATTTTTTTTATGTCAATAGTTCCAATTTCAACAGAAAGCCTTCTCAAAATATCCTCGTAAGCTCTTCCCGAACATTCGATAGCACTTCTTGGGTTATCTTGATAAGTAAGAAGACTAGCTACCAATTCCTCAAGTTCACTGTGGGTAAGCCATTGGAAGACCTCATCACCAAGGACTCTGTTTAAGTAAAGTCTTACTCCTACATCATCTAGCAAATCTCTAGAAAAATCTTCTGTTAGCTCTTTTACCTCTAATTCATACTCTTTGATGATTAAAGATCCTTTAGCATCAATTAAATTGCAGGTCTTAGCCCACAGACTTAGCAACTCGAAAATTGCTTTAATATCCTTATTAAAAGAGTAAAAAGAACTTAGCCTCCTAGCTGATACTTCGAGGCTATCTCCCATCGCTAAGTGACGAAGAAAAAGAATAAAAGGCTCCCATGCTTGAAGCCACTTTCTAAATACAGCAATCTTCAACTCGTCAGAAGGTTTAGCAGTAAGCAACTCAGAGCATTGCTTGACCGTGGCAAAATAACCATTATCTTGGTTGTCTATCATTCTAAGTAAGCAAGCCGCATCAACTGCACTTTTGACATAGGGCTTGCTTTTTCCTGTATATTTTTCTAAAGAGTCTAGGTTGGCTTTACTATAGGAACTACGAATTACTATATCCATCACTAGACTCACTGATACTTTGTGAGCAGGTAGTTGATAAGTCAGATTCTCGATCATCGTCAAAAATTCCGTGAGTAGCTTTGAAGAATGTAATGATTTTGCTGGTATCCCATTCACTCATATCAACATTAATGGAAATAGTCGTCGGTATAACACTCAGTGTTGTGCCCTGTAACGACGGTAGCTCGACATGAGATTTAGATTCAGCAGCAGGTGTCTGGCTGACCGATGGATAATCCTTGAAAACGGACGTAGAATCACTCACATCTATTTGTTCAGAATCAATACTTGAAGACTGTTCTTCTAAGGTTGAATCAGATTTATCAGAATTACACGCTGCATCAATTAAAGATTTCGCATTTTGATTCCATTCAATACGCGATGGCTGTCCTTTCCTACCAGTTATGAATTTACCAAGTCCCGTCAACGAGATGAGTTTACCAAAGGCAACAACTCCATCCTCACGGTTACTCCCAGAAGAACCATAGTTATGTTTCCACCAATAATCTTTTATAGCTTCTGTTTCTGTAGTGGATAAATCACCAGTTTGAGAAATACTTTCAAGGTAATGACCATAGGGCGTATAGCTAAGAAAGAATTTAAGAAAAAGTTCTTCTTTACGTTTGTTATCTTTTTCAATAGCAAACTCTTTTCCAGCAGGGCTAAATATTAGTTGATTTTCTAAAATGCCTAATATTTCAAGAGTTTTTCGAGAAGTTTCAAAGTTTGATTTGTTGTATATCTCCTTAATAGCCTTCTCATTGTCTGGTTTTCTTTTGATAGCTTCAATAAGCTGGAGAATATCTTGATCATCGGTCTTGTATGGTAGTGTAACATTAGATACCTTTTCTGGTGTATCTTCGATACTAGGCATTTTTGTTTTGCTCGATAAAATTATATACGGAATCTTAGCCAATAAAAAGCAACTGTGTCAATACTAGTCGCCCGTATATCAAAAATTAACCTTAGCCTAAAATGATTGTGAATCAAGCTTTTCAGAGATATAAAACTTCTCATACAGAATAAGAAGAAATATTAATTTACTTTTTAGCCCCTAAAAGCTTTCTTTCACAGTATTCTTGAACAAACTCTCATACAACCAATTTGTATTATTTCCGACATACCGCTTCATTTTGCCTTTAACTTTTGAGGAGAGGAATAATGATTATAGAAAAGATGGATGTTTGCTCGGCAAGGTCAAAATACTCTCCTAATCAATAACTTAGTAGCCTAGCGTGAAGTTAAGCGGAGGCAAGCAACCTTGACACAGAGAGCTTGTGTTCGTCTGCTCTAACATTGTGTTAAGTGTCGGAAACTCGCATATCTAGCTGAACCTGGGTATCATCTCTAGCGATTTTGCTTGGGTGAAAGCTCTCTCTATCTGAAGTGGGCAGGGCTTTGTATGTTTGTAGCACTGCATCAATAGGCACAGTGGATATAATACTTAGCCCAGCAACAGGTGATTTCACAGCACTGATCTTTCCTTTTAAAAGTCGTAATGCAACACTAGGCAAATTTGGTGTAACAAGTAGCAACGGATCTGGATTTTCCCATCTGATTCGCCTAGTACTTTGCTTCTTGGCTTTACTTGAGGAGTTATCCAACAACTGAATATACATCCCCGATGAGTCAACAGATTCAAATTCAGTACGTATCTTTTTCATCGCTTCAGCTAAACTATGAGCTAGTTTTTGGTCACTATTTGTCGCAGCCATATAAAAGGGATATGTCCAAGGAATTCCATATTTTAGTAAATCGATCTGCTTGTCATGCTTCTGCTCGACTAGTTTTCTTATAAATTTAGGAATGACTAAAGAACAAGCCCATTCTGAAGAATCAAAATTTGACAAAGATGGTAATGATTTACTGGGTGGATAAAGTTCATCTGTAATTTGGGAGTAAAGACAATAGAGAGGAAACAAGCGGTAATGACGTGCAAAATTTAGCAGCAGGCGACGTTGCTCACCTGAACGATAGTTAAGAGAACGACAAGTCAAATTAGCTGGATTCACAACTTTTGCTTGCACTAATAAGGATAACCAAGCACCAGGCTCACCTATGCACCATAACCAGTCAGCACCACTTTGCGATCCTTCTTCTCTACGACTGAATTTCTTAGTCAGGATAAAATCGCTGTGCTTTAGTGCAATTGTTATTAAGTTGATATCAGTGATACTTTCTTCAAGGATGCTTAAACGAGATGACAGACTACCTTTAATAATGTTGTTTGTCCAAACTGTACGTTCTTGAAATGTTCCATATAAATCCCGAACCGATAATTTCATGCTTACTTATTTCTTTGTATTTGACAACCCCATAACCGTGCGATAATGAAGCTCAATTTGCGCGACGGCTTCAGACTTGCGTTTTGTCTCCCACTGACTGCGGTTAAATAATTCTTGTCGCAATTCATCAGCATTAATTGTTGTCACTTTGCCATCGGCAACAATTTGCTTGCCATTCACCCAAACACTATCAACAACATTACTAGGACGACCTAAAACTAGCAAACCAATGGGATCTGTACGGGGTAACAATGATAAATTGGTGAGGTCATAAAGTACTAAATCGGCTTGTTTACCTACAGTTAAAGAACCGAGTTTTTCTGCTATATTCAGTCCCTTTGTACCTCCCAAAGATGCCATTTCTACTGCTTGTCTGGGTGTAATCCAGTGTTGATAATCTGAGTCTGTAATATTATGTAAAATAGAACCAATTTTGATAGCTTCTAACAAATCTTGGGAGTCATTACTAGAAGCACCATCGCAACCAAAAGTTACATTTACTCCAGCTTGGCGATATTTTAAAATTGGGGCGATGCCACTGCCTAAACGCAGATTACTTAATGGGTTATGAACAACTGTAGATTGAGTTTCGGCAAGGATGGCGATATCAGCATCATTTAACCAAACACAATGAGCAAGAGAAGTTTTATTGCTCAAATATCCGATTCTTTTCAAATGTTCTACAGCAGTACAACCATACTTTTCTTCGGCGAGTTTTTCCTGTGCTTTGGTTTCGAGTAAATGGGAGTGACGACAAAGATTGTAGCGATCGCTTAACTCAGTACATCCTTCAAATAAAGCATCAGTACACAATTGAATCCCCGTTGGTGCAACTAAAATATTTACACCCTCATCTGGGCGATGAAATTGTCTTACCGCCTCTTCAATGATTTCCAATGTTGCCGCAGTTGAACGAAAATAAGGTTCATGAGTTTGGGTTGATTCCCCGGATGGAATACCTGCGGAGAGGGATTCATCTTGAATTAAGGGGGCGATAAAGGCGCGAATTCCCACTTCCCTGTAAGCGCGAGTTGCAATGGCGATCGTTTCTAACTCAAGTCCGGGAATTAACACCAGATGATCTACTACACTCGTCCCGCCGGAAAGTAATGTTTCCACCGCAGTACCCAAGGCGCTGAGATAAACCTGTTCGGGATCGAGGGGGGCAAAATCATACAGTTCCGCCAACCATAATTCTAAAGGAAATATTGACATAATTCCTCGCTGCCACATCTCTGATGAGTGGGTGTGGGCGTTGAAAAAGCCAGGTAGCAATAGCTTATTTTTGCCATCGATAACAGTGCCAATTACTTGTAGATTGGTGGCAATGGCGGCAATTTTATCATCTACAATCTGTACATCTACCGTTGCATAATCATCACTGACGGCAATCAAAACATTCTGGATAGTGAAATTTACCATATTTAACCTTGATTAAGTAATTGTATTTTGACTTGAATTTCAAGTTACAAAATAGAAAATGGTGTTGGGTATTGGAATTTTATGAATTTACCATTACGGACATTGGGAGTTGCCCCAAATGCGTGGACAGTGAATGATGCGATCGCAGATATCACTCGTCCTCAAAAGACTCCACAACCCGTTATCTTATCAACAGAAACTAAAACCCTGCGCCTAGACTTGGCAAAGACTGCTATCCTCGTCATTGATATGCAAAACGACTTCTGTCACCCTGATGGTTGGTTAGCGCATATCGGTGTAGACGTAACTCCAGCGCGTCAGCCTATTGAACCTTTGAACAACTTACTTCCCGAACTGCGTGAGGTTGGCGTTCCAGTCATTTGGATAAATTGGGGTAATCGTCCCGACTTGCTCAATATTAGTGCTAGTTCGCGCCACGTCTATAATCCCACAGGGGAAGGTGTGGGATTGGGCGATCCACTACCAAGCAATGGTGCTAGAGTACTCATGGCAGGTAGTTGGGCTGCGGCAGTAGTAGACGAGCTAGAACAGATACCCGAAGATATTCGTGTGGATAAATACCGCATGAGTGGGTTTTGGGATACACCATTAGATAGTATCTTGCGGAATTTGGGAAGGACAACATTATTTTTTGCTGGTGTTAATGCCGATCAATGTGTGCTAACTACCTTATGTGATGCCAACTTCTTAGGATATGACTGCGTATTGGTTAAAGACTGCACCGCCACAACTTCTCCTGAATATTGTTGGCAGGCGACGTTGTATAATGTCAAACAATGCTTCGGTTTTGTCACTGACTCGCAAGAAATTTTAACAGCGCTGCAAAATGGTGAGGAGTGAGGAGTTAGGAATAATTAGTGATTTTGTGATTTAGAGATACAGTTAACAACTTAATATTCAAGACTTGGATTTTAGGAATTTTCATGCCCATCGATAACTCAGAGGGGATAAATAAATGTACGCTACTCGTTGTGTAATTCCGGTTATCAAATCTAGCAAAGATTACCAAGTATATCGCATCAGTCCCGACGCCTCTAATCGATTAGCAATTATCTTCGATTCGACAAATGCTAATACTTCTTTGACTTGCTGCATAGAAATTTTTGATGTTGGTGGACAAACACCCCCAAATCGCCATCAGTGGGCAGTGGAAATGTTTTTCGTCCTCAAAGGAGAAGCGATCGCTATATGTGATGGCAAGAGTGCCACGATCAAAGCTGGAGATAGTTTATTAGTGCCTCCCACTGGTACTCATTTGATTAAAAATACTGGTTCTACTCGCTTGTACACGTTGACTGTGATGATTCCCAATGAAGACTTTTCGGAATTGATTCGCAGTGGGATTCCGGCGGAGTTAGATGAAGAAGATATGGCAGTAATAGGGAGATTTGATGCTTTGATGCCTTGTTAAATTGAAGGAGGCAGGAGGCAGGAGGCAGGAGGCAGGGGGCAGGAGGCAGGTGGTCACTGAGCGTAGTCGAAGTGAGGCAGGAGGAGCAAATTAATCATCTAGAGATTCGTTCTTCGTTCCCATAAATAGCATGGGAACGAGAGAATATTATGAATTACCAATGATTTGTTTAACAACGCCAACAAAGCGTTCCATGTCGGCTTGGGTAATGGCTCCCATTGTTGATACTCTGAAGATTGATTGAGCTAAATTTCCCTGTCCAGAATAAATTATATAGTCTTGTGCTTTCAGTTGATCGTGAAATTCTTCATAGCTGAAACCATCTGGTAAGTAATAGGCATTCAAGACAACGGATGAACTGCCAAGAGAAAGCAGGGGTTTAATTCCGATTGAGGCTAACCCATCTCTGACTAAGCTGGCAAGTTGGTTGTAATGTTTGTGTCTGGCACGCCAACCTCCTGCTTCTGCCATTTCTTGCAAAGCTTCTGTTAGGGCATAAAATGTCTGTACTGATTGCGTAAAAGGTGTGCCACCTCGGTCTTGTTGCTGGCAATAGGTTCCTAAATCTAAATATAAGGTGCGAGGGATGGTGTCTACTGACGGCAGTGCATCCCGTTGCAGGATGACAAAGGATACTCCAGGGACACCATGCAGACATTTATTCGCTGTCGCAGCGCAAGCGGTGATTCCCCAATCTGCAAAATTTAATTCCTCAGCACCAAAGCTGCTGACTGCATCTACTAATAGTTTGATGCGGCGTTCTTGGCAAATTGGCGCAAGTTCCGCCAATTTATTTAAGCGGCCGGTAGTAGTTTCGTGATGGACGACAGCAAGGTGGGTGATATCGGTGTTTTCATCCAGGAGTTTGACTAAAGCCTTGATATCTATTTCGCCATCCCAAGGATGGGAAAGTGTGATGTAATCAATGCCGTGAATTTTGGCGATTTTGGATAGCCGTTCGCCATATACACCGTTTTCAATTACTAGTAATCTCCCGTTTGTGGGTACTAGACTGCTGATCATCGCTTCCATCGCGGCGGTACCAGAACCGGTAAGGAGAACTGCTGCCCAGCCATCGCTTTCAAGACCATAAACTTGAAGTAGCTGTTCGCGGATTCTGCTTTGAAGTTGGGAAAATTCCACCTCACGATGACACAAATCGGGACGCAACAGGGCATTTCTGACGCGATCGCTCAAATTGACGGGGCCGGGATTTAGTAAAATCATTTTGTCATTTGTCATTTGTCATTTGTCATTTGTCATTTGTCATTTGTCATTAATAAATGAAGAGTTTGTACCTTGAATTTATTAACTACGAATTAGGAATTGCAAGGTCAGAACCAATATGTTTCATAAAGCGTTGTAAAACTGCTTCCGGGGTGAGATTGGGTCTGGGTAGCTTTTCTAAAGTTCCGGGACGGATTTTTAAATGAGCGAATTTAGGTCTAGTGTTAGCATCTGCGGTAAATAAGGCATCTAAAAGGGCGGGATCATCTCCGGCTAATGTCACGCCGTAACCGCACGCTTCGGCAATCTTGGCAAAAGATATACCCGCAGAAACAGTGGCTTGTGCGCCTGTGGAATCGTGGACTTCATTATCTAAAAGAATATGGGTCAAGTTAGCACCGCCATAAGTGCCGATGGTAGCAAAATTACCCATTCGCATTAATGCTGCCCCATCGCCATCAATTACTACTACCTTGAGGTCTGGACGTGCTAAGGATAATCCCAATCCCATTGAGGAAGCGCAACCCATCGAGCCGACCATGTAAAGATGATTGGCGCTGTCTTTACTAGCGAAGAG
The DNA here is from genome assembly GCF_036917315.1 of Nostoc sp. Classification (GTDB taxonomy): domain Bacteria; phylum Cyanobacteriota; class Cyanobacteriia; order Cyanobacteriales; family Nostocaceae; genus Nostoc. The sequence continues at coordinate 318,714 of NZ_JBALDR010000002.1, read as the reverse complement.
TTCGCGTCCCGTGTATCCGGTGGTGGCAATTACTACAGTGTTTTCTGGATTGGTAAGTTCCACAATCCGAGCCAATGCTTCGCTGCGAGAAATGCGTTGTTCTTTGCGATCGCGAAAAAAGCTTTGCTGAATATGAGCGCTAGCACTATTTTCTCGTTCGGGGATAGAAGAACGGGTGAGTGCATGGGGGGCGTTGGCGTAGCCCATCGAAGATATCGCTCCTTTACGCATAATTAAAGCATAAGGACGGCGCTCTTGTTGCATATAATCTGTGGCTCTTTGCAGAACGGGTTCTATTTCTGCTGCATCTGTGGGAAAAAATTCCCAAGGTATAGTCATTGTTTGCAGCAATTTATCTGTAATTTGCCCCATTAATTCATGTTGCGGTTCGTCTTGCAATAGGCGATCGCCTCGCAAGGTACAAATCAGCAGCAGTGGAATCCGAAAGATATAAGTGAGGGAGGTTAGCGGGTTAACTGCATTCCCCAAACCAGAATTTTGCATCATCACCACTGCGGGTTTACCAGCAATTGCGGCTCCAGCAGCGATCGCTACAGCATCTCCCTCATTGGCTGCGGAGATATATTTAAGTTGAACGTCATTGATGACGTAGTTAATAAAAGGCGTGAGAAAAGAACAAGGTACGCCAGTGTACCACCCAAAGCCAAGATTACGCGCAGCTTCTACAAATTCCTCTGCCTGAATCATAATTAAAAATTTACAGCAATTTTCAGGGATTTAGACGATTAAGATGGGGAGTGGGAAATTGGGATTAGGGAGAAAAGATTATTACTTCGACTTCAGAAAGCCAAACTTCAGCTTCAGAACTCAAAACTTTAACCTTAAAGCTTCGTCGATGAACCTCAAAGCTTCGTTAATGAACCTCAAAACTTCGTTAATGAACCTCAAAGCTTCGCCGATGAACCTCAGAGCTTCGTCGATGAACCTCAGAGCTTCGTTAATGAACCTCAAAGCTTCGTCGATGAACCTCAGAGCTTCGTCGATGAGCCTCAAAGCTTCGTCGATGAGCCTCAGAGCTTTGTCGATGAACCTCAGAGGTTGTTTGAAAAGTAGTTAGCTGTGATTTTAGGTGCTTGTTGATCCCCCCTAACCCCCCTTAAAAAGGGGGGAACCGGAATTAAAGTCCCCCTTTTTAAGGGGGATTTAGGGGGATCTAGAACGTTTTGCTACCAACAAGAGGACTTTTCAAACATTTTCTCAGAGCTTCGTTGATGAACCTCAGAGTTCAAAATTTTATTTCCACCTCCCCACTCCCTATTGTTTTAATTGAAAAGCAAGGTCAAGATCGTCTAAAGAATTAACATCTAACCAGTTACCGCGAATATAAAGTACCTTGATCGGTTTGCCTTGCTCGATTAAATAATTGCATAATTCTGGCAAACCCAAACTGTTGAATTCCGGTCGTTTTTGTAATTCATTCAGTGCTTCACTAACCCACTCTCTACCTTGACTCCGCAAGCGCAACATCCCAATCCAGCGGCCGCTAGACTTTCCTAATTGCGTTTGTGTGGTTTTAGAAATGTTCAACAGGTTGACATCCTGTCCAAACAGAGAAAGATCGTCTGGAATTGAGCAATAGGCGTAATCAGGTGAACCGCTAACAGATTTGCTGTTGGCTACAGAATCAACCACAGCCACAATTTCTCCGGGACATTCTAATAAATCTCGCAAGATGTAGCTTCTAAATAGTAAATCGCCGTAAAGCACCAGCATTTCTTCGCTAAAACTGGCTTGAGCTACGGCTAAGGATGCTAATTCTCCCGTTGTTTCATAATCTGGGTTGCAGATGACTTTAGTCCCCGGAACATTGATGGTTTCTGCTTTGTAACCGGCGACAACGGTAATATCATTGATGGCAAGTTTCTTGAATTTATCCACCAATAACCTGAGTAAAGGTTTACCTCCAAGGGGTAACATGACTTTTGGTTTATCTTGCGTCAACCCTGCTAATTCTTGTCCTCTGCTAGCAGCCAAAACGATCGCTTGGGTATGTTGTCGTCCGTTGTTAAAGTAGCGTTTTTCAGCTTCTTGGAGTTCATCCGCCCCTTGTAGTCGGAAGATTTCTTTTACGGGAGCAATATCATCTTCAATGTTGATTAAAGTTTCGCTGGCTTTCACTTCACGTGCGATCGCTTGCATACTAGCAACAGCAGATCGAATCAGATGGTTTGCCCAGATGACCAAATTAACTTCAGCTTTGCGAAAAACATCAGTAGGCGTGCTGTAATATTTAGTCGGTATAAACACTAACGGGGAACGACCCGCCCATTCTTTAGCAAAAGCTAGCACTTGATCGGGGCGCGATGATTTACTGTGAATCAAGATCGCGGTTGCTCCGGCGGCGTGGTAAGCTTCAGCCCGACGCAATGCCTCCGAAAGATCCCAGCCGGCGATCAAAGCTTCGAGTCGGGCGACGATGCAAAAATCTGGATCTGTCTGACTATCTTTACCCGCTTTAATTTTGCCGCAGAATTCATCAATTTCAGCCAAAGGTTGGCGACTACCGTTGATAAAGCTATTGGTTTTGGGAAAAAGCTTATCTTCAATACAGACTCCAGCAATACCTCGCTGTTCTAACTTCTTAACTAGGCGACGCATATTATTAAAGTTGCCATAGCCAGTATCACCATCTAATAAAATCGGAATGCTAGTAACATCAGACATAAACTCAAGCATTTCTACAACTTGAGTCCAACTGGCTTCATTATTATCTCGAACGCCATATTGAGCCGAAAGGGCTAATCCACTCGCCCAAATTCCTTTAAATCCAGCCTCTTCCACAATCCGGGCGCTAATCCCATTGTGAGCTTCCATGATGAAGTCGAGTTGAGGCGATTCTAGTAATAACCGCAATTGGGCACACTTATTTAATTTTGCAGAGGTATCATTGGGTGCAAGTATTTGATGCATTTATTCTGCTTTTTTCAACCTATATAATATTGCGGTTCTCAATTACATGGAATACAGACCTCACCTAACCCTCTCCTCAGAGGCTACGGTGTACACACAAGTCTGAAATAGCTAGATTAACCAGGGTTTTACCCCACCCTAACCCTCCCCGTATGTATTGGGGAGGGAACTAGATTTTATTGTTTCCCCCCTTCACAAGCTACGGTGTACACACATCTTTCTAGAAAACCAAAATCGTCGTAGATCCCCCTAAATCCCCCTTAAAAAGGGGGACTTTGAGAGCTTTTTGCCCCCCCTTTTTAAGGGGGGTTGGGGGGATCAAAAGGCTGTGGTGCAACTCTAGAAGACTTGTGTGTACACCGTAGCCTTCACAAGGGGGGATTAAGGGGGGTAATTCGACTTCTGTGTACACGGTAGCCTTTTAGGAGAGAGGTAAAACTGTAATGTATCCAAACCAAAACTACTATAAATAAAGATATTTTCAGACATTTTCTGCTACTTCTATCTGAGGTAAAATCTCGTTTTGGGCGCGTTGAATATCTTGGGGAAAATCGATTTCAAGCCAAGGTAATCCAGTGATGTCTTCGTAGCCAAATGTTTCTGGAGTTTCTAAGAGCAGATCCCGAATTACTTCTTCATAAGGTTCATTATCGCGTCCATCTGCAACATACTGTTCTGTGCGAATCGCAAGACGGCAAGCAACAGCACTTCCAAAACGAAAGAATCCCACTGACTCACCGGCAAAATCGTAAGCTAAACCAGGAGCTACTTGTTTACGAAACTCCACTAGATAATTATCTCTAACACAAAGCTTCACGGGTTCATCTCCCGGTTCAAAATCCCGATCTAATAAAAAGCTGTTGGGGATATTTGTCTTTACCAATCGTTCGATGATGCGGCGATCGCACAATACATCTGCATCCATTAATAATATGTCATCGCCAGCAACTAAATGCTGACGTACAGTCCAAAGGCTGATCGTACTGCCTTTGGTGTAGTCAGGATTATAAATTGTACTGACCCAACTTTCGGCTCCTAATGCTTTGATTTCATCCTGAATTCTTTGTGCTTGATAACCCACAGCAATCACTACTTCATCAATTTGGTAATGACGGAGATAGTCAAAATGCCGCTCTAGTAGAGATTTGCCGTTAAATTTCAGTAAGCATTTGGGTTGGATTTGCCCGTCTTTACCTAAGCGTCGTCCAACGCCAGCAGCTAAGATAATTGCCTTCATCGTCAAGTCACCAACACTAGCTTAGACACCAGTAAATCTGAAAATTTTCCCAGTATTTTATAATGACTGTTTTTGGCTCAAGACAATATTTGTTAATTAATTCTTAACATGGAGGCAGTGTTTCGACTACGCTCAACAACCGGGCAGGAGGCAGGTGGTCACTTAGCGTAGTCGTTGGCGCAGCGTCTCGTAGAGAAGTGAGGCAGGAGGGATGTAAGATGGTGGTGCTAAGAGCGAAATGCTTGGCGAAAACCAAAATAAGCGATGTCTACGACGGTCACTGAGCGCAGCCGTACCACTTCGTGGAAGCAAGCTACGCGCAGCGTCTCGTAGAGAAATGCGGGCTACGCCTACGCATCTTTCATATTCGAGATAAAACGTTTTAGCATACCCATGCGGGTGTCGGTGACGTACTCCAAAGTCAAGACAATGCGCTGTTCGTTGTCACCTAAAGGAGTAACTCTGTGGTAAAGTTTGTCACCATTGAATAAGACTAGAGTACCAGGAGTTAAGGAGAGCGATCGCATTTCCATCTCCCGTTCTAGAATATCTTTGCAAAGTTCATCTAGCTTCAAAAGGATTATTAAAACGCTTGTTGTAGTTGTTTAGATGTCAGCGATTTAATCAAACTTAACGGTAGTGGTTGCTGACTAATTGTATTAACATAATCTGTACTCAAATAGGAAAGGTAAGTTGGCTGTTGAGCAACATAGGTTTCAAAAAAGGAAACACTCAAAGTTTTAACATAACGACGTGCCAAAGCCGGACTTGAACCGATTACCCGTGTAGAAACAGGTATGGTTGAATTTGGTGATTCTGCAATAGTAGAAAAGTGTGTACCGCCCTTGATAAGTGCTAAAAATTTATTTGGAGTTGTTAACCAAGTGAAAGGCTGAATTTGTTCTATTAAAGCCGGAGCAACAGTATCAGAACTGCCAGATACAATCATCACGGGAATTTTTATTTGGCTGAGGCTAGCTTGACCAAAAATACTGCTATCAACTGGATTAATTGCAATTGCTGCTTTTATTCTTACATCAGATAAGTTGTATTTATCCTTTGGTAATTTTACTGCTAAACACTGAAGTAAAAGCGAAATATTTAACGTATCTTCCAAAGCTGGACAGTCAACTTCCAATTGCTCAAAATTAATCTTTGCACCTGCTAATGCTAATGCTGTATACCCACCAAATGATTGTCCTATTATACCAATTTTCTCTAAATTTAAACGCCCCTGAAATGCTGGATTAGACTTTGATAAACGAGTTAATTCGTCTAGTAAAAACTTAATATCTAAAGGTCTGTCAATAAGTTCTCTAGGATTGGTCACTCTATGTGCTGTACCTGATAATAATGCTTGCAGTTGTTTTGAATTACTGCCAGGATGTTCTGGAACAGCAACTACAAAACCATAAGAAGCCAGATGTTCGGCTAGATAAGCAAAACTTGTTCTGTCAGAACCAAGCCCGTGCGAGATGACAATTATCGAACGAGGAGTTTGAGCAATTGGAAGGTAAATATCGACTGGAAAAATTCGCTTACGCGAGAGGTCATTAAGTGTGATAGTTTGCTTTAAGAAACGAGAAGTTCCGGTTTTTCCTAAATCCATCAATGGAACGATATTAAGTGTAGAAGCAGTAGTTGTCTTTGGTTGGGATTGTTGGTTAATAAGTGCTACTGCTTTTTGAGTTTGATTGACTAAATTCTGCAATGTTTCTGCAATTGCCAAACTCTGGTCTAAATTAATTGAAATTGCGTTCGCAGGAAACTTGTGTAATACATTTAAAAGCGTAAAATCTTTTCGATCTGCGGCTGACAAAATCAATGCTGCACGAATTGCATAAAAGCCTGACAATCTAGATTCTGTCTGAAGAACTTTTCCCAATTTTTTTAATAATTCTTCACCAATTGGTGTATAAAGAAACTGCGAAATTTCTATTTCATTTAAAGGAATAGGAGTTAGTAAAACTTTTCGCAGTTGAGTTAGTTCTTTTTTACTTACATACTGTGTATATCCAGCCAAATCCTCGTCTACTTTGCCTGTTCTAGCATAAGTTTCGAGCGAACTAATTGGAATAGACCTTTCTAAAAGACCGTAATTAAATTTTATGCGCTCTGCACCTAAAGCGGGGTAAGCAGTTAGTGTAGGTAGCAACCCGATACTAAAAATTCTCAAAGCCAATTTCAGCGAAACAGTTTGGAGAGCAAGAAAATAAGGATGGCTGCGAACTTTTGATAGCATGGCTATACTAATATCAATAACGAAGGGAATAATTAGAGCGAAACACTTGGCGAAAACCAAAATAGGCGATCGCGTCTTTCATATTCGAGACAAAACGTTTTAGCATACCCATGCGGGTGTCGGTGACGTACTCCAAAGTCAAGACAATGCGCTGTTCGTTGTCGCCCAAAGGAGTAACTCTGTGGTAAAGTTTGTCACCATTGAATAAGACTAGAGTACCAGGGGTTAAGGAGAGCGATCGCGTTTGTGTCTCCCGTTCTGGAATATCTTTGTAGAGTTGATATTCCAACTTACTGGATGAATTATCAACCAAACCAAGCAACACTGTATAGCGTTTACCGTGATAGTAAGAAGTATCGTAATGATACTGGATATGGTCTCCAGGCTCAGTGTAATAGTACAGCGCGTAAGTATGGGGATCGGTATCAGGACAGGGAAGGAGTTTTTCTGCGGTAATTTTGTTCAGGAACTCGAAAAAGGCACTGAGTTGATAAAACTCTCCGAAAATCGGAGCAAGGCTATCTAAGCTATAGCGGCTGATACTACCGCCCTTTTTATGATTGGGAATATAGTTGCGGTTGATAGCAGGTTGCAAAGTTGGCAACAGCGCCAAGAACTTCTCAATGATGGAGTTGGGGACAAAGTTCTCCACTACCAAAAATTCATTTTGAGCTTGAAACTCAACTTGAAGTTTCTGGTAATCAACGGCTGCTATAGCTTTATCAATTTCAGTTTGAAGCTCCATTGATGTCCATTGATAATTATTTATTTATTCTCTCACTGCTTCCTTATCTAGTTTGATTCAGATTGCGGGAGTGTCCAAAATTGCCAAATTACCCATATAGCAAAGGTTGGCGCACCAATTGTCGCTGCGATTAATAACGGCTCTAGTCCATTCAGCAAGGGAACTATGGGAAACAAATACAGCACGTCTTCAATGTCAAAGCCGGCGAAATTTGGTTGACGGCTGGCGTCTTTACCTAAACGTTGTTCCATTTGGTTTCGCAAATGAAAGATGCAAGCTACAGACACGCCAGATACTATCCCCATCACCAACGCCCACCAACCAAATTTTCCTTCCCTAAGACCATATCCAATACACACAAACAATAGAATATGGATGATGGCGTCACTAACAAGGTCATATTGATGTCCCCATTTGCTGCTTTTCCCACTCAAACGGGCTAATTCACCGTCTGTATGATCGAGAAAGTTAGATAAAGCAAATAGCCATGCCCCAATGTTAACCCAAATGGTATCACCAACTGCGAGGGCGACAGCCGCCACTAACCCTGTCACAAGTCTTACTGTGGTGAGATGATTAGGGTTTACCCAACTGTCTTTTAGAGGTCGAACTAGCCAGTAAGCAAGTTGAGCATCCCAAGGCTTTGCGATCATAGATGAACTCGGATTTAATGTGGTCTTTGAATATCTTTAACACTGCAAATTACCACATCCATCTAAAGTTATAAATTTTTATTGATGAACTTTCTCGTTTTGAACGTTAGATTGGTCAGCGAATGCTTTTAACTCGACAGCATCATGACTACAGAACAGGCGTACACTCTTATTGCGATCGCTTGATAATGCGCGTAGCCGATCTTGATTGAGCAACCGAGCCTGACGATCCACTTCCATCATCCATTGGTAGGCGCGCAAACCTGGCGTGCAGCTTTTTTTGGCTGAGTCCATCTCGTGCCGATAAAAATAGGCATCACCTGCGTGGAGAAGCCAACCCTCTGGTGTATCAATAGCGATACCAGCATGACCCCGTGTGTGACCAACAAGCGGGATGAAGAGAATCTCCGGCGGTAGCCCGTCGAGGTTACGTACTGCTTCAAAACCGAACCAAGGTTCGCCTCCCGCCGAATAGTACTTCCAGTGCTTAACCTCATCCCATTGTTCTGGACGATAGCGGCGTCTAGCGATGAAGCCGCGCCGATCCTGGGCGGTTTCTATCTCAGTCTGCATTACGTGTACGGTTGCTTCCGGGAAATCTTCCAGACCACCGGCATGATCGAAATCGAGGTGGGTAAGCACTATATGACGCACATCCCGCGCGGAAAATCCCAACTTTTCAACTCGATCGACTGCTGTGTATTTTTTATCGAACTGGATGCCATTGAAATGAATGAAGAACGGGCTGAGACGGGAGTAAGGCGAGTTGATATCGCGCAGTCCGAAGCCAGTATCAATCAGAACAAGTCCCTGCTCTGTCTCGATCAGCAGACAGTGGCAGACGAGGTGAGCCTTCGGGCCGCGACTGAAGCCATCGAAGAGGGCGCCACCAATCGGGCACATACAGCCGCAATTGAGATGATGAATTTGCATGAATCCTCCGTTACGACTTTGACAGTCAAAGTGAGTAGGGGCGCACAGCTGTGCGCCCCTACAGATGTGCAAATAATTTGGGATAATTTATTTTTTGTCAGTCCGTTAGCCCAGGCGATCGCACCCCGCTTAAAATGAGTCCTAACTGACCATATTCGCTTGATTAGGTGTAAATTAGTTGTTGCCTGACCCCGGCTCACTGAGCTTGCGATGCTGTTCAGCATTGACGGTATCAGGTAAAACCTTGCTCGCAGTGGCCTGAAGCTTCGTTTTGAGGGAACCGGCGATGATGTCATCTTTGCCTGCCATCAAAGCTTCAAAACCCTGCTTGGCGACCTCAGCCGGATCGTCCTTTCGATCGCTACCCACTTTTGTGTCGTCCATACCCGCGCGGTGGAAAAAGTTGGTATCGGTGGGCCCCGGCATGAGGGCGGTGACGGTAACGCCTGTGTCCTTCAATTCGTTGCGTAGTCCCTCGGAAAAGGAATGCACAAAGGCCTTGGAGGCGGCGTAGACTGTCTCGAACGGGCCGGGCATCAAGGCCGCAATCGACGATGTGAATAGGATTCGACCCTTGCCAAGCTCAACCATATCCTTTACCACGCGTTTGGCAAGATGTACAGACGACACGACATTTAGATCGATCAGATTGAGTTCGTCCTTTAGGTCGGTTTCACGGGCGAAATCACCACCGACACCAACACCTGCGTTGATGGCGATCGCATCTACTGGTCGCCCAGTCGCCTTAATCTGGTTGTAGAGTGTCTCAACACCGTCATAGCTAGCGAGATCGGCCTGCACCGTTTCAACTTTAGCACCCAGCCCCTCAAAAGCTTGAGCCGCTTCGTCAATGCTCGATCCGGTGGCTGTAACTAGGAGATCGAAGCCGTTTTGGGCAAACTGTTTTGCGAGTTCATAACCGATGCCGTTAGAGGCACCTGTCACCACAGCCAGGGGTCGGGTCAATGAACTGTTCATAACCATCTAAAATTCCTATGTAACTGCTCCACACTCGCTGGCGATGGTTTCATCGCTACCAAATAATTGCGTGGACTGTGGGCTTTCAACCCTTACAATGTTAGGCAGGTAGCAGTGCGATTGCGTCTTTCCAAGGAAGTATCGCAAGTGTATCTTCAAGGTTACTTTTTTACAGTTCTGTATATACCTCTAACAGACTTTCAGGCTCTCAAAACTTATTTTACTTGTGACGTTAGCTACGAACTTTCGTAACAATTTTCTGGGAATAAAATGAAGCCGATGCTTCATTTTTGGCGCAATCTTGGGCAAACTTAATCAAATGGTGTCCGACAAGTCCAACGTGAACCAAATTTTCAATATTACCTGCTTTTAGCGCTGGCTTGGCCATTTTCCAGAAAGTCTGGCGATAGTTACTAAATAAGCCTATCCGCACCAAAATATTAGTTAAATAAGTTAAACCCTTGCGAATATTAGCCGCAGAAGTCCGAGAGGGGCTGTTAGGTACTTCGATGCGATTTGGATAGGTGTGTTCCATGTTGTAGGCAAATCGCTGATATAAAAATTCCGGCTCATAAGCAGTTGTAATGCAGCGCCGCCACATCTCAATAACTTGCTCATAAGGCATCAAAAACTTAACATTTGATTCCCGGCTTTCATCAAAGAGAAGTCGTCCTTCTGTTTCTAACCTCCGCCATAATGGAGTTCTCGGTAATGCATGAAGTAGGTTAATTGTCAACATGGGAATTTGCGATGCCCGAATAAATTCGATTATTCGGTCTGCTGTTTCTGGAGTATCTGTATCTAACCCGATGATGATTCCTGAAACTACTTCCATACCATAACTATTTAAAACCTGAATCGCTTTTAAGATTGGCATACTCAGATTTTGGTCTTTGGAAATCGCATGGAGGGCATTTGGTTCTGGTGTTTCGATGCCGCAAAAGATTGTACAGAAATAAGCTTCGCGCATCATTTCCAGCAGCTTTGGACTTTGAGCTAGGTTGAGCGTTGCTTCACAGGCAAACTGGATGGGATAACCATTGCGTTTTTGCCAGTCAATCAGATGCGGAAGTAACTTCATGGCGGCGCGGCGATCGCCAACAAAGTTATCATCGACAAAATATACTGCCCCTAAATTGCCAGATTGTCGCATTGCATCTAACTCCGCGACTACTTGCTCTGGTGTTTTCATCCGAGGACTGTTGCCATAGAGTTCGGGAATATCACAAAACTCGCAGCGATAAGGGCAACCACTAGAAAACTGCACATTTGCCAAGAAATAATCATTGATATTCAGCAAATGATAAGCTGGCGTGGGAAACTCTGTTAAGGGTAAACGTTCCTTGGTTTCAAAGCGAATTTGTTGTTGCGGACGTTCGAGATTTTGGTCTAGATATTCGATCATGCGATCGCTAGCATCTCCCAATTCGCCCAAGTGTAAAATGTCAAAATCAGGATAATATTCTGGACACCCAGACACCGAAGGTCCGCCCACAACGGTAATTTTCCCGGCTCGATGGGCAAGTTCGTTAATTTGATTAATCTGTGGTTTTTGGATATGCATTCCACTCACAATCACCACATCAGCCCATTGATAATCAGCCCTCGTTGCTGATTTGACATTCTCATCAATAAACCGCACTTCCCATTCTTTAGGTAAGTAGGCAGCCACAATTAAAATACCTTGGGGTGGCATAAAAGCCCGAACATTACCCATAAGTGGGTAAGCGTGATGAAAAGTACCAAAGGAACGGCTGTACTTGGGAAAAATACACAGAATACGTCGATGGTGCGAAGGAACGTAGCGGGTTCCTTGAGTAACAGAAGCGGTTTTGGAATCGGCCGCTAGATTAATTTGGTTCTCTAAAGACTTCAAATTCACAGTCATCGCAAATTTCACCCTGGAAAACTGAGCAGGTAATTTGACAGTTTCTTGACAGAATTAGCTGTAATTCCAACTAGCTTACCAAAGAAAGGCAGAAGGCAGAAGAAATTATAAATGTATTTTTGCTTAAAACAAAGTCTTAGCGATTATAAATCGCCCAATCTTACCTTCAGTAAATCGCAAAGTTTTTTTCAAACTAAACAATTAATAACTTCCTCAAGGGTTTCTGAATCGGTTAGGGCTAGTTATTTTGGTGAAGTCAAGAGTAATTATTAGGATGGGCGTAAATTCCTTATAATTCAATACAGTTCAGTTAAGCATCTCTCTTCTCTCTGCGTTCTCTGCGCCTCGGCGGTTCGTTAAAAAGTTGACTTTGGTAACAGAGTTTCAACCTTAACTGAACCGTATTGCCTTATAATTTCATTTTTTGAAACTCTTTTCCAGAATATAAGTTTTATAAAAACTTAGGTATTATTTAGAACTAAATATATACGGAGAATTGAATTTAAAAAGCAGCAGCAAATTCCTTTGCAAAATCTTCTAACTTTACTTTGCCCATAGCAATTGGCTTATGCAGTTCATAATCCTGCCGCGATGCGCCGCTGTGAATGCTGGTGCCCATTTCAACAAAGTTGGCCGCAATATGTGTCGGCATTCCACTCTCTTCCAAACCGCCTTGTGTTTGCTCATCGGTCAAGATTACCCATTTTAAATCCGGCTTGCCAATGGCGGCGCCTAAAATGTGAGCAGTTTCGTTGGCTGTATGCTCGTCACTTACCACATACCGCACTTGCTTGCCGGTAGCAGCTGTTTCTATCTCTTCCGCAGCGGCGGCGACAATATCTATTGGGGCAACCATTACAAGCTTGTCGTCGCCACCATAGTTTGCGCCAATAAAGCCCAGCCCTTTTATCATATCTACAAAGTTGTAGAGATTGTAGTAGAAGTAACCAGGGCGCAAATGCGTAATGGCTACGTCTGACAGCTCATTCAAAATGCCTTCTACATCGTGAGAACCGAGGATGAATCCGGTGCCCTTATCTAAATTCGCGCCCATACTGCTGAGATGAACCACACGCTTTACGCCCGACTGTTGAATGGCTTGTACATAGTTGCTACCAGTTCTTTGGTAATACTCTCTTGGATCGGGCACGGTATAGTTTGGCGGCACCATAGCATACACGGCATCGGCACCAGTAAATGCGGACACCAGGAAATCAACGTCTTCCAGTGAGCCGATGGCAGCGGTGGCGCCCAAAGCTTCAATGTCTTTTTGCTTTTCCGGCTTGCTGCTGATAACCGTAACCGTATGACCTTTTTGCACTAACTCCTTTGCCAGTGGCTTGCTGATGTTTCCTAATGAACCTGTTACTATAACTTTCATAAATATTTCGTTTTTGTTTGCGAGGGTTTCTGAATTGGTTAGTGCTATTTGTTTTGGTGAAGTTAATGGTAATTATTAGGATGGGCGTAGATTCCTTAGAGGATGTCTGAAAAGTTTTTTTGTATACACGTAGCCTTTGGAGATCCCCCTAAATCCCCCTTAAAAAGGGGGACTTTAAGACTCTTATTCCCCCTTTTTTAAGGGGGGTTAGGGGGGATCGACAAATATTTGATACTTCTCAGACATCCTCTTATAATAATTTCATTTTTTGAAACTCTTTTCAAGAATATAAGTTTTATTAGTTTAGGTATTATTTAGAACTAATATGTACGGGGAATTGAATTGGCGTAGGCGTAGCCTTTGAGAAAAACTTTGCGATTTACTGACCTTGTGCCTGATTCATGGTGATATTTGAAGGGGTGTTTAACTGGTAAAATATAAAATCTAGCCTAGCAATGCAAATTTAATTGGTTGGCAAACAACTATTATGGAAATCGCGCATGGGACATAAAAAGAGAGATTTTCATTTTTTGTTGTATCCAACTGGGTATAGGCATTCGTCATGAATTTGATTTACTTTCTTTTGCGTTCTTCGTGGGGGATGGTAGCGATCGCGATCGCTACTGGATTTTTGAGTGGCGGTAGTAGTGCTGGCTTGATTGCCTTAATTAGCCATGCTGCAAGTAGCGGTACTCCTTTCCGCCTCACATCGATAATTTGGGGTTTTGCAGGGCTGGCTATAGTTGCACTAATTACCAGTATCGTTTCTCAAGTGATGCTGATTCGCCTTTCCCAGAATGCAGTCTTGCAATTACGGATGCGTTTAAGTCGCCAAATTCTCGCTTCCGAGTTGAGTCATCTGGAACGCTTAGGGAATCCTCGATTATTGGCAACTTTAACAGAAGATATTCAGGCGGTGGCTAATGCTGTTTATCAGATGCCTTTTATCTTTATTAATTTAGCGATCGTCTTGGGTTGTATAACCTATATAACCTGGCTTTCTTGGTTAGTATTGTTGATGGTATGTGGGATTTCAGTAGTTGCGATCGCTAGTTGTCAGTGGCTACTCAACAGAGGCGGGCAATTACTGACTCTAGCTCGTGAAGATGAAGATCATCTGTTTAAACATTTTCGCACCATTACCGAAGGAGTCAAGGAACTTAAACTGAATTACAAGCGGCGTGAAGACTTTTTAGAAGAGAAACTACAATCAACTGCTAACGAGTTCCGTCATCACAACGTTAATGGTCTAAGCCTTTTTGCCATAACTTCAAGCTGGGGCCAACTCATCTTCTTTTTCGCTCTCGGTTTTGTACTGTTTGTCCTGCCTAATCTGCTTACCATCAATCCCGAAACTCTCTCTGGTTACATTTTGACCTTCACTTACTTGGTGTTACCAATGGATAACATCATCAGTAAACTTCCTCTATTAAGCAAAGCTAGCATTGCCTTACAAAAAATCGAATCTCTAGGTTTATCTCTAGCTAGTCGAACTGAAATATCCACTGTTCCACCTGCTCTGAAATCTGACTGGCACAGGTTAAAATTTCAAAGTGTCACCCACACTTACTACACAGAACAAGAAGACAATAGCTTTATTTTTGGCCCCATCGATCTAACACTTTATCCTCAAGAATTAGTCTTCATTGTCGGCGGTAATGGTAGCGGTAAATCTACATTAGCCAAACTAATTACTGGTCTTTATATCCCAGACAACGGCGAAATCTGGTTTGATGACGAGTTAATTAGCGAAGAGAATCGAGAATGGTATCGCCAACATTTTTCCGTGGTATTTTCCGACTTCTATTTATTTGAAGAACTTTTAGGATTAAAAAATTCTAACCTGGATGCTCAAGCCAGAAAATATTTACAAAAACTGCAACTAGACCATAAGGTAAAAGTTGAAAATGGACAAATTTCTACCACTGCTCTTTCTCAAGGACAACGAAAACGGCTAGCTTTACTCACAGCCTACTTGGAAAATCGACCAATTTATCTATTTGATGAGTGGGCAGCCGATCAAGATCCAGTATTCAAAGAAATATTCTACACTCAACTTCTCCCAGAATTGCGATCGCGGGGTAAAACAGTGCTGGTGATTAGCCATGACGATCGCTATTTTCATTTAGCAGACCGAATTATCAAACTTGACTATGGAAAAATAGAGTACGATAAAACTTAATCTGGCAAAACAATTGATAATTATTAAAAGAATATTTGGAGTTTGACTAAATAAAACTAATGTCTGAACAAAAGCCCATAAGTCCTTGGAACTATAAACCTTGGTGGTGTCAACCCTGGTCTATAGTTCTCACAGGTATAACACTGATTGGTGGTAGCTGGTTACTATTTAAAACTATCTGGCTAACAGTTCTCGTTTCCATCCCAATAGGAACGTGGATGGCATTTTTTGTGTTGTTTTGGCCACAACTAATGATTCGCAGTGGAATTTTGGAGTCGTATAAAGAGTAGTTTGAGCTTAATGTAATGCTGGCAATTAGTCCAGGTAGAGAAAATTATTCCACCGTGTTCAGAGATTTAGCATCTCATTACCCCCCTTAATCCCCCCGATATATTGGGGGGAAATAGCAAATTTTGTTCCCTCCCCAATACATACGGGGAGGGTTAGGGTGGGGTAAAACCCTGGTTAATCAGCTATTTCAGACTTGTGTGTACACGGTAGCCGATGCTTTGGGGAGGGGTGCAATGACTGTGGAAATCATAACTAATTACCCGGACTTGATATAGTATTATCTCTGCATAAATATGCAGAGATGAGCAAAAGTGTGCTGCAAAGTTAAGCGATCGCTCAAGGAAATTGTGAGAAGAATTTCCCCGAACCAGTTTCTAACCCTCGGAGCTTATGTAAGTATAAAAAATTAGTAGTATCAAAAACATTAATCCATGATGAAAAACTCTGACGATATAATAAGTTTTGATAATTTTTTGCTCCTATTTATATTTTCAAGCTTCTTTTGGGCAAAAGACCTTGTAAGTATCTAAATACTTAGGGAATTTGCACAGGGAAAGTTAGGGTGACATGAACAACAGAGCAAACCAAAGGCATGAAGCGCATCATGTAATACAATATTTCTGTATATTCAACCGAATGTTGATTTTTATTGCAGAGATGTTAATGTCACGCAGCCTTGTTGCTGGAGAGGTAATGCTGCGGTTGTTCCAAAATTTACAACGTCCCAGACTTTCCTGGCTAAGGCTTAGATGCTCATCTGTGAAAACTCAAGCTGTTCCTCTACCTGACAATGAAGCAGAAAGGCTCAAAGCCCTGGCGCACTACAATATTCTAGATACCCTACCCGAACAAGCTTTTGATGACCTAACTGCTATTGCTGCCTACATTTGTAAGACTCCGATTGCTTTAATTAGCTTAGTTGATAGCGATCGCCAATGGTTTAAATCTAAGGTTGGACTAAAAAGTAGCGAAATACCCAGAGATGTGTCTTTTTGCTCCCATGCCATTCTGCAACCAGATGAGATATTAGTGGTTCCCAACGCCCTTAAAGACAATCGCTTTAATAACAATCCCTTAGTCAAAGGTAATCCCAAAATTCGTTTTTATGCTGGTGTCCCTCTAATTACGCCCGATGGTTTTCCAATTGGGACATTGTGTGTTCTAGATACCATTCCTCATCAACTAAGTTACCAACAGTTAGATGCACTGCGCCGCCTAAGTCGTCAGGCGATCGCTCAAATAGAACTCATTCAGGAAGTTCGCAACCGCAAACAAGCAGAGATCGAAGGAAGACAGTTATTGCTGACCGATGAATTAACAGGTTTGTATAACCGACGTGGTTTCTTCTTAATGGCTGCACAGCAGTTGAAAATTGCTCACCGCATGAAAGTGTTTTGCTGGGTTATTTTCATTGATTTAGATGGACTAAAACAGATTAACGACACCCTTGGTCATGACATGGGAGATGCCTTGATTATTGATGCTGGTCGATTACTTAAGCAAAGTTTTCGGAACTCAGATATTGTTGCCCGCTTGGGTGGCGATGAGTTCATTGTTTTCATCTCTAGCTACTTTAAGGATGCTGATAGTATCCAAGCGCGTCTACAAACAAATGTCGCCAGCTTTAATCAACAGCAAAACTGTAGCTATAAACTTTCGATGAGTATCGGCATAGAGCGTTACTCACCAGAGAGCAATATGTCACTAGAACAACTAATCGCCAAGTCTGACGAATTAATGTATGCTCAAAAGCGGCTGAAGCGGCAATCTCTTATATAGAATATCCTATTACATAACAGTCTTTAACTACGAATTACGAACTTGTACTGAGCGTAGTCGAAGTATTACGAATTACGAATTATTTTAATTTACCACCTGGCTGCCATGACTGCGGGGATCATCTTGATTCGCCGTTGGTGCTACTGGGGCTGAAAACTTGGAAA
Source organism: Nostoc sp. (assembly GCF_036917315.1). Taxonomy (GTDB): domain Bacteria; phylum Cyanobacteriota; class Cyanobacteriia; order Cyanobacteriales; family Nostocaceae; genus Nostoc. The sequence continues at coordinate 301,310 of NZ_JBALDR010000002.1, read as the reverse complement.
CTTTGCCGCTAGCTTGAGCATAAGGGAGAGACGAACCAGTAACCAAAGCTTCTAAGTTACTAGCCATAATCGTCCGGGGTTGATCGCCGATGGCTTGGGCTATGGTTTCCCCTTGCTGACTCAAAAATACAAAATGGGGAATCCCATCCACCCGATATCTCAGCATTTCCGGCAGCCACTTGGTATTATCCACATTCAGCATGACAAAATTCATCTTGTCAGCATACTCTGTTTCTAGTTGAGTGATATCTGGGGCCATTTTCTGGCACACAGTACACCAATCAGCATAAAACTCTACTAGAGATGGTTTGCCGTTGCTGATGGCTACTTCTAACGGTGTGGAAGTCTCGCTTAACTTGGCTAGAGTTGCCGAGGTTGTTTCAGTTCGCAATCCTAAGACGAGGGAAACGCTAAGTGCGATCGCTACCATTACAATTAAGAAGTTTCTCAGACGCTTCCCGAATGTAGATTCAGGTTTTTCGGGAGAATTAACAGGTGAATCAGTACTCATAACAGCAGAATTATTAAAACTTCTTAAGCAATTTCTTCTTTAGTTTAGCTGACTCCAGGCACTCTATAATTTCTCTAGCTTTGGAAGCTTGAACTGGAAATTGGAAATTGGGCATAAGACACAAGAGGCAGAGGAGCGGAGGGACAGAGGTGCAGAGGGGAAAAACTTACTGCAACTTCTCCCCTGCTCCCCTGCTCCCCTGCTCCCCTGCTCCCCTGCTCCCCTGCTCCCAAAGCGCCTATTTACTTAACTTCCAAAATCGCTCCAGTTTCCTTCAAATAAACCCGCGTAAATGGTTCATCTTCACCCAAAGTATAATCTTCAATCAACCCTTTGCGACGAACAGAAATATCGTTGCCTTTTCTAATCACCACAGTAGAACCATCGAAAACATCTCGCGCCAAAATCATCTCAGTTTCGGTGGGATTATCCAAAACTACGATATTACTATTTTGGTAAAATATACCTTGTTCTTCGAGGATTTCTTCAGGATACTCGGCAATTAGCAAATCAAGTTTGGGATGACGCAGCAAAGTTTGAACATTGTTGTTGTAATCTTTGCTTAATACTTTTTTCGAGCGATTCACAAAAACGGCATCACGACAAACAGCACCTATTGTCAAGTTGGAATTTTGCAAAAGGATATGGTCAATCGTTGCTTGCAGTTCTTCAACTGAGATTTTGTTAAAGGTAATAATTGGTATCCTGGCATCCGTACCCGACTCAAAAAAGGTTTCTAAAATATGAGAAGGTACATCAACACTTTCACCAACAGAAGGTTTAAGATGCATTAAAACGCCTGGTGCAGCATTGATTTCCAAGATAGCAAAGTTACTGGATTTCCAAGATTCTGCAAGACTTTTGGTGATCACATCAATCCCCAGGCAAGTCAGTTGGAAATGTTGGGCAATATCTTGCGCCAAGATAATATTGTCATCATGAACTGTCGGAGTTGCATCGATGCTCATACCTCCAGCTGAAAGATTAGCAACTTTACGCAGGTACACAGTGCGTCCTTTCTCAATCACACTGTCTAATGATAAGCGTTGTTCGTCTAGGTAGAGTTCCATCGCTTCATCGATCTGAATTTTACTCATCGGCGAGGTTGGCGTATCTAAACGTGCAGGTTTGCGGTTCTCTTGGCGAATTAACTCTGCAAGTGTTAAATACCCATCACCCACAACTGATGCGGGACGGCGTTCTGTGGCGGCGACGAATCGACCATTGACACACAACATACGAAAATCCGATCCTGAGATGCTTTTCTCAACAATTATTCGGGTTTGCTGATTTTCGGGAATCGCTGCCACTGAACGATTATAAGCAGATACTAGTTCTTTTGAGTCTTGCACATCAGCCGTGACGCCAATTCCTTTGTGACCTACCACTGGCTTAACTGCCACTGGGTAGCCAATTTCTCTTGCTGCTGCCAAGGCTTCTTTCTCAGAAAAGACAATACTACCTTCAGGTACTGGGAAACCCAAGGTTTTCAAAAATGCCTTACAATCATCTTTGCGGGTAGTAAATTCTGAATCTAGATGGCTATCACAGTTAAATGTTGTTGCTACCCCCCGGACATGGTTTTTTCCCAAGCCGTATTGCATCAATCCTTCTTCCCACAGATAAAAGGCGGGAATACCTTTCTCGTAAGCTGTTCGCAATAGAGCGTAAACCGTGGGGCCACCGTAGACAGATGCGCGAAATCTATCTTGCAACCTCACCAGTTGCTCATCAAAGGCAAAGTCTTCGTCTTGGGTAATGGCTTCAAACCAATCCCAAACAAAGTAAATTACCTCTCTAGTTGTACGTTCATGTAGTGATTGGATGCTAATTCGCGTGAGATTTGGATATGGCTTCGCACTCCAGCGGTTAAGGTGTAAATCCATGTCCAATTTTGCGGCTTCGGACACAACTTGTCCAAAGAGATGCGCATAAGATTCGTAGGTTTGATCGCGAAGATTTGGATAGCGATCGCCAATCCTGGCAATATAATCTTCAATGGGCAAAGGCTCTCTAGAGTCAATTAGAGCAAAATCAAATGCTAGCGCCCCTACATTTAAATAAGGGTTGGGGCCAAGGTAATGCTTGAAGTTGAAAATATCGAATACATCCGTTCTTCTAGCATTAATGCGGACTAATTCACTGCTTTTTTGTAGAACCATTGATTGCGAACCTTCGGCTAAACACCCTGAATTTTTAGTGCTGAGTTTTAGTTACTCAGACTTATTGATTGTAGATTGACTCAAGTTAATTTTGGAGAGTGATGGCTTTGGCACTGAGCTAATCAGAACCCACGCTACCTCTATTACTAAGCATTTTTAACTATCTTAAGGCATAATTAAATCTCCACTCTTCTGCCAGGAAGCAAGAACAGTCAATTCATCCTGATGAATAATCAAAGATATAACCTTTGAAAGGTGCAACACTCATCCAAAAATTGTATAAATAGATGTGGGTTATTAAAAAGACAGTATAAAAAGACAGCAAAGTATGAATAGCACACAAGCTGCTCTAAGAGATGAAATTCGAGAACTAGCTGACGAAGCTTTTCACCAAAAGCTGATCTCTGGACACGGAGATGGGGCAGACATGAATGAGTATCAAATTGTCTACCAAGGTAAGCCCAGGCATCTCCCACTCGAACAAGCACGTTTTTTCTTAACTAACTTGCTTTACAGAAGTCGGGTTCATTAGGGCTTGCCATCAGATATTTATTTGCATCTAGTTAGGGTCAATAGCAATTACTCACATCGCCCGATAAATCTCCAATCGACAATGACAATATAGCCAAAAATGCCTCTAGAAAATACTTCTAGAGGCAGTTGACGTTGTAGATTTTATTTAGTGATTGGAAAATTAGATAATTTTTCAGAAAATTCTCTACGTTCGCGCAGCGTGTTGCAGATAGACACTCCGGGTAGCTTGCTTCCCCGTAGGAGTATGCATCTACGCAAATGTTAACCCTACTTTATCAAGGAATCTATCAAAGGGATGATTTGATACATTGAATTGTCATGTTTTAGTGAAATTTATTAACTCAAATCCCAGGGGACATCATGGTGGAAAGTAATATTAAAAGGCAGTTAGTAATTATTGGGGGAGCCGAAGATAAAGAGGGAGATTCCGTAATTTTACGGGACTTTATCCGACGCGCTGGAGGTACGAAGGCGTACATTGTAATTTTGACAGCAGCCACAGAACTACCAAGAGAAGTGGGAGAAAATTACATCAGAGTGTTTGAGCGGCTGGGAGCTGAAACTGTTCGTATTATTGATACAGAAACCCGTGAAGATGCATCTTCATCTACCGCATTGGAAGCTATTAAGAAAGCAACTGGGGTCTTTTTTACAGGGGGAGACCAAGCTCGGATTACCAGCATCCTCAAGGATACCGAAATCGATACGGCTATTCACCAACGATTCTCTGAAGGCGTAGTGATCGCAGGCACAAGCGCTGGAGCTGCTGTGATGCCAGATAAAATGATTGTGGAAGGTGATTCGCAAACACATCCTCGAATTGAAACTGTTGAAATGGGCCCAGGTATGGGATTTTTACCAGGGGTAGTAATTGACCAGCATTTTTCTCAGCGTGGACGCTTGGGACGCTTGATTTCAGCTTTAATACTAGAACCTGCTGTCTTGGGATTTGGGATTGACGAAAATACCGCTATGGTAGTAACAGATAACCAAATTGAAGTAATTGGTGAAGGTGCGGTTACGATTGTTGATGAATCAGAAGCTACATATAACAATATGGGCGAAATTTTGAAGGATGAATCTTTGGCGATTTGTGGAGCAAAGCTTCATATTTTGCCACATGGCTTCAAATTTGACCTGAAAACTCGTCAGCCTATCCTAAATAATGGCTCTGTGCCAAATGGCTCTCAACAACTTGCTTCAGTTAACACTTAACTTTTAGTTAAGTGTATTTAAACTGAAAGTTTTATTGAACAGAATTCAGGAGTCAGGAGGTAACAGAGCGTAGTCGTTGGCGTGGTAACAGAGCGTAGTCGTTCGCGCAGCGTCTCGTAGAGAAGTGCAGCCTCTCGTAGAGAAGTGAGTCATAATTCAGTTGGGTATTCTGTACAACTGACAAATAGTGCAGCGTAAAGCCTTCTCTTTTCCCAAAGGGAAACGCGGCGCGTAGAAAGCATCTTGATTCTGAATTCTGAGTTCTGCATTTTTCTTCAACTAATCGCTGTAATATCATGTCCGGGTAATTAGTTGTGATTCCCACAGTCATTGCACCCCACCCCGCCGGCGGGGTGGGGTTCTTGGGGTTTAGTAAGTAATCAAGCGGACATGATATAACGCCCCTGCCTCAACCTTTAGTAGGCAGGGGGATATCAAGAAGAATATCAAGGCGATTTCGTTAAACTATAAAAACTGTCAGAACGAATCTGACTGCCATTTCGCCAAACTTCAACTCTTTTTGGAGTAACTAAATAATAAAAACTACCATTATCTGCTCGATATCTGTCTTTACCAATATTCAAAGCTACTATCTTTATAGGCTTGCTTGGGGCTTGCTTCAATTGTCCAATATAAAATAATTGACCATTTTCTTCACAGACTTTTACACGAGAGCTTGTAGTCTCACCTTCAATAAGACTAATTCCATTGCATTTAGTATCAGTGCTTACAGGTGTAAAATCTATTGGAATTGGCTGCTGTGAGGGTGAAACTTGATTGGCTACTGGGGGTGGCGAGACTGGACGGTTCTGGTTATCCACTTGCTGAACTTTAGAACCGGAGCCAACACTTGCAGTTACGGATGTCAACAAACGAACGGGGTCAACTGCTATTCGACCATTTGGATGAACTTCAAAGTGCAGATGAGGTGCTGTACTATTGCCTGTAGATCCCATCTCGGCAATCATTTGACCTTGAATAACCTGTTGACCTTTGCTCACCAACAAACGGCGATTGTGACCGTAAACAGTAATACTGCCGTCGAGATGTTTAATAGTTATGGCATTTCCTAATCCCCAATTATCCCAACCTGCTTTAACAACTGTACCGGATGCCGCAGCAATAACAGGAGTTCCAGATGCCCCTGCAATATCAATTCCTTCATGTTGATATTTGCGGAAGCCTTGAGAAATAAACCCTTTAGTTGGCCAGATTAAGTTAGAAGTAGGGATAGGAATTTGCCCAGTTGGGGAATCGCTTGCCAATTGGGTTAAGGCAGATGTCGCTGTACTTAATACAGCGGTTAAGGATATTAACCCAACTAGTCCATAAGTACGGTATCGATAAATTATAGATTTTTTCATAAGTTGCAAGTCTATTAAAACAATAATTCAGACACTTTCTGATTATTTGTTGTTTCAAGCTTACTCGCAAAATATCAGGAAATCTTTAGTGACTGGAGTTTAGACTAAAGCATGACAAAATGACCCAGCAGTAGTAAGTTTACAAGTTACACATCTGGAAGTAGAAAAACTAAAAGGTCAAACCAGTGGTCAATCGCTTTCTCGACGGTAGTAAAGCTGCCAGAATGAGCATAAAACAGGCATAGACAGTCCCACCCACGCTAACCATAACAGAACGCACACCCAAAGCAGAAAATTGGACCGAAAGGAGAAATCACCATGACCCTGACAATGACACCCACTATTACCGCCTTTGAACGGTCGCCTGATGGCGGCAAGGGACTGGCGCGTGACATGCGCGTTCGCTGGGCACTCGAAGAAGTGGGTCAACCTTACAACGTTCGTCTTGTTTCGTTCAGTGAGATGAAGCAACCCGCGCACCGTGCGCTTCATCCTTTCGGGCAAATTCCAACCTATGAGTCAGGCGATCTCACCCTGTTCGAGTCGGGGGCGATCGTGTTGCATATCGCGGAGCGCCATACAGGGCTGTTGCCAGACGATGCGAATAGTCGAGCGCGAGCGATCGCATGGATGTTTGCCGCACTTAACACGATGGAGCCGCCAATCGTCGATCGGGAAATCGCCACGTACTTAGAGTGTGATGAAGCCTGGTACGAGCAGCGCCTGCGTGTCCTCGAAGGTCGCATCCGTAACCGACTGGCAGAACTTTCCAGTCACCTTGGAGATGCCGACTGGCTCGATGGCGCATTCAGCGCAGGCGACCTGATGATAGTGGAAGTGCTGCTCAGGTTGAAAGACTCGGGTATGCTGGACGACTATCCGAATCTCTCTACCTATGTCGCCCGTGGCGAAGCGCGGCCCGCCTTCAAGCGTGCTTTCGCCGCTCAATTAGCGGTTTTCACTGGCAAGCAACCGACTGGCTGACTAGCGCAAAAGATAGATATAATATCATGTCCGGTTAAAGACTTATCATTAAGACCGCAGAGGCGCAGAGGAGCAGAGGTGCAGAGGGGAGGGGTTTTTGGGCTTTCTGTATAGACTTTAGGAATTAGAACTAATTAGTCGGGCATTATATAACACTATGGACCATAGTGTTACATCGAAAGCTTGTCCGCTTAATTACTTATTAAATCTGAAGAACCCACCCCGCTAAAGCTACGCTTTGTCTCCCTTTCTTGCAAGCAGCTTCTCGAATCGGGGTTAAAGAGTTTATTTGTTTGTAGTGAAAAAATGGGCGAGTTAAACTTGCCTAACCCACCCAATAAAACTAAACATTAGAGAAATTAGCCATTAAAAACGCGACTGCGCCACTTATTCAACCGGGCTTCTCCAATTGTGGCAGACCGCCGGGAATCAGCAATTTGCTCTTGCAAAGCTGCAATCTGTTTTTCTTGGGCGTCAGCTTGCTGTTGCAAAGATGTATATTCACCTGTGCTGGTGGGTAAACTAGAAGACTGCCAACTACTACTAAATTTTGTTGTCCCAATGTTGGCAAATGGTCGTAAGTCTGCTAATTGTTGTTGCAAAGTTGCAATCTGGCTTTCTTGCTCTTTAATCTTTTGCCGCAAGCTTTCTTCGGCTGCTGTAGGAGCTGCAATAAAGGTATTAACTGGAGCAGCAGTTTCTGGCTTGGGCTTGAATATTTCAGCCAGCAATGCACTAATATCCGTGAGTTTCTGTCTACCGTAAGGAGCGTTGGTAATTAGCGATCGCACCAGTTGAGGTTCATTATTGTTTGCTAAGTTCTTATCGCTGCTAGAGTTGCTCCGCAGCAGTTGTAACATATTGGTAAATTCCAATATCTTTTTGCCCGTTTGAGTTTTATAACCCCGGTAATATGGCACTATATTCTCGCCAAAGGCATCTAGATACTCGTCGCTATCAAGATAAGAATCAATATCTGCCTCAAAACCTTCCTCATCTAAAATGTTGCTGTGATGTTTAGTTTCGGAGTAATCATCGGGAGCGCGACCCAGCAGGTGCTTAAAGTTCAGTTCAATTGCCCGATAGCGGTAAACGTTATCAAAAAATCTAGAGCGATACAACTCTGATTTGGCAACTTGACGCACAAACTCACGCACATCGATTATGCCTTGCTTAAGTTGTGATTCTGGAACGATGAGCCGCTCACTTTCCATGATGTAGGCATTACCCAACACTTGCCGATAAACTGCCCGAATTACAATTTCAATGTCATCAACTGAAGCAGTATTCCACAGTTCTATAAATTCTATTTGGGGAAATGCTTGATATTGGCGTCGTCTGGTTTCTTCGTCTAAGAAGGTCTGCATAGTTGGGTTAGTGTGGGTAAGAGTGACTAATTTGTAAAGTAAAAATAAAATTTCTGTAGGGAGCTAGTATTTGGCTTTGGTTTCTAAAGTTGTAGCAACTGGTGAACCAGCGCACTCAAGAGGACATTATGTTAGATGCATATTTCGAGATGATTTGTCACTCAAATACAAATCAAAGCATCTAAGAGGATGTTTTAAAAGTGTTTTGCGGTGACTTTAGGCACTTTTAGATCCCCCCTAACCCCCCTTAAAAAGGGGGGAACCGGAATCAAAGTCCCCCTTTTTAAGGGGGATTTAGGGGGATCTAGAACTTTTTGTTACCGAGAAGAGGACTTTTCAAACAACCTCTAACGCACCACTAGATAAAATGGTGGGTTAGGTTAAAGCCATAACACACCCTACTTAATATTTATTAATTACTGGTTATTGATATTAACTTATCAAGTTTCGGGGAGTTTTTTAGTTACATTTTCTAACAAACTTAGACGGCTAACTATTAATAACTAACAGCTAATCACGATCGGAAATTAGCAATTAGACATTAACAATTAGCCGTCAACCCCCTTGGGGAGTATTTAAAATTCAAAACTTAATTTTGAATTGAAGTATAAACGCCTATCAGAATAATTTCCGTAGGATAGTAACTTTCAAGCACGCTCATCAAATCTAGTGTAGAAACCACCGTATTTTATCCAGTATTGTTTCAAAGTATGATGAGGTGTATGTAAACTAGCTTTTGCCTGATATAAAATAACTTGGCGATGATCTCCCATCCAAATTTTATTAACCGGGTCAACGGATATTACTGTCCCTCCTAAAGAAGCAACGCATTCAGAGAATCTCTCAATCGTTGTATATTCTAATGTCTCGAATATAAAAAAATTACCCGAACAAATCAAATGGCGGCTGCGAATCCAGCAGCGCATCTTTTTTTCAGCCAGTGGAGGCAACATTTTGGTTTTAACAGATTCAAGCTGAATCAACATAATGCGCTCACCGCAGGTAATTCATCAGCAAAACTTGCCCGTTTTTCAAATTGCAATGGCCCAGCAGTAGATCCCCATATTTGCTTGTGGGTTTCAATATCCATACCTTTATCTAGACTTATCCAAGTACGCTCGGTTATTTCTACTTCGCTGACAAGATATGTCTGACATCCATTGCGTTGAATCAAACATTGATTACCCGGTTCCACACTACCTCGAAACATTTCACCTTCTCGTTGGAAAACCATTGAACAGTGATAACGCCGTTCGATGCTTTCTAGGGTGATGGTTTTGAGGATATCTAATTCACGAGCTGCACCTGCATAAAGCATAGGATCTTTCAAGCTGTAATTTTCGATATAAATGCGATCGCCCAAATCGACTAGTCTATGTACTCCTTGACGATAGGGTGTCCATAAATCGTGGTCATAAGCTTGTTCAGAATAGAAACCGATACCAGAAAAAAATTCAATCGGTAAAGGACGAAAATAAATGTGAATGTGGGCGTAAAGTTGTGGATTTGCAAAAGATTGCTTGTAGTTGCTAAAATCTCCTGCCATCCAACAGGCTAAGGTGAGCAAATCGCTAGCGTTAGTGCTAGATTCGCTGGGCGCTATCGTCACGTCGCTTCGCTCCAAATTCAAAATTCAAAATTCACGCATTACAATCCCCATAAATAAATTAGGAGCTTGTATCCTTTTATGTTTTAACCCGATATTTGCTAACTTGTTGAACTTGACAAAGAGCGAATTTCTGAAGAAAAGGAAGCTGTTGTCACGCCTTTACCATCACTGGTTTTAATCGTCGCTACCCGAAATCGGAGATTTGGGTTAGCAAACCAAATTCGCTCTTCAGCAGCAGCGAGTTCATACTCTGTTAGCAGGGTAAAAATACCATCGTCACTCAGATGATATTTAGCCACTGCTGGAATTGTTTCAGCGTACCCCTTGTCCCGCAGGAGTTTGCCCCTAGAAGGATTTTCGACATCGGGAATTGGTACTAGTACAGTACTGCCAGAGATTGGTTTATCGTCCCAGTCTGATTCACCTTCCCAAGTCATCCGAAAAGGGTGAGTGATACTGCTGGGTTCAGTGTCATACAATTGACAGATTGCTACCACTGCTGGATCGGTGGTGGATAGAGACTCAATTTCAATGTTAGACAATACTTCTTCAAAGTGGGCGAATGCTAAATGATGAGCGCTACGCTGCGATCGCCATCGTCCAATTGAAAGTTCAAAAAAGTCAGTAATTTCCATTAGAAAAATGATCTTAAAAAAGTAGCTTAAAATCCAAGAGATATTTTGGCAAAAAAGAAAGTTATTCTCCTAGTCTATATGTTAGCCTCCTTGACTACAACAGCATTTGGGAGTGCTGAGTGGGGAGAGACGCGATTAATCGCGTCTGTACAAGAGTTAGAGGTTAGGAGTTTTCTTTTGTCCCCTTGTCCTCATTCCCCAATCACCAGTTCCCAGTCTCCTACTTAGACAAATCTAAGCAACTTCAGTGATACTGATAATTTTGCCGCCTGTGCGATGAATATTTTGCACTTGTCCAGACAGTTGGCTGTAGTTAACTACATATTCCAGGTTGCCTAGACGAGTACGGAGATTACCTGCACCTTTAACAGCCTTAATCAAGAAGCGTTTGTCGGTGCTGCTGACACTAGAACCAACTGCGGGAGCTTTGATGGATGTGGGTAAGTTGGAACCGATATCACCGATCAGTTTGGCTTTGCGATCGCTATCGCTGCTAGCGAATCCTCTGACTAAGCTAAAGGTGCGGTTAAAGGTAACATTCTTAATTCCGATTTGGGAGCTTGTGCTGCGCACATAAGGAACAATATTCTCGCCAAAATTCTGCTGATATTCGTTGCTATCGATATAGGAGTCGATCTCAGCATCATAGCCCTGTTCGTTGTAGATGCGGACGTGTTCGGAAATTTCTGCTCGATCGGCAGGAGGACGCCCTAGTAGGTGTTTGAAGTTCAGTTCAATGAACCGATACTGGGAAGAAGAGTTGAAAAACAGGGATTGATAAATTTCTGATTTTGCAACTATGTTGACGAATTCGCGGACGCTGATTTTGCGATCGCGCAATTGCGATTCCGCACTAGCTAGTCGCTCGCTTTCCAACAAGTGAGCATTACCCAAAACCTGTTTGTAAACTGCCCGAATCAGTGTTTGTAATTCACTTTCGCTGGTGTTCGGACGCAGATCAACAGTAGGTGAATCAATAGCCCAAAGTGACATTGAAGTATCTCCTGAAAAACGCTAATTAAATTTCCGAGCATCCTACCCCTTGTAGAGGTAGAATTTCCCATCAGTTGTCAGTTATTTTTGCTACTGACTAGCTTTTGTAAAAGTTTAGTTTGTGAAAGTGTGTTAAATATTTTCGTATTTGACAACTGACAGCAGTAATCGCTTTGGCTAACTTTTGATCGGTCGGGATTTACGCAAACTACAGCCGAAAAGAATAATTTTTAGGTCAGGGCAATGTATGTAGACGCATTGCCGAAGCGTCTAATAGAGAAGCAGCTTTCCGCATATTGCCTCTGAACTTGCCTGTAGTTTTGCGTAAATCCCAGAACGAGCGACACTGAGGATTGAAAGATTATAAACTGAGTACAGCGGAATTATTTCCCAATCCCTAATCTCTAAATCCCCAATTTCTATTCTTTAGTTGACAGGGGTAATACTGGCGATCGTACCGCCCTGCTTGTGAATCCGCTGATACTCTTGTGAAAGCTTATTGTATGGCACGAAAAAGACTTGGTTACTGCGGCGAAATTTGGAAATATTATTTACCACATTTGCCTTGTAGCCAGTGACTTCAATCCGGTAAACCTTTCCATCATCACCAGATCCCACACCCTGACGAGTGCGAGGAGTAGATGTTGGGTTGCGGAATGTAGCGCCCTTGCTGGCTGGTGAAATTACAGGAGTAGGTGTACTTTGAATTAGCAAACTGTTTAATTTTGGTTGTTTGCCAGCTAAGTCACCTTTCAGGCTGCTGCTAGAAGAACCACGTACCAGTTGAAACAAGTGGGTAAACTGAACCAAACTCTGAATAGCTTCGGTTTTGTAGCCCCGAATATAAGGGACAATGTTTTCCCCAAAAGTTTCTTGGTATTCGTCGCTATCTAGATAGGAATCTATCTCAGCCTCAAAGCCCTTTGTATCCAGAATAGTGCTGTGTGTACGCGTTTCTTCTAGATCCAATGGCGCACGACCAAGGAAATGTCTGAAATTTAATTCAATCGCCCGATAACGAGGGGCACTATCAAAAAACCGCGAACGGTAAAGTTCCGACTTCCCGACTTGACGCACAAACCCGCGAACGCTAATTTCACCCCGTTTGAGTTGAGATTCAGCAACGGAAAGGCGCTCGCTCTCCATTACATAAGCATTGCCTAGAACTTGTTTGTAGACACTTCTAATTACGGTTTCAACATCCTCATTAGAGCGATTTGGCCACAGATCGACGGGATCGGTGTCTTCAAACAGAGCGACCCCTAATCGTGATGCTGGTCCAAAAGCCATTCAAACTATCTCCCAGTTAACAACTAAATTTTATGAGAAGGATATTCAGCAGATGTTAAAAAACTTTACATCATTGTGACAAAGGGGAGGACATAGAGATTTTAAATCCTTATTAGTCGTGATGATTTTAAGTTTTTGCATCGTTTGCCTTTACACATTGTGATACGATGCCGAAACCATATTTATTAAAATTTGTTAAGTTAAATCATACTTTAGAGAAAATTTAGCTTTTTTTTAGTATTGGATTTGTAATTGGGATGCAAGTAATGGTATTCTCCCATTCCCTTGAGCCAGAGTATTAATTGTGCTGAGTCACCTAAGTTTATTTCAATCAGTGGGCATGAATAAATTCAACTATCTTACGCAATATAAAATTAAGTAATATTGTCTGTTAGTCAGAGCTTCAGTCCTGACTACAAACCTTTGATTATTCATGCCCACTTATCACTTAACTTATCTATCGAATTTGGAAAGTAGCCAATTGGCTGATTAAATGGTCAAAATAGGGAGCAAGAATTTGCTGCCGATCGGCTTGGCAGCGTTTCAAACTAGCAGCCTTGATGCTTTTTAAGCCTAAAATCATTGCATCCAATGGAACTTGTAATTCCTGATAGAGCAAATTCATATAATGCAGTCCTGTGGGACTTGTATATTCAGTGTGGCCACCTGCTATGCCATAAGTAATGCAGCGAAGAAAATGCCAAAAATCTCGCCAGCAAGCTTGGGCGCGTTCAGGTGGATAAAGACCGCCTCCAGGCTGGATAATTTCGGGATAAGTTGCCAAAACTTGTTCTCTAGATTCGTCAACGATTTCGGCGGCGCGATCGCGTAACAATTGAGCAACAGGAATCAACTCAGAATTATCGGGTGACAAGGTTGTAATCTGCGATAAATCTTCATCGCTTAGGTAGCGAAAAGCATCATCCGCAGCTTGAAATATTGCGATCGCTGCTTGTGGATGGGACTGTTGCCACTCAGCAAAGCTGACAATTCTAGCTTTAGCGATTAATTCTTTAACGGTTTCGCTTAATTGAGTCATTGATTTAGGGGATAGGGTATTGGGCATTGGGGTGGGGGAGCAGGGGAGCAGGGGAGCAGGGGAGCAGAGGAGAGTTCTTCTACAAGTTCTTTCCCCTCTGCCCCTCTGCCCCTCCGCCCCTCTGCCCCTCTGCCTCTTGTACCCAATGCCCTTAGATTCAATCTTCTTAGAATGCGATCGCCATTTGGTGACACCTGTAAAATAAAGTAAAGAATAGCTGTACCAAATGCACTTATGGAAATCCATAAAATCCAAGCTGAACTAAAGAACCCAGATTTTCACTATCGTCTAAAGGCGATCGCTGCTCTCAATAGTTATGAATCAGAAGTTGCAGTTCCTCTGCTCACCAGTAAACTTCATGACTCAGAATTTTTGGTGCGTTCTTTTGTGGCCAGGGGTTTGGGTAATCAACAATCAGCGGAATCTTTTGCGGCTTTGATGCAAATTATGAAATTTGATGATACTCCCAACGTGCGGGCTGAGGCGGCAAATTCATTATCGCTATTTGGCAGAGTCGCAGTTTCTCATCTAGTTTTGGCATATTATCAGGATGACCACTGGCTAGTTAGACGGAGCATTTTGGCTGCGATCGCTGAAATGGATTGCCCTGAAGAACTATTTGATATCTGCGTTCAGGGTTTAAAAGATGAAGATTTCACAGTTCAGGAATCTTCTGTTGATGCACTTGGCTTACTGGCTAATTCTAACCAACGTGCTGCGGCATTATCCCAAATACTAACGTTGGTGAATGATGAATCTTGGCGGATGCGCGTGCGAGTTAGTTATGCTCTCAAACGATTTGACCAACCGGAAGCCAAAGCAGCCCTGAACCAACTCAGACAGGATGAGGATCACCGAGTTGTTGGAGCTGCTTTAGAAGACCTGTTGCCACAATAGCGGCGTGGGTTTGTCCGCAATGCAATATTGTGAGAAAACCGATCGGATAAACAGTAAATATTTCATTTTACCTTAAATTTGACCAAAATATCCGGTTAGTCTGCCAAACTCTGGAATAAAAGATCAACTTTTTCTAGATGAGGAGGCATTTGTGACTGATATACAAGCTGGTCAAATGACTTGGCGACTACCAGATTCCTCAGAATGTGCCTTACATTTGCGGCATAATGCTTCGGAACCTTGGCGATCGTATAAAGAATTTCCCCAATATGTTCTACCAGATCCGCCCGGTTTTTCCGAAGGATACGCGACATTTTTAGCACTTCTAAAAAAGAACTGGCAATCATTATGAAAAGTGCTGAGTTAAAAGTGATGAGTGCCTATAAATTACTTTTTCATTCATACTCACAACTCAGCACGGGCTAAACGCCCCGCTACCGCTAACGTTACTCAGCACTATATTGGTCAAGCACTTAAACTTTCACGAGTTGTTGTGCGGGTATAGGCGTTCCAAACGTCGAGTTCTGAATATGGACGGCTAGAAAGCATGGCTTTAATTGCTTCTGTAAGTCCTTGAGCAAGAGTAAAATCTGCCCCAGCGATACTTAGAAGATTCTCCATCTCTGCATCACTGAGATCGGTTGCTCGCAGGTCTGTATCCCGCAAATCGGCTCCAGTCAATCGAGCATTTCGTAAGCAAGCCCCTGTCAAGTAAGCTTTTGTCAAATCAGCACCACTCAAATAAGCACCTTGCAAATTGGCTCCTGTCAAGTCAGCGCCACTCAGGTAGGCTCCACGCAGATTAGCACCTTGTAAATCTGCATTTCGTAAAGAAGCTGTATTCAGAAAAGCACCATTGAGATTAGCACCCGGCCCTACGGCTCCCGAAGCTTTGTAGTTATATTCTTTGGGCCATTTCGTTTGTGAATCATAACGCGCTAATTGGAGTTTGGCTCCCTCCAAATTTGCACCACTCAGATTTGCTTGTTGGAGATCGGCACGGTTTAAATAGGCTCCCTGCAAATTAGCCCCACTCAAATCGGCTCCTTGCAGATTAGCGCCTCGCAAATCAGCCCCACTCAAATCGACATTACTTAATACCACCTCACTGAGATCGGCTCCTAATAGCTTGGCTTTACTCAAGTTAGCTTGTCGGAAATCGACTTCCTTTAGATTGAATTGGTACAACTCTACCGAATCCACAGGGATTCCGGCTTTCAGGGCTGTTAAAATTTCTGGAGTTGGGCTGGGGCGTTCGGCAAAGCCGTTGCCGTAGGCATCGCTAGTAATAAGTTGAATTTCACTATTTGTCATCAGCTGATTAAAATATCACTTTTGGAGTTATTCTACACTTTAGCTAAATCGGGACTTCATCTCATCACTAGTATTAATAACGCCAAAATTTGATAAAACGAGGTTTCAAAACAGATGCATATAATACCACCTTTGACAATGATCGACTTCTTCCGTAAAAGTGAAGGTACATGGTTTACGGAACGCGCCGTTCATCATTTTGACTCGGCGGCGGATGAGTCGGGGGAGTCGAATTTAATTATTAAAGTCATGGGAAATGACGATCCGAAAGTCCAGGAAGTTTGTAAAGCCCAAGGGATAGATCCTAGTAAAGCAACAAGCGGTGCTAGCTTTGCATGGCAAGCTAACCTAGATACAAGGCTACCGAATAGCGATAATGCTGCGATTTTGGTTGATGTTCCTGACGAAACGAGGCGTTCTGGAAAACTGATTCGCAACCAAGGCTATGTTGAGAGTATTCCAGTTGTGAGCCGATATCGGTTTGCTGATGATGGAGTGCTGACGATTGATACTGACTATGACAACAATCAAGGTCAGGAACGTTGTTGGTTTGTTACGGATGATTTTCGTGTCAGGGTCAGTACGGTACGAATGATGAACGGAATCAACTTGATGACTTATTGTTCCGAACGTCGCTGTGTTTCCCAAGAAGTCTTGGAGCAAATGATCGGTCGTAATCATGCTAGGCGTTAGTGGGGAGAAGTGGAGAAGGGGAGCAGGGGAGCAGGGGAGCAGGGGAGCAGGGGAGCAGGGGAGCAGGGGAGCAGGGGAGAAGTTGCAGTAAATTTTTCCCTTCTGCACCTTTGCCCCTCTGCCCCTCTGCCCCTCTGCCTCTTCCCTATGCCCCATTAAGGAATGTTGCTTTGTTTCTCATAAATGAGACGTGTACGATCGCCATAACTTATTTTCATGCAAGGGTTAACAAATCATGCTCCATGTATAAGCCTTTCCTGGAATTTTTAGAAAAAGAGCTATTTCAGCGGTTTGATTTACAAAGTAGGGTCATTCCCCCTAGTTTGGAATTCAAAGTTAGCGATCGCGGCAGAAACCCAGCAACTATTCGCAGTTGGTGTTACCAATCTCAAGAGTTGCGGAAAATTCGCTATACCTACATTGATGCTGGGGAAAGCGCTCAAATTTTTAACAGCGTGATTTATCCCAGTCATCACTACGATTTACCTCTGTTAGGGATTGATTTTTTATCCTTTGGGAAAGTCAAAAACCTGATTGTGCTTGATTTCCAGCCTTTATTTCAGGATGAAGATTATCAAAAAAAATATATATTTCCGCTAAAATCTCTCCACGATAAATACCCGGATTTGGCGCAAAACTTAGAAATGAAGTTTTACGATGCCAACCAGTATTTTTCTAAATATCTATTGTTTGCCAAAACCGACCCGGAAACAGTGGCAACACGAGTCTTTGAAGCTTTTCAGGATTATTTAAACTTGTATTGGCAAATGTTAGCAGATGCCAAACCACTCCAAGACCCTGAAGATATCCAGCGGATTGTCAAAGCCCAAAAAGACTATGACCAATATAGTGCAGACCGCGATCCAGCATCTGGTTTGTTTAGCAGTTACTTTGGTCATGAATGGGCAGAACGCTTTCTCCATGAGTTCTTATTTGAAGATGCTGTTCCCCTAGCAGTCGGTGCCGGCAAAAGATGAAGGCAGGAGGCAGAAGGCAGGAGGCAGAAGGCAGGAGGCAGAAGTTCTTTAATTATTAATTTTGAATTTTGATTAATTTTGAATTTTGAATTTTGAATTTTGAATTCGGAGCGAAGCGACGTGACACTCTATCAGCCATTTCTCGATTATGCGATCGCCTATATGCGATCGCGTTTGGATTTACAGCCCTATCCTATCCCCACTGGGTTTGAGTCCAAGAGTGCTGTTGTGGGCAAGGGAAAGAATCAGGAAGAGGTTGTCACCACCAGTTATGCTTTTCAAACTTCAAAATTGCGGCAAATTCGTGCAGCTCACGTACAGGGTGGCAATTCGCTACAAGTTCTGAATTTTGTAATTTTTCCCCGCCTCAACTACGATTTACCATTTTTTGGGGCAGATTTGGTGACATTGCCAGGAGGACATCTAATTGCTTTGGATATGCAGCCCCTATTTCGCGACGATCTAGCATATCAAGCAAAATATACTGAACCAATTTTGCCCATTTTCCACGCCCATCAACAACATTTGTCTTGGGGAGGGGATTTTCCCGAAGAAGCACAGCCTTTTTTCTCTCCCGCTTTTCTGTGGACTCGCCCTCAAGAAACGGCTGTAGTAGAAACTCAGGTGTTTGCCGCTTTCAAAGACTATTTGAAAGCTTATCTCGATTTCGTAGAGCAGGCAGAACCTGTAACAGATTCACAAAATTTACTAGCCATTGAGCAAGCCCAACTGCGATACCTGCGATATCGGGCTGAAAAAGACCCAGCGCGAGGAATGTTTAAACGCTTCTATGGTGCCGAATGGACTGAAGAGTATATCCACGGCTTTTTATTTGACCTAGAGAGAAAATTAACAGCCATTAACTAGAGGCTCTTTGATCGCACTCAGTGCTGAGTACCTCGTTACTGAAGACTCATCCAAGTCACGTTAAACTAGGAAAATAATCTCAGTAATACCAATTCAAAAAATGTTTGCGACACGATCCGCTGATGCGCACCTTCCCCGATACCTCGGAAAGGGTTGGCGAGGGATCTTATCTATATGTTATGTGTTGCATTCTTTTTCAAATTGGTATTAGCTGTACTTAAACTAGTTTGTCTTCATAATGGTTTCCACCTTTCCCAATCCTTCTTCTGTCGATCTATCTCGCATCCGACTTTCGATCCGCTCATTGCAACCGCAATTAGTAGAGTGGCGGCGGCGATTACATCAACAACCAGAGTTGGGTTTTCAAGAAAAACTAACGGCTGAGTTTGTATCACAAAAGCTGCAAGAATGGGGAATTGAGCATAAAACTGGCATTGCTCACACTGGCATTGTTGCCACCATCAAAGGTAAAGGGCAAGATTCAGAAACAATCCAAAATCCAAAAGTTTTAGCGATTCGCGCGGATATGGATGCTTTGCCAATCCAAGAACTCAACGAAGTTCCGTACAAATCGCAACATGATGGAGTGATGCACGCTTGTGGACATGATGGACATACAGCGATCGCTTTAGGTACAGCTTATTATCTCCAGCAGCACCGTCAAGACTTCTCTGGGATCGTAAAAATTATCTTTCAGCCAGCGGAAGAATCACCAGGAGGCGCAAAGCCGATGATTGAAGCTGGAGTTTTGAAGAATCCTGATGTTGACGCGATTATTGGTTTGCACTTGTGGAATAATTTGCCTTTAGGAACAGTGGGTGTGCGGGCTGGCGCATTGATGGCAGCAGTGGAGTGCTTTAACTGCACAATTTTGGGCAAAGGTGGACACGGCGCACTACCCCATCAAACTGTTGACTCCGTTGTTGTTGCTGCCCAAATCGTCAATGCTTTGCAAACCATTGTCGCTCGGAATGTTAATCCTATTGATTCAGCAGTAGTAACAGTCGGCGAACTTCACGCTGGAACTAAACGTAATGTAATTGCTGATACAGCGAGAATGAGTGCTACTGTCAGGTATTTTAATCCTAGTTTGAAAGGCTTTTTTAACCAGCGTGTCGAGCAGATTATTGCTGGAATTTGTCAGAGTCATGGTGCAAATTATGACTTAGAGTATTGGTCACTTTATCCACCAGTAATTAATGATATTAAAATAGCAGAACTAGTGCGATCCGTAGCAGAAGAAGTGGTAGAAACTCCTGTGGGTATTGTGCCAGAATGCCAAACTATGGCTGCTGAAGATATGTCATTTTTCTTAGAAGAAGTTCCTGGTTGTTATTTCTTTCTCGGTTCTGCTAATCCGGCGAAAGACTTAGCATATCCCCATCATCATCCTCGGTTTGATTTTGATGAAACTGCTTTAGCAATGGGTGTGGAAATATTTATTAGATGCGTGGAAAAGTACTTTGTTTCATGTCATTAGTCATTTGTCCGTTGTAATGAAAAGGGTTGCAGGTTTAGGGTGTGGGGTGTAGAGAACCAGTGACTTAAAAGCAGGGGTTTCAAAACGGACGCTGTATTTCTTGCACATACGTGTCTCAAAAATGCTTGTTTGGTTAAGACTTAAAGATCGAGCCGATAAAATAGGTCTAACTGCTTATCAACTCAAGCATGGGTTATTATCAAACTACCTGATTCAACAACTGAAACGTCCCACCATTTCTATGTCGTTGGTCTAGTTTCTGGTGGCGATCGCTTGGGTTAAAAGCGGCTCATCAAATCCAAGCGCGTAACTTTCTGTACGGATGCTTACCTCACCCCGGATACAGAAGAAGGCCGCCCGGCGATGCCTGTTCGCTCTTTGCGTGTGGTTAGTCCTTTGGGGTGGACGATGGAAGTGGACAGACTTCCATAGCTTGAATCAAGCCGTGTTCAAGGGTGAATCGATGGCCCACGTGCTCATCGGCAAGAACTGCGTAAGCCTTGTCACGCACGCACATCAACCAAAATGCGCCCAGCCTCCTCCGAGTAAAAGGAAACCGGCTCGACGTGCGGATTGATTTCACTCCATTGCTCCGTCCAGTAAGCGCGAACTTCTTCAGACCCACGGACAAAACCGCCTTTGAACGCTTTCGGCCAAGCCACGTCCGGAGTCATGAGGGCAAGGGCAGCGTCAATGTCTCGCGCGTTGAAGGCTGCGTAAGCCGCACGGAGCAGTTCTATTAGGAGTGCAGGTTGATCTGACATTTATTGGTATGGTGAAGGAGATGCAGTAAGGACTAATAATTTATTGTACCAATGCTGCGGACAAAACTAGGCACCAATAACGCCGTAAGAGCGTAGGTTTTGGTAGTTTGTTTTCGCTTTTTTTCAGAATGTCCCCAGATGGTGGTTTCGATGAAGTCTTGCTGTCCAAATCTCTGCTGACTTTTAACTGTTCTACTTCTCGCTGTAGTTCTAAGATTATTTTCTGTAAATCACGTATTACCTTGCTCTGCTCAATAATGATATCCACCAGTTCTTCTTTTGATAACTGGTTCAAGCTTTCTCGATCTAATTCTTGAGGCAGGTTTTGGTTCATATTTGCGATATTTTCCCTCAAGTGCCCCCTTTGTCAATACCCTGCAACCTGAATCCTTACCTTGCTTGATTTAAGACCCTCTGATCTCCTAATGTTTCAATTCCACTGCGGTTGTAACCCCAAACCAACTCATAAATCCAACTTCGGCTATAGCCTGTGACTGCTGCTACTTCTGGTGTACTCATACCTTTGGCTAACAGCCAAATTATCTGGTAATGTGTCCGCAATACTGGTTCTTTGGCTTGCCGATAACCTGCTTCTAACTTTTCCAAACTCAGATGTGGCTCAATTTTGATGATTTTTGGCATTGCGATCGCACCAATTCATGCACCTCTATCTATATTAATTATGGGTGATTTGCCGGACATGATATTACTCCTCAGCCCCAAGCAAATACTGTTTCTTGAAAGAGGGATAAATTAAGAATTCAAAACCCAAGTTTTTTTACTGGAAAACCAACAGGTTAATGTTCTCTAAGCCCGATCTAGTAAAGCAGTTAAGAAAAACTAGACAGCAGTCCTCACACGCCCTATTATAAACGAGACGATCGGTTATCTTGTCTGGTCTGGAGAATTATGAGTCAGTCAGGAGAGTCTTGATGAATGGAGCCGAAGCTAAAGGGGCCTTTGGAGAAACACTTGCGTCTTATTACCATCAGAGTGATAGCGAAACTGCGACCTTGGCTTGGTCACAGCAAAGTACGTTCGCTATTACACGACTCCACTCGGACGTTGGGCTGCCTGGCACCTCAAACCCTATTCCTGAAGAGTCCGCAATTCACGTATCCGTTGCGATCAAGCCCGTTCCCTTACACAGCTATGAACTCTGTATCGACGATCGCGAGATTGCGGTTCCATACATACCTGCGTACCGGACAAGCATTATCGATCTGCAATCGAAACCTGTGTGCTTCGTTGATTGCGGTTTTGACTATGTTCACTACCACGTACCTCGAGAGGGCCTCGACGAAATCGCACGAGATCACAACATCCAGCCGATTGGAAGCTATAAATTTGCGATTTGTGAGGACGATCTGGTCATTGCACAGATGACCAAGAACGTTCTACCATTCATTGGGTCGCAAGATTGGCCTAGTTCCCTCGCTCTCGATCAGTTCAGTCTGATCTTCGGTGCACATCTGCTCCAAAAGTACGGCGGCTTGTCTCGTCTACCAGAAGTCTCGCCGCGAGGGCTTGCCGCATGGCAAAAGCGTCGGGCCACTGAACTTTTGCTGGAACACCTTGATGGGAATGTCCATCTCGCTAGAGTTGCTCAGGAATGCCAAATGTCTGTGAGTCATTTCGCACGGTCGTTCAAAGTGAGCTTTGGTGTTTCGGCTCACCGTTGGCTCATCGAACGCCGCATAGAGCGTTCCAAGGAACTTCTCATCCAAACTCGCACTCCTTTAATCGATGTCGCGCTGCAATCGGGTTTCTCCGATCAAGCTGCATTCACCCGAACCTTCCATCAGGTTGTGGGCGACAGTCCTGGACGTTGGAGGCGAGAACAAGTCGGTCGCTGAAGTTCACTCTCCGGCAAAGCAGCTAATCAATAAAGACACAAAAGAGCAATTTCTGGGTTTCACATCTCTGTGAAGCCTTGTCTGTGGGCGATCGTTTACGTAATCCTGCTCGTAGCACATTTGCCAACAACATCGACTGCTACTTAAACCCCTAACTGAATCCTTTGGCTTCTTGGGCCTTGGTCAGCACCCTGTCAAAGCGTGCTTTGCCGGACATCATACGTGCGTACTCCATCTAAATTAGAGCCTGGTTCGGCTCTTTGCCACTCCAGCCGACTGGTTATTAAGATGCCGTTCTCAACGGGTGCGCCGATAGCTCTGCTCACAATTGCTGATAATTACAAAATAAAGGCATTAAATAATGAAAAAAAGAGAAAAAATTGAACGCGATTTTCAAAATCTTCTTGAAATTATTGAAAACCAACGACCAGGATATATAGTTGCAATGGACGAAGGAGTATCTGATGAAATAATCAGAGATTGCATCAAAATTCATCCAATTCCTGAAGGTTTAATGGCTATATACTCTTGCGTCAAAGGTTTATCTGTATCTAAATTAATCGAAAAGTTTGATTATCCTACAGATTTCATTCCTGGTTGCGATTTAATAAATATTTATGAATTTGATAAAATAATTAATCTTTTAAAAGCAGTACATAGAAACCCTGAGCCTTGGGCATGGCAACCAGATATGATTCCTTTTCTAGTGTATTGCGATGTTGATTACTATTGCGTCAGAACATTGCCTTCAGACCAATCTGTTGTATTCTGTTCAAAAGAAAACCAATGGATTACCATCTGTCAAAATATTGAAGATTTTATTTTAATAATTACTGAATGTTATAAGCAGAATGCTTATTTCTTAGATGATGTATACTTGCAAAAAAATTATGATTTGGAAGAAAAAATTATCTTAACTTTCAACCCTAATTATTATTCTCAAAATGACTTACAACCAGAAGCATGAGCAAAAATATTTTTATATAAATGTTATATTTTATTTTCAAGAGAGTAAGGATGAATATGATGCTTTACCTCCTTCCATTACTGTGCGAGAAATTTACTATTACATTGTTATTCCTGGTTTTCGCACTCAACAAGTCAGCTTAATTACTACTCTTTTAGATAAAGCAACTTATTCTACTCTTGAAAATGTTGGGCTTTACGGTAAACGTTGGGATGTTGAATTAGATTTGAGACATATAAAAACTACCTTGGGTATGGATATTCTCCGATGTAAAACCCCTTCAACGATCCGCAAAGAAATCCATGTTGATTTACTCGCTTACAATTTACTTCGGAGCTTAATGTGGTCGGCTGGGACTACTTACAATACTCCTCCAAATCGTTTATCGCTTCAAGGTACTCGACATCATTTACTGAATTTTATTCCTAAATTAGAAACTGCTCACTCTCAAAAACGCATCCGACTTTATCGTAGTTTGCTGAAAATTATTGTTCACAAGGTTGTCCCCGACCGTCCTGCACGCAGCGAACCACGAGTCACCAAACGCCGCCCCAAAGCTTACCCCAGATTGACCAAGCCCAGACATGAATTACGTCATCAATTGCAAACGGCTTAATTGATAAGGCTTTCCGCTTTTCTTAGTGCCATTCCATTGCGACTCCTTCGGATTAATCGATCGGAATGGTTGAACACGCCACTTGTGCTGCATACTAGACCGTAGTAGCGAAATGCTGAGTGTTGCGCCTTCTTGTGCAAGCGATCGCAATCACCTCAGCAGTAGGATACTTGGCCAGAAACGGTAACTGAACTCCTTTGCGCTATTGGGGCATAGTCAGCACTATGCGAAAGCGTGCTTTGCCGGACATCATGCGTGCGTAGGCTTCAGGAGCCTTCTCAAGGGGCATGGTCTCGATCGTGGGACGGATACCCTGAAGAGCACTGAATTTTAATGTGTCTTCCTCCTCGATGGGTGTGCCGACGTTTTCGCCTTGAATGGTCTTCGACCCAAAGATAAGTTGTGTAGCATTAATTTCGATAGGTTCCGAGGAAACACCGACTACAACGAGCTTGCCACGTGCCGCAAGACCCCCGACAAGAGGACCCATCGATTTTCCACTAGCCGCAGTGGCGAGAATCGCATTCGCTCCACCCATTTTGAGGAGTGCCTCTGCGGGATTCTCCTCTGTGCTGTCGATGTATCCATGCGCCCCCAACTGGTGAGCCAGTTTTTCTTTTTCCTTTCCCCGCTGAATCGCCAAGGTGTGAAATCCCATCCTGGATGCGAATTGCAAAGCCAGATGACCGAGACCCCCGATACCTTGTATGGCGACCAAATCTCCAGCGCGAAGCTTTGAGTTGCGGAGTGCGTTGAAGGTAGTGAGACCCGCGCATAAGAGCGGAGCAACGTCTACAGAGGAAAGGTCTTGCGGAATGGACGCAAGCGCCCGCGCCTCAGCGATGACGACTTCCGCATAGCCACCATCTGTCGTAATACCAGATATAATTAGGTTCGTACAATTAACGATGTCACCGCGTCGGCAGGGTTCACAGTAGCCGCACTCGCCACCGAACCAACCAACACCCACGCGCTGGCCGACCTCCCAATTCACGACGCCCTTTCCAACGGCTTCGATCCGACCAGCGATTTCGTGACCTGGTACGCGCGGATAGATAATTCCTGGCAAGGAGTTTTCGACGGTAACTGAGTCGCTGTGACATACACCGCAAGAATCCACTCGGATGCGGACCTGGCCGGCTCCAGGATCGGTAATCGTTCGCTCGACGAGGTTGAAAACACCCGGAGAGGTGACTTCTACTGCTTTATAGGAATTTTTCATGGGTTGATGTTGATTCACCTGTGCTGAGTTGTGGGGCTTACTGTGCCAGAGAAGCCGCCGCGAGTGCGATGATGTCGGCGACCTCTTGCGGGCGGGAAACAAAGGGAGCGTGGCTTGCCGACACAGACTGCACGGTGGCACCCATCCGTTTAGCCATGAACTCCTGGGCTGGCGATGGGATCATCTGGTCGTCAGTGCACACCAGATACCAAGAAGGAATCATCTTCCAGGCGGGTACACCTTCTTTGTCGGTGAAGCTGGCGACGCTCAACGGCCTCTGTACCGCAGCCATGACGGCAGCTTCGGTTGGGCTGGCATCCGCGGCAAACGCCTGATGGAAGCCCTCCCGGTCGATCCAAAGAAAACCGTTGTTGTCAGACCATATCGCCGTAGAGCCAGGCGACGGCGAACCCTGTTTGCTGAGGGAATCAAGGCTCTCACCTTGGTCAAGACCGAAAGCTGTGATATAGACGAGGGCTTCCACGTCGGGAGTCTCGGTGGCCGCGCCAGTAATCGCAGCACCGCCATAGGAATGCCCAACCAGAACTGTGGGTCCTGTCTGCATCGAGAGAAGACGACGCGTGACCGCAATATCATCTTCGAGCGAAGTCAGCGGAATCTGCGCCGCTGTTACATTTAAACCCTTCGCCTGAAGCAAAGGGATTACCTTGCTCCAGCACGAGCCGTCAGCCCAAGCACCATGTACCAACATCACATTTATACTTTTGTTCATACTTCCTCCATTTGGAAAACAAGTTCTTCGTTCGCTCTCTCGTGTTCGCTGCGCTACACCTTGGCGTTCTCGTGATAGAACGGGTAGTCCGTGTAGCCGTGCGCGTCGAAGGTGTAAAAGGTGTTGCGATCGTAAGCCGTAAGTGGCAGCCCTTCTTTGAGGCGGCGGGGCAGATCGGGATTAGAGATGAAATGGCGGCCGAAAGCCACCGCGTCTGCGGTTCCGTTGTCCAGGATGGCCTCAGCAGTGTCTGGCTCAAATCCGCCGGCAGCGACGATCTTGCCTTGGAAGATCGTCCGCATTTGCTCGGCGGCGATTGCCCCTTGATGCTCCAGAACGACCACATTGCCCTTCACGCGTGGTTCGATGATGTGGAGGTAAGCGAGTCCGATCTGGTTCAGCTGTTCTGCGACGTACTGGAAGAGCGCCTGCGGGTTGCTGTCTGACATGCCATTCCACGTGCCGCTCGGACCGACGCGAACTCCAACGCGATCGCTCCCCCACACTGAAGTCATCGCTTTGACTACCTCAAGCAGGAATCGCGACCTGTTTTCAATGGAGCCGCCATACTCGTCGTTTCGCTTATTGCTGCCGTCTTGCAGGAACTGATCCATGAGGTACCCGTTGGCAGCATGTAGCTCTACGCCTTCAAAACCGGCATCCATAGCCCGTTCTGCCGCCCTACGGTAGTCCTCAACGATGAGCGATATCTCTGCGATGGCAAGCGCCCGATGCGGTGACGGCTGAACCCAACCACTGGATGCTGAAACCAAATGCGACGGGTTCTGCCAGTAAGCTGGATCGACGGAAGCGGAGACAGGCATCTCACCACCAGTCAGTTCAACATGCGAAGAACGGCCGGTATGCCATAGCTGTGCAAACATATGCCCGCCCTTTGCATGGACGCCGGAGACGACCTTCTTCCAGCCTTCAACCTGCTGGTCGGAATAGAGGCCTGGGGCACCTAGCCATCCACGGCTTGTTACCGAGATATTGGTGGCTTCGCCGATAATGAATCCACCCTCGGTAGCCCGTTGAGCGTAATACTCAGCCATGAGATCGCCGGGAATGGAATCGGGCTGAATAGAGCGCGAGCGAGTCAATGGAGCCATCACGACGCGATGCTTCAATTGCATTGCTCCAAACTGAACGGGAGTGAAAAGTGTGGCCCTGTTCATTGTCATGTTCATCTTGGCATCTCTAACTGTGATAATCCGCGCTGGCAACAAATCCAGGTTAGCCGGATGGGTTAGCGGAATTATTGTTGAAATCGGTTATTCTTCTGATTTCTTTATGAGCGAAATTGCAAATACCTCTCGACCGCTCCAATGCTATTAAGGCATCATCTAAAAAGGTTTAATGCCGAAATATTTCTTTTTGCCATTCTTTAAGATTCTTACAACTCATTGACACACAAGCATTGTGAGAACTTGATATTAAGCTGTGTAATTAATTCTTCACTTAAATCAGAGCTTAACTGGCGGATCTTGAGTGGTGGAATTTGAAGAAGTTTCGCAGACTAGTTCATTGAACCTTTGAACCTCGATCTTGAAGTTTGCAATCTATGAACCTGATACAATCGCTGCGACGACAGGGACAATCGGTTTGGCTCGATGGATTTGAGCGAGGCTGGATTAGTCAGGGAGAATTGCAGCATACCATTGATGATGGTGTGCGGGGTGTACTCCTGACTTTTGAAGGTTTAAAGCTTGCTATCCAGGGGCAGGAGTACGATCGCGACTTCAGCGTACTGACTCAACAAGCAGTCAATCGAACGGCTCGATCGGATTATGACTATATCGTTAAGC
Organism: Nostoc sp.; assembly: GCF_036917315.1. Taxonomy (GTDB): domain Bacteria; phylum Cyanobacteriota; class Cyanobacteriia; order Cyanobacteriales; family Nostocaceae; genus Nostoc. The sequence goes on along the minus strand of NZ_JBALDR010000002.1, from coordinate 273,413 downwards.
GGGATCTGCAATTAGCGGCTGATTTACTCAAACAAGTACATTCTCAGACTCAGGGACGAGAGGGTTATGTTCAAGTTGATTTCCCGCCTCATGCATTATTACAGGCTGAAACAGCGATCGCAGAAGCTCAGAAAATTTGGCAAGAGGTTGGGTGGCAGAATTTGATGCTGAGAATTCCAGCGACGCCAATCATGCTTCCGGTGATTGAACAATTGATAGGCGATCGCATAAATGTGAATGTGACGTTTGTATTTTCTCAGCGAACCTATGAGCAGGTATTTGATGTTTATCTCAGCGGCCTAGAGCGACTAATTCACCAAGGAGAGTCGGCGAACGATGTTGTTTGTTTTACCAGTTTTTCGATTGGGCGCTTGGATGCTGCTCTGCATCCCCTGACATCTTTTGGAATCACGCAAGCCGAAATCCTCTACCAGCATTTTCAAAATTTTTGTCAAAATGCCCGTTGGAAAGCGTTACGGGGAAGGGCAAACCCACTTCGTCTAGTGTGGGATTGTACAGATATTCAGCCTCAGGATGCCTGGCGCTATATTCAGGTGTTGGCGTTTCCTGGAACTGCAATCCTGCTGTCAAAAGCAACACTGGAAATGTATCAACAGGTTTCTCTACTGCCCATGAGTGTGATTGGCAGCGAAAGAGTTGAGCAGATGCTGACGAACTTCCCGCTTGTAGCAATTCCTTTGGATGAACTGGTCGATCGACTTGTGGATGAAGAGATGACGCGATCGCTCAACGCCTTCGATCGGTTATTAGACGAGATTGCACAAAAACTGGATGTGCAATCGCCCTAATGCTGAATGGCACTAAGAAAAGGTAAAATCGTTGAGACAGCAGGGGTGCTCTTGAGCACAGGAGCAGGGGAGAAAGAAAAAATTTTAGGCATTGCGTTCAGATATTTAGAAATTCCCCTCTGCCCCCCTGCACCCCTGCCCCTCTGCAATCCTGACGCCGCCTATCCTTCAGCTTAACTTAGTGCCATTCGCCCTAATGCTCAATTGCCCCCAACGTTTTAAGCGTGGATTTTTGAGCCACTGTCAACCCGGTTGCACCTTGAATATTCATGCCTTCGTAAAGACGATCCACCGTCAACGTTCTGATACAACGTCCTGTCGTCACATCCCATAGCTTAATCGTGCGATCGTCACTGCCACTGAAGAGAATTTGACCGTTGGAGCTAAAAATGACTGACCGAACCCAACTCGTGTGTTCGCGCCAGACTTGAAGGCAATGCCCCGTTTGGAGATCCCACAGTCGAATGGTTTGGTCAGCACTGCCACTGGCTAAGAGGCGACCATCTGGGCTGATGGCAAGCGTCCACACAGCTCCCGTCTGCCCCTGCAAAGTCTGCAAGCACGCTCCAGTTTGCAGATCCCACCATTGGATCGTTTGGTCATGACTGCCGCTTGCCAGTCGTTGACCACTGGGATCGAATGCCACTGCGAAAACTGAATCTGTATGCCCCTGCAATAGCTTCAGACACGCTCCGGTTTGCACATCCCAGAGCCGAATAGTGTTATCATAACCGCCACTTGCCAACCATTGACCGCTGGGATCGAATGCGATCGCCCGAATGCTGCTTTCATGACCGCGTAACACCTGCAAACAGCGATGAGTCTGTACATCCCAAAGTCGCACAGTGCGATCTTCACTACTGCTTGCCAAAACCTGCCCCCCTGGACTAAACAGCACTGCCCACACAGACGCGCTGTGCGCTGACCACTGGTCGAGATGCCCAGTTTGGACATTCCATAGGGCAATTGAGCCGTCATGTCGATTGCTTGCCAGCGTTTGACTATCGGGACTAAAGCTTAAATTGCTTAATGATGCAATCCAACGGGTCTTGCTGGATAAGGTTTTGTAGGGGCGAAGCGGCGATAGATTGTCATCCAACGGCAACTGCCACAACTGGATCGTCTCATTCTGACCGCTACTGGCAAGCATTCGATCGTCCGCACTGAGACTCAGGGAGTGAACGCCACTGGTATAGCCACGCAACGTTTTGAGGCTCTGTCCGCTCTGCAAATGCCACAATCGAACTGTATTATCTTGACCTGCACTGATCAACCATTGCCCGTCCGCGCTGATAACAACCCCATAAACGTCGTGTATGTGACCGTTGAGTACATGGACGGCTTGCCCGTCTGGGACGCTCCAAAGGCGCAGAGTACCATCGGAACTGGCGCTAGCGAACAAACGACCATCGGGGCTAAAGGTGATGTCCCAAACCCAATCGGTATGTCCTCGCAGTAGCTTGAAAGCGGGATTTGACTGTTGATCGTTGGAGCAATAACCGCTCCACAGTCGAATCGACCCATCGCGACAGCCACTGGCTAGCTGTTGCCCGTCAGGGCTGTAGCGCACACACTGAACCCCGCTGGTATGCCCCTTTAAGACATTCAGGCAGTTTCCATCGCGGACATCCCAGATCCGAAGGTCAGTATCATGACTGCTACTGACCAAAGTTTGCCGATCGGGAGCGAAGTGAACGGCGTAAACGCTTTGGGTATGCCCTTGCAAAACATGGAGACACTGCCCTTGCAAATTCCACAAGCGCACCGTATGGTCTTCACTGCCACTCGCGATTCGCTGACCATCGGGACTGAAGCTCACTGACCAAACACAGCTTGTATGCTCTGTAAGCACCTGCAAGCAGCGCCCGCTTTGGACATCCCACAAGCGCACCGAAGTATCACTACTGCTGCTGGCTAAAGTATTGCCATCAGGACTAAAGGCAACTGACCAAACCCAGCCCATATGACCTTCAAAGGTCGCTAACAGTTGGGTTGTGGTGATGTTCCAGAGATGAATGTTGCCGCTTGAGTCGCCAACGGCGATTCGCTCACCGTCTGGACTAAGGTCGATCGACATCGCAAGACTGAGTGTTTCTGAAAAGATGGACTTGGCTAAAGCGGCCTGCTGAAAATTGACCCCTGCTAAATCGACCTGCCGGAAGTCGGCTTGTTGCACCACGAGATCGGAAAAGTCAGAGCCACGCAAATCTACTTGAAGCTGCACCAACAGGTTGATCAGGTTGCCGCCAATGTACCCTGGGGTTTTTCCTTGCTGCGCCAATAATTGTCTTGCTCTTGTCTCGATCGCTGCCACACTACCAAAACGAGACAGGAGTCGCTCGATCGCAGATTGCACAATCAACCGGATTTGAATCTCTCGGATATAGTCTTTTGCCTGCACCTGCATTAAGAGATGACTTCGCAAAACGTCAATCTGCTGTGTCTCAAATTCTGCACAGACCTGCTGTACGAATCGTTCTGTGACATATTCCATCACAACTGGTTGCAAGAAGAATAACCCATCCGTTTTTTCGAGCAGCGTCGGCTTTGCCTTCTCGATTAAAGATCGCCTCAGCAGCGAGTTGACCAGATTGGGCACACTTTTCTGATAAATAAGATCGAGCGCATTTTCTTGCATGTCTGCGAGCGAGATTGGCTCGCGATGAATGGCTTGCCAGAACATCAGATGCTGTTCGTTTTCGGTTAAGCGATCGAACTGACGATCGAGCAAATCGCGGATGTCGGTAAAAATAGAAATCCCCTGATTGAGATACGCTAATACCTCTGCAATACTGCCGTTAAACAAATCCTGGATGGCAGCCGCCACTAGTTTCAACGCCAGAGGATTGCCGCCATAGTGATGAATTAGGGTCTGCCATTCGGCTTCGGAACCTGTAAACGTTCCCTTTTGTCGAAAGATGGCGCGTCCGTCAGCGGGTGTTAGTCCACTCAAGGTCAGCGATCGCACTAGAGCCTGTGCGCCTTCCATCAGCACCATTTCCTGTGGCTTTTCTCGACTGGTAAGCAACAAACAACTTGGGTGAGGCGTTTCGCCAATGGCTCTGAGCAACTGTCCGTAACCTTCATAACCCGATCGCCATTGTCCCACCTGCTCGCTGTGCAGAATGATTTCAGCATTATCCAGAATTAATAAACACCGCCGCGATCGCAGGTAATGCATCAATTTCGAGAGCTTTTCATCGAGCGTGGTGGGAATCACTGGATCTTCCCCGTAGAGCGGCATGAGAAACTTCAGCAGGCTCGACAAAAGTTCATCCACGGGTGGCGCGTTGGCGATCGCTCGCCACACGACGACTTCAAATTCTGTCTGCATCCCAAGCGCAGCCTTGACGGCGATCGTACTTTTACCAATGCCCCCAATGCCCAATAACCCGACAATGCGACAGCGCTCAGACACAATCCACTGCCAAAGTTGCGCTAGTTCTGCCGCACGCCCATAAAACACCGAGGTATCAACCGCATTGTCCCAGTCATGTTGCGGATCTGCTCGTCGGGTTTTTGCCACCTCAGGTGATGAATCGGGGGATGTAAAGTCTGCGTTCGTTAATTCCAGTGCAAATGCTCCAAAGAGATACTCTAATGACTGGCGATCGACCCCCAGTTCGCGCTTGAAGATTCGAGCAAGGGTATTCAGGGAGAGTCCAGCGCGATCGCTGATATCTTCCTGGGTAAAGTGCTTACCCCAAGTCTCGTCAGATTCCGCCTGCTGTTTTGCCGTCTGAAACTTCTGCCACCCCTGAGGTGATAGGATGACTCCTCGAACTCGCCCAGATTTTGGCGCCTTTTGATAGTTCATAGACAAGCGAGGGCAAAGGGGCAACGTGAGGCTTCCCCTAAACAATACCGCATTTTTCTCTCATGCCGAAGGGTTCGCTGATACAGGTAAATCGGCAAATGATGCCATTCTTACTGAAGCAGATAGGCTTAACCGTCCCCAACTCGCTGCCTGCTGCTTTCTTCCTGCTTAAATTGCGTTTTAACTCAAATAACTTGAGTGGTCTGCATGGAGCGATCGCTGCATTATGAGCATAAGCAAATGTTGCGAATCAAAGTCGCCAACCCAAGCAAAAGCAATTTACTAATTTGAGGATATTAAGACTATGAGCAAGCTCACAGGTAAGGTAGCAGTCGTTACAGGCGCATCCAAGGGCATCGGTGCCGCGATCGCCAAGTCACTTGCCGTAGAAGGTGCAGCAGTCGTCGTCAACTACGCCTCTAGCAAATCTGGTGCAGACAAAACGGTCAGTGAGATCGTCGCCGCCGGTGGCAAAGCTATTGCCGTGGGTGGTGATGTCTCCAAGGCTGCTGAGGCACAGGGCATCATTGACGCAGCTATCAAGAACTACGGACATCTCGATATCCTCGTCAACAACTCTGGCGTCTACGAGTTCGCTCCGATCGAGGACATCACCGAAGACAAGTTCCATAAGATTTTCAACATCAACGTACTCGGTCTTCTGCTCATGACGCAGGCAGCTGTCAAGCACCTGGGCGAAGGTGCCAGCATCATCAACATCGGCTCTGGCGTCAGCCGTATTACACCTCCAAACAGCGCGATTTATACCGGCACCAAGGGCGCTGTTGATGCCATCACGGGTGTACTCGCCAGGGAACTCGGGCCGAGGCAGATCCGCGTCAACTCCCTTAACCCCGGCATCGTCGAAACTGAAGGCTCAGTAACTGCTGGCTACATCGGCTCTGACTTGGAGAAGGCATTCGTTGCTCAGACACCGCTTGGTCGCGCGGGACGACCCGGAGACATTGCCTCCATTGCCGTTTTCCTGGCATCAGACGATGCTGGCTGGCTCACCGGCGAACAACTGCTCGCTACCGGAGGCCAGCGCTAATCCATACGGACTCCCACTCGACCGAGTACCTCATTCAACATACATCTGCATCTGTGATTGAGTGAGGTCGGTTCCACCGTTATGCAGCGAGGCTTTTTCACAAGCACTCTCAAGAGGTAACACATGAACAAGCTCAAGAAATCTCAACCCTTAGAAGTCTCCGTCAACTCTATTTCTCAAACTGCCGTCAAGGAGGTTTTTTCATGAATACGCAGAACGATAAGCTGTTTCTAATTACAGGAGCGACCGGGAACACGGGTGACACCACAGTGCGCCTGCTGCTTCAACGGGGGTACCGTGTCCGTGCCTTCGTCCACCGTAGCGATGCGCGTTCCGAGAGCCTGTCCGCAGCAGGGGCTGAGATCGTTGTTGGGGATCTTCTCGACTTCCACGCGGTCAGCTCTGCAATGCGAGGGGTGACGGGAGCGTATTTCTGCTACCCGATCAATCCCGGACTGCTCGACGCCACCGTCATCTTTGCCCAAGCAGCCAGCGAAGCCGGTGTCAAGGCAGTGGTGAATATGTCCCAGATATCTGCACGCCGCGAGGCGAACAGCGATGCCGCACGCCAGCACTGGCTTGGCGAACGCCTGCTGGATCGAACCGCTATGCAGACGACACACCTGCGACCGACGTTCTTCGCCGAATGGTTGACATGGTACTGGAATTACCGTGGTGACGAGGGTGTTCTGCGACTTCCTCTCGGAAACGGTCGCCACGCACCGATCGCTGGAAAAGACCAGTCCTACGTCATCGCTGCCATTCTGGAAAACCCGGAACCGCACGATCGCCAGATATACCCACTCTACGGCCCGGTCGAGATGGACTATTATGCGATCGCGTCGGCGATCTCCCAGACATTCGGCATCCCCGTGCGGTATGAACCTATCGATGTTGCCACGTTCGCACAAGGGCTGAATGCAAAGGGATTCCCATCTCACCTCGTCCAGCACCTCAGCAATGTCGCAGTCGACTACCAAAACGGGATCTTCGCCGGAACCAACAACTTCGTCGAGGTCATCGGCAACAGAACCCCGATGACCGTTGATATGTGAACGCCAACAAGGAAGCCTTCACGAAGGATGGTCCCTACGCCATTACCTCGGCCCCGGTTCATGCTCTTCCAATCTAAAGAGACTAATCGGGTGAAGTTTTTACTGCTGATTAGAAACGCATCTCTCAAAGCATAAAAACCAGTCGGAATTTTATGTCGAGATTGCTATACACACAGGACTTACGCAACTGTCATATCATGTCCGCATAATTAGTTATGTATAACCACAGTCATTGCACCCCACCCCTTAATCCCCTCCCCGCAAGCGGGGAGGGGAGACAAAGCGTAGCTTTGGCGGGGGTGGGGTTCTTCGGGTTTAATAAGCAATTAAGCGGACATGATATCACAGGCGATCGCTTGTGACAGTTGCGTAAGTCCTGTTTCTTTTTTCCATATTTAAAAACAGGGGCTTGTACCCGTTGGGTCTGGGAGAGCGTTCATTATCTACACCCCACACCCCATACCCTTCTTGGTAACAAATGACAAAGGACGACCATAACAAAAATTTTGACAATCTCATTTAGGATTGCTATATCTCTAATTTCTGACTGTCGGTTTCTGTTTATTGCTAACTTCTAAAGGCAGGAAAATCGTCATCACTTCCCCATAGTGTGGACGCTGGCGCACAATTAGTTTGCCACCGATCGCCTGAAACAAATGCTTTGTTGCAGCGATATTCAAACTAATCGTACCTGTTTCTGGTTGGAACATCAGCAGTTGACCTAGAGCTTTGCGAATTGGTGGCGTTGCAGGTATGGCGGCTTTATTTGAATCTTTGCACCGGAATTGCGGCGATAATTGTAACTTCAGTTGATCTCCAGCGGGGATAACTTGTACTTGAATATGGCTGCCAGCAGGTAAGCTGCGAGTAAAATTTTCCATCAAACCAGTGAGAACCTGATCCAACATGGTGGGATTGCTTACCACTGTCGGTAATTGCTGGGGTAAAATAACATTTAAAGTTAAGTTCCGCCGATGGGCTGCTTGTTCCCAACGGGGAATGCTCTGCTGCAACACTCGATCTAAAGACATCGGTGTGAGTTGAGTTTTTGACGATTTTGCTGAGGCAGTAGTTTCTAGTTCTGCGGCCTTAAACAGCAATTCCATACGGTCAATTTGCTCTGTACACTCATGATCGATAATTTTTAAGCGATTGATCGCGCTAGCATCTAGGTCTCGCCGCTTTAACAGCAGACGAGTCATGGTGCGAATAGTTGTTAAAGGTGTGCGGACTTCGTGAGCAAAGGCTTGGAGCAATTCTACATCAGGATTTGGAGAAGGTGTGGCCCCCTCTGGGGATAAGGGGTAATGGACATTGGGCATCCCTTCGGCTTCTCTCAGTGCAAGTGGGCATTCAGGATTGGAGAAAACTCTTCTCCCCTGCTCCCCTGCTACCCTGCTCCCCTGCTCCCCTACTTCTTCCCCAGTCCCTAGTAAAGATTCTCTAGTCTCTTCTGGTTCTGTTAATTCCTGAAGCAATAACTGACTAAAGTGAATCATCATGCGGTAGTCTGGTGCTACCGGAGAATACTGTTCTACTAATGCATCCAACCGGGCGAAAAATTCTGGATTAGCCAGCATTACCCGTGCCCCTAGCGATCGCCAAGCCTGCTGCACTATCTCTGGCTCAAAAGAAAATGAAAAGGTTTTTTTACCGTTTTTGTGGGTTGCTAAAACTAGCACTAATCTAAATTTATCTGTAAAAACTAAGCAAAACTGTTCTGCACCCAGAGGATCGGCAGGTAGTAAAGGAAGTACCGAATCATGGGGAGCAATGTCTTCATTTACAGAAGCGTTGGCGTAGTCTGCCGCAGGTATCGCACCTGGCATCTGAAATGGCATCAGCGCCAAAGGGTTAAATGGTTTTGCTGTAAAAGTTACTGTTTGTAAACTTTGAGTCAATTTTGGTTGACTAAATAACGGTGCTGGTGCAGCTAAAACTAATCCTTGGGTTGTGTCAACTGAAGGGTCTGCTAAAGTATTTAATAGCAAATGTTCTGTCGCTGCGAGGCTGATACGCCACTGCTGCTCTGCTTTAGCAGGTGAACATTCTGCCACACTTGATTGATTTTCAGCCAAGATTTCGCTCAGGCTTGGCAATATCCATTGGTACACAGGCTTTCACCCCTTAATTCAAGAGCGACTAACAGCGTCTAGGTTAGACATTTCACTACTATCTAAGAGGTTATAGCTATTTGGATACTGGTGACAGTGGTAGAACCGAACAATTCAGGGGCAATTCCCCTCTAACTGCGATGTCTACGATGGCCACTGAGCTTGTCGTACCCCTCCGGGGAAGCAAGCTACGCGCAGCGTCTCCAAGAGTTGTGCGGGCTATTCGGCGTCGCACTTAGGGGCTGCAAAACATTGGCACTGACTTTTACCGATGGGTATTGCGATCGCCGACTGATAATTGTGCTGGTTTCCCGACTCGAATTGGGATTGTAATTATAAACTCTGCACCTTGTCCCGGTGATGAAATACATTGCAAAGATCCACCATGCTTGCCAGTAATTATCTGGTAGCTAATCGATAAGCCCATGCCAGTCCCCTTCCCAACTGCTTTCGTGGTGAAAAAAGGGTCAAATAAACGCGACTGGATTTCTTCTGGAATTCCTACTCCATTATCAGCAATCCGAATAATTACATTTTCATTTACCTGTTCAGAAGAAATGCGAATCAAGGGATTTGGACAAATTTCTTTTTGGAAACAATCTTCTAAAGCATCAATTGCATTTGCCAAGAGGTTCATAAATACCTGATTCAGTTGCCCTGCAAAACACTGAATTTGAGGTATTTCACCGTATTCTTTAACCACTTTAATTTCAGGGCGATTATTTTGTAATTTCAAACGGTGTTGCAAAATTAACAGACTACTTTCGATTCCTTCATGGAGATCGGCGGTTTTAAACTCAGCTTCATCCAAACGAGAGAAAATTCGGAGACTGAGAACAATTTCCCGAATGCGTTTAGCCCCCATTTTCATTGAGGTTAACATCTTAGGCAAATCTTCTGTTAGGTACTCAATATCTGCTTCTGCGTTAGCATTTTTTATTTCTGGCTCTGGGTTAGGATAATAATTTTGATATAGCTTAATTAATAGCAGCAACTTTTGAGTGTAATCATCAGTGTGTTGCAGGTTGCCGTAGATAAAATTAACTGGATTGTTGATTTCATGGGCAACTCCCGCTACTAGTTGACCCAGACTCGACATTTTTTCCGATTGAATTAATTGCATTTGGGTTTTTTTCAGGTCTTTCAGAACTTGTTGAAGTTCTGCTTCTGCCTGTAGGCGTTCGCTAATTTCGTCTCGTAATTGTTCGTTAGTATTGACCAACTCATCTCTAGAATATTGGAGATCGTCTGCCATTTTGTTGAACGAGCTAGCTAACTCCCCAATCTCATCGTCAGAGCGAATATTAACTCTGGTATCCAGCTTACCTTCAGCCAGATTCATCACAGCTTGCTGGAGTTTTATAATCGGTTTTGAGATGGTTATGGAGAGCAGATAACCTACTACTAATGCAAAGATACCACATCCCAAACTGATGACAGACGTGACAACAATATTTTTATGGGCTATTGCTAGTGCTGCTTTATAAAGTGGTGTATACTCCAAAATTACTGCACCCATTGTTTCACCGTTGCTAGTTTTAAAAGCAACAGCAATCAATTGAATTCCATTTGGGTATTCAGGACTGGTCTCAATATAGGTTCTTGGTACACCATCGTGAATAGTTTTACCAACTTCATTATTGCGATCGCGATCTAATCGCGTACCGATATCTTCCGTAACTACATCTGCCAAAATGATTTTATTACGGTCTACAATCTCCAAATCGCGCTGACGTTGCTTGTGTAGCGATCGAACATGCTCCTGTAAATGACCTAACATCCGATCTTGCGATCGCATTTTGTGGTTTTCAAGCTCATGACTGAGAAAATATCCCAGTAGTCCAGCAACTTCTTCGGCCTCTTGTTGAGCAAGATACTTAGCTATATTCAATTGTTGATTAGCACTAATCGTACCAATAATTCCTGAGAGAGTAGCCATTCCTAGAGTACCCAAAATTAATTTTTGACTAATTTTCATTCCTTGCTCAAAACCTCAAGTGCTGACTGCTGTGCTAATTCAGTTTTCGGGAGTTTGCCCTTTTCCTAAAATTCCCACTTATCAGCCTGAAAGCTACAGAATCAACAGCCATTAGCCAAATCTTTAATCTGGTTCTTTTTGGAACTCCGTTTTGGGCAAACTATACTTGCAACACAAAATCTGATGCCGTGAGAGTTGGCTAATCGCTGTTGCTGATGGATTTGAGCCAATACCAGTTCCAGCAAAATCGGCGATAGTGTCATCACCATCGCCAAGGCGGAAGACAAAAGTATCATTGCCATTGCCACCGGAGATAGTATCATTGGCTGCCACAGGTGTATCGTTGACGGGTTTGACATTGAGATTGAAAGTACTAGTAATGGTACCGCCATTGCGATCGCTGACAGTGAAAGTGAAACTGTCACTGCCGTTGAAGTTGGCATTGGGGGTGTAGATGAAAAAGTCGTCGCCGAGATTGTCTGGAGTGTTGTAGTCGTTAAGTGCCAGTGTGCCATTAGTAGGGTTGGTGAAATCGCTAATAGTTAAAGTATCGCCATCGATAACTGTATATCTACGCAGAAGATTGCTAGCAAGGATGTTAATGGCGATATCTTCGTTAGTGGTAGCGGCAGTCGGAAAGCCAAACACTACATAGCTTTCCCCTGCAAGAATCTGAGCGTTGGGGGAGGCATTACTTGCCCCGATAATCAAGTCATCGAACATCCCATCGTCACCATCCGCCGAATTTCATCACTCTTAAAGCCGATCGCCATTGGACGACGCACCCCTGGTAGCGCCACCACGTCGTATAATTCCAGTACCACTCCCTCCATTCGCAGGGAATGCACAATATCACCGCTTTTCAGGTCAATCACCAGTAGCCCACAGCGAGGTTCAGCATTTTTTTGAAATAATTTTTCGTCTAGAGGCAATCCACTAAAAGTCTTGTTATGCCTGGGCTGGGAAACTCCAACGATCGCAAAGTCGCCATGAAATGCACAACCGCGCATATATCCTGGACAAAATGCCACAGGTTCAAAGCTGCCCCGTTTCAAGTCTAGGTAGCCAAAATCTCCTGTGCCAGAGTTAAGTAACCACAGCTTATCTTTATACCACCGAGGGGAATGGGGCATGGAAAGTCCTCTGATGAGTATCTCGTTACTTTCCACATCAATGACGCAACCACCATCAGCTCGCCTGTCCCGCCATCCTTCTGCCATATCCGACTGACTCACAGCAGTAACATATCTAGGTTGACCATCTCGTATTGCTAACCCGTTGAGATGACACCTGTCTTCTGCGGCCAATTTACTAATAAACGGCGGTTGCCAGAGGGGAATGAAACTATGGGTTTGACTAACTTTGGCTAAACAGCTAAATAGGGTATTGACAAATGTTAGATGCTGTAAGTCATTATTTGCTTGAAAATTACTCAGGGCGATATCATGGATGTCTAAGTCTCCAGTCACATAACTCACTTGGGGCAAATAGACAGCATCATAGTTGTTGTGAACTTGTCCTGGTTGTAAGATGTTTTCAAAGCGCCACAGTTGATATAGCGAACTCATATATAAGCTACTATCTTGGGCATACAAACCCATGCAACGCTCAAAGGTGCGCTCAAATACAGATAGTTGGCCGCTAGATTGTAAGCCGATGAAAAATAATTTACCTGCTTGATAGGTGGTAAAGGCCAGACTCAGATTTTGCTCGAACAGCCACGGAGTAAACTGGCGAGAAGCATTCAACTCCAAGGAAGCAGCTACAGGATTTTGATTCATTTTTTTCCCAGCGAGGAAGTTCATAATTCTTTTCTAATGCTTTCTACGAGACGCTGCGCTATCGAGCGTCACGGCTTGTCGTAGACATCGTATTTTTTAGGTAGATTAGCAATAGACTATCTCAAGGGCACTTTATGACTTCTTTTGATTCAGCTAAAGATTTGGTACTAGTTGCTGGTGCTACAGGTGGAGTCGGGCAATTAGTGGTAGGCAAGTTACTCGAAAAGGGTTTAAAAGTTCGCGTTCTGACACGCAATGCTGCAAAAGCTGAAGAGATGTTTAACCAAAAAGTGGAAATTGTCGTTGGCGATATCCGCCAGCCAGCTACACTGCCAGCTGCAATGCCAGGTGTTACCCACATCATAAATTGTACTGGAACTACTGCCTTTCCCTCTGCGCGATGGGAGTTTGACCAACCCCCGAACTTGATTGAATGGGGAATTATTTTCCTTAATCCCAAATCTAGTGAAGCAAAAGCAAAGAATAGTCCGGCAAAAATCGATGCTGAAGGTGCCAGCAATCTAGTAGCAGCAGCACCCCAGAATTTGAAGCGATTCGTTTTCGTCTCTTCTTGTGGAATTCTTCGTAAAAACCAGTTTCCTTTTAGTATTCTTAATAGTTTTGGCGTGTTGGATGCCAAACAAAAAGGCGAAGAGTCCATTATTAATTCAGGATTGCCCTACACCATTATCCGCCCAGGACGCCTCATTGACGGCCCCTATACCTCATACGACCTCAACACTCTTCTTAAGGCAAAAACTGGGGGTAAATACGGTGTGGTCATAGGCACTGGGGATACACTTTCGGGTGATGCTAGCCGGATTGATGTCGCAAACGCTTGTGTAGAATGCCTTTTTCAACCAAGTAGTTCTAGGAAAATTTTTGAAATAGTCAACCAAGGACAAAGACCACCTGTAATTGACTGGGAAACTCTTTTTTCTGGGATTTAGTAACTGCTGAGTGCTGAATGTTGAGTGCTGAGTTTTGAGTTTTGAGTACTGAGTACTGAGCTATTATTCTCTCCCCATACCCTATGCCCCATGCCCAATCCTCACTGCTTCTGTAGTTTATTGCCTTAAAAGACGGCAAACACCACTCGGACGTTACGGTTCACCCTAATTACTGAAAGTATTAATTCTTCTACATTAGACAGAGTGAAGACAAATTAATCCATGAACCAACTAAAAACACAATTTAGTTAGTTTAACCGTCCCAAGCAAGGTTCGGGAAACCACCCTTCATGGACTGGCTACCAGTAAGCTTCAGTATATATATCAGCATAGTCTGGAGTTTTAACCCCAGGAAAGCCAAATCAAAGGTATTCATGCTGAACTGGCTGATTTATTGACCCTGTTGGTTCAAAATTTAGTGCTTTATATTCTCATTCATTCATTTGTAGTTATACGGAGCCAGCACCTAAAATGGCAAAAGTAGTTGGAATTGACTTAGGAACAACGAACTCCTGCGTGGCAGTGATGGAAGGTGGTAAACCCACAGTAATTGCTAATGCTGAAGGTTTTCGGACAACGCCATCAGTAGTCGCATTTGCGAAAAATGGCGACAACTTGGTTGGCCAAATCGCCAAACGCCAAGCGGTGATGAACCCCGAAAATACGTTTTACTCAGTCAAACGCTTTATCGGTCGCCGCTACGATGAAGTTAGTAATGAAGCTACGGAAGTTTCTTACAAAGTTCTCAGCAGCAACGGCAATGTCAAATTAGATTGTCCAATCGCTGGTAAACCGTTTGCTCCTGAAGAAATTTCTGCAAAAGTTCTTCGCAAACTAGTTGAAGATGCCAGCAAATACTTGGGTGAAACTGTAACCCAAGCTGTAATCACTGTTCCCGCATACTTCAACGATTCCCAGCGACAAGCAACAAAAGACGCTGGGAAAATTGCCGGGATTGAAGTTCTGCGGATTATCAACGAGCCTACCGCTGCTTCTCTGGCTTATGGATTTGACAAGAAGAGTAACGAAACCATCCTAGTATTTGACCTTGGTGGTGGTACTTTCGACGTATCCGTGCTGGAAGTAGGAGACGGAGTTTTTGAAGTATTAGCCACATCTGGTGATACCCACCTTGGTGGTGACGACTTTGACAAAAAAATAGTTGACTTCTTAGCTGAGAAGTTCAGGAAAGCCGAAGGTATTGACCTGCGGAAAGACAAACAAGCTTTACAACGTCTGACTGAAGCCGCAGAAAAAGCCAAAATTGAGCTTTCTAGCGTTACCCAAGCAGAAATTAACCTACCATTTATCACCGCTACCCAGGACGGGCCCAAGCACCTGGATACAACCCTGACTCGCGCTCAGTTTGAAGAACTTTGCTCTGACTTAATCGACCGTTGCCGTATTCCTGTGGAAAACGCCCTCCGAGATGCTAAGTTAACCAAAGGCGATATTGATGAAGTGGTATTAGTTGGTGGTTCTACGCGGATTCCCGCAGTTCACCAGATTGTGAAGCAGGTATTGGGTAAAGACCCCAACCAAAGCGTTAACCCTGATGAAGTCGTAGCAGTTGGTGCAGCGATTCAAGCCGGCGTACTGGCTGGCGATGTAACTGGCATCTTGCTGTTAGACGTGACACCTCTATCTTTGGGTGTGGAAACATTGGGCGGCGTGATGACCAAAATTATCCCCCGCAACACCACAATTCCTACCAAGAAATCGGAAGTCTTCTCCACTGCTGTGGATGGACAAACTAACGTAGAAATTCACGTTCTCCAAGGTGAACGCGAATTCTCTAACGATAACAAGAGCTTGGGAACCTTCCGCCTCGATGGTATTCCTCCTGCACCACGCGGCGTTCCTCAAATCGAAGTGGTCTTCGACATTGACGCTAACGGTATCCTTAACGTCACAGCTAAGGACAAAGGTACTGGTAAAGAACAGTCCATCAGCATAACCGGCGCTTCCACCCTGGATAAAAATGACGTTGACCGGATGGTAAGAGAAGCTGAACAGAACGCTTCATCTGATAAAGAGCGGCGTGAAAAGATTGAACGCAAGAACCAAGCTGATTCTTTGGCATACCAAGCTGAAAAGCAGTTACAAGAATTGGGCGATAAAGTTCCCGATGCTGACAAGACTAAAGTCGAAGGTTTAGTGAAAGAAGTGCGGGAAGCAGTTGCTAAAGAAGACGATGAGCAAATCAAGAAGCTCACCCCAGAATTGCAACAAGCGTTATTCGCTGTTGGTAGCAACATCTATCAACAAGCTGGTGCTAGTGCTAGTGCCGGTGCGGGTGCTGGTGCTACATCTGGTGGTGAACCTCAAGATAGTAGTTCCTCTAGTTCTAGTAACGGCGACGATGTGATTGACGCTGATTTTACAGAGAGCAAATAATTCCCCTACTTCTTTTGGGAAGATTGTTTTGTTCGACCTCATATTACCCACTCAGGCAAATGCCTGAGTGGGGATTTTTTTTTAGGAGTTAGGGGTTAGGAATTAGGTATATAAAGTCCGGTTAATCTCTTATGCCATATCCACAAGCACCTTGGACACTTCAAGGCTATGCTATCCAAACTCTGCATTTGGTAAATATTGACCAAGTGCGCCCTTTGATTCCCTTAGAGTTAGAAATTATTTCTGTATGGCCTGGTAAAACCCTCGCTAGCGTGTATTTATCTAATTACGGGTCAGGCTCGGTACTGGAGTATAGTGAGTTAATTGTTGTCCCAGCTTTGATTAATTACCAGAGGAAAATCGGCGCTTGGGTTTCCCATATTTATGTAGATAATGCTGATTCGATGGCTGGCGGTCGAGAAATTTGGGCACTACCAAAGGAACTAGCTAAGTTTACCTGGGAACAAGGAAAGTATGTTAGTGTGCATCAGGGAAATCAGAGATTGTGTAGTCTTAACTATAATCAACAAAGCTTGGCATGGAGACAGTGGTTAAGTGCTTCTGCTTTCAGCGCCAAGGGTGCTGATTTGCTGATATTCCCAGCTGAATTTGAGTCTGTGTTGGGTTTGATTGGTTCTAAGTTAGAAATCCCCGCTGAAAGTCCTTTTTCTGGAATAGGTTTAGGTCAGCCTTGGTTAACTGTGCGTTGTGAGCAGATGAGTTTGCAGGTTGATGCGCCAAAAGTGGTAGGTCAGATGGGTATCAATAACTTCTCGGTTAGGCATTTTTAATTCGGAATCAGGTTTTGGGAAAAGTGAAAAGGTTAAGGGTTAAAGGTTTTTGCTTTCCTCTTTGCCCTTAACCGAAATAAATTATTGAGAAATTTATACCAATTCAATTAATGATTGCAACACATCCTTGGGTAAAGACGCGATGAATCGCGTCTCTACAAATGGTCTATTTGTCGCATTCTTTTTTCAAACGCACTTTCAAGAACAGCATCATTTTAGGCAATGCCTGCGGCGAATGTAGCGATCGCTATTTTCCACCTTGGGATTATAAAATATACTAACTTCCCAACATCTGCAAGTTATGTAAAGTGGCATAAAGCCCTCCTTGTTGCAGTAGTTGCTCGTGACTTCCCTGTTCGATTAATTCGCCACGCTTGAGAACAAAAATCCGGTCTACATTACGAATCGTAGACAAGCGGTGAGCGATAATAATGGCGGTACGTCTGAGCAAAAGCTGGTTTAATGCCTCTTGAACTGAAGCTTCTGTACCAACATCTAAACTAGCGGTAGCCTCATCTAGTACCAAAATTTGCGGATTGCGAATGGCAGCCCGCGCAAAGGCTAAAAGTTGCTTTTGACCACTAGAAATATTTGTGCCCCGTTCTCGAAGTTGAGTATCATAACCTTGGGGTAATTCTTCTATAAACTGGGCAATGTTGGTTTCTTCGGCTGCTTGTTGAATCTGTTCAATGGTGTAGCCATCTCCTAAAGAAATGTTGCTTTTAACATCGCCAGCAAACAAAAAGCCTTCTTGTAAAATTACTGCCATGTAGCGCCGCAGTTCTGCTTGTGGTACTTCCCGAATATCGACGCCATCTATGAGAATGCGTCCTTGGGTGGGTTCGTAGAGGCGGCACAAAAGACGGATAATGGAAGTTTTACCTGCACCAGTGGGGCCGACTAATGCCACTTTTTCACCAGGGTGAATGGTGAAATCTAAGTCTTTAATTACGTAATCATCATTTTTGTAAGCAAACCAGACGCGATCGAAACGAATCTCTCCCAATTCTGGGGGGGAAGTGAGGTCTGGGGATTCTAGATTTGCTAGGATTTCGTCTATGTAGCCAAATTTCGCATCAAATATTGAGAAGCGAACATTGGCGCGATCGCGAATTTCTATCGGTTCGTCTAATATATCCCCTACGCGTTCAATGGCAGTGAAACCAGCTTGAATTACTGTAAATTTTTCGGCAAAAGCCCTTAAAGGGTCAAATAATCGCTGGGCATACAATATAAATGTCGATAAAGTCCCGAAAGTCAAGTTTTTTTCAAACAGCAACCAACCACCCACGCACAAAACACCTGCGATCGCAATCAGTCCAATCCATTCTAAGGTTGCGGAAACAAATGAATCATAAAAGATGGTTTTATCCATTTGCTGAGTGTAGTGGCTGTTCGTCGCACGAAACAATTCGGCATTAAATTTTTCTCTACGGAACAACTGTACGACGTTAATACCAAGCACATTTTCTTGTAGCTGTGAATTCAGGGTCGAAAGTTCTTCTCGCCCTTTGTAATTGGCTTTGCGGTACTGTTTTTGAATGTAAACAATTACCCAGCTAGTCGGTAACAGCATCAATACCAGCAAGCAAGAAAGTTGCCACTGGATGGAAAACATTAAACCCAAAGTCACCAGCATTAAAAACAAATCGGATATAATGCCAACCGCCCCAGTCGAAAAGACATCGCCTAACACTTCTACATCGCTGGTGATTCTGGTAATTAATTTACCTACAGGTGTGCGGTCAAAAAAGCGCACTGCTAGAGATGTTACATGCTGAAATAAGTCTTGGCGAATTGCTGCGGTGATTTGTTGTCCTAGCTTTTGGACTATATAACCTTGAAAACCTGTCAACATCAATTGGATGGCGATCGCAATTACCAATAATCCCTCTAGGATATTCAGCCCTTGCGAGAAGGGACGATTCCTGAAAAATTCGTAAGTGCTTGGTTCATGACGAATCAGAGAGATTACTTGCCCAATCAAGAAAGGTTGTACGGCATTAGCTAGTGCGATCGGTACGAGTAGGCACATCGACAGCGCCAGTAGCCGTCCGTTACGACGGGCATAGGGCACCAAACGCAAAAATAACCGCCAGTCATTTTCACGCCGACGATCTGGTGTATAAGATTTTTTCAGAGATTGGTAGATGCTCATAGTAAGAGCATTATATTAATGTTTGGAAAAAAACACGCTTGTTTAAAGTAGTGTTTATTTTTCTACTCTGATACCATGCCTGAGATAGAAACTGCAAGATTACTACTAGTGCGATTCGTTGATTAGTGAATCACGGTAATCAGTCCGTACATAACTAACCCAGCCCGTCAGCAGATTACTGACACTAAAGGCTGAACTCTCGGATTGATGCAGGTGCAAGTCCTGTCATTCAGACTCAGAATTGACTCCTTATCTGCCCACACTGACCAGACTCGGTTTCTGGAGGGTGAAGCTGGGAACAGGGCGCAATCAGACGACCGTTGCGGGTTGACACTGGCGCTAACAGGGAGTTCCTATGATGAAACAGAGCCTAAAAAAGCGACTTAAGTCTAGACAGGGCGCAACACAAAAATCCCTGACCTCACTGGAATTAATTCCCGCCGTTCTGAGTTGAAAAACGGTAAGAGTCTAGGGAATCCAGCAGTCGAATTGGCTACATCTAACGGAACAATCAATCTCTCCGAGGGAACGAATAAAAACGAGTTGTGGGTCTAGGGGCTTTTCGTTCCCCAAGTAGCCCAGACGAGCGGAGGAATCCCCACAATTCGGGTAGGACAGACCGTAATTGGTCTGAGGTGTTCAGAATACACAAACTCTAGAAGAGAAAATGATTAGACACAGTGTAAAAACTAGTGAATCTTGGAGAGCTTTACCGTGGAAGAAATTCCGCCGAAATCTTTTCCGCCTTCAAAAGCGCGTGTACAAAGCTGTTCAAGTTGGCGACAAGCGGAAAGCTAGGTTTCTCCAAAAGCTTATTCTAAAATCCACCTCGGCTCGATTTCTTGCAATTAGACTTGTATCTCAGCTAAATGCTGGCAAAAAAACGGCGGGTATTGATGGTAAGAAATCCCTCTCATTTGAAGAACGCTTCAACCTTGAAGAACTACTGAAAATGAATAGTGGAAATTGGAAGCATCAAGGACTACGGGAAATCCCCCTCCCCAAAAAGGATGGGACTACCAGAATGCTAAAAATACCAACCATCGCGGATAGAGCTTGGCAATGCCTTGCAAAATATGCACTCGAACCAGTACACGAAGCAACATTCCACGCCAGGAGTTATGGGTTCAGAACTGGGCGCTCTGCCCATGATGCACAAAAGTACATCTTTGACAACCTATGCTCACAAAGCAACGGAATAGATAAAAGAGTTATAGAACTCGATATCGAGAAGTGCTTCGACAGGATTAACCACTCAGCAATAATGGACGAACTCATCGCCCCCAAAGGCTTAAAACTCGGTATCTTCCGATGCCTTAAGGCTGGAGTCAACCCAGAGTTCCCGGAACAGGGAACACCCCAAGGAGGAGTGGTCAGTCCAATACTTGCCAATATTGCACTCAACGGGATTGAGAGTATACACAGATACCACACCGAATACAAATACGGTAAAAGGATCACAAACAACACCGCAAAAAATAGAATTGTCGAGCCATCAATCCGATACGCGGATGACATGGTTATTATACTCCGACCCGAAGATGATGCGACAGAGATACTTGAAAGAATCAGCGAGTTCCTCCGCAAACGCGGAATGAATGTAAGCCAAAAGAAAACCAAAGTTACCGCTACGACAGATGGGTTTGATTTCCTCGGCTGGCACTTTAAAATCCAGAAAAACGGAAAGTTTAGATGTACTCCTTCAACGGACAATTTCAAAGCACTCCGTAAGAAAGTAAAACACATCGTTAACAACTCGAATTATGGTGCTACCACAAAGGCTGAGAAATTAGCCCCGATAGTTAGAGGCTGGAGGAATTACCATAAGTTCTGCAAGATGGACGGGTCTAGAAACTCGTTATACCACATTCAAAAAAGAGCTTACACGGTATTCAACAAGGAAACCAAGCAAACCCGCCACTCTAGCAAGAAATTACTAGATAAAGCATTCCCAGCAGTTCCTTACTCCGAAAATAAACACGTCATGGTTAAAGGAACCAAATCCCCCTATGACGGAGATATAGCCTACTGGAGCGAACGTAACAGTAAGCTCTATTCTGGCGAATCCTCTACTGCTCTTAAGAAGCAAAACCATAGATGTGCTTCCTGCGGCTTAAAATTCATCGATGAAGAAAGGGTTCACCTGCATCACATCGACGGAAATCATGCCAACTGGAAGAAAAATAATCTTGAAGCAATTCATGAGAGTTGCCACGATTACAAACACATGAGCAAAAGCACAAGCTAAGAACATCGGGAGCCGTGTACACGGAAACGGGTACGCACGGATCTAACTGAGAGGTGCGGGGAATAATATCCCCCATCGACTCAAACAGACCCGATATTCCTCAAGATTTGGATGATTCCCTTTACATTTTGCAATCTTAAAACTATCAGTCCCCTACCCAGAAATGTTGCCACTGTTTAATTTAATTTGGTGGCTCAAAACGATTCACAACCGCAGCCCACAGAATTATTGGCGAACCAACTCCTAAACATAAGGACTTTTAGTCTTCAGGGTGCGCTAACTGGGTTACAGCACAAAGGCTTGATTTATAATGCCGATCCAGGTTATCAACTGGCATTGCCTTTACTGGCCTTGTGGTTGCGGCAACAGTTGAGTTGAAAATAGCGATTTAACAACAAAATTTCCGACTTTTGAAATAAATCGGGAATCGGAGGGCGGACTGCTATGCATAGGTGTCAACTTAACGCTAAACCCGCTTGGTGACAACGTTTTGCCCTCACCCCCAGCCCCTCTCCCATCCGTGAGAGGGGAGCTAGACATTCAATTCCCCTTCTCCCAAGGGAGAAGGAGTTAGGGGATGAGGGCGTGAGGGATTTGCAAAATGCCTGTCCTATATAGTTTTCGGCTTAAGTTGACAGCAATGACTGCTATCCGCTCCTAAAGTATTTGTATTAATTGCTTCATAAATATTCATGTAAGTATGAAAAAATAGCATACTTATCTGTTTACGTCTTATATCTAAAGATAGAAGATTGAGGTTAAAATTTGGGAAACCTAAGAGGGGTTCATTCCCAAGAGATGTTCTACCTACTTATCGCAGAATGCAACTGAGGTCAGATGACGCAACCTTTAAATCAAGTCAAAGAATGGGAACAACGTCGCGATCAAGCAAACCGCTACTACCAACGGGGGAAATTTCAAGAGTCTCTCGATCTTGCAACCAAAAATTTACACTTGGCTAGAGCAATCCCAGACCGAGCCAGAGAAGGTTATACATTAAACGACTTGGGTTTAGCTCACCTCAGTTGCTGGCAACCTCAAAAAGCATTAGAGCGTTTTCATCAGGCGCTTTCGGTTGCTGTTGAAATTGGCAACGCGCCAGCAGAGGCCACTGCACTTAGCAATCTGGGTTCTACCTACAGCCGTCTTGGACGCTTTTCGCAAGCGTTGGAATATTTTGACAAAGCACTGCCAATCTTTAGGCGATCGCAAGATACTCAAAGTGAAGTTTCTACTCTTAATGATGTCGCACTAATTTATACCCGTTTAGGAGAACCAAAACGGGCACTGTTGCTACAACACCAAATTTTGAGGATGCGGCGATTGTTAGGTGACTTTTCTGGTGAAGCAACAACGCTCAATGGCATTGGATTTGCCTACAATGTCTTAGGCAAGTTTGAGCAAGCGCTAGAATTTTTTCAAGCAGCACTGCCAATTCAACGAGCTGTGAAGAGTTTGCTTGGAGAAGCAACTACCTTAAACAATATTGCTTCTGTATATCATGATTTAGGACAACCAAAACAAGCGCTATTGCTCTACTATCAAGTTCTTTTGACACGTCGAGCAATCAGCGATCGCTCTGGTGAAGCAACAACCCTTCACAACATTGGTTTTACCTACAGCACCCTGGCAGAACATCGCCAAGCAATGAAGTTCTACAAGCAAGCCATTGTGATTTATCAAGAACTGGGCGATAATCTCGGAGAAATTTCAACTTTGCTAAATATGGGAAGCGTTTACGCCACCACGAAACGCAAAAAAATGGCGCGATCGTGCTACCAAAATGCCCAAGAGTTAGCAGAGCAAATTGAATATCAGCCACTTTTAGAAAAAGTACAGCAGTTCATAGATTCTCTGTAGCGTCCAGTTCCCCTTCCTCCCAATATGGGAGAAGGGATTAGGGGATGAGGGCAACCCTACTAGTGAAATTAAATATGCGTTATGCAGAACCCTTGTAGAGATGTAGCAACTGCTACGTCTCTAGATTCTTTTTTACCCTAGCTACAATACCAAAGTTGTAGCTAGAAGAAAGACATCTGTGAAAGCTTACGAAATTCAAAGCAACGCCGGAATTGATGCCCTGGCATTAGTCGATCGCCCCCAAGCAAAACCCGCAGCTGGACAAGTTCTGATTCAAGTGAAGGCAACATCTTTAAATTATCGCGATTTGCTTGTCATTGAAGGAGCTTACGGTTCTGGACAGAAATATCCCTTAATTCCCATGTCTGACGGTGCGGGAGAAGTTGTAGCGGTGGGGGAAGGTGTGACACGGGTAAAAATAGGCGATCGCGTCGCTGGTATTTTCTTCCAAGACTGGATTTATGGCTCTTTAACCAAAGAGAAAATGAAATCCGATCTCGGAGGCGGTATCGATGGAATGCTGGCTGAGTATGTCTTATTACACCATGATGGTTTAGTGATATTACCTGACTACCTATCCTATATTGAAGGCGCAACTTTACCCTGTGCAGCAGTCACAGCTTGGCACGCACTGGTGACAAAAGGCAATATTGGCGCAGGTGATAGTGTTTTATTACTCGGTACTGGAGGAGTTTCAATTTTTGCTCTCCAGTTTGCCAAGATACATGGTGCTAGAGCGATTATTACTTCTAGCAGTGATGAAAAGTTGGCACGAGCCAAACAGCTTGGTGCTGACGAGACAATCAACTACAAAACAACACCAGATTGGGAAAAGCAAGTTTATCAATTAACCAATCGCACGGGTGTAGATGGTGTAGTTGAGGTAGGCGGTGCAGGTACTCTGCCAAAATCGTTACAAGCAGTCCGCATTGGGGGACGTATTAGTTTGATTGGCGTATTGTCAGGTAGAGGAAATAAAATTGACCCCATGCCAATACTTTTTAAGAGTTTAACAGTTCAGGGAATTTATGTTGGCAGTCGGGAAATGTTTGAGGCGATGAATCAGGCGATGCAGCAGCATCAAATCAAACCGATTATCGATCGAGTTTTCCCCTTCAATGAAGCACGAGAGGCTTATCATTACCTCAAAAGCGCGGCTCACTTCGGTAAAGTCGTAATGACGCTCGCGGACTCGCTAACGCTACGCTAACGTAATTCGTAATTTTAAAAAGTTTAATTCTATGTTTCAACTGGGGTTTGAATTCCCAGTTGAAACATAGTTATACCAATTGGAAAAAACAATGCGACAAATAGACCATTTGTAGAGACGCGATTCATCGCGTCTTTACCCAAGGATGTGTTGCAATCATTAATTGAATTGGTATTATGAATTACGTTTAAACAGCAGCGAGAGTAGGCGCAGCAAATTTAGCATATCGCTCGATGTAGAATTCTTTAGAGTGAGCGATCGCTTTCACAGATTCACGCTCTTTCAAAGCATGTTTCCACTGGCGTAGACGAGTAAATTGCTCTGGTATTCCAAAGCCACGATACTGCTTTAGTGCAGCCCAGCGCTCAAACCAAGGAAAATAGGTAAAATCGACCAAACTGATAGATTCACCAAACCAGTAAGGGCCTTCTCCAGATAGCTTTGCTAAACCTTCGTTTTCAATGAATTCCAGATGTTTATATAGTTCCTGTTTCGCTTCTTCTTGTTTTTCTGGATCTGAACTCCGCAGCAGCGTAGAAAAAGCGGGAACGAATCTGGTGTTAGCAAAATCGATCCAAATACGAGCTTGTGCCCTATCAATGGGGTTGCTGGGTAACAATGGTGGATTGGGAAATACCTCATCGAGATATTCGTTAATTACTGCTGACTCCCAAACTCGGTTATCGTCATGAGTTAGTGCAGGAACTTTACCATAAGGAGAAACTTTGGTAAACCCTTCAGGCTTATTCTGCAAATCAATCTCAATCAAATCGAAGTCAATGCCTTTCTCTTGGAGTACCAAGCGGGTACGGTGAGCATAAGGACAAACAACTGCACTGTATACTTTAATTTCAGCCATGTTTAAGTTCCTTGGTAAATAGGACTTGTTAATCGCCATTGGGAATTGAATTTTCATCCAAAATCCCAAATCTTAAATTGTTAGTGTCGCAAAATCTTGTTGAAGCGAACGTAGCGTGAAAAATTATCGACACTAAGCAAACTTTTAATAATCAGAAGCTCGTAGTAAGGACTTTAGTGCTTAGAAAATAAGGACTTTAGTCCTTACTACAAACTTGCCTTGACTCGTTTCTGAACAATTCACACTCACTACTCAGCCCTCAGCACTCACTACTCATAACCTGGATTTCTCACAAGTGAGAAATCCAAGGGGTGTGGGAGGATGGGGAAGAAGTCTTACCCCCCACACTCCCCACACTCCCCACACTCCTCTTCCCCTGAAGCCTATGCGTGAGAAATCCGGGATAACTCTTATGGTGCTGGGTTTGGCGACTGAGCATGAACTATATCCAACTCTTCCAAAATGTCTTTGTCGAGAACTACATTCAGACTTTCTAAATTCTCTTTAAGTTGTTCCAATGTGGTAGCACCAATAATAGTGCTAGGCACAAACCAACGACTCCGCACAAATGCTAAGGCTAGATGCGCTGGACTTAGTTGATGGCGCTTGGCAATTTCTACATAAGCTGATACAGCTTGACTGACTTTCGGTTTCAGATAGCGCTGACCAAAATTTTCAAACAAAGTGACTCTGGCTTTCTCTGGTTTGCCGTTTAGATATTTCCCAGTCAAGAAGCCAAATGCTAAAGGACTATAAGCTAGTAACCCAATTTCTTCGTGATAAACTGCTTCTGCTAAGGCTCCATCAAATACTCGATTCAATAAGTTGTAAGCATTTTGAATGGAAACAACTTTGGGCAATCCTAATTGTTTAGCAGCATTACTAAACTGGGCAACTCCCCAAGGTGTTTCGTTACTCAAACCGATATAGCGAATTTTACCAGCCTTAATTACATCGTCAAAAACTGCCAGTTGTTCAGCAATGGGAACCGTTTCTCCCACCTGAGTCGGATCGAACACTGTTTGTCCAAATCGTGGCACGTAGCGATCTGGCCAGTGAATTTGATACAGATCGATATAGTCTGTCTGTAATCTTTTTAAACTATCATCTACAGCTTGTTTGATATTATCACGATCGATTGCTTTGGCTCCTCCACGTACCCATTTAAAGCCTCGGCCGGGGCCAGCAATTTTAGTAGCTAAAATAACTCGATCTCTTTGTTGACGTTTTAACCATTCCCCAATGTAAGTTTCTGTTAATCCATAAGTTTCGCCACTTGTTGGGACAGGGTACATCTCTGCTGCATCAATAAAATTGACTCCTTGGACAATAGCATAATCTAGTTGCTCATGGGCTTCTTCAATAGTATTTTGCTGTCCATAAGTCATAGTACTCAGACAAATTTCAGAAACTTTTAAGTCACTCTTGCCAAGTTGGTTATACTTCATCTTTCTGCGTTGTTATTCAGTCAATTTAACAGTGATATTTTTATTGGAGATTTTGCATTTTGTCAAGCGCATTATTATTTTTTAAGTAAATTAGCTTCAAACAATACTGGATTTGGCACTAAGCCAATATAAATTTTTCAGAGAAAATATTATTTATACTACTGTAAATCAGTAGATAAAAAGTAGTTAATGTATATAGCTGTTTATTATTGCACAGATGAACCAAATAAGTGAGTTAGTTTTGGGTCATCAAAATTTTAAATATGTAGTCGAAAATACTTGCTTTTATTGAGTATTTGTGAAATGGACTGCTTTAGACTGAGTACATAGTACAATAAATCGGTATGCTTACCGTAGTATTTTAAAAATCTTAAGATTCTTCTAGAATAAAGTCTTAATAAATATTCATATTAATATGATTATTTCTAAGTACCTTCTTTTTAAGACAGTTAAAATATACCAAGATCGGTTGGGAGAGCTAAAAACATTTGGTAGCAATGAAAAAGATTTAGGTTTTAATGACTTGTATAATCAGGAATTTTTTGCTGCGATCGCTGACAACGATGCTCATGTCTATAGCAATATGATTAGCGAATATAATTTTATTTAATTTATGCGATCGCAAATGTAATTAAGTTAATTTCGTTGGATTTTTTGTTATTATAAACAACTCATTTAGTGATATCATAAACATGAGTATAAAAACCTCAATCTCTTACTAAAACTTTTTTAGGGAATACACCTTTTGACATTAAGGCTAGACTCTGGATTTTCTCCTTATGCCGTGAGTTGTCTTTTCTAGAGACGGCTATATTTAGGAAAATCCCAATGTCATTAGATAGAAATATCGTTGAGAAACCAGCAAACAAGCTGCTGGCAGCTTTGCCAGCCAGTGATTATGAACGCCTTGTGCCCCATCTAAAGCTAGTTTCGCTCTCAAATCGGCAAATACTCCACGATGCAGGCGAAGCGATCGCACACGTCTATTTTCCTAATAAAGCAGTGGTTTCTATAATCACCACTATGGAAGATGGCTCGACTGTAGAAGCTGGTTTAATAAGCAATGAAGGTATGGTGGGTATCCCAGTAATTTTAGGAGACAACATCACAACCACAACAGCATTAGTGCAGGTTCCAGACAGTGCTATGCAGATGGATGCAAATATATTCAAAAGCGAGTTTAATCGGGGTACAGCCCTTCAAAGCCTGTTGCTGCGCTACGTGCAAGGTGTATACACTCAAATAGCACAAGGATCTGCCTGCAACCGTCTTCATAAGCTAGAGAGGCGGCTGGCTCGCTGGCTGCTAACAGTTTCCGATCGTCTTGAATCAGAAAAATTTCCCCTCACGCAAGAATTTATTTCACAGATGCTGGGTGTACGTCGTGCTGGTGTCACCGAAGCAGCGAACATCCTAAGCGAAGCTGGAATCATCACCTACCACCGCGGTCAGATTAACATCCTGAATCGACAGGCTTTAGAAAAAACCTCTTGCGAATGTTATCAGATTATAGAAGATGAATATGTCCGTTTATTGGGCAATAAGCCCAATAAACGGAAAAAATAATTTTTTTTGAGCCTCTATGTACGATACCGCACAGACTTGAAGAAATGTGTTCATTTAAGATTTTTTAGATTGTCCCCGTGTTTCTTTAGGAATACACCTTTTGACATTAGGATCAGATCCTTAATCCTTTCCTTGTGCCCTGAGTTGGCTTTTCTAAAGTCATCTACCTTAAGGAGAGTGACTTCTAATGTCATTAGATAAAAACCTCTTTCAGCAACGACCAAATAAGCTGTTGGCAGCTTTGCCAGATAGTGATTATCAGCGTCTTTTCCCCTATTTAAAACTAGTTCCGCTCCAAGTTCAGCAAATTCTTTACGAAGCAGCCGAACCCATCACACAGGTATATTTTCCTGATAAAGCAATGGTTTCTATAGTCACCACTATGGAAGATGGCTCAACGGCGGAAGTTGGGATAGTAAGCAATGAAGGCATGGTGGGTATCCCGGTAATTTTAGGAGACAACACCACAACCACAACAGCCTTTGTGCAGATTTCGGGTGCTGCTATGCAAATCAATGCAGATGTATTGAGAGCCGAGTTCAATCGGGGCGGAGCTATTCAAAGCGTGCTGCTGCGCTATGTACAAGCTGTATACTCTGAACTAGCTCAAGGTGCTGCCTGCAACCGTCTCCATACCCTAGAGGAACGGCTGGCTCGCTGGCTACTGACAGTTTCTGAGCGTCTTGAATCAGAAGATTTTCCACTGACGCACGAATTTATCTCCCAGATGCTAGGTGTACGTCGTTCCGGTGTGACAGTAGCGGCTAGCACCCTCAGCCGAGCCGGAATGATTACCTACCAACGCGGTCATATTAGCATCCTGAACCGAGAGGATTTAGAAGCAACTTCCTGTGAGTGTTATCAAGTTATACAAAAGGAATTTGCTCGGTTACTGGGCTTCATGCCCAGTAACCGAGCCAGAAAATTTTTTTGAGTTAGATGTGCGAAACCGAACCGACTCGCAAAAATAACTTGATTTAAAATATTATGAGCAAATTTCTCTTTTAATGTTCAGTGAGCGACAACATTATTAGGCCGCAAGTAAATAGGTTACTTGCGGCTTTGCCAACCAGTGATTATGAGCGTCTTATTCCGCACCTAAAGTTAGTTTCGCTTCCCACTCGGCAAGTTCTTTACGAACCAGGAGAACCCATCACACACGTCTATTTTCCCCAAAACGCAGTGGTTTCTATAGTCACTATTATGGAAGATGGTTCGACGGTGGAAGTTGGGATAGTGAGCAATGAAGGTATGGTCGGTATCCCAGTAATTTTAGGAGGCAACACAACAACCACAAAAGCGTTTGTCCAAGTTGCGGGCGCTGGAATGCAGATGGATGCAGATATATTTAGAACCGAGTTCAATCGGGGCGGAGCTATTCAAAAGCTGCTGCTGCGCTATATACGAGCTATATATACCGAACTAACACAATCATGTGCGTGCAACCGTCTTCATACCCTAGAAGAACGGCTAGCTCGTTGGCTGCTCACAGTCTCTGACCGTTTTGAATCAGATGATTTTCCGCTCACGCAAGAATTTATCGCTCAGATGCTGGGTGTACGACGCTCCGGTGTGACAGTAGCGGCTAGCACCCTGAGTCGAGCCGGAATGATTCGCTACCAACGCGGTCAAATTAGCATTCTGAATCGAGAGGATTTGGAAGCAACTTCCTGCGAGTGTTATCGAGTTATCCAAAAAGAATTTACTCGGTTGCTAGGGAATTAGCCAAGGCGCGTAGGCGTAGCCCGTCGTAGACATCGCCAATGAACAATATTAAGTTACTATGTCCGAAACCGGACAGACACTTGTTAATTAGTTCCTTTAAGATTTAGTAAAGTATGCATCAAATAGCATTTACAAATAGTGGCTTTTAATGTAATTCCTACTTCAAGTCTTTGAACTAAGGAGCCGTGAGAATAATGTCTAATCAATCGATATCTTGTCAAGGTCTGCGATTGCTGGTTGTTGATGATGACGCTGATACGAGAATATTACTTACTTTCCTTTTTGAATTAGAGGGAGCAGAAGTGATTGCAGTTGCTTCAGCAGATGAGGCTCTAAAAAGAATGTCATCTTTTAAACCAGACATCTTAATTAGTGACATTTGCTTACCCAATGAAGATGGCTGCTCACTACTCTTGAAGGTCAAAAATTTGGAAGCAAAGCGGGGTAGAAAAATTCCAGCGATCGCTCTGACGGCATCGACTTTCGAGGACGATCGTAAACGTGCATTATTAGCAGGTTATGATATATACCAACGCAAGCCAATAGACTTAGATGAGTTAACTTCTATGGTTGCTAGCTTAGTTGGAATCGAACAATACGTTTGTCATATTTAGATGTAACCAGGGACAAGCCATTAAGTAAAAAAGCTTTAACTAAATTTTATTTATTTTCAAAATGCGATGTCTACAACGAGTTAGCTCGTGCTAGACATCGTATTTTTTCAGGAATCTTTTGACTAATTTTATTTTTTATTAATTTCGCTATCAATAAAAAACTTTTAAAGCACAGTGATATAAAATATACTAAGAATAAATACAGAGAACGACCAAGTAATTCTCTGCGAGTACTTATTTTTTCATATCAAGGAGTGCATTATGGAATATCTTGCTTATTCCCAGATGTTTATTGCTCAAGAAGAGGCATCTGGAAACACTAATTATCATCTTCCTCAACCTCAATTCAATTGGAAAAAACTGCTTAAATCTTCGGCTTGGTTAGCTTTAGCTGGTGTCGGTGTATTATTTGCTGCTGTAACCCAAATTCAAGTGAGTTCGGCTGCCTATGTAAAGACTAACGGCAGTTGTTTACGTGTCCGTTCCGGCCCAAGCAGCAACTACTCATATGTGGATTGTGTACCAAATGGCGCAACACTTCCAGCAATTGAACGATATGAAAACGGTTTTGCCAGACTTTCTACTGGTAGATACGTTTTTGCCCGATGGATTGGTGATAGACCCAGCAATCGTCCTGTGACTAAACCCGGTGGGGTTGGCGGTTCGGTGATTCTTACCCCTGGTTCAAAAGGTCAGCTCGTCAGAGACCTGCAAACTGCTTTAGGTAATCTTAGAATTGATGGAATTTACGGTCAAGAAACTGTTAGCCGAGTCCGAAGCTTTCAGCAAAGCAAAGGTCTACTTGTAGATGGTGTTGTAGGCCCCGAAACTCGATCGGCTCTGGGTATTTAGCCAGAAGTCAGCCTTGGAAAATCTCGTGGTTTGGTAAATATTGTCAAACTAGTTTTGAGGGTTTGTAGTAAGGACTTTAGTGCTTGAGAAATAAGGACTAAAGTCCTTACTACAAACTTCCTTATCCATGAATGTAATTTTGTACAATCTGCAAAATGCGCTCTGCTGCATGACCATCCCCAAAGGGATTGATTGCGTTTGCCATCGCTTCATAAGCATCTGAGTCACTGAGTAACTCAGCCGCGGCTGCAACAATGTTCTCAGTCGTAGTGCCAACAAGTTTGGCTGTACCAGCTACCACAGCCTCTGGTCTTTCGGTAGTGTCTCTCAAAACTAGTACTGGTTTTCCCAAGCTGGGGGCTTCTTCTTGCAAGCCACCAGAGTCAGTGAGCAAAAGATGCGATCGCCCAATTGCTGCCACCAATTCGCCATAATCTAGAGGATCTGTCAAGAAAATCCGGGGATGATTCCCTAAAAGTTCCTGCAATGGGACTCGCACTGTCGGATTGCGGTGCAATGGTAAGAGCAAAGCTGTATCAGGAAACTTGTCTAAGATTTGTAAAAAACCCTGAGCGATCGCTAACAAAGGTTCTCCCCAATTCTCCCGACGATGAACTGTTGCTAACAAAACCCGATATGATTCCCAGTTTAATCCTGGGACATTGCAAACTACCTGGGTTGCAGCGACATTTAACAATGCATCAATTACCGTATTACCCGTCATGTGAATTTCACCCAAAACACCAGAACGATGCAAATTTTCTACAGCCCAAGGAGTTGGCGCAAAGTGCAACTGAGTAATTTGAGAGATCAATCGCCGATTAGCTTCTTCTGGGTAAGGATTGAAAATATCATCAGTTCTTAACCCTGCTTCTACATGGCCTATAGGAATTTTTTGATAAAAAGCTGCTAAAGCTGCGGCAAAAGCAGTGGTAGTATCTCCCTGCACGATTACGAAATCTGGCTTTTCCGCCTTAAATAATGCTTCTAATCCTTGTAAACTACGGCAAGTAATATCATTTAGAGATTGCTGAACCTGCATAATTTCCAAGTTATAGTCCGACTTGATATTAAACAGTTGCATAACTTGCTCAACCATCTCTCGATGCTGTCCAGTTAGAATTACTTGCAACTGAAATTCTGAAGACTTTTGGAAAACCTGAATCACTGGAGCGAGTTTAATCGCTTCCGGCCGAGTACCTAAGATAATGCAAACGCGTTTTTGATTAGTCATTAGTCATCTGTAATTTACCATCTATAGTCAATCGTCTATAGTCAATGGTCTATGGTCAATAGTCGGCGGTCAATCCTCACATAAACCATAAATATTAATGGATAAATCACACAAGATATAAAAAAAACCGGCTTAACCGGGCAAATGCATTGTTTGTCTAATTAACCTGTAATGACTATTTAAGAGGATGTCTGAGAAGTATTAAATATTTGTTGATCCCCCCTAACTCCCCTTAAAAAATGGGGGATAAGAGTCTTAAAGTCCCCCTTAAAAAGGGTGATTTAGGGGGATCTCCAATGGCTAGGTGTATACAAAAAAACTTTTCAGACATCCTCTAAAATTTCAAATTATAAAAACCATGAAAAAACCCGGCTTAACCGGGCAGACGCACTGTTTGTCTAATTAACCTGTAATAACTATTTAATCTCACAAGTTAGAGGGCAAGCAGCGTAAACAGTAGCCTGCATTTGGTCTGCCTCTCCATGCAGCCAGCTTAACCATTTAACTTCACTAGGATGAACTCCCTTAACAGTTAGCACACCCGCAGCCAATACAACTGCCATGACATTAAACATTATTAGAGCGCCTGCTACAAGCAAAACCGCACTAACAGGCATCACAGATTGCAAGATAATCGACAACAGACATCCGACCGTAGCCATCAAGACAACTAGTGGAAAACCCACAACCAACAAACAGACTGCTAATGTAAAAGTCCATATTAAAAAGCTTTTAATCATCAACAAGGAGTAGGTCTTTCCTTGATTAGAGCTTTGAGCAGAAACCATGACTTTTCCTCCCAAAATACACAACAGATTTTAATTTCAGTCATATCTCGCTTTTTGCGAGTAAGCTGAATTGTTCTTCAGTGAAATTCAGTATATAAAAACTAATTGGGAAAATGAGCATTTGTTTACTAAAGTTTACAGTTAATTTTTCGTAATTATGAATATAAACTCAACTTTCTATCTATTAAAAAAACTTGTTTACTGCATCTACCTTCAGGTATATAACCTAAAAGGTATGAGCTTTTAACCTTGATCCCCACGATATCACTCCTATTCAACTTAACATTTCTTATAAAAATTAGTAGTTTTTCTCATAATTACTAGACGGGCTGAATAAATGAACTGCTAGTATTTGTACTGTTAATTGCTGGCAATTCGTGCCCATGCCTGGGATAAATTTCTCATCTAAGTCATGAGAATATTTACTTTAAAATAAAAGCATTAAAAATTACTTTTAAATCCATGTGTATTTACTGAGGTGTTTTAAGTCCTTACGTGTGTTAAACCAGTTTAGATAGGTTAAATAATCTATCTAAATATTCTGAGTAATGAAATTTTAGGAAATAAAAGATACCAATTGAGGTGGATGAAATAGATTGACCGTGGTTCTAGAGTTTCAATCGCCTTCTATCACCGCTAAGGCTTGCAGACAAGCATTCTCCAAAAGTCATCAAAGCAAGTGACTTTACTTCTCGTTAATTCAACTTTTTAACTGCCAAATGTGAAGATATATGACAGAATCACAGTCTCCATTAAATTCTAACTCT
Source organism: Nostoc sp. (assembly GCF_036917315.1). Lineage (GTDB taxonomy): Bacteria > Cyanobacteriota > Cyanobacteriia > Cyanobacteriales > Nostocaceae > Nostoc. The sequence continues at coordinate 239,341 of NZ_JBALDR010000002.1, read as the reverse complement.
GCTGCCGGACGTAATTTGCCACCAATGCCGCCGCCACCACCGCCAACTCCAACCTTTAGTACGCAGCGGCAGATGACACAAACACTCGATATGTCAATGGATAGAGGCACTAATCCGCCTGTTGCAGGTCATCGTCCGGGTAGTCCACCGCCAATACCTAATTCAGCTACCCCTAAAAACAGCAGTGCGGGGCCGACTTTAGAGAAGTTAATCAGGTTAGCTTACGATCAGGGATATTCTGACTTGCACTTGGGTGTAGGTGAAGTACCCCGCTTCCGCAGCCGAGGAGAAATTCAATCAACGGATTATCCAGAAACAGATAAAGAAGCTTTCATGAGTTGGTTGCGGGAGGTGATGAGTGAGGGGGAAATTCAGCGCTTTGAAGAACATTTAGAATTTGACGGAGCAACTCAATATGACTTTGCTCGCGTGCGGATTAATGTTTTTGGCACGCTTAGAGGACCTGCAATGGTCTTGCGGTTGATTCCTCTGAAAATCTTAACTATGGAACAGTTGAATTTACCGCCAATTTTTCGGGATATTTGTCATCACCACAAAGGTTTAATTTTGGTGACTGGGCCCACTGGTTCTGGTAAGTCCACCACAATGGCAGCGATGGTTGACTACATCAACAAGGAGATGGCCAAGCATATCATCACCATTGAAGACCCAATAGAATTTATCCATCAAAGCCGTAAGTCTTTAGTCAAACAACGGGAAGTGGGAATGCATACCCGGAAATTTGACAACGCTTTGAAAGCAGCTTTACGGGAAGATCCAGATTTGATTCTGGTGGGAGAAATGCGGGATAAGGAAACAGTCAACACCGCCCTAAAAGCCGCTCAGACTGGTCACTTAGTCATGGGAACCCTGCACACCAATAGCGCTGTTAAAACCATTGAGCGGATTCTCAATCTCTACTCTGGTGACGAACAGGATGCAATGCGGGTGGCAATTTCCGAGTCTTTAGTGTCAGTAATTGCCCAAGGTTTGTGTCGCACAACTGACGGGAAGCGGGCTGCTTTCCACGATGTGCTGATCAATACTGAGGCTATTAAAGAATGGATCAAAGACGGCAAGTATGATGAAATTGGCGAGTTGATGAAACAAGCTAGCTTTGACGGCATGGTTACGATGAATCAGTCGTTGCTCAATCTCTATCAAGAGGGGCGCATTACTGAAGAGACTGCTTTGGAAATGTCACCAACTCCTAACGAAATGGCACAGTTTCTCCGAGGTCGAGTTTAGGATTGGGGATTGGGGAAGAGGCAGAGGGGCAGGGTGCGGGGGGCAGAGGAGAAAACTCTTCTCCCTGCTCCCTGCTCTCCCAGTAACCAATCCCAAATATCTTTGCGATCCTGGTTGAGGTTATAGCTAAGGTAAAAGGTAAAAGAGAGAATTTTTACTTTTAGTTCCCTAGCCTCTATGAATAACTTGACAACAAATAAACTATCTACGCCCCAGCTGTTTAAAGGCATTGCGCTATTTACACCTGGAGGAGATTTAATTTACTGCATAGACCCTAGCAAGCAAGGTCGATGGCATTTGCATTTGTGCTCGGCTTTGCAAGAAATTCTAGATTTACCAGAGCCGCCACACTTTTTAGTGCCTTGTTATACTGCAACTATTGACAATTGGTTAGATCCGCGCACTCAACAAGTGCGAACTTTTGCTGAAGCTTATCCGGCTGTAATTAGACATCAAGCTTTGCTTAATGCTGTTTTTGGCACAGGAGAATTAGTATGGCAAGCAGCTCCTTGGCAAGAGGGATTGTGCGATCGCATGGTGTTAACAACCTATCGTTCTTCATTTGGGCAGCTTTGGGAGGATCACGATTTAATTGTTCGCTTAGACCTTTCTGAACCTGTACCAAAATATCACCAACCAGTAATAATACAAAAAAAAGAAGCCATCACCCAAGGCTATGTTCTCCGGTTGTTCGTTGCCGGACATAGCAGTTCTACTGAACGCATTCTGCAAAATTTACACGAATTGTTAGAGCGATCGCTCGGACATCCTTATACTCTGAAGGTGATTGATGTTTTAAGTCATCCAGAACAAGCAGAACTAAATCAGGTTTCTGCAACTCCTACCCTTGTCAAGGTTTGGCCTCACCCAATTCGGCGAATCGTTGGAGAGTTGGATCATGTAGAAAAGATTTTACAGATGTTGGCTGCTAAGGAAAAATTTTAAGTAATCAGACTAGTTTTTTTGCCAAGTGCGCGAATGAGTAGGTGTTGATGAAGGGGGAACTACAAAAATGGCTAGATTGACTTATCTGCAATAATTTGAGAGCTTTAGCATCTTGAAACCATCCGCGCACCTGATATAAACTGACTTCCAGTTATTTACAGTTATCACAATTCCCAGTCCTTATGTTATGATTTTCGCATTCGCGCTATTGAACCTTGAAAACCAAATAACACAGGGCTTTCAGACGCCTGCGATCGCAATCAACTAAAATCCCTATTAGGGATTGAAACAGGATCTACACCTTTGAAGATGCAAGCCCCAATTATCGCAATCAACTAAAATCCCTATTAGGGATTGAAACGAGGCCATTAGCCCCCAAGAGTGGGGAGCAATGAAATCGCAATCAACTAAAATCCCTATTAGGGATTGAAACTGACGACGAAAGATTAAACCACGCATCAAGGCGAATCGCAATCAACTAAAATCCCTATTAGGGATTGAAACGGTCTGGAGTCATTGCAAGCCAAGCCTTGTACTTATCGCAATCAACTAAAATCCCTATTAGGGATTGAAACAGCGATCGTCTGGGTTATTCGATTGTTCGACTTTATCGCAATCAACTAAAATCCCTATTAGGGATTGAAACACTGCTAAAATCAATCCTACTTCCAAAGGATCGATCGCAATCAACTAAAATCCCTATTAGGGATTGAAACGGTGCAATGCTTATCTCTCGTGCGTAAGTCTCAAATCGCAATCAACTAAAATCCCTATTAGGGATTGAAACTCAATTAAAGTATTAGGAACCTGGCCACATCGCGGATCGCAATTAGCTAAAATCCCTATTAGGGATTGAAACCTTTAAGTACACGACTTCGGGTGGTACTGCTTAAACCCAAAGAAAGTCAGTTATATTTAAGTTCATAGGAGAGCATTTGACAAATAATTTGTCGCTCTACAAACAATCGGGATGACTGGATTCGAACCAGCGGCCCCTTCGTCCCGAACGAAGTGCGCTACCAAGCTGCGCCACATCCCGCCATAAAAATGGTATTATAAATCAAGAATATCATAATCTGTGCCAAATAGCAGAATTACATCTATATACGATCGCTTCATCAAAGACTTTGCTTGCTAGGATTAAGTTTGTATAACTCTAGTGGTAAAAGCGGATTGTGACTGTAAAACCAGACTGGTTGCGGGTAAAGGCACCTCAGCGCGAACGCATCGGTAACGTTAAAGAAATTTTGCGGGATTTAGCCCTCAATACAGTTTGCGAGGAAGCGTCCTGTCCGAACATTGGTGAATGCTTCAACGCTGGGACTGCTACGTTTTTGATTATGGGCCCGGCTTGTACACGCGCTTGTCCTTACTGCGATATTGATTTTGAGAAAAAACCCAAACCACTAGACCCTACAGAACCTACACGACTAGCGGAAGCTGTTCGCCGCCTGAACCTTAATCATGTAGTAATCACTTCTGTAAATCGAGATGACTTGCTTGATGGTGGTGCATCTCAGTTTATAGCGTGTATTGATGCAGTTAACTCTGTTTCACCCAACACCACAATTGAGGTGCTAATTCCTGACTTATGCGGTAATTGGAATGCTCTAGAGTTAATTCTACAGGCTGCGCCAGAGGTATTAAACCACAATACCGAAACTGTTCCACGCCTATATCGTCGGGTGCGTCCCCAAGGAAACTACGATCGCACATTAGAATTATTGCAACGCACTCGCCAACTTTCTCCTAGCACATACACCAAATCTGGGATTATGGTTGGACTCGGTGAAACTGACGCCGAAATTCGCCAAGTCATGCAAGACTTGCGAACTGTCGATTGCGACATTTTAACCATTGGGCAATATCTCCAACCCAGTCAAAAACACTTGCAAGTAAATGAATTTGTCAATCCAGAACAATTTGCAGCTTGGAAGGCATTCGGCGAAGAAATTGGATTTTTACAAGTTGTTTCTTCTCCATTGACAAGAAGCTCATATCATGCAGAACAAGTCAGGGAATTGATGGAACGTTACCCACGCTCAAAAGTTAGGAGTTAGGAATTAGGAATTATGAGTGAGCAGATGTACTCCAACACAAAACTTTCTGTTGCAATTCTTGGTGCAGGTGCTTGGGGTGCATCTCTGGCAAATCTCGCCGCTGCAAATGGTCATCAGGTGCGCGTGTGGTCGCGTCAACGTTCCGAAAGTCTTCAAGCAGTTTTAAAAGATGTCCAAATAGTCCTGTCCGCTATCTCAATGATTGGTGTGAGAGATGCTGCTTCCCAAGTTGAGTCTTTCCCCCTTTCTCCAGAGACAATTTTTGTGACGGCGACGAAAGGCTTAGATCCCCAAACTACCTGCACGCCGTCGCAAATTTGGCAAACAATATTCCCTAACCATCCAGTGGTTGTTTTGTCTGGGCCTAATTTATCAAAAGAAATTCAAATGGAATTACCAGCAGCCACGGTGGTAGCCAGTAATATTCCCACGGCTGCGGAAGTAGTGCAGTTAGTATTTTCTTCTCATCGTTTCCGGGTATATACGAATCCCGACCCCTTGGGCGTGGAACTGGGGGGAACACTGAAAAATGTGATTGCGATCGCAGCTGGTGTGTGCGATGGTTTACAACTGGGAACCAATGCCAAAGCTGCTTTAGTCACCCGTGGACTTACCGAAATGGTTCGCATCGGCAATAACTGGGGCGCTAAGACGGAAACATTTTATGGGTTATCGGGTCTAGGGGATCTGTTAGCAACGTGCAATAGTCCCTTAAGTCGCAATTACCAAGTCGGCTATCAGCTAGCTGGTGGTAAGTCACTTACAGAAACTCTCGCAAATTTACAAGGAACTGCTGAAGGAGTAAACACTTGCCGAGTTTTGATGCAACGAGCCAAGCAACAAAACATCGCAGTCCCAATTACCGAGCAAGTTTATCGGTTACTTCAAGGCGAAATCACACCCAGACAAGCACTTGATGAACTGATGTTGCGAGATATCAAGCCAGAGTACAACTACTAGTTATAGCTGTAGTCACATAGGTTAAAACAGTGTTGATTGCTCAAAGTCTTGAAACAACTGATTACTCAGCACGGGCTAAACGCCCTGCTACCGCTAACAGCACTCAGCACTTTGCTGTAGTAGTCTGTCAAGTTGAAATTGGCGCTTTAAGACTGACATACAAGACGACGCAGGAATACGGAGAGGGTATTTAATAACTTATTTACATATACTATCTCCGTGTCGAGAGAATTTTTGCCGTTAATGCTAATCACTTCTGCGATATCTATTAGTTCTACTTATACCTGAATAATCCTGAGAAAAAATTGCTAAATCGTCAGGATATTACTTTTGCACCCATGTAAATGTGACTATGCCAATTATAAAGATGACATTCACTGAAGGATGTTTATACTGTGTTACAAAAGTTACTATCAAAAAACCATCAAGGTTGAAATATTAACTAAGTAGTTGAAATATTGCAAACCTAGCTGTGGATTTAAATAGCTATTGGTTTAATCAAAAGTTTAGCAGCCGATTAAGTTCAGTAATCCTGTATCCAATAAAACCCTTACAGTTAATTTCTAAAAAAATTGTAATGGAACGTTCAACCATGTTAGTTCATCGTTAATCGCGGGAACAATAGCAACAGTTGAATAGCTGACCGTAATCTAAGCTGACCGAAATCTATTGTTACCTGGAGCCATTGAGACGATCTTATGCCAGCAACATCTTTTTATGCAGACGCCCCCTACAACACCAAAAAGTCTAGCCAGGCTTTGGACTCGGATCTCACGGTTGATGACAGTGAGTTATCGGTAGATGATTTACAGGAGCTAGAAATTGCTTCTGTTGACAATGCTAACTTTGCTGCTAGCACTAACCGTCGGAGTACAGACCTAGTACGTCTATATCTTCAAGAAATTGGTCGGGTTCGCTTGTTGGGGCGCGATGAAGAGGTTTCAGAAGCTCAAAAAGTCCAGCGTTACTTGCGGATGCGGATAGTACTTGCTAACGCCGCAAAGCTTGGGGATGAAGTGATTACACCCTATCTAAGGTTAGTTGAAGTTCAAGAACGTCTAACCTCGGAGCTAGGACATCGCCCATCTTTGGAAAGATGGGCTGCTACTGCTGATATAGTTTTATCCGATCTTAGGCCAACTTTGGCAAATGGCAAACGTCGCTGGGCTGAAATCGCCAAGTTGACTGTAGAAGAGTTGGAGCAAGTTCAGTCCCAAGGACTCCAAGCAAAAGAACACATGATTAAGGCGAATCTTCGCTTAGTTGTGTCTGTTGCCAAGAAGTATCAAAATCGTGGTTTGGAATTGTTGGATTTAGTCCAAGAAGGTACATTAGGTTTGGAGCGGGCTGTAGAAAAATTTGACCCAACTAAGGGTTATCGCTTCAGTACCTATGCTTACTGGTGGATTCGTCAGGGTATTACACGGGCGATCGCTACTTCTAGTCGCACGATTCGCCTACCGGTTCACATCACCGAAAAGTTAAACAAAATCAAAAAGGCTCAACGCAAAATTGCTCAAGAAAAAGGTCGCACCCCAACTCTAGAAGATTTAGCAACTGAGTTAGAGATGACACCGACCCAAGTACGAGAAGTTTTATTGCGGGTTCCTCGCTCCGTTTCTTTGGAAACCAAAGTAGGTAAGGATAAAGACACTGAGTTAGGCGAATTACTCGAAACTGACAGTGTAACTCCAGAAGAGATGTTAATGCGAGAATCTTTACAAAGAGATTTGCATCATCTTCTGTCAGATTTAACTAGCCGGGAGCGCGATGTAATTCTGATGCGGTTTGGTTTGGCAGATGGTCATCCTTATTCTTTAGCAGAAATTGGCCGCGCTCTTGACTTATCGCGCGAACGAGTCCGCCAAATTGAATCTAAGGCTTTGCAAAAGCTACGTCAACCCAAGCGCCGCAACCTCATCCGCGACTATTTGGAATCTCTAAGTTAGTCATTTGTCATTAGTCATTTGTCATTAGAAAACTACACTTGACAAATGACTAGGGACAAAATGCTGATTTGATCCCTAAGTTAAAAGCCTTTTATAGGCTTACAGCAAATAATTAGCATTAAACTGTATAAAAGTTGTCCCCAATCTTTGCTCAGATATCTTGAAGGTGGGCAGCAACTAAGCAATTCAAATTTAACTTAGGCAAAATTCAACGTCAAGGGATGCAATAGTTACAAGTATCCTAACTATTAGCTGTATGCAAATTAAATGCACTACAGCTTATTACTTGAATTTTGCTCAAGATTTGATGAATTGTTCTTAAATATTTAGTAAGAATTCTCAATAGGCAATGATTGTTGCAAATTGCTCCCAAGATTTGTTATATTCTCAACTAACAAGCTTTGTTGAGAACTATTAGTATGACTGTCTACACAACTACTTCACTCAAGGCAGAACTGAACGAACGAGGCTGGCGATTAACTCCCCAGCGCGAAACAATTTTACACATTTTTCAAGAACTTCCGCAAGGAGAACATCTGAGTGCGGAGGATCTTTATCATCGGCTCGAAACTGATGGTGAAGGGATCAGTCTGTCAACTATTTATCGGACTTTGAAGTTGATGGCAAGGATGGGAATTTTACGGGAACTAGAATTGGGCGAGGGACATAAGCATTATGAGATCAACCAGCCCTATCCCCACCATCACCATCACTTAATTTGTGTTCGATGCAACTCAACTATTGAGTTTAAAAATGACTCGATTTTAAAAATTGGGTCGAAAACTGCTCAAAAAGAAGGTTTTCACCTCTTAGACTGTCAAATGACCATCCATGCAGTGTGCCCCAAGTGCCAACGGGCGCTAATGCCGCTTTAGCGTTTGGGTGGATAAATAAGACGAAACTACTCAAATTAACCAAATAAATGGAATCTGAGCAGTTCGTAATTTGCTGTTACTGGAGGCAAGCAACCAGTTGGGAACTGATACTAACGACACCAAAGCGGATGTTAAAAGCGTCCGCTCTTAAGATCCTTGAGGCTAATGCCGTAGAATTCTTGGGCTTGTTTAATCGCTTTTTTGGTGTCATCTGCCATCACACCATTCAGCTTGCCTTTATAAAAACCGCGCTCTCGTAGTCGGGTTTGAATTTCTAAGGTATTAAATTCGCTTTTGCTAGTAGTATTAACTGAGCTATATAACTTAGCTCGTGTAGTTGGGCCAGCAACACCACTTGCTGCTAAGAAGTTAGCTGCCTGAAATCTCTTCACAGCATCGGCAGTATAGGGGCCATAGTAGCCATTTGGCTCTCCCTCTAAATATCCTGCCTGGATCAATTGTTCTTGAACAATTCTAACTGGCTCACCGCGATCGCCTACACGAAGTTTGTCTCGATTGACTACCTTTTTGGGAGCCTCTTCTCCATCACCGATGCCAACTCCGGGCAATTTACCTAATGTTGCTGGGCCTGCAATTCCATCAACGCTTAATTTGTAAGAATCTTGAAACCGCTTGACAGCTTCTTCGGTAATTGGGCCAAATATTCCTGTGGCGTTTCCGTAATAAAAGCCTGCGACTCTTAACTGTTCTTGCAAAGCTCTGACATCTTCACCTTCATCCCCCTTGGCAAGGTAGTTGGGATTGCGGCGCTGGCTAGTGGCTGAACTAGTAGTGCTGGACTTTTTCGCTTGTGCGCTTACAGCAGCGGTTCTTTGAGCTTGTGTAGCCCTAGTTGTGGGCTTTTTCGCCTGCCAATTTTCTAATTTTTGCAGGGTGCTTGCTCCAACAATGCCGTCCACTGGTAAACCAGCGGCCTTTTGGAAGCGCCGCACAGCTTCTTGTGTGGATGCGTCATATACCTGGCTAACAGAAGATTGGTAAAAACCTGCTGTTTTCAAATTTTGTTGTAGATTTCTGACAGAAGGGCCTCGATCGCCTTTTTCTAGTGCCATGACGCTGCTGACAGCGCCAAGAATAGATAAAGACAGAGCAAGGGGCAACATATACTTCCAAGCCCTACCTGAAAGCCTTTTCCAGTCTGGTGCAGCTGCGTCCTTAAACAAGGAACTGAGGGAGACCAATTCACTGGGTGTGCTGTCTTCGTAGGCGAAAGCTAGGTGCAAATACGCAAGATTCTCCATATTTGTTTCCTACACCATTGATTTTTCTTCGATAACTGCTTCAGCTTGATGTACTAGGTTCCTCAAAGCTTCTAATGTTCCTATATTTACATCCTCCCATAAATTGCGCTTGTGTGCTTCTAATAATTTTTCAGCAATATCACGCAGTGCGTAAGGGTTATTTTGCTGAATAAATTCTACAACAACTGGATCGAGTAAATAAGCATCTACTATGCCCTGATACATATAATCTTCAGCACATTTTGCGGTTGCATCGTAAGCGAATAGATAATCTACTGTCGCCGCCATTTCAAAGGCTCCTTTGTATCCGTGGCGCATCACTCCTGCAATCCATTTGGGATTAACTACGCGAGAACGATACACTCGTGCAATTTCTGCTTTCAGTTGACGAACGCGTGGTTGGGCGGGTATAGAATTATCTCCAAAATAAGTTTGAGGATTTTTCCCCTGTAGAGAACGCACCGCCGCTGTTAAGCCACCCTGAAATTGGTAATAATCATCAGAATCGAGTAGATCGTGTTCGCGGTTGTCTTGATTGTGCAGGACAATTTGCATTTGAGACAAGCGTTGCTCGAAAGCTTCGGTATTGGGCATTGGGGACTGGGAACTAGGAAGAATTTCTCCCCCTCTGCTCCCCTGCTCCCCTGTTCCCCTGCCCCTCTGCTCCCCTGCTCCCCTGCTCCCCTGCTCCCCTGCCAAGTTTTCCGAAGAATAGGCGTAAGAACTCCAGTTAATGTAGGCGCGGGCTAAATCTTCGTCATCTGTCCAGTTTTGCGATTCGATTAAACCCTGGAGTCCGGCACCGTAAGCACCTGGACGAGAACCAAAGATGCGATAGCGCGATCGCACCACGGCTTGTTCTAAAGTTAATCCTTGGCTTGTCCACAAATCCGTTTCTTGGCGAACTGCATCCGCTAGAGGATTTTGTTCTGGCGGTTCATTTAAGTCTGCTACTGCTGATACTGCTCGATCGAATAAGTCAATTAAGTTGGGAAAAGCATCGCGGAAGAATCCCGAAATTCGCAAGGTGACATCTACACGGGGACGCCCCAAAATCGCTAGGGGCAAAATTTCAAAATCTACTACTCGCCGTGCTGCACCATCCCATACAGGCTGGACTCCGAGTAAAGCTAAGGCTTCAGCAATGTCATCACCGCCTGTTCTCATGGTGGCTGTTCCCCACATTGATAAACCTAGTGTTTTGGGATACTCGCCATGTTCTTGAGTGTAATATTCTACGAGGGTTTCAGCGGCTTTTCTGCCGATATCCCAAGCTGTTTCGGTGGGAATGGCGCGAATATCGACAGAATAAAAGTTTCTCCCTGTTGGTAGAACTTCTGGGCGGCCGCGTGTGGGTGCGCCAGATGGAGCGCTGGGGACATATCCGCCATCGAGTCCGTGTAATAAATGGGTGATTTCTTCGGGGGTTTTTTGTAAGGCTGGGAGGAGGCGATCGCGTATCCAGGTAGAGACGCGATTCATTGCGTCTCCCCCCCCAGCACAGACGCGATGAATCGCGTCTCTACAAGAGGTTTGATTTATTAGTTGTTCTACTAAGAGGGCGGCGTGTTCTTCTAGGACTTCGACGATATCACCGAGGGTACGACATTCTGTGCCATTGACTATTGAGTATTCACCGCTAGGCATTGACAAATCGGCTGTGAGGGGATCGAAGTCTAGTCCCCAATCTTGAGCGATCGCACGGGTAATACCTGAAGAATGGCGATTGGGGATGCGAGCGATCGCTACTATTAAATCTCGTAGCTGCCTTCCTTGGGGACATTGCCCAAAAATGTGCAACCCGTCGCGGATTTGGGCTTCTTTTAATTCACATAGATAGCCACCGATGGAATTCAAAATTAAGGATTCAGAATTAAAAATTTCTGTTTCATTTTGGATTCCTAAATCTAGATGGAGATTTTCTTTGATCACCAGTTCGTGGATGCGATCGCGAATCACTGGCAAACGCGAAGGATCTAAACTGTCTGCTTCATAATACTCATCAATCAAATTTTCTAATTGTTGCAAAGAACCGTAGAGTTCCGCGCGAGTCATCGGCGGCGTGAGGTGATCTATAATCACCGCTTGAGCGCGACGTTTGGCTTGGGAACCTTCGCCAGGATCGTTGACAATAAACGGGTACAGATGGGGAAGTGCGCCAAAAGCTACTTCTGGATAACAATTACTCGATAAAGCCACACTTTTACCCGGTAGCCATTCTAGATTTCCGTGTTTTCCCACATGAACTACAGCATCAGCACCAAAAGTTTCTCTAACCCAATAGTAGAAAGCTAAATAATCATGGGTTGGTTCTAAATCCGGTGCATGATAATTCAAACTGGGGTCATTATCATAACCTCTTGCTGGCTGAATTCCCACGAAGATGTTGCCGAGTTGGATTCCGGGAACGGGGATGGAGGCAGAGGGGCGGGGGGGCAGCACTTCGGCTACGCTCAGTGACCGAGGGGCAGAGGGGAATAATTGTTGATTGCTTCCTTGTTCTAAGTTTCCCCACCTTTCGCTAATACCTTGTTGAACTGCTGGCGGTAATGAAGCGAAATATTCTTGGTATTCTTCCCAAGAAACACTTTGGTGTACCGGAAGCGATTCTCTACCTTCTGGATCGTTGGTTACACCATCTGTCAGCCGTTGAATCAACTCGTCTCCTTGAGCAGGTGGATTTTCTACTTCATACCCAGCCTGATGTAAAGCTTGCAGGATTTCTACACAACTAGCTGGGGTGTCGAGTCCCACACCATTGGCGAGGCGGCCATTGCGGTTGGGGTAGTTTGCCAGAATTAGAGCAATTCGACGTTCTTGGGGGGGTTTGGAACGTAGACGCGCCCAATTTGCTGCTAGTTTAGCAACGAACTCGATGCGATCGCTCACTGGTTCATAAATTACCACATCTGTTTCTAAATGGGGATTACGAGTTTGCAAGGCTTTAAAAGACACAGCACGAGTAATAATCCGCCCATCTACTTCTGGTAGCGCCACATTCATCCCAATATCGCGGGGAGAAAGCCCTTGAAACTGTGACTCCCACTGCTCAATCGATCCGCCACTGAGGATTACCTGCAACACAGGCACATCTAATTTTTGCCAAAGTTCGGTTTGGGGTGTTTCGCTTTCCAAGCGTGCTAGAGAAAAACTGGTAGTATTCAGCAGCACAGCGATTGATTCAGCTTCTTTGGGTTGAAAAAATTCACTCAACTCAACTTGCACATCTGGTTCGCGCAATGAAGAAACAAATACTGGCACTGGTTGTAAATTTTTCTGTACCAAAGCTTCGCATAAAGCATCAATGACTTTAGTATTCCCGGCTAAATAATGAGCGCGGTAGAAAAGGATGCCGACTTTGGGGATTGGGGATTGCGAGATTTGAGGTTCTGAGGTGGATGAACGGAGTTCTGAGGTGGATTCATCCAGTTCCGAGGTGGATGAACGGAGTTCTGAAGTGGATTCATCCAGTTCCGAGGTGGATGAACGGAGTTCTGAAGTGGATTCATCCAGTTCCGAGGTGGATGAACGGAGTTCTGAGGTGGATTCATCCAGTTCCGAGGTGGATGAACGGAGTTCTGAGGTGGATTCATCCAGTTCAAAGGTGGATGAACGGAGTTCTGAGGTGGATTCATCCAGTTCAAAGGTGGATGAACGGAGTTCCGAGGTGGATTCATCCAGTTCAAAGGTGGATGAACGGAGTTCCGAGGTGGATTCATCCAGTTCAAAGGTGGATGAACGAGTATCTGAGGTGGATTCATCCGGTTCAAAGGTGGATGAACGAAGTTCTAACTCTCCCCTGCCCCCCTGCTCCCCTGCCCCCCTGCTCCCCTGCCCCCCCAATCCCCACTCATACAATCCCACGCGCGGAATCGGCTGAGGTGGTGGGGGATTATATGCAGTTAATAAGCAACTATCGGAGATAAATTGCAGAGCATTAACGAAATTTTCCACGCCGCCTTCGCTAAAATACTGCCATATTTGGTTAACAATAGCCAAGGGCACGGTAGACTGGGAAATTAAATCGGGATCAAAAGCGTCATCCCCTGGCATTACAATGAGGGTTCTACCATTACGTTGCACAATTTCTTGCACTACTTCTAAGCCATAACCCCAATAAGAACGTCCTCCTAATAGGCGCAAAATAATTACTTGGGCAAGTTCCAAAACTTGCTCTCCATAAGTATCTATGCTTAATTGTTGCTGTAACTGCAATAGGTTGGCGACTCTTAATGCCGGAAAGCTTGGGGGTAATTTTGTCACCGCAGCTGCCAAGGTTTGAATGTCAGTATCAGCAGCCGTAATCAACACGAAAGGCGCGGGAGTTTGTTCTAAAAAAATTAAACCCTCTGACTGATTCCATCCACCCGATGTGCTACTTATACGATGCATAATCCTGTGTTACCGTTTTAAGTTATTGGTTAGTACATAATCAAAACAAACTTTTTTCCCTGGATTCAGCCCTCTCTTACCAAAATGATTGAAAATGCTTAGTTCTCCTGATTTGAGCTTTTCTCGAACCTTGCCTATTGTTGTATTTAATCAGCTTGGGGAGTTGTTAGAACAGATGGCTCAAACGGTGGGAAGTGCCGTTTTGATACTAACAGAAGCTGTGTTGGTGCGGATTTACATACCTGTGGAGTGGCAAAGGCAAAGGTTTACATTAGTGGTTTCTGAGCAGTTTAGCGTCCTTTTGGTAGGAACCTTTGAGCAAGGAAGCAGGGAAACAGAGGGGCAAGGAATTTACTCAGAAATCAATGCTCAGTTGACGTTTAATTTGGAGGCGATCGCTTCTTTTATCTACGAATTGAGAGACTTGTTTGAGTGCGATTCTTATACTCACCAAAATCTCGAACGCTATCAGCAAATTATTAGACCTAATGATGCCACGCTCCAAAGTCAATTTACGCTGTTGTTATTAGAATATCTCCTAACTCAGCCAAACCAAGAAATAATAGCATCTCCAAGCCCAGTTGGGCCAGCAGTTTATATCTGTCAGCCAGTGGAAGATGCTTTAAAAAAACAGATTTCCCAAGAGCGGTTGTTAAATCAGGTAACAACGCAGATCCGCAAAAGCCTAGATTTGCCTGTCATTATGGCGACGGCAATTACACAGGTGCGTGAGTTTCTGGAATTAGACAGATTAGTAATTTATAAATTTGAAGGTTCCCAAGTCAATAGTAAACAATACCAATCTGATACTATTCCCCTGAATGAAACGGCACTGACAACAGGTATGGAACTATCAGTTTGTAAACCGGCCGAAATCTATTTTTCTATACATGAGAACCAGGGTGAACACTCGCCTTCTGTATCAGTTAATAATCAAACATTATTAGAAGATTACCAACGGTATGGAGGTTATATTGTCTATGAAGCTCGTGCTAGAGATGCTATTACATCGGTATTGAATTACACGGAAAAAAATTGCTTTGTCCGAACCTCTCAATGTTGGGAGAAGTATCAGCAAGGTTTTACCTTAGCTGTGGATGATGTCGAAAAAACTTATGCTTTGGAAGAGTGTTTGTTAAATTTTTTAAGGGAATGCCAAGTTAGGGCTAAGTTCGCTGCACCGATTATGTTTGAGGACAAACTGTGGGGATTGCTGATTGCTCATCATTGCGATGAACCCCACCAATGGAATGATAGCGAAAAAAACTTGCTGGTTGCGATCGCAGAACAATTAGCGATCGCTATTCACCAAGCTGAGTTAATGCAAACCCTCACTCAAGAAAAACAAAATCTCGAACAACGAGTTATTGAGCGCACAATGGCTCTGCGTGATGCTCTCCTCGCCGCCGAAGCTGCTAGCCGGATCAGAAGTGAGTTTCTCGCTACTATCAGTCACGAATTACTCACGCCTTTAACTTATGTGATTGGGATGTCTTCGACATTATTACGCTGGCCGTTGGGTGAGTTGAGTCAACGACAACGCGGTTATCTGCAAACCATCCACGACAGTGGAGAACATTTATTAGGAATGATTAACGACATTCTCGATTTATCACAAATCGAGGCTGGTAAAACGGCTTTAAATATTTCGGAATTTTCTTTGGTGAATGTTGCCGAAAATGCTGTGAAGTCGCTGCGAAAAAAAGCAACTATTGAACAAATTAATCTTATACTTGATTTGCAAATCGATCCCAGGCGCGATCGCTTTACCGCCGATGCAAAACGAGTAGAACAAATTCTTTTGAATCTGTTAACTAATGCGATTAAATTCACCCCTGAAAGTGGCAGCGTTACTTTACGTCTTTGGGTGGAAGACGACACCGCTATTTTTCAAGTAGAAGACACCGGAATCGGTATTCCTGAAGAACAATTACCATTACTGTTTGAAAAATTTCAGCAACTAGATACACCCTATCGCCGCCGCTACGAAGGTACGGGACTTGGACTAGCTTTAACTAAACAACTTATAGAACTCCATCGGGGTAGAATTGAAGTAGAATCAACTGTAAGTATTGGTTCAATTTTTACTGTATGGATACCAACTCAGACAATGAGAGTGGTGAGTTAGGAGTTAAGCAAGAGACGCGATAAATCGCCGAATAATCAGTCGTTTGTAGAGACGGCGATTTATCGCGTCTTTCTGATAATTTATTTCTTCAATTTGAGGCTAGGCTAACAAGCATTTTTTCAAAAATTTTCAACACATGCTCCTCTCCATTGTCTCTAATAAAAATGCCAAAATTTGGGTGAGAGTTGATTTCAATTAACCAATATTGATTATCTCGATCTAATACAATATCAAAACCACCATAATTAAGGTCTAACTCTTCAAAAACTGGTTTAGCAAAATTAGTAATCTCTGATATTATTCGTGGATCGTTAATATACTTTGCTTTCGCACCATCCCAGTGTAAAGGACTGAGATTACCGACAAATTTGGCATCAGTTATATCTTTTTCATAGAGCAAAACTAACTCTCTATTTAAGAAAACCGCTCTATATTCAGATTTGATGTGAATAAATTCTTGAGCAAGAGCGACGTAATCATACTTATTATTGATAGTAAAAATCTCTTTTAAAGCAGTTTCAATTTCATCTATATTCTTACACAAAAAGACATTATGTCCGCTGGCACCGGAGTTTCTTTTAATAATTACTGGTGTTTCAAAATTTTCCTTTATTTCTAATACGATATCTTGAATAGTTGGAAATTTTAAGTAAATTTTATATTTGGTGTCACAAAAAGGGGAAAGAAAACCCACTGTCCGAGGAAGTTTAACTTTTTTATTTAAAACATGATAAGTATATTCTTTGTCTTTGAGCAGGTGTGCTACTGCTTGATTAAGCAACGGAGTACTATAGTTACAAAAATAATGCTGTTTACTATTCAATTTTATTTTGACTAAGTTTTCCGAAGGATGAAGAATTTCATAGCTGATGTTTAAATTTTCACAAGCTTTCAGCAATAGCGAAACGTTGTCTAACATAAATACTTAAAGTTAAACGTCCAAATTACGAATTATTTTAACTTGCTGTTTGCCGTTTAAAAATTACTATTTCAGTCCCAACAACCGGGTTACGAGCTATCAGCGTATTTTGGGAGTCAATAATTTCTAAATGAGTAAAATCAAGTTCTTGAGAGCGCTGTAATATTTCCGCAGCTAGTTTGTCTTGCTGAGATTCATTGAGAGTGTACCAATCATTACTAATTTTGACAGTCAAGTTACTTGTACGGAAGTTGGCTTGAATAGACTTTATCAGACCAGAGGCAACGCGATCGCTAATTTCGGCTACCTGATTTTCAATAGCCGCAATCAAAGCTTGTTCAGGTGTCAATTCTATGATGGGTGTCGGTGTTGGGATTGGCGTTGGTGTTGGGATTGGCGTAGGAATTGGTTCTGGTTCCGGTTCCGGCGTTGGTGGCGTAATTTGTACTTCTGGCGGCGGCGTAATTTCCTCTGGTGGCTGTGGTTCTGGTGCGACTGATTCCGGTGGAGTAGTTATCGTTGGTGTTGGTATGGGAACCTCTTCAACCGGGGGAACGGTTGCTATTTCCGTAGGTTTACCAGTAAATACAGTTGTAGTCGTCCAAACGAGAATTACAGCAACTCCAGTCACAATTCCCGTCAAAGCTGTATCTGATAACTTTGTTGACAAATTTGATGGTAAAAACAAGCGGATTGTCCTTAACAGTCCACCCCATCTCAACTGAAGCTGCTGAAAAAAACCAGGTTTTTCCTCACTACCAGGTGGAGGTGCTGTCTCCAGTTTTTCCACCGTTACTTCTAAAACCCCAATCGTCCCTTGGAGAAGTTGGATAATTTTAGCCTTCCAAAATGGCTGAACTCTCTGGTAAGGTTTTTGGGGAGGTTGAGTTATCTGCTCATCCGTCGGTTTTGACTGATTGTCTTGTGACATGGAACTTTCACCAAAAGCAGCGAATCAAAGACAAACAACGTACATTATTACTGGTGCTGCCTTCTTTTGCATTAATGTATCACTTCATTGCTCATTGTTTTCGCTAAACTGATTATTTATTAAATTTGGTGATTTATGAAACTGAAACGCCGTCAATTTTTATTTTTAAGTAGCGTCAGCGCCATTGGTACAGGATTTTTAAGCTGGATGTTTGCTCATCAAAATCATCAAAGTGCTGATATTAGCGATTCAACAACAGCTATAGCCGCCAACCCAACCAAAAAAGACTTGTTATTACGTTTTGTGTCTGTAGCAGATACGGGGACTGGGGCTAAAGGACAGTATGCTGTGGCTGGAGCTATGAATGCGTATCATAAGAAAAATCCTTATGATTTAGTCGTTTTAGCTGGAGACAACATTTACAATAACGGCGAAATTGAGAAAATTAATGCAGTTTTTGAGCGTCCTTATCAAGGTTTACTCAAGCAAGGTGTGAAATTTCAGGCTTGTTTAGGTAATCACGATATTCGTACCGCTAATGGCGATCTACAAGTCAAGTATGCTGGCTTTAATATGAAGGGACGTTACTATACAT
The DNA here is from genome assembly GCF_036917315.1 of Nostoc sp. Classification (GTDB taxonomy): domain Bacteria; phylum Cyanobacteriota; class Cyanobacteriia; order Cyanobacteriales; family Nostocaceae; genus Nostoc. The sequence goes on along the minus strand of NZ_JBALDR010000002.1, from coordinate 221,077 downwards.
TCCGTCGCGGAATTGTGCAATTTTTTGCTTTAGATACTAACGGAAATGCTGATTGGAAAAACCAGCTACCTTGGTTAGAAAAAGAATTAAGTCTTAGTAATGCTCCTTGGAAAGTGGTATTTGGTCATCATCCAATTTATTCATCGGGTCAGTATGGGAATAATCCAGATTTTATTAAAACTTTTACTCCGCTATTTAAAAAATACGGCGTTCAACTTTACATCAATGGTCACGAACATAATTATGAGCGCACTCGTGCTATTGATGGGACAACTTACTTAATTTGTGGCGCGGGTGCTGGTAATCGTCCTGTAGGGCGTTCTGAGTGGACAGGGTATTCTACCAGTGACTTAAGTTTTGCTTCTTATGAAGTGTATAAAGATAGAATAGAAATAAGTGCGATCGCTACTAATAATCGCGTTTTTGATAAAGGGATTATTCAATTAAAATCAGCTTAGTTATATGACTCAGCAAGAACTTACTTCTGGACTCAAAAATATTGTAGAATCATCTCAAACACCAGAGGCTATATTTTCTGCACTATTACCAGCTATAGGCGATTTTTTGCAGTCTGATAGATGTTTTCTATACCTGCACAATCCCCAAAATGATCTTGGTAGAGTTGCCTTTTGTTGGATTCGTACTCCAGATATACCAACTGTTTATAATGAAGAATGGGCAGCACAACCCCCAACTTTAGTAGATGAAGATCCGATGTTTGCGGCTGCGTTACGTGCTGAACGTTCAATCTTTGTTGAAGATGTAGAAACTGCTGCTCCTCAAGTATTAAATCGAGAATTTGAACAGAAGAATTTTGGACATCGGGCCCTTATTCATGCCCATATACGTCAGGATGGACAACTCTGGGGAATTTTACAACCATGCATTTTTGGTCATCCTAGAATTTGGACTGAATATGAACGAGGCGTCATTAATAATCTTGTCGATAAAATCACACCTTTAGCAGTTGATTATGTCAAGTCTGCTTTCGATTAGTTGTAGGTTGGGTATTACGCACCAAGTAAATTACATTCAGCGTTATTAAAACTATGAAAGTCAAGCGCCTGACAATGCAATCCTTCCGTGGAATCGGCGATTTGACGCTTGAGTTCGATGAAGCAGAGCCAACGGTATTTATTGGTATCAACGGCGTAGGTAAATCGAGTATTATTGATTGCCTTGCTATTCTTCTATCGCGTTTTACTAGCTCGATTCAACACTCAACATCTTCAGGAAGAGTCTTCAGGGAGGAAGACATCACTAATGGGCAAAAGGAAACACATAACGAAATCACTGTTTCATTGAATTCTGAAGAAGCAATATGGTCTCTAACCAAGGTACATAAAGGATTAAGCAAAGATACTAACACTAACCTGTCAGCCATAACAAAGGTTGCTGAAAATATCAAAAAAGATTTATATATATCTAATCAATTAAATATTCCTGTCTTAGTTTATTATTCCACCAATCGTGCAGTCTTGGATATTCCTTTGAAGATTCGCACAAAGCATTCATTTGAACAAATAGATGTATATGAAAACGCACTTACAGGAGTAGGAAGTGAGTTTAGAATCTTCTTTGAATGGTTTAAAAAGCAAGAAGATTTAGAGAATGAGTTACGCCTAGAAGGTAATTCTAGTTATCGGGATAGGCAATTAGAATCAGTCAGGCAAGCCATATCTTCATTAATACCGAGTTTTTCTAATTTACGAGTGCGTCGTTCCCCGCTAATGAGAATGACTGTGCAAAAACAAGGTAAAGAACTCATAGTTAATCAACTATCTGATGGGGAGAAATGCTTGCTGGCTATGGTGGGAGATTTAGCAAGACGATTAGCGATCGCTAACCCTAGTTTACCAGATGCACTCCAAGGTAGTGGCGTTGTTTTAATTGATGAAATTGAACTCCACCTACACCCCAAATGGCAACGAGAAATTATTCCAGCTTTGACAAGAACATTCCCCAATTGCCAATTTATTGTCACCACGCATTCGCCTCAAGTAATTAGCCAAGTCAAGCCAAAAGGAATTTTTATTCTAGAAAAAAAAGATGAAGGTGTTGTTGCTAAAAGACCAGAAAGTTCTTTTGGTAGAGATAGCAATCGTATATTAGAAGACCTCATGGGTGTTCCAGAACGTCCCAAGGAAATTAAGGAAAGTCTTTTAGAACTTTTTCGACTAATTGATGCTGGAAATATTGAAGGTGCTAGGCGATTACGTCAACAATTGGCTAATGAAATTGGAGCAGATGAGCCAGAGTTTGTCAAAGCGGATGTACTCATTCGGCGAAAGGAAATTCTCAATAGATGAAGTATATAAAAAAGGTTGCAAAACCGATTAGCTTAACTAAATGGAATAATAACCTTGGCAGTAAGGTACTTCCTTGGATAAAATTCAAAAAATCAGTGAAAAATGATGTGTTCGAGGCATTGCTCTGTGAACAAGGTTATATCTGTTGTTACTGTGGTGCTTCGATCACTAGGAATGAATGCCATATTGAACACTTGAAACCCAAAAGTATTTATCCACAATTGACTTATGAATACGCAAATCTCATGGTGTCATGTCAAGGTGAAGATGAAAAACAACCTCGAGTACCAGTACATTGTGGTCATAGAAAAGATAACTGGTACGACGAGCATCTGATGGTTTCGCCTCTAGAAATAACCTGCACTGATTTTTTCAAATACCCTGCTTCTGGAGAAATTCAACCAACAGATGAGCCAGCGAAAAAAGCTGCTGCTGAAACAACAATTGAAAACCTTGCACTCAATATCAGCAAGCTGCAAAATATGCGTAGGCTAGCAATTGACGCTGCATTGCTTGCTACTGATGGTTTAACTGAAGCAGAAATACAGCTACTTGCTCAAGGTTATGAAAAACTGGATGCCAATGGTCAATATACTCCGTTTTGTGCTGCTATTAGCTATTTTTTCAAGAATTATTTTTAATTCAATAAAATGTTTGCGTAGGAGTAGCCCGTCGTAGACATACATTCAGATTAAACTAAGTAACATTAACTTAATTTTATGAACTATTTCCGACTGTTGAACACTTTGAAAAAATTGCAATATACAAAACAAGAACCCCGACTTCTCAAATAAGTCGGGGTTCTGCGATTTTATCACTCTACTCGTTGCAACTGCGCTACTTTTGGGTCAACTATCTTTCGTCACCCCTGTCTATAACTTTTCAACAATCTGGTCTCTAAGACTATTGGCAAATGCCAACACTTGGTTTTTCTCTGGTTGCTTGACCCCATTTTTATCAAGGGCTAGGCCTATATCATTAACAAAAGCATAAAATTCACCATTGGTGAGACCTCCACCAATTCCACTATGAGAAAGCTTCATAGTCCGCCCAGTATACACACAAGGACCACCTGCTGCTTGGCAGAATTGAGCTATTAGCAACTCACGCAGGCGCTGTTTTGAGTTGGTACTCAAGCCAATAAAGTATTTACCAATCAATGGGTCAGCAAATATGTTTCCTGCGGAATCGTCAATGACTGCGGCAATTGCGTTGTAGCCTCCTAATCTGTTATAGAGAGACCTTCCTGCTGAATTATGAGCTATAGCCACTTCCGCTGCTGGTATTGGAACTAGCGGTGTTGTCGTGGAGCGAGCCAAACTAGGACTTAACCTGAAAATAGTCACAACCATGATTGTGATAAAAACTAATGTCAACCAGAAAACCTTTGTAAATAGGTTTTGTATTTTCATCGTCAAAGCCCCTCTGTTAAGTTTGATGCTGGATCGGTTTTGTTACTTCACACAAAAAAATTCGCCTACAAAGATGAAGCCTAAAAAATAACCGAATTTATGCCTACTAAAATTTGTATGGAATGTCTAAAAAACTTTGTAGTTCTGACTTTATTCCATAGTAAATATCTGAGAAAATCCAAGCTTTTCTCGTCTATTTAATAGCCTTTTTTAATAGCAATGCCTGAAATACAGAACACGCATTTTTAGGAAATATCGCGCCCAAACAGAACTTGTTTTAAAAGTAAGTGCTTTTAAAATAAGTTCTGTTTGATTGATCAAGCAAGAAGTATAGTACCACTGATCTCATGAATATTTAATAATTAGAATAAAATAACCTACTTTTCCCACTTTTCCTACTTTTTAAAATACATATAATTTATTGAAAGGTTTGCTTAGAACATCAGTGCATCTTCAAAAACAAAGTTAATGCCTACATTTTTATGAGTAATTATGCTTAAAATTATACTAAATAACATTAGTCCAATTGTCACCACAAAACTTTATGATTCTTGAGGCAGTTATTCTTAATGTCAAATCTGGTCTAGAATTCGATTTTGAAGCTACTTTCAAAAAAGCTTCTAAAATTATTTCCTCAATGGACGGATATTTATCCCATGAATTGCATAAATGTATAGAAGTCCAAGGTAAATATTTATTACTTGTCAGATGGGAAACTTTAGAATCTCATACTGTAGGATTTAGAAATTCTGCTGAGTATCAAGAGTGGAAAAAACTTCTACATCATTTTTATGAGCCATTTCCTACTGTTGAACACTTTAAAGAAATTGAAATATGAAAGACAACAAGTTACAAAAACTCATCCTTTGATAAGTTCAGAAGAATCTGGAGTGAATACAACTTAAGCTCAACTTATAAATGTTGGTGTTTTAGTTACAACTAACTCGTTTTTAGATAAGTAAAACTAAAGTTGGATTTAATCAATTTAATGATTAATTATAAAAAGTCCAAAAATGATAAGTTAGAAAGGAGTTTTATTAACTAAAACTCCTTTCTAACTTATTAATGAACAAATTTTAGTTAGTCCAGCACGTTCTGGAGTTATAAATGCTTTTTCTGTAGTTGACACAGCTTGTTATGTAGCAACGCACCATCAAAATATAGTCTATCTGGTCGTTTATATACCTCTTACTCTACTCGTTGCAACTGTGCTACTCTTGGGTCAACAATTTTTTGTCCCAAACTGGCAAATTTAATTGCTACAGACATCTTATTACCCGTTCCGAAAACATGAGTGATTTCACCAAGACCAAAAGTTTTGTGTAATACTCGATCGCCTACTTGCCAATTCTGGGTTGAGTCTTGTTTCCCATTAGGAGTAGAGGCACTTTTGGTATAACTTTGACGACTCGCGCGTTTGGTAGATAATAATTCTTCTGGTAATTCGTCGAGAAATTGCGATCGCATCGCAGGTTCCCGCGAACCATACAAACGGCGTTCCCGCGCGTGTGATAAAAATAACCTTTCTTGAGCGCGAGTAATCCCCACATAACACAAGCGGCGTTCTTCTTCCAAAGATGCAGGATCGCTTAGGGAACGGTAGCCGGGAAATAGCCCCTGTTCTAATCCCACCAAAAATACTACGGGAAATTCCAAACCTTTGGAAGCGTGCAAAGTCATTAAAGAAACGGCTGTCTGTCCTTCTTTTAAGTTATCCAAATCGGAACTGAGGGCAGCACTACTTAGAAAGTCTCGCAGAGAAACTTCTTCATTTTCTTCTTGAAATTGCAGCGCGGCGTTATAAAGTTCCTGGACGTTTTGTACCCGATCTGTGGCTTCATCTGTGCCTTGATTCATCAAGTCTTGAACGTAACCAGAATCTTCTAGTATTCCTTGCAAAACCTCTGTTACGGGAAGCGTGGCGACTTGTCCTTGCCAACGGCTAATCGTTGCGGCAAAGTTATTTACAGCTTTTGTCGCCCGTCCAGCTAACGTATTAACTGATGTTTCATCGCTGAGTATTTCCCACAAAGTTGTCCCTAATTGCTGAGATGCGTTCATCAAAGCGTCAATAGTGGTTTTGCCAATTCCCCGCCGGGGAGTATTAATAATTCGTAATAAACTGACTGTATCAGCTGGGTTATTTATCGCTCTTAAATAAGCAACGACATCTTTAATTTCTTTGCGATCGTAGAACCTCATTCCCCCCACAACTGTGTAAGGAATTTGATATTTCACCAACAATTCTTCAAAGGGGCGAGATTGGGCATTCGTTCGATAAAGTATGGCAAAACTACCCCAGTTTAACTCTGGATTTTGCTGTTCTAAAGTGCTAATTTGATTAATTACAAATGCCGCTTCTGCAAGTTCTTCATCGGCTTTGTGACAAGTAATCTGTTCGCCCGTCCCCCGCGTCGCTTTCAGGACTTTATCAATACGTTGGGTGTTATTTTCAATTAATTCATTAGCCGCTTGCAGAATGTTTTCACAAGAACGATAGTTTTCTTCTAGCTTAACCATCGTCCGGGTGTCATCATCTACCAAACCATCGCCAAAGTCTTCCTGAAATCCTAGCAAGATGGTGAAATCTGCCATCCGAAAGCTGTAAATTGATTGATCCGCATCGCCGACAACAAAAACTGAGCGATTTTCCCATTGCCATTCGCTCTTTTTGGTTTCGCCGTTAGTAACTAATAAATTAATAAGTTGATACTGAGTGCGGTTAGTATCCTGATATTCATCTACGAGAATATGGCGAAACTTGCGATGCCAGTAACCCAATACCTGCTCGTTTTGTTGAAATAATCTCGTAGGTACAAGAATAAGATCGTCAAAGTCAAGAGCGTTGTTTTGTGCTAACTTATCTTGATATAAATTGTAAACTTGGGCGATTACCCGTCCGCGATAATTGGGTTGATCTTGCTCAAATTCTTGGGGCGATAAACCTTGGTTTTTAGCGTTACTAATAGCGTAGCGAACAGAGCGAGCGTCAAATTTCTTATCGTCTAAATTTAGCTCTTTATTAACGATTTCTTTGATCAGACTGATAACATCTGATTCATCAAATATAGAGAAATTACGATTCCACTTGCGTCCTTTTTCGTCTACGTATTTTTCAACATCAAAACGGAGAATGCGAGAAAACAGACTGTGGAAAGTGCCACACCATAAGTCTTTGATCGTGTTTTTGTAAACTTGCGATCGCAGTAGCGTTTGTTGGTATTCTGTCAACAAATCCAACCGCTGACCGTGTTGTTTCATCGCCAGTTGTTCCGCAAACAGCCGTTGAATCCGTTCTTTCATCTCCCGCGCGGCTTTATTGGTAAAAGTAACCGCCAGGATATTTTCTGGATCGACACGATGTTTCAGAATCAGATTTGCAATGCGATAAGTCAGCGCTCGTGTTTTACCGGAACCTGCGCCAGCAACAACTAGCAACGGGCCGCAGTAATGTTCGACAGCTTGGCGTTGACTAGGGTTAAGGTGACTGAGAAAGTCGATGGTTGTTGTCATAGATGTGAAAAAGCGATGTCTCCGACGGGCTACGTCTACGCCTGGGGTCACATCAATAGAAAGTCGCTATTGCCCAGATTACAACATCCTAACGAAACTTGGTCAACAAAGATTGTGTGGCAATCTTCTTAACCAGAATGGTACTGTATCATGATTTATGTAGAAGTAAGAAAAAGCTATGCTGTCAGTCAAAGGCACATTCCAAAACGGTGTAGTTCATCCTAACGAACCAATTGAAGGGCATGAGGGGCAGTCAGTTATAATTGTGTTTGTCGAAGAAAACCCCACACCTGAGCCAGCAACGCCAGAAGACTCCGATTGGGATAAACTAAGGCAGTTGATTAAAAACTGTGCAGTTGATACAGATATTAGCGATTTGGCACAGCAGCATGACCATTATCTCTATGGAATGCCAAAGCGAGAATCATAACCTTGACGAAAGTTTTTGTAGACACAGCTGCCTGGATTGCTCTTCTTAATGTTAGGGATAATCTTCATCACCAGGCAAATGAGGTAATGGATAGACTTCTGCGCTTAGAAACGCCTTTGGTGACAACAGAGTTTGTACTATTGGAGGTTGCAGATGCTCTGTGTACACCAGTCAGCCGTATTCAGACAGTTGCTTTCATCAACAGTTTGAGAGTTTTAAAAAGTGTGCAAATCATCCCTTTCGACCAAAAATTGCTGGATGAAGGTTGGATGTTATACAGCCAGCGTCCTGATAAAGATTGGGGACTAACTGACTGTATTAGCTTTGCGGTGATGACACAGGAGGGGATTACTCAAGCCTTTACATCTGACCGGCATTTTGAGCAAGCAGGATTTACAAAACTGTTGTAAATCAAAAAATACTGGGATTTAGACAAAGTTTGTGTTGTGGCAATTCATAATTGCCCTGACAATACGTTAACTTTTCTACGTAGAAAAGTTAGCCACTAGTTATTCCTGCGCGTTGTGTCGTAAAATCAGCCACGGGGAATCAAACATCAAAACATGATGAGCAAGCTCTAACTTGTTCTGTTGTCAACACTAGGAGCAATTAAACTAATAAATTGCCCCAATACGTTTTCGTGGGGACATGAAAATGTTTCCTAGACCGTGGTTTATTTGCTTGCAAAACGCTGTACATATCTAACTGAGAGTATAGTCACAAATCGGACTATTCACTCCTTGAGTACCCAATTGACATTAGGTAACAATACACGATACATCATCATTGAACCGTTAAATTTTTAAAGATGAAAAATTTCTTTAATTGCAGGTTTTACCAGTATAAAGAGGGGTGGATATGGATTTTAGCTTAATTGTATCCAACATTTTGAATCCGCCAATCTTGTTTTTCTTTTTAGGCATGACTGCTGTTTTTGTCAAGTCTGATTTGGAAATTCCCCCACCAGTACCCAAACTCCTTTCGTTGTATTTGCTGTTTGCTATTGGTTTTAAAGGAGGGGTAGAACTAATCAAAAGCGGACTGAATCAGGAAGTAATTCTAACACTCGCAGCAGCAATGTTGATGGCTTGTTTTGTGCCAATTTACACCTTTTTTATTCTGAAGTGGAAACTGGATACTTACGATGCTGCGGCGATCGCAGCAACCTACGGTTCTATCAGTGCCGTCACTTTCATCACTGCCGGCGCTTTTTTAACTGAGCTTGGTATTCAGTATGATGGTTACATGGTAGCAGCTCTTGCCCTGATGGAATCTCCGGCGATCATTGTTGGTCTGATCTTGGTGAGTATATTCACCGCCGATGAAAAGCGAGAGTTTGCTTGGTCGGAAGTTTTGCAAGAAGCATTTCTTAATAGTTCAGTTTTTCTACTAGTCGGTAGCCTCTTAATCGGTGTCTTGACAGGAGAACGTGGTTGGCACGTATTAGAACCCTTTACTCAAGGGTTGTTTTATGGCATTCTCACCTTCTTTTTATTGGATATGGGGCTGGTGGCTGCCAGAAGAATTAAAGACTTGCAAAAAACCGGAGTTTTCCTGATTTTATTTGCCATACTAATTCCTATACTCAATGCAGGCATTGGGTTAGCGATCGCCAAATTCATCGGTATGCCTCAGGGAAATTCGCTGTTATTCGCTGTATTGTGTGCTAGCGCTTCTTACATTGCTGTGCCAGCAGCGATGCGGATGACTGTTCCCGAAGCAAATCCCAGCCTATATGTTTCTACCGCTCTAGCAGTCACATTTCCGTTCAATATTATTGTGGGAATTCCGCTATATCTCTACGGAATTAACCTATTCTGGAGGTAATAATATGCACGTAGTTAAAAAGATAGAAATTATCGCCAACTCCTTTGAGCTTGCCAAAATTTTAGATAATTTAGACAAGTCAGGTGTACATAACCACGCCGTCATTAGAAATGTTGTTGGTAAAGGATTACGAGGAACGACAGAAGATTTAGACATGACCATGCTTGATAATGTTTACATCCTCGCATTTTGTATGCCAGAAGAACTCAAGCGTGTTGTCGAAAATATCAGACCACTCCTGAATAAGTTCGGAGGTACTTGCTACGTTTCCGATGTGATGGAAATTCGCTCTGTCAGATGTATCGCGTCGATTTAAGAGAGTTATAAATTCAATGAAGCATTTCATGGAACGTCGTGACTTTTTGAAGTTGGGAATGACCGGGGCATTTGGGATGATGCTATCTGCCAGCGATTTACTCTGGCGGGTAGAACAGGCTAAAGCTGCCGAAATTCCCTCAACTTCCACTGAATCCCTCACTCCCGATGCAGCTTTGCAAAAGCTGATCGAGGGAAATCAGCGATTTATTCAGCACCATCCTCAATACCCCGATCAATCTGAACTGCGGCTGCACGAAGTTGCTCAAGCTCAACATCCATTTGCAACTATTCTTAGTTGTGCGGATTCACGAGTCCCCGCAGAAATTGTTTTCGATCAAGGCATTGGGGACATTTTTGATGTTCGGATTGCCGGAAATATTGCCACACATGAAGCGATCGGCAGTATTGAATATGCAGTTGTCTTATTAGGTTCTCCGCTGCTGATGGTGATGGGTCATGAGCGTTGTGGCGCAGTAACCGCCGCTGTCCAAAAGGAATCATTACCCGGTGATATTAGTACTTTTGTTAAGGCAATTAAGCCAGCTCTGAAAAGGGTCAAGGATCAGCCGGGTGATGCAGTTGAAAACGCTGTGGTGGCAAATGTGCAATATCAAATTGAACGATTGCAGCGATCGAAGCTTTTAACTAAGCAGGTGGAGTCGGGCAAATTGAAAATTGTCGGGGGTCGTTACGATTTAGATACCGGGAGAGTGACTATTATTACTTAATTCGGCAGAGGATTATTAATAATTAAACAATTCAAAATTCAAAAATTCTTGGAGACTCTGATTCCTATCTGAAAAACTCTTTGCTATTCACTGATATCATGTCCGGGTGCTTACCCATAATAAAAGAACCCCATCCCCAACCCCTCCCCGCAGGCGGGGGTGGGGTTCTTATGATTAGGTGAAAAGAGAAAGGAGTAAGGGGAGATGAGGGGAATAACCTATGTCCCAGTCTCCAATACCCTCAATCCTGCACAGTCATTGGCAAACGAATAGTGAAAGTAGAGCCAATTCCCGGCTGACTTTTGACAATAATTTCACCACCCATCATCTGGCAAAAGTGGCGGCTAATTGCCAACCCCAGTCCCGTACCTCCATACTTTTTCGTAGTTGAGGTATCACCTTGTGTAAAAGGTTGAAATAACTGCTGCTGTTGACGGTTAGACATACCGATACCTGTGTCGGTGACAGTGAAAATAATGCTGCCTAAAGGAGCCTCCGGTCGAAATTCATCCTTTTCTCTGTTAACTGTCAGCGTCACCTTGCCGTTTGTAGTAAATTTACTGGCGTTGCTGAGTAAGTTTAACAATACCTGCCGCATCCTAGTTTGATCGGCATACATGGTGCCAAGTTGCTCATCAAAATCCACTTCTAAAACATTGGCATTTTTTTCTATAGCTGGTTTGACTGTGAGAACAACGTTATGAATCAGCGTTGCAATTTCAAATGTCTCAGGATACAGGGTCATTTTCCCCGCTTCGATTTTTGACAAGTCGAGGATTTCGTTAATCAAGTGCAGTAGATGCTTACCAGCAGCGTTAATTGTTTCTAAATCTGTGATAAAATCTGCCGATAAACCAAGATCGGTAGCGTCGTCTTCTAGAAGTTGGCTTAAGCCGATGACAGCATTTAATGGTGTGCGTAATTCGTGGCTGACGTTGGCCAAAAATACGCTTTTTGCCTTGCTAGCAGCTTCGGCTAATTCTTTAGCTTGTTGTAGTTCTTTTGTTCGCTGAGATACTCGCTCAATCAGATGATTTAGAGATTTGGCGAGTAGGCCAATTTCATCTTCAGTTGTAACGGGCGCTCGTAAATCGAAATTATGTTTCCTGGCAACTTGTTCAGCTACTTGGGTTACAGTGATCACTGGTTCAGCGATCGCTCGACTGGTACGCCAAGCTACAATAGCTGCGATCGCTACCGAAACCAACATACTCACAATCACGATAAATCGCTCAACTATTCTCGCCTGCTCAACGGCTCTTTGCCTTTCTTGCTCTTGATCTTCAGCAGTTTGCAGGATGTTAGTCAAGCTTTGAGAAAGCTGATCTAGTTGCATGGCTGTTTCGCCACGCATTATTGTTAATAACTGCGATCGGGCAGAGGAAATCTGCTGAGGCTGCACTTTTTGAGAGTCAATTTTCTGTAAGACGACCTCGATTTGGTCAACGTAGGCATTTAAATTATTTTTGTAATCCAGCAATAACGTCTGTAAAGTCGAACTTGTTGCTGCTAGTCTTTTAGGTTTACTATCGAGAAATCCGCCAATTTTTGACTCTAGTTGCTTGGCTTTTTCAACATTCTTCAGAAAATCAGCTTTTTTGTTTTGCAGTTGTTGTGAATTTTCTAATACAGCAACTAGGTTAGAACTATGTAATTGCGCCCCTACTACTGCATCTTTATAATTACTCAGTAGTTGCCCTTGTTCATAAGCTTGATTGAATTGTCTAACTTCCCTTCCCCGGTAGTAATTAGCAATCACTAACCCAGTCAGTGAGCCAAAAAAGCCAATTCCAATAGCTACAAAGTACCCATAGCCAATTTTTTGATGGATACGCCAAGAACTAGCTTTGAGTTTCCCTCGTGAAGGAAATTCTATAGTTGGGAGTTCGTCTGTCGATGGCTCTTCGGCTGACACTTTTTTGCTTTCTGAACTGTTGTAGATAGGGGTTGGCTTTTGAGTTGGCATTTCTCAAACCTCCTTGCCTTCCCGCAAAAATAATCAAATTAGTCTAGATTGTTAAAATACCTTAATTTAGTCATTAACATCTACATTATCTTCTTTTATCGCAAGAGCAAATCATTGCTTGCTAGATAATTAGTATCATCTTAGATAAGATAAGTAATTTTTACAACTAATTTTATAAGTATAATTACTAAGTCTAATAGAATTTACTTTTTTTAGGAGCAACGATATAGTTTCCTGCACTAAAAACCCTCCTGAGAGCGTCTTTTCCCTACTACACTACTTTCCACAATATGCGGTTGATAGCAAGCAATGAGTTCTTGCGATCGCCTACGCCATTACTCTACCTTATTGCTTCCTTATAAAATTAATACAATCAGGAGAAAAACAAAACGTTTGATACTTCCTGGGGATTAGGGATGGGGCAAAAGAGTGCTGAGTTTTGTTTATCGTAAATTAAAGGGTTTAAGAACCTGCAATCTACATGTAGCACCCATTTCAGTCGGGGTTTAAATCCCCGTCTGAAGTGTCTTTAATTTTGAATTTTGAATTTTGAATTTTGAATTGTTAACTCCTTGTCTCCCTAATCCCAGGCACTTATATCATAAAACAGCCTATAAGTCTAGTCTATATGAACACAGAAAAATTTTTATTACGTATTAATATCAATACGAATGCGTTAATTGACGAACGCGGCTTAAGATAGCTTTAATATCGGCTAAAATCGGCTTCTAGGCTTATATAAATGAGAAGTGGAGTGATTTTTGCATGATTTGTACTTAGATTTAGTACGATTATGAGCAAATGACACGGAATGGGATAATCACAACCTGAGGATTCCAGTTGATTCCAAAAATAGAACTCAGGAAGTTGATTATAATACATCCTGCTACCTTTTGAGTTCTATCCTCCTACTGACTGTCTACCTTGTAGTTGATGCAGTAGATAGTATGGGGCAAGTATGGTTATAGGACACTAAAATCTTTTTGTGCCTTTCACCAAATTGTACTGATTCGCAAGTACATTACCTAATCAACAACCTTTTGGTTGTAATTATCCAGATTAGAAAAACTCAACTGTCAAATTAATAGGAGTGAAAATGCCAGAACAAGAATTTACCGAAACCGCATCTAAAGAGACTACAGTGGCAGAGATCAACAACCAAACGGGAACTATCACTAAACTCCAGCCTCCGGCACAGCCTCAAGACGAATGGGTAAAATACGGAGAGCAAATTTCTACCTTTTTAGCAACATTACCAGATTATTTGGGAAGCTTCTTTAATCAATATAAGCAACCCCTGGTAACAGTTGGTTTAATTGTAGGATCAATTGTTGCCGTTAAAGTACTCTTGGCAATATTAGATGCTTTGAATGATATCCCTTTGGTAGCTCCTACTTTTGAGCTGATCGGTATTGGTTACTCTGCCTGGTTTGTTTACCGCTATTTACTCAAAGCCTCAACCAGGAAAGAGTTAACTAGTGAAATCACCACTCTTAAATCACAAGTTGTCGGTAAACAAATTCCAGAAGCTTAATATCTAATTATTGCTTCTCTACGTTCGCGCAGCGTGTCGTAGACAGACGCTACGCGTAGCTTGCTCCTGTGTAGAAGTAAGCTCTAATTCCAAATCATGAAGTCTGAATGCCGGAAGTCGGCGTTCAGACTTCTCTCAAAATTCCTGACGAAATTTTTAACAATTTGTAATATCAAAACTACACCCATAACGCTAGTACTCGTAGAAGTTGCTTCCTACGATCCTTGGTTTAATTACGAATTAGTAATTATTGCTGAGGCGAACCTCCGGTGGTCAATTTAGCTTTTGGGGTGGTTTTTTTTGGACTCTGTGGAAGTTCTGGAGATATTTTGGGCGACGATCGCACTATATTAGGAGATGTAATTGCCGACAGTTTGCCCCGTTTGACTAAAGCTTGATGAATCATCGCCGCCACTTCCGCCCGACTAGCTACTTTGTTGGGATCGAGGACTTGGGGATTTGGATAGTTAACTACTAGACCATTGGTTGTAGCAGCAGCGATTTTGGCGATAGCATAAGGCGGAATGTCTTTAGCATCTTTATAAACACTAATAATCTGATTTGGAGAAGTGGGTGCTTTTAAATTCAGCCCACTGACAAGGGCAACTAAAACTTGCACTCGTGAAATATTTTGTTGTGGTTTGAAGGTTTTTTTCGGGTAGCCCTTGAGAAATCCCGCACTGATGGCTTGGTCAATTGCTGAAGTTGCCCAGAATTTTGTTGGTACATCTTGAAATGCGATCGCAGTCTTAGACGGTTCTTGGTCAAAGGCTTTTTCTAGTATGGCAGCAAACTCGGCGCGGTTTACAGGCTGATTTGGTCTAAAAGAATAATCAGGAAAACCTTTGAGAATCCCACGGGCAGAAAGAACGTCTATAAAACGCCGACTCCAAAAGTCATTGGGCACATCGTTAAATGCAATTGGTGGCGGAATGATTGATTTTGGTCTTGCCGGAGTTACTAAAGGCAACGCTGATGATTTGAGTGATGACTCAAGTTCTGTTGGAGGAGATACAGGTGTTTGTGGTTGTGGGGATTGAGTTGGAATTACCAGAATAGATGGTAACATTGCCCGGTAAGGAGTTGCGCTGTTAGTTGGAAATGAAGGTGTCTTGGGTTCAACAACAACTTCCGGTGAAGAATAGGGCAAAACGTTGTTGGGGACTGTATAAGGTTCTACCTTGGCAGTAGGAGAGGGCAATACTGGATTTGGTCGAACACTAGGAGACGGAGTAGATGAAGGCAACAGCAGCCCGTTTAAGTTCCAGCTAGAATCTCTGCGAGACAATGACCAAAAAAGAATCGCTCCGATAGTGGTGAAGGCAACCAGAATGGCTATAAATTCATCAAAGCCAAGGGCAGTTTTTTGAGATGACTCCGGTTCGGAAGGAGGTCTATTTGTCATCGTGATTACCCTGCTAGCAGTAAAAATTTGTGTCTAAACAAATTAAGCCACAGATGACTCTTTTACACCAGCCCTTTTTTAATTCGTAATTCGTAATAATATATCAGGTTTCTGGTTCAATACCGAGCGATCGCAATTGGGCAGCTAGGCGATCGGCTCTTTGGGATTCCTGTTCAGCTCTTTGGGCTTCTTGTTCTGCTCTTTGGGATTCCTGTTCAGCTCTTTGACGTTCCTGTTCGGCTCTTTGTGATTCCAGTTCTGCTCTTTCATCGCCACTCAACAACAAATTACCTTGTAAATCCCACCAACGCAGCCAGGGTAATTCCACATTCTGATAAACTCCCTGCCATAAACCTAATTCAACACCCAAAGCAACTATAGGATAATGTCCTCGTTCATTTGCTGGTAAAACTTGATACTGTCCTTCAATTAGATGATACACTTCTAGGCTGGCTTTACTCGCTTCATAAATACCGTAGAAGGGAGGACGAATCACTTGCTCATAAATCCAAAATTTACCCTTCAAAGGAGTTTTATCCCGTTCTTCACTACCATCCCCAGAGACAAATTCTAAGACAATCAACGGGGCAATAAACTCTCGCCACATCACATAAGAACGTCGCGTTTGCCCATTGAGCAAAAATGGTACATTCGGTACATAAAACCAATCTGGTGCTTCTGCGCCTTTTTCAAGGGGATCGGTCAATCGCCAGTAAATCCCTAAGTCTTGCCCTATACAGTATTCACCTTCAGGATTTAATTGCTTGAGGATGGGTGTAATTGAGTCAGTTAGTAGAAGGCTTTGGGGATGCTCTTGCCAATTTTTCACGAACGTACCATTAGACTCAGGAAGTTGAGTATGATCCGGGAATGGGAAAGGAGTGAGGGCGTTGGGTGGATTAGTTACAGAGGTCATAACGCTACCTTTGCACTCTTCGTAAAGGTTATTTTCAGTTTAGCTTGCGTAGGCGTAGCCCGTCGTAGACATCGCTTTCTGAATATTCTCCACCCAGATTATCAATTGCACGCCAATTACTTCCAGTCGCCTGAAAAAGATTTTCAGCTTGACAGATTACTAGTTTTATTAAATACCTAAACTAAAACCCGATTTTGAGGGTGGCAGAATGTAAAATATTAACTTATTCTTTACCTGTCTTTGAAAAAATCAGGGTGTCTAGTGCCAGAAGAATTCAGTTACCAAATTTCACCGCCATTTTTGTCTGAGGGTAGCGATCGCGATCTTGGTTTAGATTCAACCCTCCAAGAACTACCAATGTATAATTTCTCGGTGGAAATCAGCCACACCGGGATGGAAGTGGCTAGTTTTTTGGACAAATACCCTTTGCTACCAGGAGTAATTTTGGTAGAACAGGGACATTTCATTGGGATGATTTCGCGGCGGCGACTACTGGAATTTTTGATTCGTCCATTCGGACAAGAGTTATTTGTTCAACAACCATTAGCTGTTTTGTACAGCTATGTGCGGACACCGATGTTGCTTGTTACTGATACAACATCGATTTTAACAACGATGCAACTTAGCTTAAAGCGATCGCCAGAATTATTAGCAGAACCAATTGTAGTAGAAACCGAATCTGGTGCTTATAGATTGTTAGATGTCCAAGAATTGAATATTATTTCTTGGCAAATTCGAGGAATCGACAATCTGATCCGCTATGAACGCAGTCAAGCCCAAATGATTCAAAATGATAAAATGGCAAACTTGGGGCGTTTAGTAGACGGCGTAGCCCACGAAGTTTTAGACCCAGTGGGTTTTATTTGGGGTAACATAATCTATGTTTCCAACTACAGTCAAGATTTACTCAAACTAATCGCAGCTTACGAGCAAGAGTTACCATCAGTTTCTCCGGCAATTAATCAAATTAAAGAAGAGATTGAATTTGATTTTTTAGAAAAAGATTTGTCGCGATCGCTTGCTAGTATTCGCACGGGAGCGGAAAGATTAAAAAAACTAGTTACTAGCTTGCAAAACTTCTGTCATATTGATGAACTTTTTCCCAAGCCAGTAGACTTACATGCCTGTATAGATAGCATTATTTTATTAATTAATAGCCGTCTTCAAGGAGAAATCGAAATCGTCAAATACTACGGTCAATTACCCCCAGTGTATTGCTTTATGGGGCAATTAAACCAGGTTTTGATGAATATTTTAAGTGAAGTTGTGGATACTTTACTCAATGAAGCAGTGCGACAGCAGTTACATTTAGAAGAGACAAAGACTGTTCAAAAACCCCGAATTGAGATTACCACAGAAGTTATATCACAAGAAGCAAGCAACCCAGATGCACCAGATTCTCGCTGGATTTTAATTCGCATTGCTGACAATGGCTCTGGAATGTCTGAAGAATTAAAACAGCAAATTATGGAGTCTTTTTCTCTGGAAACAAAGAATGGTAAAAATACTGGTTTAGCAGTAAGTTATCGAATTATTACTGTGAGACATGGCGGTAAATTGAATTTTCATTCACAGATTGATATAGGTACAAAATTTGAAATATTGTTACCTCTGGTGTAAGAAGATATATTGAGGAAAATGACCCATATATTAACAATTTTTTCAAATAAATAATTGCTCAAATACTGATTCTGAAATCAGCATGAGATCGTGTTGAAGTTATTCTTTTATAACTTTAAGATCCTTAGATAGTATTTAAAGTTTCCCACTCATCTAAAGAAACTTCAAACTCTCTCTTAACTTCTTCCATCACTAAATTTTCTGTCTCAAAATAGCCAATTTCTGTAATTTCTCCGGCTGGGGATACATCGAAACGGTAAAAGCCAGAATCTGTTGTATATTGCACAATTCTAATTTCTTTAGGTGGATCTAAGTCTTTTTCTATCCCATTTATACATATACGTCGATATATAGCTCCAGTAGATTTATGGTTTGGATTTAAGAAAACACGATACTTGAGTACAGGAAACCTTTGCTTAAATAATTCAAGGAGTTCAAAGAATACATCACATGCTTTTGCTTCGTCTCCAACTTCTTCGAGAATGATATTTTCCCATCCTGCTGTTGATTCGTTCCATTTATAATATCGAGCTACCCAGTCGTGGAACTGTGTAAAAGGAGGTGTCTCTTCTCCATAAAAGATCCCATTTTCGGCCAGAGCAAAAGAATAGCCGCCAATCAAGCCTCCTAATGCAGTTAAGGAACGCTTTCCTAAATACATTCCTGGTCTTGGTCTAATCATTTCTAAAATCTCATAAAGATTTTTCATTTATACTGCCTATTTAGAAACTAAAATACTTGATTTAGTGATATTTTACCCTGCAATATATTCCCAGCCCCACTCTTAAAAAAGCAGGGCTGTTTCATTTTCTCAACTGAGTTCTTTATTATTAAAATATCGTTTTTAGCAAACTTTCGCCACGTTGATAAATTTCCCGTGCGTGATCAGTCCAAGCACCTTGTCCCCAATAACGAAAACAACTGGTTTGCAGCAACATATTATGTAAAAGAACATTACGATAATGAGATTCTCTGGTTACAGGTTCTGCTGAGTCAACTTGTTGTAATGAATCAAATTTTTGATGGAATAAACTGCTTAATTGATACATGGGAGACAACACATTTTCATATCCTTTTACCCAACTGATATGATTTGTCCACGAGGCTCCATCCAGATGAAAATTAGAGTTTGTTTGCTTTAATTCTTGAATGGCATTCTCTACAGCCTGCGGTTGAGTATTATCTGGTGAAACTCGCTCCCAAATCTGATGTTGTCCCACTGGCTGACAAGTTGGATAATCTTCAGGTTTGCATCCGGCTGCTTCGATTAATTCTAAATATTCTGTACCACACACACCAACAACACCTGATTTTCCTCCGCCATTATTGACCATATCCCACCACGCTTGTTTAAAAGCGCTAGGAAATTCGTTCATCATCACGCCGCCATTTTCACCATCGCCAATTTGGCTAACTATTGGTGGCACAAATACACTACCAATTTGTTGTTTGGATAATGTCTTCGCTTCATAATAAGGCTGCATCTGAGCAACTAATTTCGTATCCGAACCTTGGGTTTTAATTAAAGCTGTGATGCTAATTGTTTCGCCTTGAGAATTACGGGCAATTAGACGATGTGGTAAATGTTTATGAGTCAGAGATTGACCGGTAAGAGTTTCTACAGAATGTTCTTGAACAAGTAGCCAGCGATATCCACATTCTTTCAGCGCTTTCACAAATTCAAAGAGAGCATCAGGGTGATTTGGTAAGTGCATTTCTGGCGGCGAAAATCCTTTGACTCGCGCTAGTGCTTCCCAGCCAAAAATTGCGGCAAAGTGATGTTGCCATGCAACGATATGTAATTTAATATCTGCTATGGGTGTGGAAGGAATAACTGCATGACCCCACATTGTACCCAGCCATTCTACATAAGGTTGGTAGGTGCGATCGCAAGTGATCCGTTTAAGATTATCCAGAACATCACCGCGTCCCATTTGCCGCAGTCCCCACAGCAGATTACCAGAGTAATCCAACATCACACGCGGATTGCAACCTTGACTTACAAGTTCGGGGATCAAGTCACCCATCCGGCTGTAACAATGGGCAAAAGGATCTGCATTGTGGTTATCCCCTTCATGGGGATGTTCAAACATATATTGCAGATTGCTGATGAGTGTACCGCCATTTCCAGCAGGTATAGTTGGCTGGTGCATGTGCAAAGCGATCGCAAATACAGCATTTACGTCTTCTAAGCGCAGATTCGTTGTTGGTAAAAATACTGGTCGATCTTGGTTAACCACAGAGAGAACCTCTGTTTCCCAACCAGAAATATTCGGTAAGCCATCAATGATTTCGGGCAAAGGAGTCAGGGTTGTGGGGAAGGAAAGCATTTCTGATTGCTCCGAAACAAGGTATGTCTAATTATGCGATCGCACAGCAATTTCTGATCTGCAACTTTATCTATTGATGCAAACTGCGATCGCTGTAATTCAACAGTTTTGATATCACACTTGTATAAAAAACGTTAGAAAATATACAGCAATCCTGTTTAATTTTGTTGCTAGAGGCGTACATTTGTACGCTTCTACAGCCAATTTATTACGTTGCAAAGATTTTTTTAAATGGTATGATACAACTCAAAATTAATAAATCCACATTTCATCTAGGTTTCTGGGTTTGAATCTGTTTACCTCTCTTAAATAAGCTGTAAAATCCGCAGAAACTATAAACATTAAATATTATTTTCCATCAAGATAAAATTTACCATTCTATGCTTTAGGCAAATTTAATTTTAGGAGGAGTCTCATGAAACTAAAACAATTTGGAATTACATTTTTGAGTGTTTGTATTGCTGCTTTTTCGGGAATGAAAGCAGCAGAGGCGGCATCATTTTCGGTAATTGCCGATGGTCTTAATAATCCACGAGGTTTAACTTTTGGTACTGATGGGAGTCTCTATGTCACCGAAGCAGGAACAGGCGGCAGTGGAGCTTGTGTTCCTTCACCGAGCGTTGCAAACCAATCTTTATGTTATGGCACAACTGGTGCAGTCACCAAAATTGTAAATGGTACACAAGAACGTATACTTACAGGACTTCCTTCTTTAGCATTACCAGATGGTACTGATACTTCTGGGCCTCAAGATATCAAATTTGATGCTACTGGCAAGCCCTATATTGCAATTGGATATGGTTCAAATCCCACATTTCGCGCCACATTAGGTAACACTGATTTAGGAAAAATTATCACTGCTAATTTCAATACAAATTCCTGGACTAGTGTGGCTGATTTAGCTAATTATGAACTTGCAAATAATCCCGATGGAGGCGATCTAATTAGCAATCCCTTCTCTCTTCTTATAGATGGAAATAATATTGTTGCAGTTGATACTGGTGCTAATGAATTACTCAGCGTCGGGACTGATGGAAGTAATTTAAAAGCGATCGCCACAATTCCCCGGCAGACATTAACTAATCCAATTTTTCCCTCTGGTGCATCGTCATCGCCATTTGAAATCCAAGCAGTACCCACAAATATCGCCAAAGGCCCAGATGGTGCTTATTATATTAGCCAATTAACTGGTTTTCCTTTTCCAGAAGGTGAAGCAAAAATTTATCGAGTTGGTGCTGATGGTCAACCAACAGTTTATACCGATGGTTTTACCCAACTTACTGACTTAGATTTTGATGCTGAGGGTAATTTATATGCTTTGCAGTACGCTAATCAGTCACTCTGGAAAGGTAATCTAGATGGTTCGGTAATTAAAATAGCGAGTGATGGGACTCGCACAACTATTCTTAGTGGCAATGGATTAGAGTCTCCTACTGCTTTGACTATTGGTGCTGATGGTGATATCTACGTGACAAACCGAGGCGATCGCCCTGGACTTGGACAAGTTATCAAAATTGAGAATTCCAAGTCTGTTCCTGAATCTACTTCTACTTTCAGCTTATTAGCATTTCTTGGCACTGTGAGCCTTATGTTGCACAAGGGTAGAGCCAAAAGACTGAAGATTTCGGACAAGTTTGTTCAGGAATGTTGAGTGTTGAGTTAGCGATCGCCTTCGGTGTCTCCCCTTCTCTACGAGACGCTACGCGAAGGGATAAGTTTTTCAATCAGCCGTTGTTTGCTTGGTGCTGGCGGTGTTGCTATTCGTAAAATTAGCTCTAACAACCAAGGGGCGAGGCGTTGACACAACACGGCTAAATGACTTTGCCATCCAACTAAAATTTCTGATGAATCATTCTGCATTCCGGTGACGAGTGCTTTAGCCACTTGCTGGGGAGTCATGGGGATCGCCCAGCGAAATAATTTTAAGTCGCGCACCATGTCTGTGTCTGTCAGGGAAGGCAATAATGCAATGACGCGGATATTATGTTCGGCTAATTCTTGGCGCAAGGCTTGGGTAAATCCTAAGATGGCAAACTTGGTTGCTGAGTATGTTGCCATCGTTGGTGCAGCTACTTTCCCCATCAGGCTCGATACATTGACAATTGTCCCTTGTTTTTGGCTGGCCATGCGTCGAGCAATCAAACTAGTGAGGTTGTACATTCCTAACAAGTTCACAGAAATTTCTTCTTGAACTTGGGGCATTTTAGATTGCAAAAATGAGCTTTGGTATGCGACTCCCGCACAATTAACTAGCAGGTGAATCTGTCCGTAATTGCGCCATAGTTGGGCAACAGCGATATTTACTTCAATTGTCTGCGTCAAATCTAAGGCCACGATCGCAGCTTCTGTACCCATCGCCTCGATTTCGTTGGCTACCTCCACTAACTTGCGGCGATCGCGTGCTACCAATATCATCCGTTTGATGCCTTGTTGCGCTAATTCGAGGGCGATCGCTCGTCCAATTCCACGCGAAGCCCCTGTAATTAGGGCAACTTTACCTTGAATCTCCATTAGTTTTATTCTCCAAAATTTAAGTCTTACCAAACTCTTCGTTATTGCCGATACACACAAGCAAGAGCTACTTACTTGTCGGAACAAAGTAAGACAAATAATCAATCGCAATTGAAATCAAACTGAAACTAAGCCTTTAGCAACGAGACATTTCTTGGTTAATCTGCAATCCCTCATAGTTGTCTATATGAGGCAGAACTTTCTCGTTTTGAACCCGTCAAAGCCGAACACACTTGGCTGAATGGGTATAGCTCATAGATTTTATTTCTCCTAGATCCGAGCGTTCATCAGCATTGCTGTCATACACACGTTAGCAATTAAATCAAGCTATTGCAATATTCTTTAATCAGGATTTCTTAATACTTCTTAACGACAAGTATATATATACAAAAGATTTTCTTAAATAAGTTTTTATGAATCCCTCAGTATAAATATCTCATTTTCCTGACAAATAGCCCTGTTTTAGGAAATTGTGATATCTAATTCATGGTTTAGAAACAAAAAAGACATATAACATTTTTGCTGATGGTTGCAATAGTTATAACTCTCAGCTAACTTATATAATTGCAACAGTATATTTACTGTTTTATTGAAAAGAAAGGTTGATGACTTTTATTGATTGAAAATAATCAAAAATGGCTAGATCGTTGTCTAAGATTATCTGCCAAAACTTTAGAATAAATAGTAATTTGTTTGGGTTTAGCTTTGAGTTCATCCAAGTAATGCTTGAGACTTGCCTCGTCCATAGCAAACTTCAATCATTTGCGAACAATAAGATCCCCAATTTCTTAGAAAAGTCGGGGATCTAACTGTAAGTCAATATAATTCCTAATTGATGATTCAGCCAAAAATTGCACTCCGTATATTTACGTAATTAGTCATTATTACTCCACAGTTAAATCGACTTACTTGCAGCAAGGATGGATACCAATACTGCTCGGTTGAAAATATTCGTAAGTTCGGTTTGAAGTTGTGCTGAGTTTTTTCAAAAATCAAATACTAATCCTATATATAAGCAACAGATACCTCGAAGTCGTGTTGAGGTACTCCAAAGTCGTGTTGAAGTACTTGAAAGTCGTGTTGGAGTACTCCAAAGTCGTGTTGAGGTACTCCAAAGTCGTGTTGAGGTACTCCAAAGTCGTGTTGAGGTACTCCAAAGTCGTGTTGAGGTACTTCAAAGTCGTGTTGAGGTACTTCAAAGTCGTGTTGAGGTACTCCGAAGTCGTGTTGAGGTACTCCGAAGTCGTATGGGAGTACTTCAAACTTTGTCGATGTTTGAAAAGTTTTCTTCTCGGTAACAAAACGTTCTAGATCCCCCTAAATCCCCCTTAAAAAAGGGGGACTTTGATTCCGGTTCCCCCCTTTTTAAGGGGGGCTAGGGGGGATCAGTTAGTGCCTAAAATGACAGCCAACCACTTTTCAAACAACCTCTAAAGTCCATCAGCTTAATTAAGGGGTTAAAAAGTCTAAATGGTTTCCTGGTTGGGCACACAAATCTTCCACAGTTCCCTGGATTTGTAATTTGCCTTGATTTAATAGCACAATCCAATCAGCACGGGCAATTACTCTCGGACGGTGGCTAATCAGAATCGTAGTTTTGCCTTGGCGATGCAACAACAGTTGATTCAAAACTTGAGCTTCACTAACTGGATCGAGTCCAGCTGTTGATTCATCTAAAATCAGGACTGGTGGATCGTTGATGATGGCTCTTGCTATAGCCAATCTTTGCCGTTGTCCACCAGAAATATTTGACCCAAATTCACCTAATACAGTTTGATATTTTTCAGGTAGTTTACTAATAAAATCGTCTGCCTCAGCAATTTGGCAAGCGTTGACAATTTGCTCAAAGGTGACGTGAGGAGAACCTAACCGAAAATTATCAATAATAGAGCGACTCCAAAAATGAGCTTCTTGGGGAACAAGAACTACTTGTTGTCGCAAACAATCAAGAGCTAAGTCTTGTAGATTATAAATACCAATGCGAATATTACCAGAATTAGCTGTATATAATCCTGCAATCAGTTTAGCAAGAGAACTTTTACCACAGCCGGATGTACCAATAAGAGCAACAACTTTCCCACCAGGAATAGTTAGAGAGAAGTCTTGCAGTAACTCTAGCCTCCCAGGGTAGTGAAAGTTTAGATTTGTGCAAATAATATCAGCCTTGTTAGGAATCTTCGTAAAAGGTTTTTTAATATCGCCTTGATTTTCAGGTGTGGAATCGATAACTTCTGTTAAGCGCTGCGTGGCAGTTTTGGCACGAGTGAATTCATCTATAAAGTTGAGCGCAGTACTAATAAATGCTAAAAAATTACCATTCATCCCGTTAAATGCCAGCAGTTGACCGATGCTGAGTTCTTTACTAATAACTAGGATGCTACCGAAACCAATCAGACTAATGCTGCCAATACTAGAAATTAAGCTAGAGAAGATACCGTTAATAATTCCAATCTGAATTGTACGAAATGTTTGATTTGCTAAACGACCAAATCGGTTCTGAAATTCTTCCCAAAACTGGGGAGCGGCGGTAGTAGTTTTAAGCGTCAGGGCGCCTTTAAAGCTTTCAACTAAAACACCTTGATTTTCTGCATCTAAGACTAATACACTTCTAATTTTTTGTTGAAGTGTAGGCAGAAAAACAATTGTAGACAAACTCATTACAATTGCAATAATCACAGCAAATAAGGTAAGTTTCCAGCTATAGAACAACATGAAACCTAAAGAAACTACTGCAATCAATAATTGGCTTGGCAGACTAATAATTGCTTGAGAAATTAGTTGATTAATTTGTTGAATATCTTGCAATCTGCTGACAATCTCGCCACTACGACGCGATTCATAGTAAGTCAAAGGCAACCGCAGGATTGTCCTAGCAAATTCTAAAATTAATCCTAACTCAAGCCGTTGGGCAAAATGGGCAATCAGGTTATATTGGACTAGTTGTAAACTACTTGATACAAGATTCATCGCCACAACGGCAATAATTACAGCAGCAAGAAGCTGGGTGTCACCCCGAACTAGTACATCATCTGTCAGAATTTGCAGCAGGATGGGAGAAGCTAATGAAAGCAGACCAATAATTAAAGCGCAGAGAAAAGCCTCGAATAGTATGTTTCCATAAGGCAATACACGCCGTACAAAGCGCCCAAATCCGTCGATTTTATCATCGGGTTGAGCATAAAAGCGAACCGAATCTGGCTCCAGTAAAAGCATCACTTTATTTGACCAAGCCTCTATTAATTCTTTTCTAGAGACATAACGGATGTTAGCTGCTGGGTCGGCAACTATATATTTCTTGCCTTTTTGACCATACAAAACAACCCAGTGATAGCCTTTCCAGTGAATGATTGCTGGCAGTGGCGCTTGGTTCATCTTGTCTAATATTTCATTTGATGCTCTGACTGAACGTGCATTAAAACCAAGCGCCTCGGCTCCCCGCCTCAGTCCTAACAATGTTGTTCCTAATTGACCAGTGCCTACGGCTTCCCGGATGCGATTTAGTGTAAAGTTGCGCCGATAGTGTTTGGCAATGGAAGCAAGACAAGCAGCTCCACAATCTTCTTCACTATGTTGTGTAACAACTTGGTATTTCATTTCGCACTCCAGTATTTATATCGTGACAAAACCAAAAAAATAGCAGGGTCTTATCCCTGCATGGTTAAAAATTTAACCCATAGTTGAGTC
Source organism: Nostoc sp. (assembly GCF_036917315.1). Taxonomy (GTDB): domain Bacteria; phylum Cyanobacteriota; class Cyanobacteriia; order Cyanobacteriales; family Nostocaceae; genus Nostoc. The sequence goes on along the minus strand of NZ_JBALDR010000002.1, from coordinate 194,574 downwards.
GTACTATGGTTTTAATACTTAAACTAAATATCCTATTTTGATGGTCAGAGGGCTGTAGTTATCAACTTATGTTAGTTATCTTAAATTTGTTTTGTTAAATAAAAGTCGATACAAACTGTATAAGCTTTTACTATCCTTACCTGTCTTTAAGATCGATCAAAGTTTATGGATATCTTGAAGGAAAAGTGGGAATGAAGTCTTATTGATAATTACCATTAGCAATTATCAATAAGACTTTGTTAAGCTTTTTAAAGAAAAGTAGATGGGTAGGAATAAACGTATGTTACTATGACTGCCATGAAGAAACAGCTAATGGTTACTAGGATTAAGTCGATTAGCAATTAAGCCGCACGCAAAATTAATTTAAGCTGCGTCAACAGTGTAAATTATTTGAAACGTGAACTTTGATCCTGAGTAGAGACACGTTAATCGTGTCTTTACGTTTATTATTTCCCTTCTACTAAACTTGATACAAATTGCCTATTGCCCTAGCCGTCGATAATAATGGTGTTGCTAGCATATGCCTTTGCTCCAAAACCTATTGCTTTAGCATTAGCATATTGTTTTGCTACTACTACATTTACATTCACCTTCTTAGAGGGACCACCAAAGTAACCACCACCAGACAAATTGGCTTCTTCGTTGGTGGTTAATGCAGTAAACAATGTGCTTTCCATAGTTTTAGTTCTCACTTGATTGTTGGCATTAAACTCACGTCACATTTGAAGTAACAAACATCAAAATAGGTATTAGTTAACTTCTCTTGTGCCGTTAAATTTATTATACGGTTGCTATTAGCCTCGTCAAGCAACTGTCTTTTAAGAAATATATATTATACTTCTACCAGAGAAATATTATTTAGTTAGTATTTATACAATTTTATAAATTAAACAAAAACCTATTTAAAAACAAATTTTTGACAAAATTTGACAAAATAGTAACCATTATCTTATGTTTAAACTATTTTGTATAACAAATGAAAAGATTGATTGTAATTTAAAACACAATTTATAGAAGTGATTATGTCTTTATACTACAAAAATACAAATTACAACTATCTAGAGAGATAGAGAGTAAATAATAGGAATCAAAGAAGAGATTTTTTTATACAAATTCTATTTAAGTAAACTAGAGAACTTAAATATGTAAATTCTGTCTGGGTTAGAAAAGTGACCCCGCAAAGATACTAGTATCTTTGCCTATTTTATACACCAAGAAACTTAATAACTATAATATATATAAGATATATTCATAGGTAAAAGCTTATATGGGCTTAATTATTTATTTATCTGAAAAAGCTTTTCACCATATTACATAAAATTGTTTTAATAAAATGAAAAAAGAGTAAAATTAAGAGGAGGATTATAAAGATTTGGTATTTATCCTAAAATGCGCTAGTTGATGTTTAAACTGATATATATGTGAATTTTGTCTTTACATAGCAATAGATGCAGGCTAAGTCTTGGTTATTAAGCGAAAGCCAGCAAGATTTTTTGGCGAGATTATTTGCATAACCAAAATACTTTTTAGCGCTCATGCTCATTGACCCCCAACCAGACTTTCTCCGCCTAGTCGAAGGTGATGAATATCTTCCCTCAATCAGTAGATGGACAAGGCTAGGAGGGATATTTTTAATTGGAAGTGTTGGCGCAGCTTTTAGCCTTGCTGGTGTTACTAAATACAACATAATAGTGAAAGCTGATGCTACCGTCCGTCCAACTGGAGAAATACGGTTGGTGCAAGCAGCAGCCGAGGGGACAGTCATAAGCATCAAGGTGAAAGAAAATCAGATTGTGAAAAAAGGAGATACGATCGCACTCATCGATAACTCCCAATTACAAAGTAAAAAAAGCCAAATTGCTGGAAATATCCGGCAGAATCATTTACAAAGAACGCAACTCGATGCACAACTAAGAGCGCTACAGAATCAAATCACAGCTGAGTCCAACTCGATGCGGCGGGCGGTTATCTCTGCACAAGCTGACCTGAGTCGTAATCAACGTGATTATAAAGATAAGCAAATTACGACTCAGGCAGAAGTAGAAGAAGTAGAAGCCTCTGTAGAGTTAGCGAGGGAAGAACTGAAGCGATATCAGCAGCTAGCAAATACTGGAGCGATCGCAAGTCTACAGATTAAGGAAAAAGAACAAGCTTTCAAAGCAGCACTTGCCAGATTAGAACGGATCAAAGCTGGACTCAATCCCACTAGCGCAAATGTGGAGATCGCCCAAGAAAGGATTCCCCAAGAACAGGCAAAGGGTGAGTCTACCCTAGCGGCATTGAACAAAGAAAGACAAGAACTTATTGGGCGTCAAGTAGAAATTCAAAATCAAATCAGCAGCGCTCAAGAAGAGCTAAAACAACTCTCAACAGAGCTGCAAAAAACTGTAATTCAGGCTTCCGAGGCAGGTACTATTCTGAAACTAGAATTACGGAATCCTGGGCAAGTTGTTCGCGCTGGGGATGCGATCGCTCAAATTGCTCCTAATAAAGCACCTCTGGTCATCAAAGCTCGTGTTGCCGCTTCTGATATTAGCAAAGTACAGGTGTGTAAAGTTGTACAAGTAACAAAATGTTCAGAGGGTGAGGTACAAATGCGGCTTTCTGCCTATCCCTACCCAGATTACGGCATCCTCAAAGGAGCTGTTAGAGCCATAACCGCCGATGCTATTACATCTCAAGTGAACGGCAATCCAATTGCGCCTTACTATGAGGTGACAATTGAGGCAGAAAGACCTTATTTAAAAAGGGGCGATAAATCTTATCCCATTCAATCAGGGATGGAAGTTACAGCTGATATCATTTCCAAAAAAGAAACCGTAATGACATTTATTCTGAGAAAAGCAAGGTTGCTAACAGATTTGTAGGCTTTTTCTTGTATTCCACGTCATTGAGAACCACTCAGAATTTACGCATTAGACCTCTTGCACGAATGTAAAACTAGTACCGCAAAGTGGAAGTCAAAAGTATTATGGAATCAGCTTTTTAGGGGTTTTAAATGGTTACTCTATTTCTGCCGTGGCGTACTAGCCCTCATCCCCCAACCCCTTCTCCCAAGTGTGGGAGAAGGGGAGGCAATTTTAAAGTCCATTTCAAAGTCCCTCTCCTTTGGGAGAGGGATTTAGGGTGAGGGCTTTTGATTTATAGGCTCATAAGGGCTAGAAGTAGGTTGAGGATTTGATGGTTTGGTGGACTGGGGAGTTGACCCACTCCAAACTCGATCGAACTGAGCTACCGACAACGACTGTAAAATACTAAGATTAAGCGGCTCTTTGCTGATAAATGTGGCGTAGGAAGGCTGCAAATAAGAACGGTATTCAGGACGGTTGAGGAGATGGGTTTCTAAAAAAGCAACGCTGAGGGCGTTGAGATAGGAATAAACAGCAGCACGATCGGGGCCTAGCAATGCAGGTGGTACAGGTAAGACATCGTTTTCAGGAGTAGGTTCGGCGATCGCTGAAAAGTGGGTGGCATTTTCGATCAAAGCCAGGTACTTATTAGAGTCAGAAAGCCAGGTAAAGGGGCGAATTTGCTCAAATACGGGTGGTGCAAAAACATCTTGACTACCCGCTACCAGCATGATGGGAATTTTAATTTGACTGACTCCCCCCTGACCCAAAACTGAGCTGTCAATGGGATTAATCGCAATGACGGCTTTGATGCGATCATCTTTGAGTTCGTAATTTTTTGGAGGTAACTCGTTTGCTTGACACTGCAAAAACAGCGACAAATTAAAGGATGAATTATCGGGATTGCAATCTTGCCTCAGTTGCTCAAAGTTAATATTAGCTCCTGCTAAAGTCAAAACAGTATAACCACCAAAAGACTGACCGATCGCCCCAACTTGCTGAAAATTGAATTTTCCCTGGAGAGTGGGATCGGATTTATCTAGACGCTGGAGTTCATTGAGTAGATATTTGATATCCAAAGGTCGGTTGATAAATTCTGCTGCATCTGGCGGCCCTGCCAAACCCGCAAAATATTGTTGAAAACGTTCGGCATTACTACCAGGGTGTTCTAGTACAGCAACGGCAAAACCATAGGATGCCAGATGTTCAGCCAAGTAGACAAAGGTAGAGCGATCTGAGGCCAGTCCGTGAGAAATTACAATCAGCGGAAAGGGAGGCGAGAATAATTCTCCAGTGTTTTGCGAACCTGCTGACGGCAGATAGATATCTACAGGTAGACGGCGCGAGCGAGAAATGTCATTTAACTCCAGGCTTTTTTTCTGCCAGGTGAATTTTCCTGGCGATCGCAAATCTGGTTTTTGGGAGAAATCAATATTGGAAGTGGCTGCTTGAGCGATCGCTTCTTTTTGAAGAGAAGCAAAAATTTCATCCTTTTTTTTAATCAATTGCGACAAGTCATCGACTATCCTCAACCCCTCTGTGAAATTCACCCGAATAGTATCGCTAGGAAATTTACGCAGTAAATTCACCACTGTTAAACCCTCTTGTCGATCGGCCGCAGACAAAATTAAAGAGGCACGTATGGCATAAAAGCCATTCTTTCGAGACTCAGTGAGGAGTAATTTGCCCAGTTGTTGCACCAACTGCTCGCCTATCGGTGAGTAGGTAACTTGAGATACTAATGTAGGAGTGAGATTAAACCGCTGCTGGAGTAGATCCCGCAGTTGAGCGAGTTGTTCGGGAGTCGCACGACTAGCATAAAATGAAAAATCTCGATCGATTTTGCCTTCTTTAGCAAAGGTTTCCAGCGAGTCCACCGACAAGGAAAATTCGCCGAAGGGAGGATAATAAAAGCTAATGCGTTCAGCCCCCAATCCGGGAGTAGCAGTCAAGAACGTAGATAGCAAACCTAAACCCAGATATCTCAAAAATTTTTTCATTAGAAAAACCCACTATCTAACCCTGCTTAAACTTGTTTGGGCAGGGAGGAAAGCGGGGCGGGATTTATAACCGCTTTCCTGTTGAATTGGTTTAGATATTTGAACCTCGCATTGATGTGAAGTCACGCGATTCCTGCTTCAACGATCTGTGCCTGAATCGCTCCAGGACTTACAAGTTCTCCACAGGCGTTTAGAGCCTCCGGGATACCCACGGCGGCTGTCTTGAAAAGTCGAGGGATTGCTGGGAAGACCCCAGCAGTATTAATACCCTCGCTTTTCGCTATCAATCTTAACCCCTCACTCAGAATATTTAAACTTGCGTTTACGTCTCTCAAGTTGCGATCGCCACAACTAGGACAAAACCATTCACGCAGCTTTAAATCTTTAACCAATGGGTTGATAAAACCACAATGATTACAAGTCTGAGATGGTTCCAGTAATATCCTGAGATTTGTGGAACCTTACCCATCCCATCTTGGGAAGTTTGAAACGATTTTGTATTATCTGAATGTTGCCGTTAGTCAGGTTAGTTTTGTAAGACTGCTTGCACCCATGCTTCTTTTTGAATTTAGGAAAGCCTACGTTTTTTCTACTTTTAACTTTCTTTAAGTCAGCAAAAAAGTTTTTGTACGCTGTCTCTAAATTCCTAAGTGAGTTTTGTAAGGCGAACTTATCTACCTCTTGGAGCCATTCGACTTCTTTCTTGAGTAGAGTTAATCGCTGACTACAAGCGTTATAGTTTAACGTTTTTGAACGGTTACGGTATAGCTCTTGTTTTAATGCCAGGAAGTGATTATACACAAACCTTGCACAACCAATGCTCTTATTAATTAAGACTTCTTGCTTGTGGTTAGGAGTGAGTGTAACTTTAAACGCTTTCTGCATTTTGGTTCTCGATGTATTTCTTAACTTGTGCCTCTGTGTTTTCTGAAACAGTGCTTACAAAATATGAGGGATTCCAAAGATGACCTCCCCATAACTTTTTTTTGAGTTCGGGAAACTCTAACTCATGACTGGAAGTCACGAGTGTGCGGCTTGAAGACATCAAACAGGCTACAAGCACAATAAAGCAAGTACTTACCAGAAATTTGACAGGAGCTTTGAACGATCGAAACACATCAGTAGCAAATTTTTTAGCCAAACAGCATCAGTAGAGAGATAATAGATATAGAGATCAAAATTAAGTTATATGTCCTTTGCTTCCTGCGCCTGTTGTGTTGTCGTCCTCAACCAACAACAAGAGCAAAATATCTCCCACCAAAACCAGTGCCAGGATGTGCCAGTTAACCACAGTAAGAGCACGGTTAAAAATTGCACTGTAATTGAAAATGGCCGGGTGGTCGTTAAACCCTTACAACCACCACTCGATCAGACTTCCGAGTAACTTTCAGGAATTTTACGCCTTCACTCTAAAGGTAAGACATCGTGGAAGCGATTGTAATCAATGTAGCGATGTCCATCGGGTGTGTGGTGAAAGATATCGACAAATTGATTGTTCCACAAAATCTCATTGGCACTATAGCTATGACGGGCATGAACGACCTGGGCAACCGTTTCATCAATGCCACTCAAAGAGACAATCAGTATAGTATTTGTCTGGGTTAACGATTCTGGTGTCATCCCATATAAAGGACTAAACTCATCAATGACATGCATCACTGACCAGCTTAACGTGAAGCTAGGTGTTTGGTTCCTCACCAGTTTTAGATCGTGGAACCGGCGCATGAATTGTCCTTCTAAGGTTACTTCGTCGCGCATCAAGTAGACTCGCATCTGCGCTTCCAGAATTATATTGCGACGCTGATTAGCGCTGCGAAAGATGAGAGTTGGCATCGCATCATGAGCTGTAATGACAGCAACACGGCTAAAGAGTACGCGGGCTGTAGGTCGAGAGAACCGAGCAAAGGCTAGTCCTGTCATCACAGCAATTCCCACCAAACCGATCATTGCTTCAATGGTGACAATAATGTTGGCGTAAGTTGTTTTCGGATACATTGCCCCATAGCCAATAGAAGCTAGGGTTTGGACGCTAAAGAAAAAGACATCTAAAAAAGAGCCAGGTTGGGCGTTGGCAATACAATCTCCTCCTATCAAGTAAGCTAGGGCAAATAGAGCATTAATAGTTATATAGAAAGTACAAATCAGCAGCAGAAAGCCAGTCCAGGGAATCGTTAGCAGCAGATGATAGGGATCGCGCCAGTAGGAATGCCATGCACCCATACCTATAATCTCAAATTTTCCATTTTGAACTTTAATCTTAATCGGTGAGATCAAACGCTGTCGTTTCTTGGGTGAAAGTCTCTTCAGTCGAAATTTCATTGCAAGTAGCCAAAAGAACGGCAACTACTTAGTATTGTAAATTAAGTTGCTTTAGAGACATTCACTCTAGACAATTAGGCAGTGGGGAGTAGAAGTTTAAACTTTCTTTTCTTACAGCTATTTTCAGGTAAATAGACCACGCGGTAGGGGCCCAAGCCTGGATTTCTCACAAGAGAGAAATCCAAAGGGTGTGGGAGGTGTGGGAGGTGTGGGAGGATGGAGAAGAAGTCTTACCCCCCACACTCCCCACACTCCTCTTCCCCTGAAGCCTACACTATGCGTGAGAAATCCGGCCCAAGGCCTTGCGCCCCTACGACGGGTGTGCTTCAAATATATGAAAACTGCTATAAATCAGCAAAAAAATAGGGTGTGCAATGCCCACCCTACTAATTTATCTGCTAGAAACTTATTCTTATGGCTTTAGTGATTGACCTTTAGAACAGCGGTCAAACCACTCCTGGTATTTTTTCTGGTGCGACTCATCTTCAACAGCAATGGTAACACGCACCTGCTTACAGCCGTTATTTCGCTCTAGTGCGATCGCATTCAATAATAAATTAGCAATTTTAGGTGAGCTAAATTCGCCGCTTACCGTTAAACCGTTGTCATGTGTAACTTCAAGTCTTTCTACTTCCGTCAAATCAAGCCCAGGAATTTCTTCTTGTCCTAAATCGATTTCTGCGAGTTGTTTGTGTTCTGGGCTTATTTGTTCCACAATCAGCTTTTCACGCCGGACAGGAACTTGTACCATCCGAGTTTCAATTACTTTGCGAACAATTACCTCACCAACTTTACGCTTACTGCTTTCAACAACTAGTCGTTCTTCTAGTAGACTAATAATCTGTTCTTCATGAATCTGTTCTAAATTATTTAATGACTCGACTGGGCTATTTGTCGTTTGATTGTTAGCTACTTGCTCAGTTGAGTTAAAATCGCCTGGTGTTTCTGATTCTAAATATTCAGGCATATATTCAATTTCTGATTTGTTTAAGTCTATGAAAACAGATTGAGTCGGCTTGTCTATTTTTTTTATTCTCTGGCTCTGCAACTGAAATAAAGAAGGATGTCGATCGGCTAACTGCTGGCTATATTCAGCAGTTTGTTGATTAGCCTGGTTAGAGATAACGAGGTTTAGCCGACGATTACCATCCACAATTAAATCATGAACTACTCCTACTAGCTGACCTTGCTTATCAAACACAGCAAAATTGTTCACCTTCTTTCTTAAATCTGCCAGCGAGGAGATAGTGCGAGAATTACCCTTTCCCTGTAAAGTGTTTTTTGCGATAGTTTGGCTATTCATCTGGAAAGTTTACTAACTGCTTTCTACTTAGCTAAATTAAATATATTAATCATCTGGATACCATTTAGAAAATATTTGCGATCGCTGGATTTATCCAACTCATATCCAGAGTAATATTTGCAATCAAAAACTCTAAGCGATATCAACGCTTTTCACTTAAAGGGGAAAGGGGAAAGGGTTTGAATTTACCTTTACTCCTTTCCTTTTAACCTTTCCCCAGACCAAAATAGAGATTGTTGGGTTGAACCGAAAAGTATTGTAAGTTATATCAGCTATTGCTAGCGATTAACTAATGACTATTTTTAGTTAGCGTTCTTCAATCGGAAGATTACCAGAATTCACATCTAACTCTTCACGACGCACGGTTTCTTGAGTTTCAACTGTGTCTTGATCGACCACTTTTCTAACTCTGACTTCTTCACGTAAAAATGCTTCTTTGCGAATTTCAGGAGTTTCTTCGTGGATTTCTATACGAGCAACTTCGCCTTCACGGAAGTCTGCTTCGCGCCCAGAAACAGCCGTACCCGCATCTGCTGGAGTTACACGTTCAATCACAACTCGTTCTCTTTCTACTGGCACTGCAATCCGTGCGGTATCAGTTTCAACATGCTTGCCAATCGTTACTTCTCCAGTTTTTTGGCGTCGTTTGCTGGCAATCAGCCGTTCTTCATACAATCTCAGAGTTTGATGATCTTGCTCATTTAACCCGTATAAAGCAGGCTCATTTTCGTAAGTGTAGCTATCACGGGCGTAAGTAGGAGTTGTACCTAATGGTGCTACAGGCGTTCCTAAAGGATCTAATCCTGCTACAGGGTCTAATGGTGTTGCAGCTTCTACAGGAAGGTTGTTGTAGTCTGTGGGTTGGCGATATACCCCACGCACCCGTTCTTCATAATCGTAATCAAGGGCTTGACGTTCATCGAACTCAGGCAAATCTTCAGCTTGCTCTCTAGTCAAACCAATTGTGTAAACGCGATCGACATTATAGTCGACACGGGCGCGGCCAATTGGTAGTAATACTTTTTTACCAAAAATCCAGAAGCCTAAGTCAACAACGAGATAGCGAAAATGACCTTCTTCATCGACTAAAACATCGCTAACAGTACCAACTTTTTCATCAGTTCCCTGTGTATAGACACCCAGCCCTTTAATGTCATGACCATCAAAACTCTCTTGATAGCTAGGCTCAAAATCTTCTAATTTGTAAAGAACCATTATGTTTAACCTCAAATATTTTTTTTTCATCTCTTCATATCTAAACTAGACATTTATTTATTTTTGTACATCCTTCTGTCGAATGAATTATTTACAGGGTTAAATAATCGAAAGTTATAGAGATTTTTGAGCAATATGGCTCACTAGAGACACGAAATAGGAGCATCTCACTTTCTTTTGTAAAAATATATTTAGCCTTGAGCCACGGGATTCTCCAGATATATTAAGATGCTCATCGCAAAATTTTGTATCTTTGCATTTCTACATAATTTATCAAGATGCAATTTTTTTTGAATGTTCAGACTTCCGACTTTTCTCAGAAGTCGGGACTCTTGTTGTTTAATAAAAAAACACAGGCAGAGATAACATTAACTTTGCCTGTATGATTATTCAGATAAATCTATTAAACAAATTTATGAACCAACTACTCAAATAGCTTCATGTGTGGCGATCGCATTTTATTGCACGTCTAAATTACCCACAGTATCAACATCTAATTCCTCTCGACGAATGGTGTCTTGTGCTTCCACAGTGTCTCGTTCTACTACTTTTTTCACCCGGACTTCTTCACGCACAAATGCTTCTTTATGTATTTCAGGAGTTTCTTCGTACACTTCTATGCGTGCTACTTCCCCTTCTTGAAACTTAACTTCATTGGGATTTATAGCCTTTCCTGCTTCTGTTGGTGTAACTCGCTCAATCAGAACTCGTTCTTTTTGAACGGGTACTGTAACGCTTACAGTTTCTGTTTCAATATGCTTACCAACCGTTACTTCTCCGGTTTTGATGCGTTGTTTGCTGGCAATTAATCGTTCTTCATAGAGTTTAAAAGTTTGATGAGATTGCTCATTCAACCCATATAAATCTGGATCTTTTTGGTAATTGTATGTATCGCGATCGTAAGTCACACCGCTAGTTGGAGAACGAAATACACTACGTACCTTCTCTTCGTAATCATTATTAAGGATCGCATCTTCTGTATGATCGGGTAAACCTTCTATTTGCTGTCTGCTTAACCCGTCAACATAGACGCGTCTTTCTGGATAACTGATCCGGCAAAGACCAATTGGTAGTAAGATTTTCTTGCTAACAAAATCTAAGCTTATATCAATAATTAAATACCGGAAATGACCATCATCATCAACTAAAACGTCAGCAACTGAGCCAACTCTGTCTCCTCCGCCAGTATAGAGATCCAGCGCTTTGAGATCGTCTCCGCCAAAAGTGTCTCGATAATTTTGGTCAAAATGTTCAAGTTTATGAAGAGGCATACGCTGTTCCTAAGTTGTTTATAAGGTTTATTCTCTAGTGTAAAAAATATTGCGCTAAGTATCCTCCTGCTGACGACTGAGTTTAATGGAGATATTTGAGGATTTATATTATTAGAGGAACACTCAATGAAACAGCCCTGCGTTTTCAGAGGATTGGGAAATCTCGTCTGCGTAAGTCCTAATTAAGAGCCAATACTGAAACAATGGGAGTAGACACTACAGAACCATGCAGATTATGAGTGAACTTCCAAATACTCTTGAAGATGCGATCGCCCAATCTCGTACAGCCGTCCAAGCTGCCCTTGCAGATGGCTGTACTCGCATACAAGTTGAGTTCCTGTTTCCAGAACTGAAGTTTATGCCGGTAGCGGAACAATTTCTGCCAGCGTTTACAGATTATGATTCCCGTTTGAAAATTTTCTTTGCTGACGCTGGCGCTGCGGCCCTAGCCCGACGTGATTGGGCAGATGCACCATTTCAAATTTTGGATATTGGTACGGGTAGGGCTGCTTCTTTGCAGACAAAAATTCAGCCAGAGGATGAAATTTTCTTATTCATCGCCCCCACATCCGTAGAAGTGCCGCAGTTGGAAAAGCTGTGTGAAGTGATAGGCGATCGCCCTTTAGTCTTGTTAAATCCTCGCTTAGAAGATTCTGGAACCGTGGGCATTGGTTATACAGCGAGAAAAATCCGCGATCGCTTTATCAGTACCATTGAATCCGCTTATTACGTGCGCCCCATAGACGATGAAAGTGCCCTATATCGCTGCTACCCAGGACAGTGGGAAGTTTGGCTGGAAACCAACGGCGAATATCAAAGAATTGCGGAATTACCCACAAAACCATCTGGTGATGATTTGGATCTCATTGTTTTAAAAGGACAACCGCAAACAACAACAGACGCGACACCTGCGAGAAAGCCCAATGTGTTTAAGAGTTTGCAACGGTTCTTAAAGGCATTGAGTAGTTAAGATAATGCAGAGGTAGCAGGAAGAAACTTAATCGCCTGCTGCCTCATTTTGAGTTTTTATACATTGCATTGGTTATGCTGAATGGGAAAAATTAAGCAATCTAGATGTGTATCGCTTACCCTTTATCAATGGTGCAACACACGGAGAGCGAATGAGATTTTTACAAGTAGTTTAGCAACAAGCTTTTAACTCACAGCATAATCTGTATACTGCCGTATGTAAGGAGGGTGAAACCCAACGACAATATCTTGTTTTGGTACTCCCATCGCCGTAAGTTGCTCACCTACATCCTCTTCTGTACCATTCCACTGAATCCAAATTTTGCCGTTTTTGATATCAAAATGCATCACAGGGCCAAAAACCCTACGTCTATTTTGCCAACCAATATATATCAGTTGGTAATGGTCTTGTTCTACGTCAAAAATTGTTTGAGCTTCAATTTCATTATTAGAGGAGGCGCGTTGAGCATATTCTGTAAGTAATCGCCGAATACACTCTCGATATTTATCTAAATCTGCCATCGGATAATTTCCTCCGTTTCCACATCATAAACTATCAGATTGATTTGACTGCGTTGGATAATAGTTTTGATAAATGGTTTATTTAAAAAATCGTTATAAGTGTTTAAAGGCACTGCTAAATACAAAACTCGCTCGGAATCTATCTCTTCTAATGCGTATCGATAATTAATAAACTGTCCCACCGCAGTATGAAACTCAGAAATAGTTGAAGTGCCGATGAAACTTTTAACTTCAACCGCTATTATTTGTCCTTCTCTTTCTGCCGCAATAATTCTCTCTGCTCCCAAATCGATGTACATATCGGTAATATTTTCTATGCGAATTAGCAAAGGGTCATGAGTAATTCGCCATCCGTCCTTTTGTAATGCCGATTTCACAACATGGTGAAATTTATCTCTAGCTGACATAAACTATTTTTTCAGCCTGTATGAGCATTCTAAATATATTTTGCCAAAATTAGGGGAAAAAAAGAGAAGTGAGGAATTTTACTATTAACTCCTCACTCTTAATTTTTTTAATTCGCTTGCAACGGTGCATTCAAGACTTTCTCAATGCGATCGCGCGTTTCTAATAAGTGCGCTTTGGTATATTCATCCTCAGAATTAACACTCTTGAGTTTCTCATCAAGTTGTTTGAGTTTATACCAAGCTAAAGTGCGAGCATCTTCTGGAACATTTTCTTTTCGCAATACCATATCTGTCAAAATGTCCAAATATTGACGCTGCAAGCCTCGCCGCAAACTGGCGATTTTCATTGGTTTACCTTTTGGTTGGATAACTTCCGTCCAAATACCTGATTGCAAAGTGTCAAATAGTTCTGGTAAAGTCAGTGCTTTTCCTTCGGGAGTTTTGAGTTCAATATCTTTGAGACGAGAGAGGCGATCGCTTGAGAGTAAATCTCGCAACACAGAACCCTGCATTAGTAGCACCAAGTCATGAATGGGAAAATCCAAACGACCAACTTGTGGAGAACTACCCCAATGTCGCCAACGGGAAGGTGCTAATTTATTCAGTAATTCTGGTGAAAAACTGAGGGCGTCTTCTGCAAATACATATTTTTGCAGCGTTTCTAAAGCTTGCCGTTGTTCTTCAACTGGCACTGGTTCAAATGGTAAACGGTGTTGGGGGACTCCAGAGACTTTCTCGGCAGGTAGCTCGCTGGGGTGAATGCGATAGAAAGATTGTCCGCCAATGTATTTTGTGGTGAAATATATTTGCTGGAAATAGTTACCTAATACTGTGCTAAAACGTTCGCTGACATCGCTATAACTATCACCAGCCATTGGGAAACGTTTATCGAGACGTTCCCACATCACCCGTGAATTATTCAATTGCCACTGAGAATAAAGCAGCACATTACCGCTGTTATCCCAAGCATTAGCTGTGGGGTCAAGGTCATATACATCTTCATCTGTAGAATAACTCAACTCTGGCTTGTAGGATTGTGCAGCAATTTCCTCCAAAATTGGCTTTTCTGCTAGAGGAGTTGATGTCTGAATTGTTGTGTAGCCGTACTTAATTGCCCAGTCATCATAAGGCCCCACCATAGTAGGAAAATAATCTCCTTGTTTTGTATTTTGAGGGGCGATATTTGGGGGAATATAGTCCATGACAGAAGTTGTCAGACCTTTATTTTTGGTAATTTCTGTATTATTCATCTCCTGTGGTGGTAGCAGTGTACTACCACGGAAGTTATGACGTAAACCAAGAGTATGTCCAACTTCGTGAGCGATGATTAAACGTAAATATTGATTAATATATTCTTTTACCTTGTCTGGAGTAGCCATAGTATCAGGCAGCAGAGACATTGCCAGCGAACCAAAGGCAAACTGGTTAGCAGCTTCCATGCCATAGCATAAATCGTACTCGCCTGCCATTTTTGATAAACGATTCAACAACCCCTCTTGTCCTTGCATCTTCTGGGGTACACCATTGTTTTTCTCATCTAAACCATTGGCGCAAAGTAGACGATTTTGCATCAAAGCTGATAAAGTCGTGCGATTTTCTGTTTGGCTGGGTTGGATGATTTTGCGATATTCACCCTTGAGTGCCCGGATAAAGCTAGCATCTACGAGAATATCTGCATCCAAAATTTCCCCTGTCAATGGGTTAACGCGGGATGGGCCCATCGCAAAGTAGCCATCGACTGTGTTGATCCAGCGAATCGTGTTGTAACGAATATCTGCCGGGTCCCAGGTAGCATCATCTGGCATTTGGCGGACTTCAATTGCATCCTTGAATCCGGCTTTGAGAAAGGCTTTGTTCCACATGAGAACGCCTTCTTTCATGGCATCGCGGTACTCTAAGGGCACAGCGTTATCAATCCAGAAAACAATCGGTTTTTTGGGGTGAGAAATGACTGCTTTCGGGTCTTGTTTTTCTAAATGCCAGCGATTGATGTAGCGGACAAAAGAATCGCCGCGATCGTCGTCTTTGGATAAATCTTGATAGGCGGTGATGAAATAGCCGATGCGATCGTCAGCAAGGCGCGGTCGATAATCTAGATCGGGTAGTTGGGAGAAACTGTAGTGAACGCGCAGGGTAAAGCCACGGTTGTCAGCTAGCGACCCAAAGTTTGTCACTTCACTGCTGGGGTCAACGCTACTAGAGTAATTCAAAATTGACTCGACTTCTAAGTTTTGGGGAAAGGCTTTAGCAGTACCAAAATAGGACTGGCTTGTGGTTTTTGGAACTCCTAAACCTACAGATAATCCAGCTAAGTCTGTGAGTAACAAATCTTCCAAGTCAATGAGAATAGTTTTGCGTTCTGGATGAATGCTTTTAATGGCAATGGTGTAGAGAACAGAATCACTAAACGATCGCGTCAGCGATCGCACCTGGGGATCTCCCTCACGAGTGCGAAAATTCACATTGCGGATGACAAAGTGTAATTTATCATCCACCCGTTTGAAATAAAATAAAAAATCTTGCAGAGGCATACCACTGTAAATACCCTGTTCGCCAATACCCGATTCCAGGGTTGCCGTAGCTAGGTAATTTTTATTAAGTTGTTCTGGCTTAATTTCTAGATAAATCTTATTCTTTTCTTTATTACGATAAAGGGTGAACAATCCCCCAGATTTTTGGGTGTTTTTAATTACTTCGTTAAATGGCTCTAAATCATCCTTTGCTGCTGGTTTCGCGGTAGTACTAGGCTTTGTATTTGCTTTCGCTGAGGGGTTTGCAACTTGTAAAAATGGTTGTTGACCTGCTTGTTTCAGGTTTTTTACTATCCAAATAAACGGTTGAGGCTGTACGTGTTTATTTTGATTAACTACCCGAACTTGATTTGACGGTAGCCTCTGTTTCTGAGGAATATTAATATTATTTGATGATAAGGCTGAGATTTTCGTTGAAGAAGCTTCTGTCGGTAACTGACTATTGAATTTCTCTCCACTTCTGACTGTAACCACATTTTCTCCAACAATATGCTTGGCGGTATCAACATTGTTAACAAACGGTGACTTAGCGCTAGCTGTGGCTATTCCTAAAAATAAACTATGTAACAAAATCATATAAAAGGTTAATCTGTTCATCGCATTCATTACCTGATAACTATCTCTCGTTAATTTTTAACTTTTGCAAAGCCATATAGCTTGCCCTCTGGCGATTATCTTAGCTGCTTTATATTAAGCAATAAACTTTCAGTTTAAATTTTAATTGCCATTTTTCCGCTTTGTTATGCTGTTTTAGTGTAGGATTTTTTCTAACAATTGCATCTCCTACAAATAGTAAGTATGATTTTTACATCAGACTGGGAAATTTCTGGGAGAAAAAGTATCACAAATTAGCTAAATCATAGAATTAGTTGATCTGGGAAATAATTTTGAAGTTAACACTTTATTTATATTATGAGAGGAAGCTTAAGGCTACTACAGGTGAGCGAGAAGCCGCCATTCAGAAACGCCATTGGCAAATTCATCAGAAGTAGCCCACCCTAAATATCGCCAACTCATGATTTTTTTACTATAGTATTTATTTATACTATTGATTGTTGGGAATGCAAAGCAAACTGGCATAGAAAAGTTTTTAATTCGGGATTATCAAAAACAGTTATTTAAATGTAACAACGGAAACAAAAATGTCAACATATTTATCTCAAGTTTGGCAGCTGCTGAGAAATTATGTGAGGGGTACAAGGTTACAAGAGATGCCAAAGACCACATCCCTAGAAACTGAAGCAGTTTTACCTCTAGGAAAAAATATTAAAGAACCAGACAAAAGCGTTAGATTAGCTCAAGATAATTTGCAGGAATATTTATACTCTCCAAGGCTGCAAAAAAGCTTAGAAAAATGGACAGTACCAAAGAACGGTTTGACTTCTCAGACAGACGATCGCACATTGGGCACTTTATCCACTGGGTTTTGCTTTAAAGTATGCGATCGCCAGATGCATGAAGAGATTTATGATTTATTGGGCAATGCTGCCCTGAAACCTGAAGTAGTCAACCAACTAATGGAATTGGTTGTGACTGGTCAAAAAATTCGTCCAGAATTGCTTTTTGGGCGGCTAGAAGATTTTTATCGTCGCTGGTGTCAGGGAGAATTTATTGATGGCACACCAGATGATAACCTGCCTCAGAAAACAAAGTTAAAGCTAGCGGCACAAAATATTGCGATCGGGTTGAGACAGGTAGACATATATACAGGGCTGAACGTACTGATTTTATTACTAGAGTTACACCGTTACGCCCAAGGGCAAGATGAACTCAAACAAAAAATTACCTTCTACCCATCTGCCCAACCAGACACAGACAATTTTTTCACATCCCAACTGCTGCGGATTATTAATTATAGCGATGCCCTGGAAATTGGCAACTTTAGCAGTATAGTTGGACAATTTCTCAAAGGCGGCAACTTTAGGGGTGCTTACCTCGGCGATGCCAACCTTACCGGGGCAGACTTTAGCGGTGCTGACCTAAGTCTTGCTTATCTCGGCGATGCCAACTTAACTGGCGTAAACTTCAGCGGTGCCAACCTTAGCGGTGCCAACCTCGGCGATGCCAACCTCAGCGGTGCCAACCTCAGCGGTGTTAACCTCAGTGGTGCCGACCTCAGCAGCACCAACCTCAGTGGTGCTAACCTTAGCTGTGCCAACCTTAGCCGCGCCGACCTCAACCGCGCCGACCTTAGCAATACCAACCTTAACCGCGCCGACCTTAGCCGCGCCGACCTCAACCGCGCCGACCTTAGCAGCACTAACCTCAGCCATGCTGACCTAAATAACGCCATCCTTTTCGGTGCAAATCTGAGTGAAGCCAACCTTAATAGCGTCAGTCTTAGCCATGCCGACCTTTGCCGCGCCGACCTCAGTGGTGCTGATTTGAGTCACGCCATCCTCAACGGTACTAACCTTAGTGACACAATTCTTTTCAGTACCAACCTCAGCGATGCTATCCTGGTTGCCGCAGACCTCAGCTATGCCAAACTTAACGGTGCCAAACTTAACAATGCCAGACTTAACGGTGCAATGTTCTTAGGTGCCGACCTCAGCGGCGTAGATTTGAGTCGGGTAATTCTCAACGAAGCTGACCTTAGCGGCGTGATTCTCAATGACGCTGACCTCAGTGGTGCTGACCTCACCGACGCGATCTTGTTTGGCACAGACTTTAGCTATGCCAACCTTAACAGTGCTAACCTCAGTGGCAGTAACCTCAGTGGTGCTATCCTCAACGGCGCGGATCTCAGCCATAGCAACCTCAGTTACGCCATTCTCGGTGGTGCAGACCTTAGCGACGCCAATCTAGAAGAGATGATCTGGGGTAAAAAGCAGCAGTGGGAAGGCGTGCGGGGATTAGAGACAGCAGTTAATGTACCGGAGGCATTGAAGGAAGAACTGGGACTGAATTGAGATGAGGCGAGATTTTATCCTAAACTTTAAAGAGCCAATACATTTATGTATAAGTTTTCCCCCTAACTAGAAAACCCCCAGATGAATCCAGGGGCTTGGGTAATTTTGGTTGCGATCGCCTCAGTCGTTACGCGATGTCTACGACGGGCTACGCCTACGCAATCTACGGTAAATGCACTCTAAAATACTTAATTAATTACGGTGATTATTGCTGTAGTGAACCCTTGTACCTGCCCACAGCAACTTCTCCCGTAGCGTCTGATAGTAGGAATTGTTCTCGCGCAAAATAATAAATTTAGCCCGACACTCTGCCATCCGTACATCAACACGGTGTCCGGGCCAAATTGAAGTTCCCAAAACCCCATCTGTCCACAGCTTGGTACTCAAATCGTAATCCCCCAAAGGCCAAATACTCACCACAGAACCAGGGGGTAAAACGAGGGGACGACTAGAAAGGCTCATTGCACAAATAGGAGTGATGGTAAGGGCTTCCATACCATCATGCATAATTGGCCCATTCGCAGAAACGGTGTAACCTGTGGAACCTGTAGGAGTGGAAATAATCAACCCATCCCCGACGTATTGATCGACTACCTCACCATCGATTTCCATTTCCAGAATTGAGGTGATCATTCGGTCAGCGGAGGCGGGTTTGACACAGAATTCATTCAAAGCCAGATAACGTTCGCTTACTGGTTCCAAATTAGATCCATGACCTTCATACACCGCAGCTTGTAACATCATCCGTCGTTGGATAGCATAGCGATCCTCAAACAGTCGATCCCAAACTTTCTCTGTATCCTGAAACTCTTCCACTGACTCAGTTAAAAACCCCAGATGACCTCCCACATTCACTCCCAGAATTGGGATACCAGCTGGGGCTAAATGTCTGGCACCAGTTAAAACAGTACCATCGCCACCGAGTACCAAGGCGAGATCGATTGGTTGAGTTGCCGAAGCCAAAAAGACTGGATAAGGGTTGTCTTTCGGCCCGCTAGGCCCCATCAACACTTGGCACTCGCGACTTTCTAGTTGTTTCGCACAGATTTCTGCCCATTCTTTACTCCGGGCATCCCGCGCTTTATAAGCAATGATTACCTGCTTGAGTTGCACGCACAATTACCACTTCAGGAGATTAAACTGCTCCATATCGACGGTATCGCGGTTGCGATAAATGGCCAGCACGATCGCTAAACCCACCGCCGCCTCGGCTGCGGCCACGGTAATCACAAATACTGTGAAAACCTGACCCTTAATTAATGTTGAGTCGAGGAAGTTGGAAAATGCCATTAAATTCAGGTTAACAGCATTGAGCAATAATTCAATTGACATCAGCACCCGCACAGCGTTGCGGCTAGTAATTAAACCGTAGATGCCAATGCAGAATAAAGCTGCTGCTAGTAATAAAAAGTACTGGAGTTGCATGAATCTGAGTATCCCTCCTGAAAAAGCTGGCTGTTTATCTACGAATCAGGTCGCAAATATTACTCTTTTGTTTCGCTGGTTGTTGATACTAGTTCTCTGGGGCGTTCTTGTAAAGTCAAAACAGTTTGCCCCACATTGGATCGTGTCAGTTGATCTGGCAAATACTCACGACGTGCCAAAATAATTGCTCCTACCATCGCTATCAGCAGCAAAATGGAAGCTAATTCAAAAGGTAGTAAAAAGTCAGTGAAGAAATGTTCGCCAATCAAAACTATAGAACTTTCGCCACCGGCTACAGGAGCGGTTGAATACGCCCAAGGAGTAGCCAGCACCATCGTACTTAAAAGACCAAACAATCCTACACTAACTACACCCGTCAGTACTTTACGCACCCAAGAGTTAGGAAATGCTACAAAATTTTGCCGCTTGTTCACCAACATAATGGCAAACAAAATCAGCACGTTAACCGCCCCTACGTAAATTAGTATTTGTGCAGCTGCAACAAAATCAGCATTTAGCAACAGGTACATTCCCGCTATGCTGATGAACACACCCCCCAGCAAAAAGGCAGAATAGACGATGTTGGAGAACAGCACCACACCAATGGCTGCCCCAATCATCATCACGCCCAGTATGCCAAGTGATACTAACTGTACTCCTTCTGCTAGATTCACTGTTTTTTGTCCTTAGTCAATTGTCACTGGTCATTGGTCATTGGTCATTGGTCATTAGTCATTGGTCATTAGTCATTGGTCAAATAACAAAGGACAAATGACAATGGACAAATGACAAATGACATTTATTTTTCTGTTTGTTCTACCAAGTCTTCTGGACGCGCACCTGCACGTGGCGCATCTGCGGGCAGTCCGTGGGGTTCGAGGACGCCTTTGGGTAGGTAAACTAGTTCGCGCAGTGGTGTAACCATTGGATCGTCTGTTACTTTATACGGCAGACGACCTAGCGCTACGCTGTCATAATTCAATTCATGGCGATCGTAAGTGGCAAGCTCATATTCTTCTGTCATCGATAGACAGTTAGTGGGGCAAAATTCCACACAATTACCGCAAAAGATACAAACTCCAAAGTCAATGCTGTAGTGGTTGAGTTTTTTCTTTTTGCTGGCTTTGTCGAATTCCCAATCCACTACAGGTAGGTTAATTGGACAAACGCGAACGCAAACTTCGCAAGCGATGCACTTATCAAATTCAAAGTGAATCCTACCGCGAAACCGTTCGCCAGGAATTAGTTTTTCGTAAGGGTACTGTACTGTAATTGGACGCCGCCGCATGTGGTCGAAGGTGACAGAAAGCCCCTGACCAATGTAACGCGCAGCTTGTACCGTTTCTTTGGCGTAATCACCAACTTGTTTTAGGAACTTTAGCATTTTGTGTCTCTCTCTTTTCAATTTTGGATTTTGGATTTTGGATTTTAGATTTCAGACTTAATCTAAAATCTAAAATCTAAAATCTAAAATTGGCTTACCCGCCGAAGGCGAAGGGAAAGGCTAGTTTCAGGGCGGCGGTTAATAGCAGATTAACCAAACCAACTGGTAACAAAAACTTCCATCCTAAATCTAACAGTTGGTCAATCCGTACCCGTGGCACTGTCCAGCGCAACAGGATGGCGACAAACACTAGTAAATAGGCTTTGAACACGGTCATGGTGATACCCAAAGCCGCAGTTACTATCTGGAACACGGGATTTAATTCACTGACTCCCAGCCAACCAGCGATGAGGTTGAGGGGAATCGGAAAGTCCCAACCGCCCAGGTAGAGAATTGCTACTAGTAAGGAAGAAAGGATTAAGTTAACGTATGAACCCAGGTAGAATAGACCAAATTTCATGCCTGAGTATTCAGTCTGATAGCCGGCGACGATTTCTTCTTCCGCTTCGGGTAAGTCAAAGGGTAATCGTTCGCATTCAGCGAGGGCGGCTATCCAAAAGATCAGAAAACCAATTGGTTGTCGCCAAATGTTCCAGCCCAGAATGCCGTAGCCAGATTGCTGATTGACAATATCAACAGTGTCGAGGCTATTAGACATCATAGCGATCGCTAACACCGCCAGTGACAAAGGAATTTCATAGCTAATAGATTGCGCTGCTGCCCGCAAGCCCCCTAAGAGGGAGTATTTGTTATTAGATGCGTAGCCAGCCATCAATAAACCAATGGGTTGAATGCTTGACAAGGCAATCCACAAGAATACGCCCATGCCCACATTGCTAATTACGATATTCTGTCCAAAGGGCACAATCAGGAACGACAGAAACACCGGAATTACAACAATAATTGGGCCAAGAGTAAACAGCCAGGGGTCAGACTTGGCTGGTACTATATCTTCTTTAAATACCAGCTTCAGACCATCCGCTACAGGCACCAGCAACCCAAAAGGCCCCTGGTATTCTGGCCCAATTCGCTGCTGTGCGGAGGCAGAAATTTTCCGTTCTAGCCAAGTAGCAACTAATACCCCCACTGTTGCTCCAATCAGCATCAGTATCATTGGCAGCGGCATCCAAATCGCTTTGGCTGTTCCTGCTGGTATACCTAAATCCCGGAGGGATTCAATAAAAGTTCCTTGGAGGTCAATTCCTGAATTCATGTTTCCGCTCTTTAAGACATCGAGTCATGGTGAGTTACAACTATTACTTGAATTAATAACTGTAAATTCACCCATTTTTAATTTTTGCTGTGATGACGTCCGATTGAAGATTTGTTGCCAATTCCCATGCCTAGTATATCGTTGGATGGTTTGACCACCCTGAAGCGAGATGAGAATTCTACTTATGGTTGGCATTGAGTTTGGCTATTGAGGGATGGGGGAGCAGGGGAGCAAGGGGGCAGGGGAGCAGAAGAGATGTTGCAGTAAGTCTTTCCCCTCTGCCCCTCCGCACCTCTGCCTCTTGTACCCAATACCCATTTACCGTTTGTCAATGGGGGTATAAGTAACTTCGTGCAGACCGTTGTAAACCTGGGTAGGACGGAAAATCCGGTTTTCTGCTAGTTGTTCTTTCCAGTGGGCTAGCCAACCGGCAACGCGAGCGATCGCAAATATTGGTGTAAACAAGTCGGTGGGAATTCCCATCTTTCTATACACCAAACCGGAATAAAAGTCAATATTGGGATAAATCCCCTTGCTACCGAGTTTTTCTTCTACCACTCGTTCCATTTCTTGAGCAATGTCATAGAATTTGTCATGGCCAAACTTCTCAAACAATTGCTCTGCTAGTCCTTGTAAAATTATGGCTCGTGGGTCTTTCACTTTATACACACGATGTCCAAAGCCCATAATCTTAGATTTAGTTTCCAGACAATGCTCTATGTAGGGACGGACATTTTCCACAGAGCCAATTTTTTCCAACATCTGAATTACTTCTTCATTGGCTCCCCCATGCAGAGGCCCACCCAAAGTTCCCACAGCACTAGCAACCACAGCATAAGGATCGGTCAAGGTGGAAGCTGTCACCCTGGCACTGAAAGTGGAAGCATTCATTGTATGCTCGACTTGAAGTATCAAGCAGATATCAAAAATCCGCGCCATGAGAGGATCGGGTTCTCGCTCATCGAGCATGTATAGAAAGTTGGCGGAATAGTCTAAGTCATCACGGGGACGCACAGGATCGTTGCCTTTCCGCATCAGTTGGAACGCCGCCACCATCGTGGGAATGGTTGCTATCAGGCGCACCACTGAATCTCGAATGTAGACAGGATTGTGCAAATCGCGGAGCGAATAAAACAAGCCTAAAGCAGCAGCAGAAGCTTGTAGGGCATCCATTGGGTGGCCGCTTTCTGGAAAGCATTTCATCATGTCCCGAATGCGGTATTTTATCCGCCGGTGGTAACGAACTTCATGCTCAAATGTTTCCAGTTCTTCCTTGCTTGGCAGTTTACCCCAGATTAAGAGATAAGCAGTTTCTAAGAATGTACTTTTTTCTGCTAGTTCTTCAATCCGAATGCCACGATATTCTAGTATTCCCTTTTGCCCATCAACATAGCTGATACTTGATTGAGCGGCGGGAATGCCTTCTAAACCAGGCTTGTATTCGCACACCATCATGGCAACACCATTCGCTTTGTGAAATATCTGATCAAGCTAACTTACCAGAAATTTATTGTCGCCATAACAGTAGCCGTTCTAACAACAATTAGAAATGTTGAAAAACTGTTATAGCAGGTACTTGGGTGGTGTCAACCAAAACATCTGACTCCGACCCAGAGCAGAACCTGTTTCTGGTAGTTTTATCCCAATCATACCTGCTTTTTTCAAGACTAAGCTTGCTTTGACTTCTCCCCACAGGAGAATTTCTGCCCAATTGGTTAAATCAGGTTCGTGTCCAACCAGCGCCAGTTGGGTATTTTGGGAATAATTTCTTGGTTCTAACCAGTCTTTGAGCCAACTAGAAATTTGACCATCGTGGGCGAGGTGGCTAGATTCCTCTAACTGGGAGCTTAGTTTTTCTGCTATCAGGATTTCAGCCGTTTGGCGGGCCCGCACTAAGGGACTGGTGAGAATTAAATCAAAGTTTAAACCTAATTTAACAAGTTTCTGGGCAACTTTCTCAGTTTTTTGCCTTCCTTCTTTGGTAAGGCTGCGCTCCTCATCTTTGATGCCTAATCCCTTGTCTTCGGCGATGCCATGACGAATTAAGTAGAGTTCCATTCTTTGTATTATGAGTGATCGGTTAGGCTGCTCTTAGGCAATCTTAAAACGCTATTTACCACTTAGCAATTTGTCATACTCTGGATGTGACCCAATCCAAAACCATACAAAATTTTCATCTTCTTTTACAGCAAGCGCCCGATAATATATACCAATACGGACTGACCAAAACTGACCAATTTTTTTGAAATGCAATGATGGATATTTGGGATCTTCCCGAAGAAACTCATAACATCGATCAGCAAGCTCTTGGATATCAATTGGTAACTGGCGATAGTAATACCAAAAATCAGGGGTTGCTCGATGTTTCACAGGTCAGTACAACGCCCTTCTCGCAGATGTTTGAGCGCTTTCTGTGCTAATGCATCTAACCGACCTTCAGCCACATCTTTTTCAATCTGTTTATCCCAGGCTGCTGCATCGAATTCCGTAAACCAAGCACGAAATGCGGCGAGATCCTCTGATGAAAGTCCACTAACATCGCATTCGACATTTATAAGCTGTTCGTCGTTTACGTTTAATTCTTTCTTTAGTTTCTCATTTCCTAGTGCTAAAAGAAGGCTTTGATTGATTAAATTTTGCCTTAATTCTTCTCGTTTATCCCAGTCTGTTGCATCGAATTCGGCAAACCAGGCACGAAAAGCAACTAGATTCTCTGATGAAAGTTGACTAACATCGAATTCGATTTTCCATTCAGTTAACAATTCACGAACCAAATTGTCCAAATTATGTACAACTGGCAAATTTAGGTTTTCAATATATCCGTGAGCAAGACGATTCCAAACTTCAAAACAAGCTTGAGCAAGGTCAAATTGAGAGATTGATAACTCTCCCAAGGAGTACAGATGTCTTAGTAATCCTATAACGGGGAAACGTTCAATAGGAATTGACACATCGACTGCTCGCTTTCTTAAAGCACCCTCAAATATACTCCACATCAAAAGAAAAGCAGGCTCGATTTCATCATTTTCAATAAGCTTATGTGCTTGCATAAACCGATTGGTTAGCTCTTGCCATGAAGGAAATTGTTCGGATGTTCCAGGTAATGACTTGGCTTCTATGTCTTCAAGCGTTACTAATAAAAAATGCCAACCTGGATGCGTACTAACTTCCTCTGCTATAGCTTTTAAACGATCAACCGACAGACGGTTGAGGCTGTTTTTTACTTCAATTACCAAACTCGAACCGTCTTTAATAGCAATTATATCTGGCTGGTAGTTACCCAAATCAAATGGTAATTCATCTGTTTTTGGTTCAAGCAGAACACGAAATCCTTGAGTTTCGTACTTCTCTGCCAGAAATTTTACCTTTTCATCATATAGAATTTTAGTATTGTTAGTCATAAGTATTTTTCCAATGGTTGAGATTCACTTACTTTTACATAAACACACTCTTTACCTGTGATTACAGCACCCTGTAATAAGGAAGGTAGACTTTTAATCTCAATTGGGTCAGACATAAACCGACGATGGCTTTCTACATCTGATACTAAACTATCATCTTCAAAAACTAAGCCTACAAGTGCATCCTGAATCGGCTTGATAATATTATCGGTATCAGCCGGAAAATCATCACAAAGATAGACAAGCGTCAGTTGTAAATCACCTTGTTTAATGACGCTGCGATCTTTCCAAACTTTTTGAGCTTCAACGCGCACAAAATTCTTCCATGCCTGAAGATTTTCTTTTTTCTTTGTCTGTAACGAAACAGGTCGTCTGGGAATGAGAAATTCAAAAGGTATTATTCGCATCCCAAGTGCATATCAAGTGCATATATTTATAATTAGTTAACATTACAGCAATTTTCACAGATGGCTCCTTATTATGTTGAGCATATCTATACTTATACAAAAATTCTACATGGTTATTCGTCAGCGTTAGGATAAAAGTCTAAGTCTAAAATCTCATAAACAGAAAACGGACAAGCGATCGCAAAGTTATCTTCTGATAAACTTGTTTCCACCATTGCCTCTCGCCGCGCTCTTTGATAGTTAGTATTTATCCACTCGACATCATTTAACAAACGCCGCAAGCTAGGACTTTCTTGCAGCAATTCATCTATATTCAGTCGCTCACGGATAAATAATGGTCACTTGCCAACTGTGACTACAACGTTCGGGTTGATACTTCCACTTCAACAAATGCGATAAAATTAACCGCAACGCACTTTGCAACGCTCGCTGTTGACTCTTACCCAAGTCCACCACTTCCTCAATTAAGTGTTCTAAATCCAGCGTGTCCCAGTGGTGCGTAGCCGTAGCCCGTCGTAGACATCGCAAAAGCTCTGCTGTCTGCTCTACCCAAGCATAAAAATCTTGCTCATACAGAGTTTGTAAGATTTGGAGTTTTGTAGACTTCATGGCGCTCCTTCTTCACAAATAAATAGGTAGGCGCAAGTTAACTTTGATTTAGTTCAGAATTTGTCATAAAACCCAAATTCCCGACTTTTATCAAAAATCGGGAATTGATGCTATGTGACCAAACACTTTGACTGCTGCATTGGTTAAAACTTTTCCCTGTCTCCTTGAGTTCCCTCTACTCCGACTGAATCGGGTTGTCTCTCGGATTAACTAACCTCAACAGTTTTTGCTTAATTTGAGCGTCGAATACTTCCCATTTCATTTTCGCATAAGCAGAATTTTCGTTGCTGCCAGATAAGAAGCCCATTGGAATTTCAAAGCCACCTGCGCTTGTTCTTCCACCGCCGAAAAAGCGCCCTGCACTATCTTGTCCAAAGGCTTCTTTGATGAATTCATCGGGGTCAAGAGTAAGTTTGCTAGTTCTCAGGGAGCCAATGACTATTTCTAGTTCTTCGTCTTCGTCATGAACAATGCCGTAAACTACGGCAGTGTGGACGTTTTCTTCTGTAACCAGAAAATCAGCTGCTTGGGGGATGGCGTCACGGTCTTCGTAACGTAAATAACCAACACCAGCAATGGAAAAGTTATTTTGGACGATGCGGTTTTTGAGCGATCGCTCGATCACATCCATTACCCGCTTGGAACGGTTGGCCTGTAAAATGGCATTCAGCAGTTGGGCATCATAAAATCGGCTTAAATACGCCGCTGCCATAAAGTCTTCTTCTTGCGCTTGCATGAGCCGATTTGTATCCGATCGCAAGCCATGCATCAAGGCAGTGGCGCATTTGACGTGTTGATTTATGCTGCTATCTAATGCTAATAATCCTGTTTGGAGGTATTGAGTAAAAATTGTTGCCGTCGCTCTTACATAAGGACGAATATCCTCAAACTCTGAGTGCAGATCGCCTTGGATACTGTGATGGTCGATGAGTACCACTAGGGGAATTCCAGCCTGCTGCACCGATGACAGTAGTTGCGAAGTGGTTCCCTGGTTGTCAATTAGCACAAAACCTTGATAAGATGACAAATCTTTTGTTTTCAGGGTTTGCGTTGTCCAGCGTTGGATAGGTAAATTAGTCAGCCTTACCAAGGCAATATTTTCTTGATGGCTCAATGCGCCAGCATAAATGATTTCACACTTGATATCATATTGCTGGGCAATTAACTGATAAGCCCAGGCACAGGAAAGGGCATCAGGGTCAGGAAAATCTTGCAGAATTACCAGTTGGCGATCGTGTCGGTGTGCCAATAGGGTTCTTTGCAGTTCTTCTGACTTTTGTTGTGCCAGAGAATTACCACGGTGACTGAGATATATAGCCCCATCACCTACCGATGGCGGTAATGATGGACTCTTAAATGCAACTTCCACTGGCGCTTTCTCGATTTCAGGTTCCTCTGGGTTTGGCTCTGTGGTCAATGACAAACTCTCAAACTGAGTAACGGGAGAATTAAAGTACATAGGGAACTTTTTTAAAGTGTGAGGCTCCTTTAATTCAGAAATACTACGAGCAGCAATTCCCTGAATTTAGCCACATTAATTACGATCTTCGCAAAAATATCAAGACATTGCACTATACATCTAAGTATATTTCTTGCCAGTAACAGCGCTCAACAATCAACTAACTTCCACTAAAGGGGATACAGCAAGGAAGTATAGGATATCGGGCTGTATCTGGCAGCACAAATATGTTTTAGGAGTTTTGTTCTCTTTCGTAAATTGAATTAAGGGGATTTTTATCTAACTTAGGGTATACTTCCTATCTTATACTTTAGGATTAGTCCTTGATATTTGAAATATTCTTATGCTTAATATTCTCATTATTGTGACTATTGAGCAATTAACAATTATTTTTGATGAACTACGCTTATTTCCTATCCCCTTTGAAAATTCTGAAAATTTAGAGTCAAGTCCAATGGAAAAGGGCAAAATACAGGGGGAGTAAAGAGCAAAAGGGAAAATCTATATATATACAACAAATTTAAAAGCTTGATAGTTGATGCAATCACCTTTGTTGCAAGCCATATAGCCACCAATTTTTAACACTCCATCACTAAAGTTATTGGCTATTTCCCAAAGAAAGAGGGTATTTCTTCTTTCTTGTTTCTCCTTTGCTCCTCTGTTTTTTGCTCAAAGACCTATAACATACTTTTGCCACTCTGTATGCAGTCCACTCTTAAGATGTTTGCTGACCTCGAAATAGAGACTGCTATAAGGTTGGCGCGGGGGATGACGCAAAGGCATGTGAGCTTCGTGGGGAGTCCGACTGCCTTTTTTGACATTGCAACGGACACAAGCGGTAACAATATTCTCCCAAGTATCGCCTCCGCCGCGCGATCGCGGTATTACATGGTCTAGTGTCAATTCATCCCCTGTGTAACCACAGTATTGACAGGCATGACCATCACGGTGCAATATATTTCGGCGAGTTAGAGGGATTTCTTTATAAGGAACGCGTACATAATGACGCAACCGGATTACGGTCGGCAACGGGAAATCCGTATACAGAAATTTACCGTTGTGTTCCACGCGTTCTGCTTTGCCCTTGATTAAAAGAACTACAGCACGACGCCAACTCGTTATATTGAGAGGTTCGTAAGAGGCGTTTAAGACTAAAACCTTCCCCATTATTTGCGCTCAGGGTATGAGTTTTACAATATATTAACACAAATACACCCTGCTAGGGAGATGAGAAGAAATTATACTTTCGGAAGAATTTGAAAATTGAGTTTGGAGTTTGGAGTTTGGAGTTGGAAAGTCAAATTTATCACTTGATTAAAATGCTTACGTAGACTGACGTAATCGCGCAGCGTCTCGTAGAGAAGAACTGAGTGAAAAGTTGAGCCTTAAGATTGACTTCTAACTCCTAACTACTCACTCTTAACTTTTACTTGAGCGCCGTAATATCTTGTATCAATTCCAATCTGAAGGTTAAACTTCCTATTTAATCTGATCTCGCTTTTAGGAGCGTGTATAGATAGATAATTTGCAAGTTTAACCGTAGCGGGATAGGAGTCAGTACAAATGTTAAGTCGCAAACAAATCCCTGGTGTAGTTCCTAATCAGCAGTGCGATACCTACGCGTGGTTTTCGCAACGAGCTTGGGTAGAAATTGATTTAGAGGCGTTGTCGTACAATGTAAAGCAATTGGTGCAGTTTTTATCGCCGCGTACCCAGTTAATGGCAGTAGTAAAAGCTGATGCCTACGGACATGGAGCAGTAACAGTCGCCCAAATCGCCATCCAATCGGGAGCTAGTTGCTTGGGAGTGGCTACAATTCCAGAAGCTATTCAATTGCGAGAAGGCGGGATTCAAGCGCCCATTTTGATTTTAGGGGCAACTCATACACTAGAGCAGATTCATGCGATCGCCCAATGGAAACTTCAGCCTACACTGTGTAGCCCTAAACAAGCTTTAGTATTTTCCGATATTCTGGAATCCATGAATCATGGTTCTCCAGTGCCCGTACACATCAAATTAGACACGGGAATGTCTAGGTTGGGAACTGATTGGCGGCAAGCAGGTGAATTTGTGCAATTAGTGCAGCGATTACCACATCTATCTATTGCCAGTATTTATTCTCATTTGGCGACAGCAGACGATCCCGATCCGACGGCAATGGAAGAACAGCATAAACGATTTGAGGAAGCGATCGCTCAAATCAAAGCAATGGGAATTGAACCGCCTTGCTTGCACTTGGCAAACTCAGCCGCCGCACTCACAAACCCGGCATTACACTACGACATGGTGCGTGTAGGTTTAGCCGTTTACGGACTCTACCCAGCACCGCATTTACAAAATGCGATCGATCTCAAGCCTGTTTTACAACTTAAAGCAAGAGTTATTCAAGTTAAAACAATTGCCGCAGGAACCGCTGTTAGCTACGGGCATAAATTTATTGCCCCACGCGAACTTCGCCTCGCCGTCGTGGGAATTGGCTACGCTGACGGTGTTCCTCGCAGTCTTTCCAACAAAATGCAGGTGTTAATTCGCGGTCAGCGGGTGTCGCAAATTGGGACAATTACAATGGATCAGTTAATGCTGGATGTAAGTGCCATACCCAATATCCAAGAAGGAGAAGTAGTCACCTTATTGGGAGAACAGGGAAAAGAACAAATTTCAGCAGACGATTGGGCAAAACAATTAAACACAATTTCTTGGGAAATTCTCTGTGGATTCAAGCATCGTCTGCCTCGTGTTGCAGTTATGTAATTGGGCATGGGGCATTGGGCATGAGGAAAACTCTTCTCCCCAACTCCCCATTCCCTATTCCCAAAAATAATTTCTTATGGTATGATAGTAAACTGATGCGGATGTGGCGAAATTGGCAGACGCGCTAGATTTAGGTTCTAGTTCCGAAAGGAGTGAAGGTTCAAGTCCTTTCATCCGCACTTTTGATAAATTAAATTGCCTTATCTAGGCTGGTAGTTATACTTGAGTTAAAAGTTCAAGAATAGTTACCAGCCTATTTAAATATTGCTTATACCAATTTAATGTGAAGCTGCACTAAATGAGTAACTCCCTATTCTTGGCGCTCTTCTCTAACGAGACGCTACGCGAAGGCGTACTTGGTGAACCAGCGCTGTAGGCGGGTTTGCCGCCGTAAGCGACTGGTGAACCCGAAGGGCGGTTCGTTTAATATTGTGTGCATCTTCATACAGAATTGGTATTAAATAAAAATATGTTTCGCTAACATAGCTTCAAATACAAAAGGATATTTGAAGCTATGTTTGTGGTACAATGCGCCTGTGAACAAGATAGGGAAAGACTTTTAACTGAATAAGTCTGTTCTCCAAATGATAGTAAATGTGTAAAAGTGGATAAGTCCTAGTGGATTTAATAACCTACAATTTTCGTAGGTAGGATGTGTTCGAGACATAATGTACCATTCCGATAACTTTCAGTACCTACTCTCGGCGGTAAAAAAACACTCTGCAAAAAATAAGTTTTGCATTCTGTTTCATCTAAGTTCTGAAATACAAATAACAAAAAATACATTATTGCTTTCAATAAATAAGTATTGTTACTGTGGTCAATTTGAAGTTACTCGATGCAAAGTGGCTTCATTCAGTCCTTACTTGTTTAAAAACTAGATTGTATTTAAGTGTAAATACAGAAGTTCAAAGATATTAGCATCAATAAAATCAGTATTATTTCTGTGGTCAGATTGGGGTTACTCAATGGAAAGTGGCTTCATCTAGTCTTGACATTTTTATGTCTTATTTCTCGAAAGATGTTGAAAAACCTCAGTAACACTAAGTAGATTGATCGCAATTTACGAATTTACTAAGATTTGCTCATCTGAAAATAACGCTACTCTCGTTGAGTTTCACCACAAACCTAGATGTAAACAGATGTACTTTAAAATACAAAAGTTTAATGCTTTTTACTTGATTTTAATTGTGGAATAACTCTACACGAATTTAGCTTACACGTATCGAATTTTAGCTGAAGTAAAAGCAAAATGAGCACAACTCCTATAGGTAGCTACAGGTTGTTCCAGAAACTACATCCGCTATCTCTGTTGGCACAATTAACAAGTCGGCGTGCTACGGGTTGCCTAAGCGTATTTACCGGGATAGTTTCTTGGTCAATCTATCTAGAGGACGGTAAACTTACTTATGCCTCCTATTCAGATAAACTATTTGAGCGCCTTGACAGTCACTTACGGCGCTTGAGTCAGCAAATTCCTGCTCTCAACAGCGCCACTCGCGTACAGATGCGGCTGATGTTTGAGACAAAGAATGAACATCAATCAATACCAAATGCAGATTACCAAGCTATTTGTTGGTTAGTAAATCAGGACTATATTACCTCTGTGCAAGCAGGAAGCCTGATAGACGAATTGGCAAAAGAAGTAATGGAATCATTTCTGTGTTTAAAAGAAGGTAGCTATGAATTCAGTCCAGAAAGCTCTTTGGACGAACAACCAAAGTTCTGTCACTTAGATTTAAGGTTGCTTGTTGAACACTGTCAAAAGCAATTACGAAATCGGCAAAATATTCAGTCATCAATACCGGCTGGCGGGAGTTCCCAAATATTTTCTACAACACAATCGTCTCAAGTTCAGCCACAGCTGCAAATAAAGCTTGGGCAAAAATTGCCAATACCAATCAATTTTGATATTCCTGAGAATAATAAGAATACTCAGCCACCTGTTGGCAAAAAACTATATACAATTGCCTGCATTGATGATAGCCAAACAGTTTTGAATTCTATCAAACATTTTTTGGATGAAAATACATTTTCAGTTGTAACGATCAACGATCCGGTAAAAGCTTTAATGCAAATTCTACGGAGTAAGCCCGATTTGATTTTGCTAGATGTTGAAATGCCAAGTTTAGATGGCTATGAACTATGTTCCTTATTACGTAAACATTCAGCTTTTAAAAATACACCGATCGTTATGGTGACTGGTAGAACAGGATTTATCGACAGGGCAAAGGCTAAAATGGTCAGATCGTCAGGATATTTAACCAAGCCTTTTACACAATCAGAATTGCTAAAAATGGTTTTTAAGCATCTTGGTTGATTGAAATAAGGCAAATAAAAATAACAAAATATGTTTAATTTATTTTTTTAGGAGATTTAATAGTGAGCCTGACTTTACTTGGCACAATTTTGATTGTAGAAGATTCTCCCAGTGAATTGGAATTAATGAGCCATTATCTCAAAGAAAGTGGTTACAACGTAATTAAAGCAAGTGGTGCAAAAGAGGGTTTAGAAAAAGCTGTGTTAGAAAAACCAGATGCGATCGTTACTGATGTAGTAATGCCAGAAATGAGCGGATTTGAATTGTGTCGTTCTCTGAGAAGAAATCCAATTACTGCAAAAGTGCCAATTGTGGTTTGTAGTTCTAAAAATCAAGAAATTGACCGTTTGTGGGCAATGAGACAAGGCGCAGATGCCTATATAACTAAACCTTACACCCGCGAACATCTCCTACGTACTATTAAATCAGTGGTAATTTGAATCAATGACTAGTACAAACATTACTCTTTCTTCAAAACCAATTCCGAATAATTTAGCAGATAGTTATCTGAAGTTTCAGCTAAATCAACAAACTACTGCTGTTTTATCAATGAGGCATACGCAAGAAGCAATTCTTGTGCCTGTTGAATCTATTACGTCAATACCGAATATGCCATCCTGCATATTAGGATTAATGAATTGGCGGAGTCGGATAATTTGGGTAGTTGATTTACCAAGAATGCTCAATTTAGAATCCCTAGATTATCGACTGCGACAATACAATGTGATCGTTATCCAAGTGGAATCATTGGTGTTGGGATTAGTTGTACAAGAAATAAAAGGTACAACCAAGTTCATAGTTGATGATATTCATTCTCCTATAGGACAAGTGACATCCAGTTTAGTTCCTTATTTATGTGGGTGCGTTGTGCAACAGGAAGAAATATTACTGGTATTAGATGCACAGGCTATCGTGCAATCTTCTATTCTCCGCAGTGATTAGGGTTTACTACTAAAAACAGCTTTTTAGTGTTCTTATTCACATACTTAGGAGAACTACTTTTATGTTTAATAAAACCAACACGAATCAAGGTAATAGCTCTCAAAATCGAGCATCACTGATTTCATCTCAAAAAGTTATGGGAACTGTCGTAAAGGTACCAACTAAGCTGACTAATGAAAGTGCTAATAGTTCTTCTTGGAATCAGGGGATTGCCTATTTTACAAGGCTGGGATTGGTTAAGAAAGCGACTATTTTAGCGATCGCAATCGGTACAATACCAGTTTTGGGCATCGGTGCGATCGCTTTTGGTTTTGCCAACAAATCCATTACTAAGCAAATTACCCAATCTCAACAAGCCGAAGCCACTGGCTTAAGTGATAAAGTTAACCGCTTTATGCTGGGACGCTACGGTGATATTCAGGTAATATCAAACTTGCTATTTTTGACAAATTCTCAAGCTAGTATTAGTACTCAAGAAAAGCAAGCAGTCTTAGATCGGGTTGTTGAAGCCTACAAAGCTTATGACAGTATTGCTGTTTTCGATCGCCAAGGTAACTTGATTGTCCAGTCCACAGGCGAACCCCTGGAAAATCAAAAAGACCGTACCTATTTTCAAGACGCTTTACAAAAAGAGACTCCTGTCATCAGCAAACCGGAAGCAGCAAATACAGGTGTTGTGAGTATTTATCTAGCCGCACCTGTGAAAGAGACAAGAACGGGTCAAACTATTGGCGTGGTACAAGCACGTATGCCCGTAAAATCTTTAGAGGAAGTTACCAAAAACTACGCAGCCAACGGACAACAATACTATTTGCTCGATGGTTCAGGAACAGTTTTCTTGAGTCCCCAAAAGGAATTATTGGGGAAAGAGGCTAAGGGAGAGTACTCTAATTTACCTAAACTGCTAGCAGCCAAAAAGGTAAATAGTTTTATAGAAGTTCCCAAAACTCACAAAAAACAAGAACTAGTTAGCTATGTACCAGCTAGCACGATAGATGGTTTACCTGATTTAAACTGGCAGGTACTTTTAGCTACAGATACAGCAACTGTATTTGAGCCGCAAAGACAATTGTTGTGGATTATAGCCATCGGTACAGCAGTGACAGCATTGATTGTAGGTGCGATCGCATCTCGGTTAGCTAAACTGACTACACTGCCAATTCTCAATGCAACTGCGGCATTAGCAAAGTTAGGTCAAGGTAAATTTAATACCCGTCTGGAAATTGAAAGAGAAGACGAATTAGGGGTATTGAGTGCAAATATCAACTTGATGGCTGAACAATTGCAGGTCTTAGTTAAAGAACAGCAACAGGAAGTAGACGTTGAAGGGGCAAAATTACTAGCAGATATTACCCTACGGATTCGGAAAGTTCTCAAAACTGAAGATATTTATCACGCAGCAGTCAAAGAAGTTCAGCAAATCCTCAAAACAGACCGGGTAATTATTTATAGTCTGAATCCAGGTACTTCGGGTGGCGTTGTCGTTGCGGAATCGGGAACTGGTAATTGGCCGGAAATGCTGGGAGTGCAAATTGACGACCCTTATTTTCGGGAACATTATCTAGAAACCGATCGCGATGGAGAGGTGCAAGCGGTTGCCAATATTCATCAAGACCAAAGCTTGAAAAATGCCGACAGTTACATCCAACTGTTGGAAAAATTTGCTGTCAAAGGTCATTTAATCGTACCGATTCTTGCCCAAGAAAAACTTTTAGGCTTATTAATTGCTCATCATTGCGAAACTCCTCGTGTTTGGCAACAGCCGGAAATTGACTTGTTTCAACAGATAGCAACTCAAGTCGGCTATGCCTTAGAACAAGCCAAGTTATTAGAAGAGATAGAAAAAGTCAGAAATGTTGCTGTAACTGGGTCAGACGAAACACTGCAACAACAACTTTTACAACTACTCAACGACGTAGAAGGTGCAGCCAGAGGCGACTTGACAGTGCGTGCAGATGTAACTGCTGGGGAAATCGGTACTGTTGCCGACTTCTTCAACTCCATTGTGGAAAGCCTCCGGGATATTGTTACCCAAGTTAAACAAGCTGCCATCCATGTAAATAGTGCCATTGGCTCTAACGAAGGAGCCATCCGCCACCTAGCAGAAGAAGCGCTAACCCAAGCTGCCGAAATCAACCGCACCCTTGATGCTGTTGACCAAATGACCCAATCCATGAAAGCTGTAGCCGAAAGTGCCGAAAAAGCTGCCTTCATTGCTAACCATGCTGCTCACACTGCTACTAAGAGTGGACACGCGATGGATTTAACAGTACAAAATATCCTCTCTTTGCGGGAAACTGTGGGTGAAACTGCTAAGAAAGTGAAACGTTTGGGAGAGTCTTCGCAACAAATTTCTCGCGTGGTTTCTTTGATTAACCAAATTGCAATTCAAACTAACCTGCTTGCTATTAATGCCGGTATTGAAGCAGCGCGTGCGGGTGAAGAAGGTCAAGGTTTTGCCGTAGTGGCTGAAGAAGTCGGCGAACTAGCAGTCAGGAGTGCCGCCGCAACCCAAGAAATTGAACAAATTGTTGAAAATATCCAACGAGAAACCAGTGAAGTAGTGCAAGCAATGGAAATAGGCACTACCCAAGTGGTAGAAGGTACTCGAATTGTGGAGGAAGCTAAACAAAGTCTGAGTGAAATTTTGGATGTATCTTCTCAAATTGACTTCTTAGTGCAGTCGATTTCCACTGCAACTGCATCTCAGGTTGAAACATCCCAAAGTGTTAGCCAATTGATGAAAGATATCGCTGCTATATCACAACGTACTAGCGATTCTTCTCGCCAAGTTTCTGAATCCCTGCAACAAACTGTGGATATTTCCCAGCAGTTGCAAGAGACTGTCGAGGCTTTCAAAGTTAGTTAAGTTTGTCATTTGTCATTTGTCCTTTGTCCTTTGCGATTTGCTAGTGACCAATGACGAATGACTTTTGTTATTTATCTTTCGTCATTTGTCCTTTGTCCTTTTACTAATGACCAATGACCAATGACTAATGACTAATGACCAATGACCCTTCGGGTGACGCTCGTGCCTCGCTAACGCTGCGCTAACGCCAGTTGCTCATGGGGGAAACCCCCAAGACCGCACTGGCTCACCAATGACCAATGACTAAGGACAAAAACCATGCTACAAGACAAAGAATTAGAAATCCAGATGCAGTTTCTGGAAGAAGCAACGGATTACTTAAATACCTTAGAAGGGGTATTGTTGGAAATCGATACTAGTAACCGCATCGATTTGGATAAAATCAATGCTGCACTCCGGGCCACTCATTCTATTAAAGGTGGCGCGGGGATGATGGGATTTAAATCGCTAAGTGATTTATCTCACCGTCTGGAAGATTCCTTTAAAGTTTTAAAAACTAAAAAAAATTCTTTAGAAATTGATACTCAGTTGCAAAGTTTATTGCTATCTGGAGTTGACTGGCTGCGTCAAATTGTCGAATTGCTTGCAGAAGGGAATGTTGTCGAAGATCAGTGGTTAGCAACTTTTTGTTATCCCATCTTCGATGAGTTGCACGATCGCTTGGGCGACCCCACCCCAGAAGATGCCTCAACTATGCTATCCCCAGAGGACGGGCAAGACGTTATTCCTTTGCTATTTGCCACAGAAGTAGAAGAGTGTTTGCAGCGTCTAGAATCTATATTGGCAGATAACGAACAAGCCGGATTGCATGAAGAAATTACGATTCTGGCAGCTGAATTAGGTGGTTTGGGAGAAATGCTCCAGTTACCAGCTTTTAGCAAGCTTTGTCAGTCGGTAACGCAGCATTTGGAAACTGTTAGTAGCGAACGCATCCCCGAAATTGCCCAGTTAGCATTGCAAGCATGGCGGCGATCGCAAGCTTTGGTGCTGACAAATCAGCTAGATAGCTTACCTACAGAAATTGACTTGGGTAATTATACACAATCCCAGCTACTATTACCAGCAGAAGTGATACCACAACTTCTCCCCACAGATGTCCTCGACACAGAAGTAGCGTCAACAGCGGTTTGGCAAGCAGAGATAACTCCAGAAACTTGGGTTAAAGATGAAGAGTTGGCGCAGCCCACCGCAGGTATCGCAGCCAATTTTACATTTGTAGATGCAGAATTTGCCGACGATGTAAATTCTGTCAATGTCACCGAACACAATACAATATTTGCTAAAGAAGAAAATCCTCCCGATGCCAAATTTAGCGAAGGCAAAGGAGAGCCAGCGGCCGTTGGTAAAGAACGAGAAATTCATGAAAATAGCGTCCGAGTCCCTAGCAAACAGCTAGAGCAAATTAATGATTTATTTGGCGAACTAATTGTTCAGCGAAATGGCTTAAACTCGCAATTAGAAAGATTACGCAAACTCGTTCGCAACCTCAACCATAGAGTCCAAATCCTCGACCGCGAAAACCAGGAATTACGTATAGTCTCCGACAAAATTTCCACTCAAGCTACCATGTCTAATGGGGCGCATCTACAAGCTGAAAATGGTCATCAAGTAGAAGGTACAAATACACAATTTGATGCCTTAGAAATGGATCGCTATAACGAATTAAACCTGCGATCGCAGGAAGTTATGGAAACCATTGTTCAGGTACAGGAAGTTACAACAGATGTGCAACTCAGTGTAGATGATACAGACCATATTGCTCGTAAACTAAACAAAACATCGAAACAATTACAGACCAAGCTAAATCACATCCGAATGCGGCCGCTGTCCGATTTAATCGAACGTTTTCCGAGAGCTTTACGCGATTTAAATGTCGAGTATGGCAAAAATGTCCAGTTAAAAATCGAAGGTGGCAACACTTTAATTGAACGCAGCATTTTAGAAGCTTTAAACGAACCTTTAATGCACCTATTAAGGAACGCTTTCGATCATGGTATCGAAGACTCTGCCACGCGTCGCCTTTTGGGTAAACCAGAACAAGGATTAATTGAAATTACAGCGACTCACCGCAGTAATCGCACTCTCATTACTATCCGTGATGATGGTTGGGGCATTTCTCTGGAGAAAATTCGCACCCGCGCCCTAGCTATGGGATTAGATGCTTCTCTACTCGCTAATGCTAGTGATGAAGAACTATTATCACTAATTTTTGAACCAGGGTTTACTACCTCTGAACAAGTCACAGCATTATCTGGTCGCGGTGTCGGTATGGATGTGGTTCGCAACAACCTCAAACTAATTCGAGGAGATGTGAAAGTTGATACGGAACCAGGAGTTGGTACTACCTTCACCTTATCAGTGCCGTTTACACTTTCCGTTGCGCGAGTTCTGCTGGTAGAAATCAATAAAATTCTATTAGCATTTCCCACAGATGTCATTTCAGAAATATCTTTGCTTCAAGACGAGCGAGTTTTTGAAATGGCTGGTAGCGAAGTTTTAAATTGGCAAGGAACCATGCTGCCACTGATTCGCTTAACTCGTTATTTAGAGTTTAATTGCCTACGCTACGATAGCGCAGAGTTGGAAATTCCGGCAGCCATTAGTACTAACAGTGTGTTAGTGGTCAAAGGTAATAATCAGCCAGTAGCCATCCAAATAGATCGTTGCTGGGGCGAACAAGAAGTTGCGATTCGCCAAGTTGAAGGAAATATACCTTTACCTGAAGGCTTTAGCAACTGCACAATTCTCGGTGATGGTCGAGTCGTGCCACTAGTTAATGTTAATGAGTTGCTGTATTGGATTGCTACAAATAAAAAGACACCGAGAGGAACGCAATTACCATCAGCAAGGTTAAAAACACCTTTCCTGATATTTGATGAAGAAAAAATGTCAGCAGCATCTATTAAGCAGAAAGGCACAATTCTAATCGTAGATGATTCGATTAATGTTCGCCGCTTTTTAGCCCTGACCCTTGAAAAAGGAGGGTATCAAGTAGAGCAAGCTAAAGATGGTCAAGATGCCTTAGAAAAACTCCATAGTGGATTGAAGGTTGAGGCAGTAATTTGCGATATTGAAATGCCTCGCCTTGATGGCTATGGCTTTTTAGGTAAGGTAAATTCAGACGTTGATACAAAAAATATTCCAGTGGCGATGTTGACTTCTCGTAGCAGCAATAAGCATCGGCAACTAGCTATGCAATTAGGGGCACGGGCTTACTTTTCTAAACCTTATAACGAGCAAGAGTTATTGCAAACCCTGGAGGAAATAATTCATTCGGTAGCAGAAAAGGCAGCTTCTAATTGATAATTAATAATTAGGTTTAATATATTTTTTTATGGTGCGTTAGCCTTTGGCATAACGCACCGTTTGTTTTATAGTGCCTTGGCGATTATAAATCGCGGCTATACAGACAAAACCCGCCTGCGCGTGTTAAAAAACTGAGTTATATCAGTAATTGCCTAGCTTTTGCGTCATACTATTTGTGTCAATTGAAATAATTTCTACATAAACTCAATTTGTAGTGAATTTATGGTAACTGTAACATTGACGGTTGTTGCTACTGCGATCGCAACTACACTTTGGACTAAAGCACAGGAGAAAAACACAAAAGCTGTCGTTAGAAATAAAGTTGTTGTCTTTACCAAGCTTGTCCGTTCGTTACCAACACAACTTGTTTTGTTACGGATGCTTATCCGTTGGTAACGACAACTTGTCCGTTCGTTACCAATACAAACTGTTTTGTTACTAAAGCTTATCTATTTGTGGCAAATGCTTATGCAATCGTTACTAAATCTTAGGCAAAACTTATATATACAATTCCTAAACGAGTTATCAAAACCCGTTTTGTGGATTAAATTTAAACATTATGTATTTATGAACTATACAAGTGACTTTTTTATTTTTTGAAAAATTAATCCGAGGAGTTTTAGGTGACAAAAAACAATAAAAAAAAGGCTATCGCTCAAGCTATTTCCACAGTCGTTGCTCTAGGTTGGGTGATAATGCAAGTGGAATCAGCACAAGCTGCTACCTTGACGGTGAACAATCTCAATGACAATGGCGTTGGCTCGTTGCGAAATACGATCGACATTGCAAGTAACAATGATGTGGTAGAGTTCTTATTGGGCAGTAATCCTAGTACAATTACACTGACAAGTGGGGCACTTGCGATCGTTAAAAATCTCACTATTAATGGCCCAGGTGCTAACTTACTTACCATCAGTAGCAATAATCACTTCCCCATGTTTGACATTAACGCCGCAAATGTTACACTTTCTGGGCTGGCGATCGCTGGTAATATCAACGCTTACAATTCTAGTAATCTAACGTTTACCAATAGCACCATCAGCGGCGACAATGTGAATATAGATGGTAACTTAACACTTATCAATACCACTATCAACAGTGAGAATTTGGAGATCAATGGTGGACTAACAGGAATCGATGATAGTAATGTAACGGCTCTCAGTAAGATCACCATTGGCGGCAATTTAACTAGTCCTAGCGGCAATTTAACTATCTCTACTGGTAGCCTGTATATTAACGGTGGTAACATTATTAATTCAGAAGCAGGAGGCAACATAACTGTTACAGCCGAGAGCCTTGTCATTACAGGTGGTAGTCAGGTAAGGATTCCTAATAGCACTAGCGGCAATTCTGGACAAATCAGCGATGGTTTAGGAGGTAACATCAGTCTCAATGCCGGCGATCTTCTTTTATTAAGACGACCAGTACCTGAACCAAGCGCGATCGCTGCTGGTAATATTAATTCAGGATCAGCAGGCAACATAACTATCAACTCTGGTACTTTGATATTGAACCCTGGTGCTATTATATCGAAACCAGTACCCGAACCAAGTGCGATCGCTGGTACTATACTTGCTGGTAGTCTGACTTGGCTGGTGAAGAGAAAGCAAGTAGTATTTCGCAAGGCGAAGGTATAATTACGTATTAAAATCAATTCGTAAAGAAAATAGTTTAAATAATTAGCCCGCACAAACGGGCTAATTATTTTATGGGCAATTAGTCGGACATAATATCAATTACCTGAAACTAAAATAATTCCAGGAACCTTTCTTAAGCCTCGACTTTTACACCCTTCCAGAAAGCCACATAACCTTCAATATTCTTAGCCTTCTCCTTGGCGCTGGGATAATACCAAGCAGCATCTTTATTGGTTTGCCCCTCAACTTCGATACTGTAGTAACTGGCAACACCTTTCCAAGGACAAGTAGTGTGGGTGTTGCTTTCAGTAAAGTACTGCTTGTTAAT
This sequence comes from Nostoc sp., assembly GCF_036917315.1. Taxonomy (GTDB): domain Bacteria; phylum Cyanobacteriota; class Cyanobacteriia; order Cyanobacteriales; family Nostocaceae; genus Nostoc. Next base: position 152,225 of record NZ_JBALDR010000002.1, on the reverse strand, counting down.
GGTGTCAACAGGGAAATAATGGTTTCCCTCGACAACTACAGTATTATCACTCTCGGCTAAAACAACTCCATTCCAAATTGCTTTCGGCATAAATGACTTTGTAAATAAACTATACATATAACATTTTGACACTATCAGCTTATTTGTAGTGAATTTATGGAACCGTGACGCTGCCAAAATAGTTCAGAAGTCATGATGAGGCAATGAATTACAGGATTTCCCTCTAGATATTAATTACAATCACTTTTATTTATCAATTTGAATATTAAAAGCATTTGCTTACATCATAAAGATTTTCTAACATATTGGTATGGAAACTTAATTACCCAAAACAAAGTTGGATTTCGGTTGATAGCCTTAAGCAAAAAATATCTAAATATGGAAGCAATGCCTGCGGTGAGCTACGCTAAGGCACTTTCTAGAAATGCTTGTCAGCTAAGGATTTTATTTAGCATATATTTGCATCTTTGAAGCTCTGACTAAACCTTCTCTCGATGTTCAATTTCTCCAGCTTGGGTGAATTGGACTAACCCGTTTGGGTAATTAACAAATCAATCCATCAGATGAACTCATCCTAAAAGGTTGAGATTAATAAAACGGTGGACTCTATTACTAGAGAATACTGATTGCAATTGCATTTTGTTCTAATTGAGGATAACTCTATGAAATTCACAAACTCGCTAAATTCTGCACATATTATTGCTTGGATTAACTCTATGCCTAAAATCACTTGCTTTCATCAAGCCAAGAATCACAATAGCCCATCAATAAACACAGCCATCAACTCTGAAACTTCTCCTAGCTATTCCACAAATGTTAATTATCTCAAACCTTTTGATACTGCTTATATTGCCTATTACATGATGGGTTTTGGGGATTTTAAATGAGCCAAGTTACTTCTGTGCTTTTGAAGTATACCTTAGATCGTTTTATTAATTACAGTTTTGTTTCCTAAATAATACATTTTTAAATTTTAATACTTCTCTTAAAAGATAATTTTTAAACTTTTTAGGGAATTGTTTTACTTAAATACGTGATTAATAAATAAACAAATAGGATGACCTAATCATCAGAGCTTTAAACTCCTCAAAAAGAAGACTTTTTAATTGAGAACACTAATTAATATCTACTAAGGGTAAAATCATGAAATTCACAACCTTGCTCAATTCTGCACTTATTATTACTTCCATTGCTTTTATACCTGGAATTGCTGGCGCTGAAACAGTTAATACTAGCAATGGCGGTGGACAAATAAATACAGATGTCAACTCTAATACTTTACGTAAAAATCCTACAGATGCCAAATATCTGCAACCCTTCAATATTGCATTTATCGCTTATCAAGGTTACTTAAGAGAGCAGGGTATTCCTAGTGGGGGCACTTTGTTATTCAGATACCAAACAGGATACTTGACTGCGAAAGATGTGGTTCAAGCTGCTATCAGGGCTAATAAGTTACCAGCAGAAGTTTTGAACGATCGAGGTTACGTCAACGCAGTCGAGTTACAGATGAGATCATTTGGCGACATTAATGATTCACAATAAAAAATTTAGGAATGCTGGAATCAATCTCCGCATCTCCCCATAACTCTAGACGCGATAAATCGCCGTCTCTACAATAATCAGTCTTTCGTCTTGACGGCGATTTATCGCGTCTCTGCGATCTAGAATTTTCATCACAAAACCTTAATCAAACTGATTAGGTTTGAAAGAAAGTCGCATACGGGGTTAGAATAACTGAAAATATGAGGAGAATCAAAGTTTGTGGCGAATATATCCCACATCCCCAAATTACCCATACCACCGTCTCTTTTGGGGTCAGAAGTTGGTTCTTTTACTGAGTATACAGTTACTCAACGAATGCCTGCGATCGCTCGCAAAGTTATCGCTGAAAATAATTTCTCGTCTGAAATTAATACCAGCTTAGAAAATCTGGCTACAGAATTGCCAGCAGGATATGTGCAACCTCTTTTAAATAAGACTGCTGTAGATTTTTCAGCCTGGAATACATATTTAGAATTATACAAAGGTCAGCGTTGGCTAGATGTTCCTTGGTTTTTTGCCGAAACTTATTTTTTTCGGTTGATTCTAGAAATTACCAATTATTTTCGCCCTGGTGTATCGCAAGGTGTCGATCCATTTGAGTTACAAAAGTCTCAAAGTTTAGAAGCATCCCTAGATTCGATTATTCTACTGTGCGATCGCGCTAACAATTGGTTAAATAATTCCCAACTGAAGGGAGAATCAAATCAAACAGCTTTAATCGCATTGTTATATTTTGCTTTGTGGGGAAATCGAGTTGACTTGAGTTTATGGTCAGCATCCGAGAGCGATCGCAGTCGTTTTGATATTCAAACCCAACTAGCTCACATCCTAGTAAATGATGCCTCCCAAGTCACGGAATTATTAACTAATTCTCAAGGGGGACGGATTGATTTTGTTGTAGATAATGCTGGTTTTGAACTTGTTTGTGATTTATTTTTAGTAGATTTTTTGTTAAGTAGCGGACTGGCTAATCGGGTTTACCTACACTTAAAGCCACATCCGACTTTTGTATCTGATGCCATGATTAAGGATGTACATGACACAATAAGTTTTTTAGCCGCTACTGGAAATCAACAACTTACATCCTTTACCCAAAGACTGCAAGAAAATATTGCATCAGGGCGTTTAGTACTATCTGAAGATTACTTTTGGACATCGCCTTTAGCCTTTTGGGAAATACCCAACTCCCTCAAAAATGAGTTAGCCAATGCGAGTTTGGTTATAGTCAAAGGAGATGCCAATTATCGCCGATTATTAGGCGATCGCCATTGGAATTTTACCACCAACATTGCAGATATAGTTTGCTACCTACCCGTGCCAATGGTAGCTCTACGCACCCTAAAGTCAGAAGTAGCAGTTGGTTTGAAACCAGAAGTTATTGAGAAAGTAGCAAAATCTGACTCTTCTTGGTTGACAAATGGACAGTGGGGTGTGATTCAGTTGGTGGTTTAGGAAATTGTGAAAAATCGAGATAATTTGTAAAATAAGTATACGTATCTTCACTACTTATAGGGTCGTCTACTCTACCCGTATCATTACAACCAGCTTAGGATAGACTAGAAAAACTTTCTAAGGAAAATGGTAGAAAAAATCACAGCTGTGTTTAATGGCCAAGTGTTCTATCCGGCTGAACCGATCGCACTGCCAATTAATACCCGCGTGCGAATCAGTATTGAAATTTTACCGCCAAGCGAATATGAAACGGTATCATTTTTGCAAACGGCGCGATCGCTCAACCTTGAAGGCCCGCCTGATTGGTCTGCCAATATAGATAAATATTTGTACAGTAAATAAACTTTTCATGCATTCTGAAGTCTTTCTTGATACATCATTTGCCATTGCCTTATCTGCACCGAGCGATCGCTTGCATGACCGAGCCTTACATCTGGCTAAAATGTTACAAGCAGCAGAAACTCGTTTGGTGACAACACAGGCGGTGATGTTGGAAATTGGCAATGCCTTATCCCAACAACCTTATCGTCAGGCGGCAATCATATTATTAAATTCTCTAGTAGCAGACTCCAAAGTAGAAATTGTTCCCCTTTCCCAAGAACTCTACGAACGTGCTTTCGAGCTATATCGCGAACGAACAGAGAAAGAATGGGGATTTGTCGATTGCATATCTTTTATTGTCATGCAATATAGCGGCATCACTGAAGCACTGACCGCCGATGAGCATTTTCAACAAGCAGGCTTTCGAGCATTACTGCGAGAAAATTTGCCCTAAGGATTGGGCATTGAGCATTAGACATGGTACATGGGGGAATGGCACTAAGAAAAGCTATAAGCTTTGCCCTAACTGGTTCCCAGCCTCCAGGCTGGGAACCCATTCTCGGAAGCTCCGCCTCCAGTGGCTTGACCAGAGGCAGAGCCTCTGGGAATACATTCCCAGTCTTTAGACTGGGAACGAGATGAAATAAGCCTTTCGGCTTTTCTTAGTGCTATTCGGACATTGGGCATTGGTTATTCACAAATGACTAATGACTAATGACAATTAAATATTTCGTTACAATCGGTGTGTGCGTTAGGCATTCAAGAGTTATCAGCCATGAAATTGATTTCCGATCCACCGATTCCTGTGAAAATTCAAAAAATGAAGGAACGGGTGCGGTGGATGCATCCAAGTTTTGTGCAACGGGGAATTGACCAAACCAGTCTAGTTATTGACGATCGCAGGCAAGATAATCCAGAATTTTCCTTTATGGTTATCGGTGATTCCGGCACTAAATCTCATTCTCGACAGCACCCCCAACGAAAAGTTGCCGAACTGATGCTGCCTCACCGCGATGATTGCAGCTTTGTGTTGCACACTGGCGATGTAATCTATGTGGTGGGTTCCCAAGAATATTATTCAACAAACTTTATTGAGCCTTACCGGGAATTTCTTGTCGGTGGTGACAATCCGAAAAGCATTCCTTATGACCGTATGGTGTTTAATCTGCCGTTCTTGCCAGTACTTGGTAATCATGATTACTACGATGTGCCGTTGATGTACCGTTTATTTACTGGCACAACATCATCACTGCGTCGCCTGTTCCGCTACAAAGATATCGAGATTGGCTGGCATGGATCGTATCAAGGTAATGCTTATGCACGAGCATTTATGGACTATACCCAGGCGATGTCTCCACAAGAGTTAGAACGTCATTTAGATCGGCACTACACTGCAAAGACCGACACAGGGCGTTGTTTGCGTTACGAACCTGGACAGTTTACTCGTTTACCCAATCGCTATTACACCTTTCGTTACGGCGGGATTGACTTTTTTGCACTGGATTCTAATACCTTTAATACACCCTCACCTTTACCTGCAACTCAAGAGGGGGAAATTTACCGCCGGGAATTGCAAAAGCGTCGCCAGGAAATAGATCGAGAAGAATTGGAGATTTTGGGAATATGCGATCGCCTCAACCCAGATAAACCCACCGAAGCGGAACTACTTGATGACTTTAGTGCCAAATTAGACCAAATAAACGAAATCAAAATCGACATTGAAAAACAACTAGCATCTCATCAAATGCCTGCGATCGACTTTGAACAACTTGAATGGTTGCGAAGCAGACTAATCGAATCTTGGAACACCTCTGAAGTGCGCGGACGTGTAATATTTTTCCACCATCCTCCCTACGTCACAGAAGCTACCAAGTGGAATCAGGCACAAACTTTGGCGGTTCGTCACCGTTTGCGCTGGGTATTTGAACAAGTGGCAGAAACTCTTGGTACTCTAATTAAAGAACGTCCCATAGTCGATTTGATTTTAAACGGTCACGCTCACTGTTTGGAGCATCTTTGCACAACTGACACCGGATTTGCAGACTCGCATATTAACTGTATTATTTCTGGTGGGAGCGGTCATCGTCCCCGCTATCAACGGCGAGAAGGGACTGAATTGATGGAAACTTTTGCTGAGATTGCAGGTAAACCCACTCGGAAAGTTGCGGATTCAACGCTATTTGTGGGCCGTCATAACTACAATTTCCAGAACCGACTGCCTTATTCATGTGTGCGGATTGATGTTCTGGATGGTATCCCGCCCAAGTTTATCATCAGACCATTGATTACTGAACGGTTTGAACAAGAGTGGCATAACACGGAACTTGAACCTTTTGCGATCTAAACGGGATGCGAAGTAATTGAACTACACCATTCCCCATCTCACTTAAAAATCAAATCTCAGTGCTGCTGGGTTGCTTTGAGTGATTCTATTGGCAAACTTTTACCAAATGCACCTTTGCATTGAGACAAAAGCTAGGTATATCCTAATCTTGAATAGAGTTATGATAATTTCAAATTATGGCAGGACATAGTAAATGGGCAAATATTAAGCGCCAGAAAGCGTTAGTAGATGCAAAAAAGGGAAAAACCTTCACTCAGTTATCCAGGGCGATTATCGTTGCGGCTAGAAGCGGCGTACCAGATCCAGCGCTGAATTTTCAACTTCGCACAGCAGTTGATAAGGCAAAGGCTGCGAGTATTCCCAATGATAATATTGAACGAGCGATCGCTAAAGGTGCAGGCACTTTTGGCGGCGATAGCGCTACTTTTGAAGCGATTCGCTACGAAGGTTATGGCCCTGGTGGTGTAGCGATTTTAATCGAAGCCCTCACAGATAATCGCAATCGCACTGCTGCTGACTTGCGTGTAGCTTTTAGTAAAAATGGTGGCAATCTTGGTGAAACAGGTTGCGTTAGCTGGATGTTTGAACAAAAAGGTGTTTGTGTTGTGCAGGGTGTAGTTGACGAAGAACAGCTTTTAGAAGCATCACTAGAAGGCGCTGCCCAGTCTTATGAGATGACTGAAGATGAGATGGCTGAGGTTTTTACTGATATGGGAAATTTAGAAAACCTTAGTCATACACTCAAAAATCAAGGTTTTAAGGTAACTGATGCCGAATTGCGCTGGATTCCTAGTAATAGTGTAGAAGTTACCGATCCCGATCGGGTGCGATCGCTTTTCAAGTTAATTGATACTCTAGAAGGCTTGGATGACGTGCAAAATGTCACAGCTAACTTTGAAATATCAGAAGAATTGATGTCTATCACCATTTTCTAATCAAAATTAACTCAAGTATCATAGCCAAATCACAGTTATTTGGATGATGTCCAGATTGTTACATTTAAGATTGAAATGCCAGCAAGTATTTTTTAGCTAAGTATTCCACGTAAGCCCAATACGATTCAATTAAGCTTTTTTGATGAAAATTCTAGATTGTAGAGACGGCGATTCATCGCGTCTCTTGCCTTAACCGAGTAAATCCTATATTTGACGAATGTAAAAATAGACATGAAAGATTCATCTCAATTACAAACTTATGACATACGTCTATTGGATAGTTAAATTGTTGATTACCTGATGAGGATTTTCAAGTGAATAAGTTCGCTAAAGCTTTACTTTTGGCTCTAATTTTTGCTGCACCTGTAACCGCTTTTGCATCTCAAGCTCAAGCTAAAACTATCCATCATACAAGCGTAAAATCTGCTAAAGTTCATCATACTAAACATCACAGACATCATGCTAAAAAACTAGTTCATAAACACTTATAAATAGTTACTATTAGTCGTAAAAGTTTCTAGTAGCTCTGTAATCAAGTTTAGTGTTGGTTTCTCTGAACAAAAACTGTATTATTTAACCCCGCTGGAATCCCTACCAATCAGCGGGTTTTTTTAATTAACTTGCTCAAGGGTGCGATCGTCTCATAAAAATCAAAGTTAAAGCGATCGCAAAATATTTAGAGTCAAAGTTTCGCATAAAAAAGGCTCAAGCATTCCTGCCTGAGCCTTTTCTAAATTCAATTAAGCTTAGTAGCGGTTGTTGCTACGGTTGTAGCCACCGCCACCACCACGGTTTCCACCAAAGGAACCACCACTTCTGTCTTCTTTAGGCTTGGCTTTATTTACCTTAAGGTCACGACCAAGCCATTCAGCACCATCAAGAGCTTCAATAGCTTTTGCTTCTTCATCTTCTGAACTCATTTCCACGAAAGCAAAGCCGCGTAAACGACCTGTTTCACGGTCAGTGGGTAGTTGAACACGCTTTACAGCACCATATTCTGCAAATACAGCACTCAGCGCATCTTGTGTAACATCATATGAGAGGTTACCTACGTAAATTGACATCGAATGTCTCCAAAATCATAAGTTTGTAGAGATTTAGATTTCGGAGAGAAGTCTGTAATACCAAAAGGAAAAAGCCTGTCAATACTAAAAACAAACACTGTCGCCGAATTAATTCTCATTTCACTTCCCATGATGACATAACAACCAAATTTCTGGGTAAAAGTTTGAAAAACTGTTATAAAAAGTTATATAAGTGGTTAATAGCTAGATGCTGGCTGGTCTAAAAACGGGTGAGGCTCTAGTGAACCGCACCCAGGAGATCGACTAATCCACTCTCTTTTCTAAATATTGACCAATCATTAACTGCTCACCAGCACGGGAGATAATGGTTTGTCTGGTGCGGTATTTGCTGCCAATTAACTTTAACTCTTCTTCAAAGACCGAACCGTTGTACTCAGTTCGCAAACACATTGTTTTAGGGTTGGAGAAATAATACTGAGCGGTGACTGGTTTGGATATGGCAAAACCGCGATCGCGATACAAAATATTTCCTAAAGCTCCAAATATAGTTGAACCTTGCGACTCTTTCCTGTCCTTCAGCACATCCATACTTTCCCATGTTACTGCTGCACCACAGATCAAACTACCTGTATCAGACAAATCGTGCATCTGAGCTAGGTTTTGCAATTCATCACAGCCTTGGTTGAGAAAATTGATCGTAACTATACTCTCCATCTCCTTGGTTTCTCCCTTGGGTAGGGTGTAATAGCGCCGTTGCGATCGCCACTTACCCACCGATTCCTGGAAAAATTCGGAAATCTGGGCTTCATCAGCAGTTTGGGCAATTTTTAACAATGATGTCACTTGTTACTTTCCTGGCCTAAATATATCGCCCTCTTCTTTGCTGTATATGCGATGTCTACGACGGGCTACGCCTACGCTTGACCATATACACAGCGTTAGAAAAAGCAACTTATGTTTACTATTCTTAATATATTTGATCGTCCGTAAAAATTACTAAGTATTTTGCTATATTAAATTTGCTTATTTCAGCCATAAGTATACCTACTTAATACTGCCCATTTTAGAAGTAGGGGTGTGAAAGTCCCGTATATTCAGTAAACGCAAGTCTTCTACTAAGGGCAGATTGCAAGAAATTTAAAAATATTTATACTGGGTTAAGAATTGCATTGGAAGCTAAAAAGCTGCTAACTCAATGTAATGAGTTAAAGTGGTGAGAAAATTTTTTGAATAGAAAGTAATTTTTGATACAAAATTCTGCAAGAAGATAGCCAATTGACTCTCGCCGCTTTTCACTATTTATAATGTCTCAAAATTACTTGGTAATGCACGGCTGTTTAACCCAAAAAGCTCCCCAAATACGATAAAAATAAATGATTTTGGACAGAAATAAGCCGCACAAGCAGGCGAAAATCTCACCTTTGGCAGCCGCTAACCAGGTAATTAATACCCCAGCTGTTAAGACTGATGTAGCTGTTGCAGATACAAAGAGTAGCGTTGACACAAAGGTGTCTTCCCCTTTTGCATCCATATTATTGATTCCTTGTTTGCTGGGCATAGGACTGCTGACAGCGAATTGTGGAGCGCTACCCAAAGAAGAACCGGCTGATGCTCAATCTCAGAGTCCTGGTAGTGGACAACGTGGTGGTGCAACGGCTGTAGATGTGGCGATCGCTCGAACTGATACGCTGCAAACACAACCAGAATACACAGGTAATACAACACCCTTCCGGATTGTATCAGTGCGATCGCAAGTAGAAGCTCGGTTGTTGGCTTTGAACTTAGATGTGGGCGATGTAGTTAAGCAGGGACAAAACGTCGGGCGGTTAGATGATGCCATCCTTTCAACCGAATTAAAGCAAGCAGAAGCAGAACTAGCAGCCCTCAAATCAGAAGTAGCTAGGGCAACTAATCAGGTAAGCAATGCCCGTGCAGACGTTGAACGGGCGCGGTTAGAAGTAGTACAAGCTCAGGCAGACTCAGAACGGCAGCAGAGGTTGTTCAAAGCTGGAGCGATCGCTGAACAAACTGCCCAGCAAGCACGTACCCAGGCAAAAACAGCCGCCCAGGCACTCCGGGCAGCCCAAGAACAAGTTCGGACAGAACAGCAAGCCGTCGCTGCTGCCCAAGGTAGAGTACTTGCTCAACAAGCATTGGTTGCCCAAACCAAAGAGCGTAGGTCTTATGCTCGGTTGGTATCTCCAATCGCTGGCATAGTTACAGAAAAGGTGACAGAACCAGGAAACCTGCTGCAAGCAGGTAGCGAAGTTTTGAAAATTGGCGACTTTAACCGTGTCAAAGTCGTTGTGCAAGTTTCCGAATTAGAACTGGCACAAATTCAAGTTGGACAGTCTGTACAAGTCCGTTTAGATGCCTTCCCTAAAGAAGCATTAATTGGCAGAGTTACGCGCATTTCCCCAGCTGCCGATGCCACAGCTCGCTTGATACCTGTAGAAGTAGTGATTTCTAACACTCAAGGGAAGATTGGCAGCGGATTGCTGGCGCGAGTCAATTTTCAAACCCAGACTCAACAGCGCGTAGTAGTGCCGCAAACAGCCATTCAAAAACCAGCAGGGGCAGCAAAGGGAGCAGAAAAAGAGCAAAAAAACCCATCGGGGACGCTATTTGTGGTGAAAGACACAGATGGTAAGACGAAAGTAGCGACGCGTGCTGTCACCTTAGGACAAAAGGCTGATAGCAAAGTGGAAATTTTATCCGGTTTGCAAGCGGGAGAGCGCTATGTTGTTCGTAGTGGTAAGCCGTTAAAAGAAGGTGACACTGTGAGTCTTTCAATTCTTTCAGAAAAGCAATAGTAGGGTGAGCAATAACCACCATTCCAAAGAAAAAAGTACTCAGTAGTCAGCACTTATCACTTAGTATCATGCAACAGGCAAACAATAATAATGGCAATGGCGGATTTAGCCTTAGTGCGATCGCTATCCGCCAACACATTGGCACACTCATGCTCACCGTGGCAGTAATTGTCATTGGGGTATTTTTTCTCACAACGATCCAAGTCGATCTTCTACCATCAATTACCTATCCCCGAATAGGGGTTCGGCTAGAAGCCCCTGGTATTTCACCAGAAGTAGCAGTAGATGAAATCACCAGACCCTTAGAAGAAGCTTTAGCAGCAACCGAGAATGTAGTACAGGTTTTTTCGCGCACCCGTGAGGGACAGGTAAGCCTCGATTTATACTTCCAACCAGGGGGCGATATTGACCAAGCCCTAAACGATGCTACTGCTGCTTTTAACCGAGGTCGAGGACAACTGCCAGATACGATAGAGGAGCCGCGCTTATTTAAAGTCGATCCTTCTCAATTGCCGGTTTATGAATTGGCACTGACCTCTGCTTCCTTGCCAGGTAAAGAGTTACGCGTATTTGCTGATGAAGAGTTAAACCGTGAACTCAGTGTAGTGCCGGGAGTCGCTTCTGTTGATGTATCTGGGGGTGCAGAGGAGGAAGTACGGATACTTGTTGACTTAAACCGATTACAAGCTTTGGGTGTCGGGTTAAATGATGTCTTAGATGAATTAACAGCCCGTAACCAAGATACTTCTGGTGGTCGGATTCTGGGGCAAAATTCTGAGCCATTGACTCGGACTGTCGGACGTTTCCAAAATGCCAAGGAAATTGAAAACCTTTCTTTAGAAGTTTCCTCTTCTTCTCCTGCTAGTGCTAATACCACTAATAGCAGTAATACTACTACCACTCCCACTACTACACCTACACCTTCCCGCCGCGTCTACTTGCGAGACTTTGCAGAGGTAATTGACGATACAGAAGAACAGCGAGTATTTGTTTACCTCAACCGTCAGCCTGCGGTAAAATTTTCAATTCAAAAGCAGCCAGAAGCCAACACAATTACAGTTGTAGATGCTGTAAAGCGGCGAATTGAACAATTACGGCAATCAGGTTTAATTCCAGCAGACATGACTTTGAGTCCCACCACAGATGAATCTGTCTTTATCCGCAATTCTTTAAATGATGTCATCTTTTCGGGGATTTCCGGGGCATTGTTAGCAGCAGCAGCAGTGTTGTTATTTTTGGGATCGTTCAGGCAAACATTTATTATCAGTTTGACGATTCCGCTGTGTACTCTGGCAGCGATCGCTTTAATGAGAATATTTGGTTTAACCTTGAATGTTTTTAGCTTGGCAGGTCTGACATTAGGAGTCGGTCAAGCAATTGATACATCGGTTGTGATCTTGGAGAACATTTCCGAGAAAACAGGGATGACTCCCAATCAGAGAGAGATGGAGGCAGGGGAGCAGATAAGCAGAGGAGCAGAGGGGAAGGGGAGAAATTCTAAATTCTTTATTGACAGTGCGATCGCAGCTTCCCAAGAAGTAGAATCTGCTTTAGTTGCTGCTACAGGTGCCAACTTAGTTTCTGTAGTGCCATTCCTTTTAATTGGCGGCTTTATTGCACTGCTATTTAATGAACTAATTCTGACAATTAGCTTTGCAGTCGCAGCATCCCTTGTTGTCGCCATCACAGTAGTACCGATGCTGTCTTCTCGACTTTTGGGAATCCGCTGGTCTAGTCGAATTAGCGAATTTTGGCTGCTTAGACAGTTTAATCACCGATTTGAAGATGCGACGCGGGGATACGGTAACTTCTTAACCAAGGTTTTACGGTATCGATTGTTTGTAGTAACTGCTGCTTTGGTAATTTTAGGAGGCAGCAGTTTCTTTATGTTTGGTCAAATTCCCCAAGAAATTTTACCCCGCATCAGTACTGGTCAAGCTAACTTAAGAGCGCAGTTTCCTCCCGGTACACCTTTAGCAACTTCTGAAAAAGTTATGCAAATTGTCGATGACATTTTGCTCAAACAACCAGAAACCGAGTCTGCTTTTACAACTGTGGGTGGTTCTTTGTTTGGTAGCAATACTACAGAGAATCCTTTACGTGCCAGCAGCACTATCAATCTAAAACCAGGCACAGATGTCGAAGCCTTCGTCAAAAAAGTAACTCAGGAATTTAACAAACTCAACTTAGCAGGAATTCTGCTGCGCCTCAATCCTGGTCAGGTGCGGGGTTTAATCTTGAGTAATTCTCCAGTGCAAGGGTCAGAAGTTGACGTGATTCTGCAAGGTGAGAATGAAGAAAACTTAACGCAAGCAGGGGCGCAAGTACTGCAAGCATTGCAGGAAAGGGCAAAATTAGCGACATTCCGACCAGATGCCGACCCCCGACAACCGGAAATCCAAATTCGCCCTGACTGGGAACGGGTTTCAGCTTTAGGGTTGAGCGCTCAACAAATTGGTGCAACAGTTCAAACAGCAATTGAAGGTTCAGTTCCCACACAAATTCAACGCGGTAATCGTTTAGTTGATGTGCGGGTGCAACTAAATAAAGAAGCGATTCAACGTCCTTCTCAGCTAGAGCAATTACCGCTATTTACAGAAAACAATCAACTAATCCGCCTTTCAGATGTTGCGAACATTCAAGAAGGTCAAGCACCTGGTGAGGTGCAACGGATTAATCAGCGCCAAGCTTTTATTGTCGCAGGAAATCTCAGCGAGGGAGCTAGTCTTGGTGAAGCGATCGCAGAAGTAAACGAGGTACTCCAGGATGTAGACTTACCTGATGGCGTTTCCATTGTGCCTAGTTCTGCCCAAGAAACTAATCAACAACTTCAGGATGCTTTAAAAACTTTGGGGGCGTTGGCGACGTTCTTAATCTTTGTAGTCATGGCGGTACAATACAATTCGCTGATTGACCCATTGGTAATTATGTTCACCGTACCACTAGCCTTAGCTGGAGGAATTTTTGGACTTTACATTACCAAAACTGCAATTGGCGCAACTGTAATTGTTGGCGTCGTCCTGCTGGTGGGAATTGTGGTGAATGCAGGGATTCTCATGGTGGAACTAGCAAACCAAATTCGGGACGAAGAAGGTTGTAGTCGCCAAATTGCGATTATGAAAGCTGCTCCTCAACGCTTGCGCCCAATTATCATGACTACTGTCACCACTATCTTGGGACTGTTTCCTTTGGCATTGGGTATTGGCGAAGGTTCTGAGTTTTTGCAGCCTTTAGGGATTGTAGTTTTCTTTGGGATGGCGATCGCAACAATGCTGACACTATTTATCATCCCCTGTTTTTATATTCTGCTGCACGATTTGCTAGGTGGAAATTGGGCAAAGCCAGTGTTAACCCGATTGCGTGGATTTACGAAAAAATTTATTTAAATCCCCAATTGGGATTAACGTAAAACAGTGTACACAGTTTATCGAATTACCCAAAACAAAAACCTTACCCTGTCCTAACGGACATCCCTCTTCTTACTAAGGAGAGGGACAGGTTTTGCGTAGCAGAACCAGGGTGAGGTTTCTTATTCGCTTTAAAGTAACGTGAGTTCGATGAACCTCTCCCTCCCAGCCTCCCTCTCCGAAACGGAAAGGGAGGAGAAACGAAAAATTAAGCTTTTTGCTCCCCTCTCCGCGTCGGAGAGGGGCTGGGGGAGAGGTCAAATAAGACTTGTCGAACTCACGTTAAAGTAAAGCGGCGTTGCATCGTTAACTAGCTGATGTCTGGTCTATAATCTTCTTAAATCTCTCAATCACATCCTTTCGGATCAACTTGAAATCTGAATTTTCTATTTTATTTTCAGCTTGGTCTGTGCCATCAACGAGTAAGTGAATAAAAACTAATACCTCACTGCAAGGCATTCTTTCTTGTTTGTGCTTTTTCTGCTTGAAAGCTTATGCTGATCCGCCCCGCCACGATAACTGACGTACCCGCAGTTTTACCAATGGTTGCCAAAATTTGTGCTTTGCATGAGTCTTGGGATTCTGCTAAGTATGGTTTTCTACCGCATCCAGAACAGCGTTATGAACAATGGTTGACACGTTTAGCAAATAGCGATCGCACTGTATTTTTAGTATCCGAAAATGAAGGGCAAATTGCAGGATTTCTTATAGGAACAATTGAGCGAGAAATACCAATTTATCGGTTACAAGAATTTGCTTTTATTCATGATATCTGGGTTGAGCCAGAATATCGCAAAAAGGGGATTGCGCGGCAGATGGTGATGCTGAGTGTTGAACGCTTTCATCAGATGGGCGTCAAGCAAATTCGTCTAGATACAGCAATTGCTAACGAGGCTTCACGGCGGTTATTTGCATCTTGTGGTTTTCGCTTCAGCATTATTGAAATGCTGATTGAATTGAGTCATTAGTCATTAGTTATGAGCAAATGACTAATGACTAATGACTAATGACTAACTAGCTAACAGAGTTTTTTCTAGAGAAGTCCAACGGAAAGAGCGATCGCCACCTCTCTCAATAATGACTTTCACTCGTGGTTCTAGCTGAGGCAAATTCGTTAAATACTCAACTTCCTCATTAGAAAGAATATGCCCTTCAATAATCCACAAGACCAGCCCCTTTGACTTTGGTGGTAACTGTTCTAGATGAGAATTGAGAATTGGCGGCAGATAGTAAACCTGACCCACTGCTGCACCACTACCAGTGCTTTTCTTCCCAAGATGAGGAGGTCTGACTCCATGAATTCTTGTGAGATACGCAGCTACGTCACCCAGTCCTTTAGCGGTAATGTGGAGGGTAGTATAGCCAGCTGCCCGTATTCGGCGCTGATATCGACCTTCATAACCCCCTTCTAGAGGTACATACACACCAAGAGCGCCAAACTTTTCCAGATCGCGGATTAAACCGTTGCCAGTGGTAATTAGTGCCATAGATTTTCGTCTTATCCCACTTAGATATCTCTATTATTTACCCTGAACCGATAGATTAAAAGCATTTTTTTGGGTATTGGGCATTGGGGATAAATTATTCTCCTCTGCTCCCCTGCTCCCCTGCTCCCCTGCTCCCCTGCTCCCCTGCTCCCCTGCTCCCCTGCTCCCCTGCTCCCCTGCTCCCCTGCTCCTCTGCTCCCCTGCTCCCCTGCTCCTCTGCTCCCCCACTCCCCCACTCCCCCACTCCCCCACTTCCTAAAAATAGCTCTATAAATTACTGGACAAACATAAATAAATAATTTATATTATTAGATTGTGACCAAAAACGCAAATTAGGTTGACTTTTTACTGTCATTCTGAGGTAGTGTTAGCATCAAAAACTGATGACTTAATCCAAATTGGATAATCTAACTCAGATTGATCGTAGACTGGTAAACTAAGAAAGCTTTCAGGTCAACATTAGAGCTTATGGAAGAATAACTAAAGTTAATCCTAAGCTCCAAGGTACGTTTACTCCTGTGCCTCAAAAAAAGCAGGCAAAAGCTTAAACAATAGTTTAAGGTGTTTAAGGAAGTAAAGACTGAGCAGCAATGTTGGTTTCATGGCATTACGTCAGTCTCAGTTAACGGATACTGGGCGGTAACAACCGCTTAAGTCCAACTGCAACACGGCAGTAGCCAATCTCCGGGAAGCCGCCCTTGGGGCGTGTACAAATCGGAAAACCCGCCGACAGCGCTGCCTCCAGAAAGTGCCAGAGCAATTGCTTGGACGAAAGCATTGCTGCACACAGCTTAAAGCTGTAGCGCCTTGCATTGATTCCAGAAGTTACTCCTTCCCAACGGGAAGAGACTTGTGGCTGTTCTGGTGATCTAATGAGTGAAGCTAAACAGATTCACCAAGCAGTAAGGACACGGTTTGTTGTGTCCGAAAGCATTTGGAGCGGTTTATTGAAACCATTCCAAATTTCGCAGGCTAACCCAGCCTAAACTGATGCGTACAAAGCGTGTCCTCTAAAGTCCAATTCCAAGGTCAGCAAGTAGAAAGGAGAACCAGTTACTGTGTCTGTAGGTATTCTCGGCACCAAGCTGGGCATGACTCAAATATTTGACGAAGCAGGAGTATCTATTCCTGTAACTGTCATTCAAGCAGGGCCATGCACCGTTACACAAGTTAAAACGAAAGAAACCGACGGTTACTTTGCCATTCAAGTTGGTTATGGCGAAGTCAAACCCAAGGCACTAAACAGACCACTACTGGGTCATTTGGCTAAATCATCTGCCCCAGCATTGCGTCACTTAAATGAATATCACACCGATGGCTCTAGTGATTATGCTTTAGGTCAAGAGATTAAAGCAGATATTTTTAGCGCTGGTCAAATTGTCGATGTCGTCGGCACAAGCATTGGTCGCGGCTTTGCGGGAAACCAGAAGCGCAACAACTTTGGTCGCGGTCCAATGTCACACGGTTCCAAAAACCACAGAGCGCCCGGTTCTATTGGTGCTGGTACAACGCCCGGTCGTGTCTATCCAGGTAAGCGGATGGCAGGCCGTTTGGGTGGAAAACGTATTACAATCCGCAAACTGACCATAGTGCGAGTTGACCCAGAACGCAACTTATTGCTGATTAAAGGAGCCATTCCTGGTAAACCAGGCGCTCTAGTAAGTGTTGTGCCTGCAAAAACAGTGGGATAGTCAAAAGTCATTAGTCAGTAGTCAGTAGTCATTGGCTAAGGACAAAAGACAAATGACAAATGACAAATGACAAAGGACAAATAACAAAGATGGTTGAAAGCGTAGTTAAAAATTGGCAAGGAGAACAGGTCGGTGAGACGACCTTCGAGTTGCGCGTTGCCAAAGAAGGAACAGCGTCTCATATTGTGCACCGCGCCTTAGTACGGCAATTGACTAATGCTCGTCAAGGAAATGCCAGCACAAAAACTCGTGCTGAAGTCAGAGGTGGCGGCCGTAAACCTTGGCGGCAAAAAGGTACTGGTCGCGCTCGTGCAGGGTCTATTCGTTCACCATTGTGGCGTGGTGGTGGTGTGATCTTTGGGCCAAAGCCTAGAGACTTCGACCTGAAATTGAACCGCAAAGAGCGACGTTTAGCACTGCGGACAGCATTTGTCGGTCGTATTGACGACTTGATCGTAGTAGAAGAATTTAGCACCGAGCTATCTCGCCCCAAAACTAAAGACTTAGTGGCAGCGCTTGCCCGTTGGGGAATAGTACCAGAAAGCAAGGCACTGTTAATTTTGTCTGAAATTGCGGATACAGATAACGTTTATTTATCAGCCCGCAACATTGAAAATTTAAAACTAATTGCAGCCGACCAGCTAAATGTTTTTGATTTACTGCACGCTGACAAAATTGTAGTTACGGCATCAGCCCTAGAAAAAATTCAGGAGGTCTACAGTGCCTAGCTTTGACCCCCGCGACCTTGCCGACTTAGTACGTCGCCCAATCGTCACCGAAAAAGCGACCATCTTGATGGAGCAAAACAAGTACACCTTTGAAGTAATTCCAAAGGCATCTAAGCCAGAAATCAAGGCTGCGATCGAAGACTTGTTTCAGGTCAAGGTTGTAAAAGTCAACACCATCCTACCACCGCGTAAAAAGCGGCGCGTTGGTAAATTTATTGGTTATAAACCCCAATATAAGCGAGCAATTGTCACCGTCGCACCTGGGGATGAAGACAAGATTAGACAAGTTCTATTCCCAGAAGTCTAAAAAAGTTGTGAGTTAGGAGTTAAGAGTTACTGAACTCAACATTCAACACTCAGCAACGCCAGTTACTGCAACGGGGGGAACCTCCGCAACGCACTGGCTCCTCAGCACTTAGCACTCAGCACTTAAAAATATGGGTACCCGTTCTTATCGCCCTTATACCCCTAGCACTCGCCAAGTTACAATTTCTGACTTTGCGGAAATTACCAGAACCGAGCCAGAAAAATCCTTAACAACCTCGAAGCATCGTGCCAAAGGTCGGAATAATCACGGACGGATTACTAGTCGTCGCCGGGGTGGCGGACACAAACAACTTTATCGGATCATCGATTTTAAAAGGGATAAACATAATATTCCTGCCAAAGTCGCAGCGATTGAATACGATCCTAACCGCAATGCCAGAATTGCCCTTTTGTATTACCAAGATGGCGAAAAACGGTACATACTTCACCCCAACGGGTTGAAAGTTGGAACAATAATTGTTTCTGGGCCTGATTCTCCCTTTGAAGATGGTAATGCCTTACCACTCTGGAAGATTCCCTTAGGTACTAGTGTTCACAACGTAGAATTCACTCCTGGTAAAGGTGGTCAAATTGTACGTGCTGCTGGTGCTAGCGCCCAAGTCGTGGCCAAAGAAGGTAATTACGTGACTCTCAAGTTGCCTTCAGGAGAAGTCCGCTTGATTCGGCGTGAGTGCTACGCCACCATTGGGCAAGTAGGCAACACCGATGCGAGAAACCTGAGTGCAGGTAAAGCCGGACGAAATCGCTGGAAAGGTCGCCGTCCTAAGGTTAGAGGTAGCGTCATGAACCCAGTGGATCACCCACATGGTGGTGGTGAAGGTAGAGCGCCTATCGGTAGATCGGGGCCTGTTACACCTTGGGGTAAACCCACATTGGGTGCGAAGACACGCAATCGCAAGAAACTTAGCAGCAAGTTGATTGTGCGTCGTCGTCGTAAGTCTTCTAAACGCGGTCGCGGTGGTCGTGAATCTTAAAGAGTTATAAGTTATGAGTATGAGTTATGAGTTGAATCTAACTTATTAACTCCTCACTCCTAACTCCTCACTCCTAATTCCTAAATCCTAAATCCAAAATTGAACTATGGGTCGTTCTCTAAAAAAAGGTCCTTTCGTTGCGGATCATCTCCTAAAGAAAATTGAAAAGCTCAACGACAATAACAGAAAAGAAGTTATTAAAACTTGGTCACGAGCTTCGACAATTTTGCCTCTGATGGTAGGTCATACTATAGCTGTTCACAACGGACGCCAACACGTTCCCGTTTTTGTCAATGAACAGATGGTAGGACATAAGTTGGGTGAATTTGCCCCGACACGAACCTACAGGGGTCATGGGAAAAGCGACAAAAAAGCAGGTAGGTAGTTATTAGTTATTACGTCATTAGTCATTAGCTAAAGACAAGTGACAAATGACAAATGACAAATGACAAAATTGGAGAAAATTATGGCTACTAATACTACTGAAGTAAAAGCGATCGCTCGTTTTATCCGCATCTCGGCTTACAAAGTGCGTCGGGTACTCGATCAAATCCGCGGGCGATCTTACCGAGAAGCGTTAATCATCCTGGAATTCATGCCCTATCGCGCCACTGAACCCATCTTGAAGGTTCTCAGAAGCGCTGCTGCCAATGCCGAACACAACGCTGGGTTAGATCGGACTCAACTAGTGATTACTCAGGCTTATGCCGATCAAGGTCCGCCGTTGAAGCGCTTCCAACCAAGAGCGCAGGGTCGAGCTTACCAAATTCGCAAGCCGACGTGTCATATTACTGTGGCCGTTGCAGCTGCTCCAGAAAAATAAGCACGTTTACACGAATAAATTGCGTAAAGTAAGAAATTTTAGAGGAAGCATTCGTGGGACAGAAGATTCATCCAGTTGGTTTTCGCCTGGGTATTACACATGAACATCAATCCCGTTGGTTTGCTGTTCCAGATCGTTATCCAGAACTTCTACAAGAAGATTACAAACTCCGTCAATACATAGAACAAAAGCTGGGTAGACAGGCTCAAAACAACGCCGGAATTTCCGAAGTGCGGATTGAGCGCAAAGCTGACCAAATCGACTTAGAAGTACGCACAGCTAGACCTGGTGTTGTAGTGGGTCGTGGTGGACAAGGTATTGAATCCTTACGTACCGGACTCCAAGGATTGTTGGGTAGTAATCGTCAAATTCGGATTAACGTAGTTGAAGTTCAACGAGTTGATGCTGATGCCTACCTAATTGCTGAATACATTGCTCAACAATTGGAACGTCGGGTTTCCTTTCGGCGGGTAGTGAGACAGTCAATTCAACGTGCCCAACGCGCTGGCGTTCAAGGTATTAAAATCCAAGTTAGCGGTCGCCTCAACGGTGCAGAAATTGCCCGGACAGAGTGGACTCGTGAAGGTAGAGTACCTTTACATACCTTACGGGCTGACATTGACTACTCTTATTGCACAGCAAAAACTGTTTACGGCATTTTGGGTATCAAAGTATGGGTGTTTAAGGGAGAAATTATTCCTGGACAGGAACCAGAACCGTTACCACCAGCAAGCCGCGATCGCGAACGTGACCCCCGCGATCGCGATCGGGAACCTCGTCGCCGTCAACAACAACGTCGTCGCCAGCAATTTGAAGACCGCTCAAATGAAGGATAAATCGTCATTAGTCATTAGTCATTAGTAAATGGCAGATGGCAAATGACAAATGACAAATGACAAATGACAAATGACAAATGACAAACCATGTTAAGCCCTAGAAGAACTAAATTCCGCAAACAACAGCGGGGACGGATGGAAGGACTAGCCACCCGTGGTAGTACCCTCAACTTCGGTGATTTTGCACTCCAAGCTCAAGAACCTGCTTGGATTACCTCGCGTCAAATCGAGGCTTCCCGTCGGGCAATGACTCGTTATATTCGTCGGGGTGGACAAATCTGGATTCGGATTTTCCCTGATAAACCTGTAACCATGCGTCCTGCTGAAACCCGGATGGGTTCTGGTAAAGGTAATCCAGAGTTTTGGGTAGCTGTAGTCAAGCCAGGACGAATTTTGTTTGAAATCGGTGGGGTTTCTGAAGAAATCGCTCGTGAAGCGATGCGTTTGGCTTCATTTAAACTGCCCATCAAAACTAAGTTTATTGTGCGCTCTCAACCACAGGAGCAGGAGTAGCTTATGCCTCTTCCCAAAATTTCAGAAGCTAGAGAATTAAGCGACGAGAAGCTCTCTGATGAAATTGTCGCGATCAAAAGACAACTATTTCAGTTGCGCTTGCAAAAAGCCACCAGACAACTAGAAAAGCCCCATCAGTTTCGACAATTGCGCCACCGCCTAGCCCAATTGCTGACGCTAGAAACAGAACGCAAACGGGCAGCAAGTCAATCGGCTAAAGAAAAGAAGTAGGAGATTATGGCAGTTAAAGAACGAGTTGGCTTGGTAGTGAGCGATAAAATGCAAAAAACTGTGGTAGTCGCCATAGAAAACCGCGCTCCTCACCCCAAGTACGGCAAGATTGTGGTTAACACCCAACGATATAAAGTTCACGACGAAGAAAATCAGTGTAAAGTAGGCGATCGCGTTCGCATTCAGGAAACTAGACCCCTGAGTAAAACCAAGCGCTGGAAAATCACAGAAGTCCTGAACGTCAAGCCTACTTAAACCTCATCGTTGTTAGAAACTAACAACATTACAAGGGAGAATAATTGTGATTCAACCCCAGACTTACCTGAATGTCGCAGATAATAGCGGCGCCCGCAAACTAATGTGCATCCGCATCTTAGGCGGAGGCAACCGTCGTTATGGTTTTATCGGCGATAAAATTATCGCAGTTGTCAAAGATGCTACACCCAACATGGCTGTAAAAAAGTCTGATGTTGTGGAAGCAGTAATTGTTAGAACTCGTAAAGCTGTATCTCGTGATAGCGGTATGAGTATTCGTTTTGATGATAACGCTGCTGTAATCATCAACAAAGACGGTAATCCCAGAGGCACACGGGTTTTTGGCCCAGTTGCACGGGAACTGCGCGATAAAAACTTCACCAAAATTGTTTCTCTGGCTCCGGAGGTGCTTTAATGGCAACCAAACAGGGTACGCCCAAAGTATTCCACAAAATGCACGTCAAAACTGGCGACACCGTACAAGTGATTGCTGGTAAAGACAAAGGAAAAGTTGGCGAAATTACTCAGGCACTTCCCCAACTGAGTAAAGTCATCGTCAAAGGTGTCAACATTAAAACCAAGCACGTCAAACCCCAGCAAGAAGGGGAATCAGGGCGAATTATTACCCAAGAATTCCCGATTCATAGCTCCAACGTAATGCTTTATTCCACCAAGCAAAACGTTGCCAGTCGTGTTGGTTACACCTTTACCTCAGAAGGCAAGAAGGTCAGAAAACTCAAGAAAACCGGCGAAATTCTCGATAAATAAGAATTAGTCAACTTGAGATTTTAGATTTTAAATTTAATCAAAAATCTAAAATCAAAAATTAAAGCTTCCCTGACCAAGCCCAGGGATATCAGGACAAAAAACTATGCCGACAACAAGACTCAAAACCTTATATCAAGAGACAATCGTCCCCAAACTGATTAATCAGTTTCAATATACCAACGTTCATCAAGTACCGAAGTTGGTAAAGGTTACGATTAACCGAGGTTTGGGTGAAGCAGCTCAAAATGCGAAGTCTCTAGAGGCATCCATCAACGAAATTGCCCTGGTAACAGGTCAAAAACCAGTGGTGACACGGGCGAAAAAGGCGATCGCTGGCTTTAAGATTCGTCAAGGGATGCCTGTGGGGATCATGGTGACTCTCAGAGCCGAACGGATGTATGCCTTTTTCGATCGGTTAGTTAGCCTGTCACTACCCAGAATTAGAGATTTTCGCGGCGTTAGCCCTAAAAGCTTTGACGGACGCGGTAACTACACTCTGGGTGTGAGAGAACAGCTAATTTTTCCAGAAGTCGAATACGACAGCATCGATCAAGTGCGTGGGATGGATATTTCCATCATCACCACAGCAAAAAATGACGAAGAGGGACGCGCCTTACTTAAAGAATTAGGAATGCCCTTTCGCGATCAGTAAGTTCATCTATAGAGGGAACGATGGCGGCTAACGACACAATTGCAGATATGCTGACGCGCATCCGCAATGCCAACCTGGCGCGGCATCAAACTACACAAGTGCCAGCTACAAAATTGACCCGAAGCATTGCCAAAGTGCTACGGGAGGAAGGCTTTATTGCTGAAATCGAAGAAGCAGAAGAAGGGGTAAAACGCAATCTGGTGATTTCCCTGAAATACAAAGGAAAAAACCGTCAGCCTCTAATCACCGCCTTAAAGCGAGTGAGTAAGCCTGGCTTGCGTGTTTATTCAAATCGAAAAGAATTACCAAGAGTACTAGGCGGCATTGGCATTGCCATTATTTCTACATCCAGTGGCATTATGACTGACCGCGAAGCGCGGCGTCAGAACTTGGGTGGCGAAGTACTTTGTTACGTTTGGTAGTCATTGGTCATTAGTCATTTGTCATTAGTGAAAGACAAAGGACAAAGGACAAATAACAAAGGACAAAAAGTCATGTCACGTATTGGTAAACGTCCAATTACTATTCCCGCCAAAGTTCAAGTGGCGATCGATGGTACGAATATTGTGGTGAAAGGCCCGAAAGGAGAACTTTCTCGCACTCTCAGAGATAATGTCTCACTCTCTCAAGAAGGAGACATATTACAGGTAAATCGTCGGGATGAAACTCGTACCTCAAAGCAACTGCACGGCTTAAGCCGCACTTTAGTTGCCAACATGGTCGAGGGAGTTTCCCAAGGTTTTCAGCGCCGTTTGGAAATCCAAGGTGTTGGTTACAGGGCACAACTTCAAGGGCGTAACCTAGTTTTAAATATGGGTTACAGCCATCAAGTTCAAATTGAACCACCAGATGGAATTCAGTTTGCCGTAGAAGGTACCACTAACGTCATTGTTAGCGGCTATGACAAAGAAATCGTTGGTAACACAGCCGCCAAAATTCGTGCCGTTCGTCCACCAGAACCTTACAAAGGTAAAGGCATTCGCTATGCCGGTGAAGTGGTCAGACGGAAAGCTGGTAAGACTGGTAAGGGTGGTAAGAAGTAGAAATGAAACTTACTCGTAGAGAATCAAAAAATCGTCGTCATCGACGCGTTCGTGGCAAAGTGATTGGCTCACCAGAACGTCCCCGTTTAGCGGTATTCCGTTCTAATGAGCATATTTATGCCCAGTTAATTGATGATACTCAGCATCAAACAATCGTGGCTGCATCAACCGTAGAACCAGAGTTGAAATCTAGTTTAGCGTCATGTGCAAACCGCGACGCATCGGTGCAAGTTGGGAAGTTGATCGCAGTGCGATCGCTAGAAAAAGGTATCACCAAAGTAGTCTTCGATCGCGGTGGTAACTTATATCATGGTCGTGTCAAAGCACTAGCTGATGCAGCACGCGAAGCTGGTTTAGATTTCTAAAGTCATTAGTCATTAGTCATTAGTTATTGGACAAATGACAAAAGACAAATGACAAATGACAAATGACAACTGACAACTGACGTTCACCAGAGCATAAATTATGGCAACAGAGCGTAAAAGTAGAACAAAGCGTGCCAAAAAAGAAGAAACCACTTGGCAAGAGCGGGTTATCCAAATCCGCCGCGTAAGTAAAGTGGTCAAAGGTGGTAAAAAACTCAGCTTCCGAGCGATCGTTGTCGTTGGTAACGAACGCGGTCAGGTTGGAGTCGGAGTAGGCAAAGCTTCAGATGTAATTGGCGCCGTCAAAAAAGGCGTAGCCGATGGCAAAAAACACCTCATTGATGTCCCAATCACGAAATCCAACTCCATCCCCCATCCCATTGATGGTGTCGGTGGCGGTGCAAAAGTGATTATGCGTCCAGCCTCACCTGGTACTGGGGTAATTGCTGGTGGTGCTGTGCGAACTGTGTTGGAATTAGCAGGAGTTCGTAACGTCTTAGCCAAGCAACTTGGCTCCAACAATCCGCTCAATAATGCTAGAGCCGCAGTTAATGCCTTATCTACACTGCGTACCCTTTCTGAAGTCGCCGAAGATCGCGGTATTCCTATTCAAAATCTCTACATCTAATTTAGTCATTAGTCATTGGTCATGAGTCATTAGTGAATAACAAAGGACAAATGACAAATGACAAACGACGAATGACAAACGACAAATGAGAACTTGATAACTTATGAGACTCCATGATGTTAAGCCACAAAAAGGCTCCAAGAAACGCAAGAAGCGTGTAGCTAGAGGTATTTCTGCCGGTCAAGGCGCTAGTGCCGGTTTAGGTATGCGGGGTCAAAAATCTCGTTCTGGTAGCGGGACTCGACCAGGTTTTGAAGGTGGTCAACAGCCATTGTACCGCCGCTTACCAAAGCTGAAGGGCTTTCCGATTGTTAATCAGAAGATTTACACTACGATTAATGTAGAGAAGCTAGCCTCCCTTCCCGCGAATACGGAAGTAACTTTGACCTCATTGAAAGCCGCAGGTATCCTGACTGCTGTCAAAGGGCCATTGAAAGTTTTAGGTAACGGGGAATTGAGCATTCCGCTCAAGGTACAAGCGGCAGCTTTTACAGTTTCAGCTCGTAGCAAAATTGAGGCAGCTGGTGGTAGTTGTGAAGTCTTATGAGTGAGCCGGAACAGCGCACTTAAATGCAAGCCAACTCGCTGCCAGTGCTTGGTTCACTATAAAGGTAGCACTCTATGATCAGTCGAGATAAAGCCCCAACGGCTCAAGAAACTTTTATGCAGATGGCGCAGGCAGCTGGCCTCAGAGGTAGGCTGCTTGTCACCGTCGGTATTTTAATTTTGGTTCGCCTGGGTATTTTCTTACCCGTCCCAGGCATTGATAGACCGAGATTTGCCGAAGCCATATCGGGCAGTAATTCCATATTCGGCTTATTGGATATATTTTCCGGGCGAGGACTTTCGACTTTGGGAGTCTTTGCTTTAGGAATTTTGCCCTTCATTAATGCGTCTATTATCATCCAATTACTCACGGCGGCGATTCCAACTTTAGAAAATTTACAGAAAAATGAAGGGGAAGCCGGTCGGCGAAAAATATCGCAAATTACCCGCTATGTCACTGTAGGTTGGGCAATCCTTCAAAGTACAGCTTTTTCGGCATTATTCCTCCAACAATTCGCCTTAAAGCCAGGGCCGATATTTGTCGCTGAAACTGCGATCGCTCTAACTGCTGGTTCGATGTTCGTCATGTGGGCATCAGAACTGATTACAGAACGGGGTATTGGAAACGGCGCATCATTGTTGATTTTTGTCAACATTGTTGCCTCCTTACCGAAAGCTTTAGGCGATACCATCGACTTGGTGCAAGTAGGCGGTCGGGAAGCAGTGGGTCGCGTGATCGTCCTAATCCTAGTTTTCCTCGCAACAATCGTTGGTATTGTGATTGTGCAGGAAGGAATGCGCCGCATCCCAATTATTTCGGCTCGTCGCCAAGTAGGTAGAAGAGTTTTGGCAGAGCAACGGAGCTATTTGCCACTGCGGCTCAACCAAGGCGGCGTGATGCCAATTATTTTTGCTGCTGCCATCCTCAGTTTGCCACTGCTAATCGCCAATTTTACTAAAAATGCCGATTTGGCGAATATAGTTAACACTTATTTGAGTCCAAGCGGTTCTAGCTCCTGGGTCTATGCCTTGGTCTACATGGTTTCCATTGTTTTCTTCAGCTACTTCTATTCTTCGTTGATTCTCAACCCGGTAGATGTGGCGCAGAACTTGAAGAAAATGGGTTCTAGTATTCCTGGAATTCGTCCCGGCAAGGCAACTAGCGAGTATATAGAACGCGTTTCCAACCGACTAACTTTTTTGGGTGCGATCTTTTTGGGCTTCGTTGCTATTATCCCCACTGCCGTAGAAAGCGCTTTGAATGTGAAAACTTTCCGGGGAATAGGTGCTACCTCGTTGTTAATTTTAGTGGGTGTGGCAATTGAGACAGCTAAACAAGTCCAAACTTATGTCATCTCTCAGCGCTATGAAGGAATGGTGAAATAATAGTGACGCGATTAATCTTCTTGGGGCCACCTGGAGCGGGTAAAGGAACACAAGCTCAAACTTTGGCTGAACACTTGAATATTCCCCATATTTCTACGGGTGAAATATTAAGACAAGCCATGAAAGAGCAGACTCCTTTAGGAATTAAAGCTCAAAGTTATGTTGATAGCGGCGAGTTAGTACCCGACCAGCTAGTGGAAGACTTGGTACAGGAGCGCCTCAGTCAACCAGATGCAAAAAATGGTTGGATTCTAGATGGATTTCCCCGAAAAGTGACCCAAGCAGCTTTTCTGGAGAAGTTACTGGAAGCAATACATCAAGGTGGCGAAAGGGTAGTCAATTTAGATGCACCAGATGAAATTGTCATCGAACGTTTGCTAGCTAGGGGACGAAAAGATGATACCGAAGAGGTGATTCGTCGTCGTTTAGAAGTGTACCGCGCTGAAACTGCACCTTTAATTGATTATTACGGCGATCGCAAAAAACTCCTAACAGTCAATGGCAATCAGTCCCAAGAAGATGTCACTGATGAATTACAAAAGGTAATCGCTTCTTAAAAAGAAGGGGAATAGAAAGTATAGAATTCCCTATTCCCCCTTCCCCTCCCAAGAAAAAGATCAATTTTAGCTAAGATATATTAATAAACTGTTGATATATTTCTTAAAATGTGTTTCTTTGCAGATGAAGCGCTGCAACTGAACACGAAATTGTTGAGTTGAGGAAAAAACAAATTGTCTAAGCAAGATTTGATTGAAATGGAAGGCACGGTTACAGAGTCCTTGCCCAATGCGATGTTTCGCGTTGACTTGGACAATGGATTTAACGTGCTAGCACACATTTCCGGCAAGATTCGCCGAAATTATATCAAGATTTTGCCCGGCGATCGTGTCAAGGTGGAGTTAACGCCCTACGACTTGACCAAAGGCAGAATTACCTATCGACTACGCAAGAAGTAACTATATGTAGAGAATTTTACCATAAAACCATTTTTTTGACTGTTTATTAGTCATTTAACTGGATTAATTTCCCTAGAAATGCTATAATTTTATATTTGGAGTCAAAAAATAAAAGGCATGAAAGTTAGAGCCTCAGTCAAGAAAATTTGTGAAAAATGTAACGTGATCAAACGTCGTGGTCGCGTTATGGTGATTTGCGTGAACCCCAAGCACAAACAACGTCAAGGATAACGCTCTTACCAACAGAGCTAGTTGCAGGACGCATATCATCATTAAAACGAAAAGACGCGATTAATCACGTTTTTCCAACCAACAGTAATTGCGACAACAATAGGGAGAGTTCATTGTGGCACGGATTGCCGGAGTAGACCTTCCACGCGATAAGCGCGTCGAGATCGGTCTGACTTACATCTACGGAATTGGATTATCACGCGCTCAAGAAATTATAGCGGCAACTGGTGTGAATCCAGACACCCGCGTTAAGGACTTAAGTGATGCCGATGTAACAGCCCTACGAGGGGAAATAGAAAGCAACTATCAAGTTGAAGGCGACTTGCGGCGCTTGGAGTCTTTGAACATCAAGCGCTTAGTTGACATTGGTACCTACAGAGGTCGTCGTCATCGTATGGGCTTACCAGTGAGAGGGCAAAGAACTCGCACCAATGCCAGAACCCGTCGAGGAAGAAGGCAGACAGTGGCTGGGAAGAAGAAGGCTCCAGGGAAATAATTTTGCAACGCTTGTTAATCCGAGCAAGTTTTACCTTAAATCAACTAAACAAGTATGGCGAGACAACCAACTAAAAAAACCGGGAGCAAAAAGCAGAAACGGAATGTACCCAGTGGAATGGCCTACATCCAGTCTACTTTCAACAATAGCATTGTCACCATTACCGATCAAAATGGAGATGTCATCTCCTGGGCCAGTGCTGGTTCTAGCGGTTTTAAGGGAGCAAAAAAGGGAACTCCCTTTGCAGCGCAAACCGCAGCTGAAAGCGCAGCCCGTCGAGCTATCGATCAAGGAATGCGCCAAATTGAAGTAATGGTCAGTGGCCCAGGAGCAGGTAGAGAAACCGCTATCCGGGCGCTTCAGGGAGCAGGACTGGAAATTACACTGATTCGGGATATTACCCCCATTCCTCACAATGGTTGTCGTCCACCCAAGCGCCGTCGAGTTTAAATACTAAAACTTGGGCAGTGAGGACGAAAAGTTACAGCCAGCAATGACCGATTGAGCGTCTAACGTTCAAACTGTCATTTAGTTAAAGCTTGGGCGACCAGAAGCGTGTCAGATTTTCCCGCCGGGAAAGCTGTTAAGCTTCGAGCTACCCAAATATTATTAGCGCCTGCAAGCTGAATGGGAGTGTCAAACTATACCGTAATTTTATACTAATAGTTTGATAAACCTAATAATCTACAGGACATAAATTCAATTCTGGAGGCAATTGATTTGTCTGCTAGCAGCACCTTAGAAAAAGGGAGGCTCATCCGTGGCGCAGTTTCAAATTGAATGTGTAGAGTCGAATACCGAAGAAAGTCGGAACCATTACAGTAAATTTGTATTGGAACCTCTCGAACGCGGTCAAGGAACAACTGTTGGCAACGCACTGCGGCGGGTTTTGCTGTCTAATCTAGAAGGTACAGCAGTTACAGCAGTGCGGATTGCAGGCGTCTCACATGAGTTCGCCACAGTTCCGGGCGTGCGGGAAGATGTGCTGGAAATCCTCATGAGAATGAAGGAAGTTATCCTGAAAAACTATTCTTCGCAGCCCCAGATTGGTAGATTACTTGTTAGCGGCCCAGCAACAATCACTGCGGCGCATTTTGATTTGCCCAGTGAAGTAGAAGTCATCGATCAGACTCAGTATGTAGCCACCATCGCTGAGGGTGGAAAGCTGGAAATGGAATTTCGGATCGAGAAAGGCAAAGGCTATCGCACCGTAGAGCGAGGACGTGAGGAAGCCACATCGTTGGATTTTCTCCAAATCGACTCAATATTTATGCCGGTGCGAAAAGTCAACTACAGTGTTGAAGAATCTCGTGGGGAAGGCTTGATTCCAAAAGACCGACTACTGTTGGAAGTTTGGACAAATGGCAGTATTTCTCCTCAAGAAGCACTATCTTCGGCCGCTGCGATCTTGGTAGATTTATTCAACCCGTTGAAAGATATCTCCCTAGAACCAACAGATACAGGTTCCGATATTCCAGACGATCCAACTGCCCAGATACCCATCGAAGAGTTGCAACTTTCTGTGCGGGCATATAACTGTCTCAAACGGGCACAAGTTAACTCTGTGGCAGATTTGTTGGATTATACCCAAGAAGACCTCTTAGAAATTAAGAACTTTGGGCAGAAGTCAGCAGAAGAAGTCGTGGAAGCTTTGCAGCGACGCTTGGGCATCACCCTGCCAATGGAAAGAGGCTCTAAACACCCTTAAGAAAAACCTTCATAATTCATAGTGCATAATTATGCGTCACCGTTGTCGCGTCAAAAAACTCAGTAAACCAGCCGATCAACGCCGTGCTTTACTGCGATCGCTCGCCACCGAGCTGATCCGTCATGGTAAGATCACCACCACTTTAATTAGAGCGAAAGTTCTCCGAAGTGAAGTGGAAAAAATGATTACCCTAGCCAAAAATGGCTCCTTATCAGCACGTCGGGAAGCCCTTGGCTATATCTTCGACAAACAACTGGTTCACGCTCTATTTGAGCAAGCTCCAACTCGATATGGCGATCGCCAGGGCGGTTACACCCGAATCCTGCGTACCGTACCGCGTCGGGGTGATAATGCAAAAATGGCAATAATTGAATTGGTTTAAGTCATTGGTCATTGGTCATTAGTCATTAGTCATTGGTCATTAGTGAATAACAAAGGACAAGTGACAAAGGACAAATGACAAAAGACAAAGGACAAAATCTGTATGTTAGAAAGCCACCAGCCTACACAAACTCATCGAGTAGCCTTGGTAATCCAATACCTGGGCACTCATTTTCATGGCTGGCAACGGCAAAAACAACACCGGACAGTCCAAGAAGAGATCGAAATTGCGATCGCTACTATTCTTGGGCATCATGTAACACTACATGGGGCTGGGCGAACCGATTCTGGAGTTCACGCTGCTGCTCAAGTAGCCCATTTTGAAGCTACAGGTTTTATTCCGCCTCACAAGTGGGCAACAATCCTCAACAGCTACCTGCCGCCAGATATATTAATCAGGGCTTCAGCTAGTGTCGATAACCGTTGGCACGCTCGCTTTAGTGCAGCCTATCGACGGTATCGCTACACAATATATACTGAAGATCGGCTTAACTTGTTTGTAAGACCCTTCAGTTGGCATTATTATTATGCACCCCTGGATGAATCTTTAATCCAAGCTGCCTTGAAACCTCTCTTGGGAAAGCATCACTTAGCTGCTTTTCACCGTGCAGGCTCAAAGCGATCGCATTCCTGGGTAGAGGTGCAAGCAGCAGAGTGTCGTCGCAGTGGGCCATTTATCCATATTGAAATACAGGCAGATGGATTTTTGTATGGCATGGTACGGCTGTTGGTAGGGATGCTGGTAGAAGTAGGTTCTGGACAAAGAACACTTTCTAACTTCACCGAACTTTGGAAAGAAGAACGCCGGGAAGAAGTGAAATATGCCGCACCGCCTCAAGGCTTGTGTTTGTTGCGAGTCGGCTATCCCGATTTTCCCTTTCCAAAAGAGATTTGGTACGACACCTTGCCAAAGTTCGTCACTAGTCAAGAGTCATTAGTCATTGGTTCTTAGTAACTACAAATGACAAAAGACAAATGACTAATGACAAATTAAAAATGACAAAGGACAAATGACAAATGACAACAGTTAAAACATACCTTCCTTCTCAAGCAACCCTTGAGCGTGAGTGGTACATAGTAGATGCCACCGATAAACGCCTCGGTCGCCTCGCCAGCGAAATCGCCCAGGTATTGAGAGGCAAAAAGAAACCCGAATATACACCTCATCTAGATACAGGTGACTTCGTAATCGTCATCAATGCCGAAAAAGTAGCAGTCACGGGCAAAAAGCGTACTCAAAAGCTTTACCGCCGCCATTCTGGTCGTCCCGGTGGGATGAAAACCGAAACTTTCGCTAAACTGCAAGACCGCATACCAGAGCGGATTTTAGAGCAAGCTGTTAAAGGTATGCTACCTAAAAATAGCTTGGGTAAGCAGTTGTTCACCAAGCTGAAAGTTTACGCTGGGCCTACGCATCCCCATGATGCTCAAAAACCTAAAGAACTAAAAGTTAGTACAATTCCTGGAGAAGAAAATTAATGGTAGTAGCAGATGCCAATAGCGGTCGCGCCGTATACTGGGGCACTGGCCGTCGTAAGAACGCAGTAGCAAGGGTACGCTTGGTTCCAGGCACCGGTCAACTGACTGTGAACGGTAAAGATGGAAACTTGTATTTCCAATTTAACCCCAATTACCTGGGAGTGATTAAAGCACCCCTGGAAACTCTGGGATTAGAAAACGAATATGACATTTTGGTAAAAGCAGAAGGCGGCGGCTTGACAGGACAGGCTGATTCTGTTCGTTTGGGAGTTGCTCGTGCTTTGTGCCAACTAGATCCAGACAATCGCCCACCTTTGAAAACCGAAGGTTATTTGACTCGCGATCCGAGAGCAAAAGAGCGGAAGAAATATGGTTTACATAAAGCTCGGAAAGCGCCTCAGTACTCTAAGCGTTAGGGAATTGGGCATAGAGCATCCCTTCGACTTCGCTCAGGGTAAGTGGGCATGGGGCATCTCCCCACTCCCCACTCTGTAGCTGCAATTGAACGCTGAAAGTTATAATTTATATAGATTCATCACAAAAAGAACAATGGCTAAAGCTGATATTCACCCCAAGTGGTATCCAGATGCTAAAGTTTACTGCAACGGTCAAGTTGTTATGACCATTGGCTCTACCAAGCCAGAATTGCATGTAGATGTTTGGTCTGGAAATCACCCATTTTACACCGGCACTCAGAAGATTATTGACACTGAGGGTCGAGTAGAGCGCTTCCTCCGCAAGTACGGTATGAGCAGCACTCAAACATCTGGCGACGAACAAGACAAAAAGTAGCGAGTTGGCTCTGCTGTTAACGACGGCCCTGCATCAGCTGGGTCGATTTTCATTTATATGCTCGAGCCAATTTGTTATTTTTTTAAGGAGCGATCGCAATCGTCATGGCTGAATCATACTTACTGGACAAACTAAAATCCGTTGAACAAACTTTTAATGAATTAACACGTCGTCTTGGCGACCCCGATACCGCTAGCAATCCTGATGAGTATCAAGAAATTGCTAAGTCTCGTTCTTCTTTGGAAGAGGTAGTTAATACTTATGAAATTTGGAAAACAGCCCAAGAAGATTTAATCGGAGCGCGTCAGGTTTACAAAGAATCTGCAAGTGACCCAGAGTTGCAAGAAATGGCATCACTGGAAGTAAAAGAACTTGAAGAAAAAATAGAACATTTAGAGTCTCGCTTGAAAGTCTTACTGTTACCACGCGACCCCAATGATGAAAAGAATATCATGTTGGAAATTCGCGCTGGTACTGGTGGCGATGAAGCAAGCATTTGGGCTGGCGATTTGATGCAGATGTACACCCGCTATGCCCAGACTCAAGGTTGGAAAGTTTCTCTAGTGAGCGAGTCTCGCGGAGAAATGGGTGGCTGGAAAGAGGTCATTCTAGAAATTAAAGGTAATGATGTTTACAGCCAGCTAAAGTTTGAAGCTGGAGTGCATCGTGTGCAGCGCGTGCCGGCAACAGAATCTGGCGGACGGGTTCATACTTCCACAGCTACCGTGGCGATTATGCCAGAGGTGGATGATGTGGAAATTCATATTGACCCGAAAGATATTGAAATGACTACAGCTCGTTCTGGTGGTGCTGGTGGACAAAACGTCAACAAGGTGGAAACAGCCGTTGACTTGATGCACAAACCGACGGGAATACGCATTTTCTGTACAGAAGAACGCAGCCAGTTGCAAAACAAAGAACGGGCGATGCAAATTCTGCGGGCGAAGTTGTATGACATCAAGTTAGGCGAACAACAAGCAGAAGTAACTTCCATGCGGCGATCGCAGGTTGGTACTGGATCGCGATCGGAAAAAATTCGCACCTATAATTATAAAGATAACCGCGCCACCGATCATCGGTTAGGTCAGAATTATTCCCTTACCCCTGTTTTGGATGGTGATTTAGAGACACTTATCCAGTCTTGTATATCTCTAGACCAACAAGAACGTCTGGCAGAGTTAGCGACTTCTGCCGCTAACTAATTTTTGTTGTTAAATATCCTGTAAAACCACTTGTTGTTCTGTTGCTTTTAACACAGACAAGTGGTTTTCTAATATCGTGTGGAGTGTATCTTCTATTTCACTGGGATAGTGGTAATAGGCAAATTCGTACTTCATAAGGTAATTTAACTTTGCCCATTCCTTCAAGGTTTGACAGGTATAAATTAAATTTTCTATTTCTTTTTGCCAACGCGCAAAAATCCTGTAGCTAAAAAAGCTGCTGCATATATTTCCTTTTACATCCCAGTAGGAAATACACACTTGATGTTTCAGAAGGTGGATTTTTTTGATTTGCTTAACATCGTAGCCTTTAACTTTTAAAGCTTCTTTGGTTTCTGCGTCAGAAATGTTCCACAGTTCTGGTTTAATTTTATTAGTGGCTATAAAGTTTTTACCTTTGCGGCGATATTGGTTAATTTTGCGTGGCTTGCGAAACATGATGCACCTTCGATATTATTTCTTCGCAGCAAAGTCTAGCTACTAGCACAACTGCTGTAGCAAACTAAGTTTTTTGGGTTGGTTAAAGTATAGATGGGTTTGTCTACTAGCTTGATGCCTGTAGTTGCCGATTTACAACCAGAGATATAGTTTAGTACTAAAACACAAGGCTGTCAATATAAAAGTAAACTTGTAATATTGAAAGTAGACTTGTAAATACAGTTGGCTAGCTATATAAGCAGTGAAGATCGAAAGCAAACAAAAACTGATTGAAATCATTAAACTAGCTCGCGGTTCAATGAGTCAGCGAGCATTTGGTAAGCTTTTGGGGGTATCTGCTACTGCTGTTCAGATGTGGGAAAAAGGTGTGAAGGTACCAGATACAGAAAATTTGGCTCGAATCGCATCGAAAGCAGGCTACACAATGGAAGAGTTAATTAGCTGCATTGATGGCAAGCCAATTCCAGAAACCTCAGATTTGAGTCTGATTCTTAGACAAATCCAGCACATGCCTTTGGCCCAAGTGGCTCAAATTGTGCAAGCTGCGGCAGATAGATTGGCGGCTGTGGCTGAAGCATCCGGGGATGAAGCGAAGGCTAGTTGATTTGGCGCTACGAGAAACTAACTTACCATTACGAACTTTTACAGAGCAATGCTCTTATTTATTTGATGATGCGATCGCAGACAATTTTCTGTGCGATACTCGTCAAGACTGGGAAGGATAATTACTACCATTTTTCTTACGCTCATTTGTTACTTGGAGACACGTTATCCCTCTCTCTAAGAGATGATGCCCAATATTTGTAAGTAAGTAGGTGGGCTGAATTAAATATATAAATAGATTGACATGAAAACGTTGTAGTGATTGGAAAGCTACTAAAAGTTAATTGCACACACCTACTTAGTCAAACTTCCTCAGTTTGAAAAAGGAACATTGCGAAACTCAATATTCTTCCCCCGATTATTATTGGACTTTGGATAAAAAATAAGTGTTAGCGTAAATTTTGGGTGAATAAAAAACTAGGCATCATAAATTACCCCAGTTATTTTACAAACTGAGTTAAATTCTTAAAGCTTAAGAAAATTTACGCTGCTTTTTGTTTACTGGTGTTGATTTTGACATTTTCTTGACAACGGGATGCTTAGTTCGTTGTGTTTGAGCCTGACCTTTGACAACAAGGCAGAGTAAATAAACTTTAGGGAAAACAAATTGAATCAACTTTACCGTGATGAGCGTATAAACCGAAACCATCAGCAAACTGAATTGCAGTTTCTCCATCAGCATGGAGTTTGCCGTAATTATCAAGCAGTAATTTTGTAGGTCTATCACAAATTATGTAATGTATAGGCATTGGTATAAACCACCAACCACACTCAGTACATAAATCTTTGTAAACCTGCCATTGCTCCTGGTTATGCTGGCAATCTAGTTCATTGATGCAATAGTCGAATAGTCCAGCGTAGCTTGCCCATTCCGAATCAGGATAAATAAAGTTATCGTAAAAACGACCAAAAGCGTCAGGACAGTCTTTCAACTCATTACTTAAGCTTTCGCAAAGCCAATCCCATAGAACATTCCATAATTGCGTATGAATTATACTACCTACTTTATCCGTAAGATTTTCATCTAAAACCTTCCAAATTTCTAGGCTGATTTGAGGATTCAGTCCGCTTGGATATAATTCCGTATGTAAATCGCACCATAAATCAGTTCTTGGTTGACCTTCGCCACAAATAGTTTGTAAGCTAGCTACCTGATTAATAATTTCATCATCACTAAGACCATTGAAGTTAGCTGTTGCAAGTCTTAACTCAGCGCTAAAAGCAGCATACAAACTCTCAAAAAAAGTGATTTCAGGCATTGTAAAACTTTCAGGATAAAAATTGTATACATCTTCTAGTACAGCCAATACTCTATTGCGATTTATAGGCTCTGTAGATAAATTAATCGCTCTCTATTTTTGCTGATAAGATACGATGGATTCTTCTTGTTGAGATGTCAGTTTTGTAATCATCGATAATTATTTTTGTAGAACACAATCGCTTAGAATCTTGGTAATGAGCGAGGCGATCGCTAATTTTCGCTGAGTTAAAGGTTCTGGTAGAAATACGTAATGGCTGCACAAACTAAGTCCGTGTGCGGGGACTCCAGCAAGTCGAAACCCACGGAGGTGGGTTTTGTCTGTATAGCTGCGATTTCTAATCGCCAGTGCTAGGGTATTTTACTGGCAGTTAAGGAATAAATGGTTTTAAAATGGTGCAATCTTAAAATATTTAGGAGTGCAGCTATGTCACTACGCAATGAGCCTTTAGATTGGCAACTTGAAACCAATAATCCTTATATACCAGTTTATCATCAAGGTAATTTGGTGGGATTTTTTAAACCAGAATATGCCAGTGAAATTATTAAAATTTTAAATGAAGAAGAAGTTTTAAAGAAAGCGCTAAAAATGGCTTGTACTGATTTAATTAAAAAAATCGGTGGCGATACCAGAAAAGTCAATTATTTAATGGAAAAATATGTGAAAACTAGTGAGCGGCCGAAGCATGGAACTAGAGCGATCGCAGTTTTACTTCAAGATAGGCAAAAAGAGCTTGACTTGAGTAACCAGGAGTTTGCTAAATTCTGCGACACCTTTAAATTATCCCCTACCGAACTGAATAATATTTATGCGGGACAAGCATTTGATGATAGTTTATTAGCGCCCCTTTCACGTATATTAGGGATGGCAAAGGAGCAATTGCTGAAAGTGCGAGATGGTTCGGAAGAATCAAGTAAAACATGAACGGCAAATCAAAATTTTCAAATGAAATAAAATTGTGAAAACAGATATCATCTTTTATCGGCTGTTTCAAGAATTCCCTGATATCTTCTTTGAACTTATTGGTAATCCTCCAGAAGAAGCTAGCCTTTATCAATTTTCATCAGTTGAAATCAAACAAACAGCCTTCAGAATCGATGGTGTGTTTCTACCTACACAAGGAAGCGAGAACCCGATTTACTTTGTTGAAGTGCAATTTCAAGCTGATGGGGAAATTTATTCACGGCTAATTGCAGAAATATGTTTATACCTTCGTCAGAATCAACCATCAAATGACTGGGGTGCTGTGGTTTTATACCCAAACAGGAATGTAGATACAGGAGATATAAAACATTACCGTGAATTTTTTACAAGTGGGCGGGTCAGGCGGATTTATTTGGATGAATTAGGTGAAGGTGCATCGCTTCCAATTGGTATTGCAACTGCTAAATTAGTAATTGCAACCGACGATATCGCAATTGTCCAAGCAAGGGAGTTGATAGACAGAACTAAGTCCGAGATAAACTCACCACCAAAACAGCAGCAATTATTACAATTTATCGAGACTATTTTGGCTTATAAATTTCCCACAATGAGTAGGGAGGAGATGGAGGAAATGTTTGGATTAAGCGAGTTAAAGCAAACCAGATTTTATCAGGAAGCCTTTCAGGAGGGTGTTGAACAAGGCATCGAACAAGGCATCGAACAAGGCATTGAACAAGGTAAGGCTCAAGGCATTGAGCAAGGTAAACTCAGAGCAGTACCAGCAATGTTGGCAGCTGGGTTGACTCTAGAACAAGTAGCACAGGCGCTAGATTTGAGTGTCGAACAAGTCAGACAAGCCGCGCAGTAGGATTCTTCTGATCAAGGAGTAGAGGAATTGGTGGACTACAACATAGGAACTATGAGTTTCAAAGATACAAAAATTTATCAAGAAGCATTTGAAGAAGGGCGTTTGGAAGGTTTACGGCAATCAGTACCTCGTCTATTAGATTTAGCGTTAACTATTGAGCAAGTTGCGGAGGGATTAGGTTTAACTATAAACCAAGTTCAAAATGCGAAACTCTATTATGATGGCATCCAAATAGGGGAGCGTAGAGCCAAATTAAAATTAATACCCACCTTGTTGAAATTTGGGGTGACAGTGGAACAAGTGGCTGAGGCATTTGATTTCACTGTCGAAGAAGTCAGACAAGTAACGCAAAGCCAGCCTTAAGATAGATGTGGTAAATTTTATCCGTGGCTCAAGCCAAATTTGGTTTGCGGCTTCCAAACTCGATCGCGACGAATTTATAGTTAATTTTTGTTAATATTAGAGGCGGTGTTAGTACTTCGTCCTCAACCACCCACTCCCTACCTGAGAGAAACTTAATGCTGCGACTAGAACATATAAGTAAAATTTATCCCACAGGCGAAGTTCTCAAAGATATCAACTGGGAAGTTAAACCAGGCGATCGCATTGGCTTAGTCGGTGTCAACGGTGCTGGAAAATCTACCCAACTCAAAATCATTTCTGGGGAAATTGAACCCACCGCAGGCGAAATTATCCGTCCTAATAGCTTACATATAGCCTACCTCAACCAAGAGTTTGAAGTAGACCCCACCCGCACCGTTAGAGAAGAATTTTGGACTGTCTTCAAAGAAGCCAACGAAGTACAGTTATCTCTGGCGCACATCCCACAAGAGATGGAAACGGCTAGCCCAGAGGAACTGGATCGACTTATCGACAAGTTAGATCGCTTGCAGCGCAAATTTGAAGCCTTGGATGGCTACAACTTAGATGCACGCATCGGGAAAATTTTACCAGAGATGGGGTTTGGGCTAGAAGATGGCGATCGCCTCGTCAGTGCCTTTAGTGGTGGTTGGCAAATGCGGATGAGTTTAGGTAAAATCCTGCTGCAAAAACCCGACTTGTTGCTACTGGATGAACCGACTAACCACCTAGATTTAGAAACCATTGAGTGGTTGGAAAATTACCTCAGAGGGCTGATTACGCCGATGGTAATAGTCTCCCATGACCGGGAGTTCCTTGACCGCCTCTGCACCCAAATTGTGGAAACAGAACGTGGTGTTTCCAGTACCTACCTTGGTAACTACTCAGCATATTTGGAACAAAAAGCCGAAAGTCAATCAGCACAACTGAGTGCTTACGAACGCCAGCAGAAAGAATTAGAGAAACAGCAAACCTTTGTTGATAGATTCCGCGCCAGTGCTACCCGCAGTACCCAGGCAAAAAGCCGGGAAAAGCAACTCGACAAAATCGAGCGCATTGAAGCACCCATTGCTGGGGTAAGAACTCTACATTTCCGTTTTCCCCCTGCACCCCGCAGTGGACGCGAGGTAGTAGAAATTAAAGATTTAACTCATCTTTATGGTGATAAAATCTTGTTTTTGGCAGCAAATCTGTTAATTGAAAGGGGCGATCGCATTGCTTTTCTTGGCCCTAATGGTGCTGGGAAATCTACCCTTCTGCGCGTAATTATGGGTATGGAACCACCCACAGAAGGTAGCGTTCAATTAGGGGATCACAACGTTATTCCCGGTTACTTTGAGCAAAATCAAGCTGAAGCTTTGGACTTGAAGAAAACTGTCATGGAAACTATCCATGATGAAGTTCCAGACTGGGATAACCAAGAAGTCCGAACGCTTTTGGGACGCTTCTTATTTACTGGTGATACTGTATTTAAGGCAGTTGGGGCATTAAGTGGAGGAGAAAAAGCTCGTTTGGCGTTGGCAAAAATGCTCTTACGTCCCGCGAACTTATTAATTTTAGATGAGCCGACAAACCACCTAGATATTCCAGCGAAAGAAATGCTGGAAGAAGCGCTCAAAAATTATGACGGTACGGCAATTGTGGTTTCCCACGATCGCTACTTTATTTCTCAAGTAGCTAACAAAATTGTCGAAATTCGTGATGGTGAATTCCGCGTTTACTTAGGAGACTATCATTACTATCTCCAGAAAATTGCCGAAGAAAAAGAACAAGCAAAGTTAGCTGCAATAGAAGCTGAAAAAGCTGCTAAAAAAGCTGCCAAAGCTGCCAAAGCTTCTGGAAAACGCAAGTGATATATAGCAATCCTATCTGATTTGTGAAAATTTGCGGTATCCAGATCCCCGACTTATTGAAAAAGTCGGGGATCTAACTTTTTGCAAATTATTTAGGATTAAGCTCTCGCGTGTATAACTTGCATTTTTTCGGGTCTGCAACCATTGGTAACTCTGTAATGCTCTGGAAAATTACATACTCAACAACAGCTTATTATAGGTAAAAGCAGATTGATCTGCTTCTTGTCTTATATATTTTTCAAACGAACTCTCTATCAATCCGCCAACGCCGAAAATTTTTGCTTCTAAAGTTGTTTCTATAATCCGTCGGATCTTATTATTCTCCAACGATTCGATCCGGATCGTCTCTTCCCAGCGTATCTTGTCTGCAAAAGTACTTGGTATTTTTTTGGAATCCCAAACTTGGGTTTCTTTGACAAACTTGCCTTCCTCCAAAAATGTCAAGTTTGTACCGAATATTTTGGCTACTGGCCCTGGTAGGTCTATATTGGGTATCATTCTGACTTTACGTGAAATATCGGCGTTACTCTCAGTCTGCTGTTCAAGGATTGTAAACTCAGTGTAGCCAAGACCTTCTTTGTAGACCTGAGTGTTCCAATCCTCGTTAAAAAACTTATTCCAGAATGTGTCTTGGTCGCATGTAATTTCGTGTGTTGTCGTGAAACGCACCATATTTTCTCCTGTTATCTGATTGTTGAGTTTAACCGCACTATTAGTTGATAGTTAGCTAAAAGTTTGTTTTTTCAAATTATCGCTGCGGCTTGAAATACGAAACTTTGAAAAATACTATTACTTTTGTATTGAATATACAAGGACAGTTAAGACAGTTAAGAACTAATTTAAAAATAAAAAGACAGTTAATAAAATTTTTTGTGAAGCTGCGCCAAATCTTAGCTTTTTTTTCAACGTAAAGGTGAAGCAGCGCAGTCTTCTCCCAAAGTGAGAGCGTATTAAATTTAAATAAAGTTCGCTCAGTTTGAAAAAGCTGATAAGCTAATCTGCCCTTTAAGTTGCATAATTCTGAGCTTTAGAAAGACACGGGGACACAAAGACGTGGGGATGTAATTTAAATTATTATTAGCTTAACAAGTAAATTATTACGCTAACTCAATAAGTTTACGGTTTTCATCTTTAACTGGTTCTCCGCTTCAGCCCTAAAAGCTAACATCACAAGCTTTACCATTATTTTGTAGATGCGTAGCAGTTCAAGAGTCCTCAATGCGGGTTTTTCAACCTAGAGAACTTTTAAACTCGTACTGTATAGCAGTACTCGAAGAGGAGAAGTGAAGGCAGGGTATGATACCTTGATTTCCGACTCAGAATACCAGTTGAGACATGACAAAAATCGCACAATAGTTAGTGAATTAAAAAAAAACATTGCAAGTCTTTCATAAAATAAATTAATAAGCAAAAATTCACTTGCGGCGTGGATTAGCAGTGGTATCATTCGGGTATTACAAAAAGTAAAGGGCAATTTTACTATGACCAAAGCACCTGTTGCTCCTGTGGTGCTAGTCATTTTAGACGGATGGGGCTACTGCGAGGAAAAGCGAGGAAACGCTATTGTTGCTGCTAAAACTCCCATTGTGGAAAGTTTATGGGCAGCTTACCCGCATACCCTCATCCGCACATCAGGAAAAGCCGTAGGGTTGCCAGATGGTCAAATGGGCAACTCGGAAGTTGGCCATTTGAACATTGGTGCTGGGCGAGTTGTACCGCAAGAACTGGTACGCATCTCTGATGCGGTCGAAGACGGTTCTATTGCCTTAAACCCAGCACTCGTCAAAATTTGCCAGGAAGTTCGTTCTCGGAATAGCAAGCTGCATCTAGTCGGGCTTTGTTCTGAGGGAGGGGTACATTCACATATCACCCATCTATTCGGACTACTTGACTTAGCCAAAAACCAGCGAATTCCAGAAGTTTGTATTCACGCCATTACCGATGGTCGTGACACCGCCCCAACTGACGGTGTAAGAGCAATCACAATGCTGCAAAATTATATAGACCGCACAGGAATTGGGCGCATAGTCACCCTCAGCGGTCGCTACTACGCGATGGATCGCGATCACCGTTGGGATCGGGTCAAACGCGCCTACGACGTAATGACTCAAGATGGTGTGGTTGATAATCGTAACTCTGTAGAAATCTTGCAAGCATCTTACGCCGAAGGGGTAAAAGATGAATTTATCAACCCCATCCGAATTGCACCCGGCGCAATAGAACCAGGGGATGGGGTGATATTTTTCAACTTCCGCCCCGATCGCTCCAGACAACTGACTCAAGCTTTGGTCAGTCCCACTTTTAACGGTTTTGAAAGACAGCAAATCACACCACTGTCTTTTGTCACGTTTACACAGTATGATTCAGACTTACCCGTAGCTGTAGCCTTTGAGCCGCAGAATCTCAGTAACATTCTGGGAGAAGTCATAGCCAATCATGGTCTGAATCAGTTCCGCACCGCCGAAACAGAAAAATACGCCCACGTCACCTATTTCTTTAATGGGGGTCTGGAGGAACCTTTTGCTGGAGAAGATCGGGAATTAGTAAGCAGCCCAATGGTAGCTACTTACGATCACGCCCCAGCGATGTCAGCAGCAGCAGTTACAGATGTTGCGATCGCTGCGATTCAAAAGGGTACGTATTCCTTAGTTGTAATTAACTATGCCAACCCAGACATGGTAGGGCATACTGGTCAAATCGACGCTACCATTACAGCAATTGAAACAGTCGATCGCTGTTTGGGACGCTTGTTAGAGAGCGTTATCAAAGCCGGCGGTACAACAATTATTACTGCCGACCACGGCAACGCTGAGTATATGCTAGATGAAGGGGGTAATCCCTGGACAGCTCATACCACTAACCCAGTCCCCTTCATCTTGGTAGAAGGAGAGAGAGTTAAAATCCCTGGATATGGTACAAATGTCGAACTGCGAAACGATGGCAAGCTATCCGACATTGCCCCCACAATTCTAGAGATTTTACAGCTGCCTCAGCCACCAGAAATGACCGGGCGGTCGCTGCTGAAAACAGCAGAATATGAGCTACAACGTACTCGCACTCCCGTGCAAGTAGGGCTGTAAAAGATTGCTGAGTACTGAGTTAGGAGTTTACTAAAAACTCCTAACTTCTGAATTCTGTTTTTTTGAAACTTTTTATAAATGAGATTCCTACCATGACAGTTAGTAATATCGTGCAAGGCATTTGGGCATTTTCCGCCACTGGTTTGATTATCTTAGTTTTACTGCATAGCCCTAAAGGTGATGGCGTTGGCGCTATTGGTGGACAAGCCCAGCTATTTAGCAGCACCAAGAGTGCAGAAAACACCTTAAACCGAATTACTTGGGCATTGACAGTAATTTTTCTCGGTTTAACAGTAGTTTTAAGTGCTGGTTGGCTGCCTAAATAAGGATAGGTAAATGGGGAAAATAACCCAACACCCGATACTTAACACCCTAATAAATTTAATTTCACGACGGTTAATTACAGCTCTTGCCTTGTTTCTTGGCACAGGGCTGTTAATCGTTTTTACTAATATCCAGTTGAGTAATGGGTTTGCAATAGTACCAGAATATGTACATTCAGATTTAATAATTTCTCTCCCCACGTCCCCAAAACCCCATCCCTTACCGCCCACACTGGCGCGGTGGCAAGATAACACTAACAGTGGTGACTACTTTTCCCAAGTCACAACAACCCAAGTTGGTTATTTAGTCTGGTCACAATTTCCTGTTCGAGTTTACGTAGAAGCACCAAAAGCTATTAGTGGAAAACAAGCTCAAGCATGGGTTAACGCTGTCTTGCAGGGTATACAGGAGTGGAGTAATTATTTACCTTTAACAATAGTCGAACAGCCAGAAGTTGCTAATATTACGATCGCGCGAAAAGCACCACCTTT
Organism: Nostoc sp.; assembly: GCF_036917315.1. Taxonomy (GTDB): domain Bacteria; phylum Cyanobacteriota; class Cyanobacteriia; order Cyanobacteriales; family Nostocaceae; genus Nostoc. The sequence goes on along the minus strand of NZ_JBALDR010000002.1, from coordinate 107,667 downwards.
ACAAATTTCCCCTGGTAGTAATATACCCCGTGCGCGATCGGCACAAACTACTTATGAGTTATACACCAGCAACAAAATTTTATCCCACCGCTTTACCATCTTGCTAAGTCCCAGTCAAACAGGTGAGTATCTCATTGCGGCTAGCCGCCACGAATTCGGTCATGCGTTGGGAATTTGGGGTCATAGTCCGCTACAAACTGATGCGCTATATTTTTCTCAAGTTCGTAACCCGCCGTCTATTTCTCCCAGAGATGTAAATACTCTAAAGCGGGTTTATGAACAGCCAACTACTTTAGGATGGTCTTTAGTTGATAATTCAGCGACTTAATTTTATGGTGTTGCTGAGTTAAAATATGAATATGTTTTGTGTAAAAAATCAAAATTTAAGATTAAGGCAACCAATTTTTATCCAAAATTTGCTCTAAGGTATAAGCACATAATTCAGGTAAATTGGTTACATTTATTTTAGCTTTAACATAATCTAAGGCATTGCTATAAATTCTGCTGAAATTATCCTCTAAATTTTTGCGTAAATTGGCACTTAAATCTTCATTTATTTGATTCCGAAAACTAATAATTTCCGCAGCCCAATGATTAGCATTTCTTGGCTTTTCTAAATCCCAATATTGATAAAGTAATAAATGTCTAATAATCTGTTCTAATAAACTTCTTATTCGCCTTTTTTCATTTTTAGCCAAATCTTCCAATTCTTCTATTAAGTTTTCATAGTCAACGTCTGCTAATTGTCGATTTTTGAGACATTTAATAGTCTCCTCTAACCATTGCAGGTAATTGGATTCATATAATGTTTTTATGTCGATGATTGCAGTCATTTTTTGATTTTGTAGCTTTAATTTACTATTGTTTATTATTTAATGTTAACTAATTTATTAATTTTTGCTGATAATTGCCCAGAAAAAAAAGATACACAGCACTGATAAGTTAAGTCAGAAGATATCCAGCGACTCCCAGAAGAACAATCAAGCAAAAGTTCTACCCTACCGTCTCTCAGTAATCCAAGTCTCTCGCTGTTCCCCCTGAATCGACTGTACAATTCCAAACCTTTCCTCAATTTTGCGTGGCAGAGTGGATGTCCCAAAGATGTAAACGCAAACTTCTTCTGGTTGATTTGTCAAAACACGAACTCTGGCTTCGTTATCTTGTAAACGCTCTATGAAAATAGATGCACAAATTTCAACATCTTCAGGAATCTCATATACTTCCTTGGAAAAGGTGAATCTCTTCTCCAAACTATTTGCAATTTGGTCAATAACGTTTTGTTCGGGCAACAGATTTGTGAAGCAATAGACGTATGTTCGGCAGCACTTTCCATGTTCTAGCTGCTCTAAGTCAGGGATATTTCTCACCTTTATCTGACTTGCATCATACTTCATTTCGTTAACTCTAGATAGCCTTGTAAAACTGGTAAGAGAATTGTTAGTTAGGTATTTGTATTTTACCCGATCGCACTCATTGATTACCATTTGAGAATTTAGAGTGCGATCGCACTTTATTCCCCTTCCTTACGCTCTATGACTTAGTGGTAGAGGTCGCTGTGCTAAAACTCCTTTATACAGTTCTTCCAGCAGACTAATATTTTTACTAAGGGTATAGCGGTCTAATACACGCTGTCTAGCTTTTTGCCCTAGTAGGGTTGTTAACTCTGGATGGTCTTGCAACACTGGCAAGAGGGTTTTTAATTGCGATCGCGCTGTTTTGGTACTAATAACGACACCTGCGCCCTTTTCCAAGACTTCTCCATCTGCACCCACATCTGTTGCTAAACAAGCCAACCCACATGACATTCCTTCTAACAGAGATAGGGATAAACCCTCTACCAATGAAGGCAAAACAAATACATCTGCGCCCCGCAAAATTTCGATGCGTCGGTCTTCATCAGCGACAAATCCCAACCAAATAATGCCGTATTCTGAACCAAAAAACGGCTCTAAGGAAGACTTCAAAGGGCCGTCGCCAACAATTAGCAACTTAGTACCAGGCGCCATTGCCGACTGCTTCCAAGCGCGGAGGAGGGCTTCGACATTTTTCTCTGGCGCTATGCGACCCTGATAGACAAACAAGCGTTCGGCTTTAAATTCTGTTTTGATTTGAGAAAATCCTGGAGAATACTTGGCGGTATCAACACCGTTGGGAATTACGGCAATATTCTCCTCCCTTACGCCCATCCCTGCTAATAATTCTCGCTGGATTTGGGAAAATACAATCACGCGATCGTAGTTAACTAAAAAAGGCGCGTAGAGCTGATAAGCCAAAAGTTGTGTTCCCGATACCAACTTTGCTCCCTTGCCAGCAAACGGTGTGTGGAAAGTGGCAACTAAGGGCAACCTCAGTTCCTCACAGATTTCTGGTAGAAAAAAGTCTAGAGGAGATAAGGTCAAGGAAGCATGGACTACATCTGGTTTGATTTCCCGCAGTGAATCGGTTAAAACTTTGGTGGCTTTAAAAGTGGGAATCGTGTAAACCTGGGACTTGTAAATGAAAGGTAAAGAAACCTCTCGAAGATTTGGCCAATTATCAGGTTCAGAATCTTCCTGGGCGAAGTGAAGAAAGCTAACTTGATGTCCCCTATCTAGCAAGGCATTTGTAATTTCTCGACTGTAGGTAACATTGCCGCAAAAGGGTGATTTTTTTCCAATCCAGGCTATACGCATTCTTTATTTAGCTGTAAGAAAAGCGGGTTTAATGTATTACTTGTGTGTCCTTTGTGATTTTTCTTTTATCTAGCTATACTTGCTGGTTTTTTTTATTTATTAAAAATTCCCAAAACTTTCTACTAGTTTAAAAAGCTTATTGTCAGCTGATTAAACCAGTGAATTGATGGCTTTATTTATTTTAGTTATAAGTTGTTAATTTCTGATATTTCAACAACTTATTCCGACTAATGTCAGATTCATATCCGGCAAGTATGTGATAAATTTTCACTGACCACAGTTTACCATGAACGCAAAAGCTTTAAGTAAATATTAATTACCTCAAGGTAATGAATAATAACTCCTGTTAGCTGATAACTACTTGTGCGAGTTATACCAGGTTAATATACCTCCAGAAAAGACGATCGCAGCTAATCCCAAAAAAACTACCTGTAATCCCAGAAAGGTTTCTGCGACACCAGCTAATGCTAAAGGTAAGGAGAGGGCAATATTAATTACATTGTTCTGCAAGCCAAAAACTTTACCACGCATTTCTGGAGGTGTTTCTGTTTGGATGGCAGTTTGCATGGGAATTCCCACTAGTGCCCCAAAGATACCTAAGAGCGCTACCAGTAACAAGACAAGCCACAGTTGAGTTGTAAATACTGACAGACCAATCAGGGATGCTGCCATACCCATACAACCACACAGACTTAGCTGAGTATAGGAGAAGCGTTGACCAAATTGACCGAGAATTGTTGCTCCTGCCGCGATCCCAACACCGCCAGCTGCTAGTAAAAAGCCAAACTGGGAAGCTTTCATGTTGGGAATGATTTCTGCCATCCGAACGGCTAGAACAGTTAATGCTGCAAAGACAGAAAACAAGATAATCAGTTGAAGCAAAGCATTGCGGACGCGATGATTTGCTTTGAGATAGGCAAAACCGTCCCGTAAGTCAGAGAATACGTGAGGAAATTCTGTATCGGGGTGGTGATGTTTTTCCTTAGTTGCCAGAAGAAACAAAATTAGTCCAGCGATCGCATAACTGCCACCTACTAAAAGTTCTTTGCCCAAACTACCACTACCACCAATTTGCAGCCAAAGTCCATCTGCGATCGCTAACAACGGTTCTCCAACGGCAAACCCAACAATCACCGATGCCATCATCGTTGTTGTGTAAAGCGAATTAGCCGAGAGTAAATGCTGTTCTTCTACGATTAAGGGAATTACCGCCTGTTCTGCCGGAGCAAAAAACTGCGTCAAAGTCGAAACTAAAAAAGTCACACCCAAGATAATTACAAAACCCACTGGCAGCACTCCTATGGGTTTCCAGTCATGAGTCAACCACACCAGGAAGGGAATTGACAAAACTAGGATGCCGCGCCAAATATTCGTTGCCACCAGCACAGCCTTTTTCGACCAGCGATCGACAAACACACCAGCAACCGAGCCAAACAATACGGCTGGAATAGTAAAAGCCATCATCAAGACTGATACCCAACCACTAATACTCTGATTGCTCCCTTGAAACTGAGTATTAATCAAGGCAATCATCAGTACCAAATAAACTTTATCTGCTAGTTGGGAGAAAACTTGACCGCCCCAAAGAGCCAAGAAATTAGGATTTTTCAATACAGGTAAAAATCCTAGCTGTTTTACATTTCCTGCAACAGCTTCCCCACCTGAACCAGATCCATCTAATTTCGGTAACTCTTTTTCTGGGATAGTGGCTACTGGCAAATTATGCCCATTGCCAACGCCATTGCTATCTACCTCGGCAGTGGTTAATTTGTCCTCTGATTGTGTTTCTGATTGGCTTGGAAGATCGGTTTTTGGGATCTCCCCTGTCCAACTTTGATCGTTTTGAGAAACATCTTTTGGGGACATTTCTTGGCCATTTATTTGACTAGGTTTACACTTGGGAACAGCACTCAAGTGATTCCTGACTGTAGGATCTGATACCCTATTCTGTTTTTTGGCGAGGCTTGGTGACAAAGGCAGGATTTTCTTATCCAAATCAGACGGTTGCATCATGGTTGGCAGCAAAATAAGAGTCGATCAAGGTAGCAGAGCGAATAGGGCGACCTAATTGATACTGAGCATACTGGCGCAAAATCTGTTCAACAGATAACCAGTCATGATCTCTAGCACCATCAATTTGCATTATCTCTGGTTGTGACAGATGTTGAAGCAAAGTCAGTTCCATAGCACTTAGACGGCAAGAAATCACAGGTATTTCTTGCCGATGCACAACAATTGTTTGGGCATTGGGGAGCCAGTGCGTTGCGGAGGGTCCCGACGCTCGAGTACTCGCTAACGCTGCGCTATCCGTTGAAGCAACTGGCGTCATTGTGGATGAGTCATTGGGCATAGGGTATTGGTTATTAATCTTCCCCCGCTCCTCTGCTCCTCTGCTCCTCTGCCCCTCTGCCCTCATCTCCCTCTCCTGTTTTCGTAAACGTTCTCTAGCTTCTAAGGAAACCGTTCCACCCGCAGGGATACTAAATCCTACCTGCCAGTTGGGGTCTGTGAAGTCTGGCTTAAGGGAACGTTGAGATAGACAACATATTTGCACTTGTGGCGTCAGCCCTGCTAAGGCTAAAAGGTGAAATACACCATGAGCCAGATGAGCCAAAACACCAGATAGATTTGCACTAGACACCGCCTCTAAGCGATGGAGGTGTTCATTGAACAAATCATAAAGTTCTTCTTGAGGTTGTTCGCTCAAAGCTTCACACAGAACTATTTCTGCTAAATATTGACTGGCAGCCAGTTTTCCCAAATCTTTAGCTAAACCAGGGTAAGTTTTTAACGTTTGTGCTTGAGTAATTTTATCAAGCGATCGCCCTTTGGCAATCAATAGTTCATTCACAACGAACATTCCACTCCTACCGCCCAGGCTGGAGTTGTGCTTACGTGCCCCTGGAGCCACGGCTCGAATCAAGCCGAATTCTCGTGTCAAAATCGTCACTATTTTATCCGATTCTCCTAGCGCCTGGGTTTTAAGATTAATACCAGTTGCTTTGTAGGTTCTACTCATTAGTCATTAGTAGTTATTAGCCATTAGTAATTAGTCATTGGTCATTAGCTTAGGACAAATGACAAAGGACAAATGACTATTCACCCTTTCCCAGGTTATCCCGCTGACGGATCAAATCCATACCGCGAGATGTGCCTAATCTAGTAGCACCCGCTACGATTAAGTCTAGAGCTTGATTGATAGTCTGGATACCACCTGAAGCCTTAATTCCTACCCTTTCTTTTGCCAATTCCTGCAAAAGTCGTACATCTGCCACTGTGGCACCACCATTCCAACCTGTACTAGTTTTTAAGAATGCTGCTCCCGCCTCCATAGCGATTTCAGCAGCTATTTTTTTCTCTGCATCTGTCAACAGGTTAGTTTCCAAAATCACCTTGACCGTTTGCCCAGTCTCTTCACAAATTTCGGCAATCTCCCGGTGGACTTCTTCAGTTTTGCCAGCTTTCAACCAGCCCAAGTTCATGACTACATCCAACTCAGTGGCCCCACTATCGGCCGCTTCTTGAGCTTCGTACAGTTTCACGGCTGAAGTCGTTGCACCAGAAGGAAAACCAATCACCGTACAGACTTTGGGGTTTTTACCGTGAAGGAGTTCTACTGCTTGCTTAACATTAGCGGGGAACAGACAAACCGCCGCAAAGTTGAATCTGTATGCTTCTTCACACCATTGCTCAACCTGCTCTGGAGTAGCTGTCGGTATTAACAGGGAGTGATCGATAAATGGCGCAATATCAATGTCTGGATAGTCTGCTGCCATCGTGTCTTCTGCCAGTGATTGATTATTAAACTTTATAAAAAATTAAAACATTTCTTATATATATATTAAACCACATTTATTACGAGTTTATCCTGAAAACAAGCTGCTGACTTGTCTGGAATATCAGCTTTACAGTTATCCCGTAATTACTGTAAGTATTTAAGTTGACATTAAGTGATAGTAAGGTTAGGAATATCAACAGTATTTTTTACACTAATTCCTAAGAAGTTAATAATAGTTTGAGCTAACGCCTTCGATGCCAAATATGGAAGGCCATTACCAATAGTTTTAAACATATTCGTCAGAGACATATTCTCTGGAAGTACAAAATTTACAGGCAAAGATTGGATAGCTAAAGCTTCTGCTACAGAAATCCGCCGGACTTTGTAAGGATGTAAATGTACTTCATTATTTCCATAGCAAGCTGTCGGAGAGTAACGCCATCTATGCAGACGCTTGAAAGACTTTTTAGAATCATCTCCTTCATCAATAGCAGCAAATTTTGTGATCCCTGCCCTTGGTTTAAAACAGTTTTCAGCATTGGGATGTTTCAGAACGTTATTTTTTCTAAACCAGTATTCAACTGTTAATTCTTCAGGTATGTCATCAGGACAAGGTATTAGAGAATTTTCTTTGAATGGTTCATACTTACGCCAAGGGTAAGCAAAAACTTTTTTGTGAGGATATAAAATATAATTATTCCAAGGAAAAAATCCCTCCGGTAGTAACTTTTCACTACCTATTTTTATTCCGATATCTTGAAGAAAATTATTTTTGAAACCAATTATAATAATTCTTTCTCTATCCTGAGGTACGCCATATTCAATAGCATTAATTAACCGCTCTGTTAATATATAACCTGCTTCTTGTAATTGTTGCTTGAGCGATTCAAAAAATAAACGGTGTTTTGCCGTTTTCCATAAACCCTTAACATTCTCAAATAAAAAGAAATCGGGAATGTTTCGGCAAATTAATTCAACGTAAGAAGCGGAAAGCTTGCCATTATCTCCTAAACATCCTCTATTTTTTCCACCAATAGAAAAATCAGGACAGGGAGGCCCGCCGATGAAACCAATTATATTATGAGATTTGCGGCAGTCTTGGACTAATTCTTGAAGGTATTGTGCTTCTTTTTCCACGATAAGATTTGTTACATCGGCGGCTTCACCGTGATGATATCCATATTCAGGCGATCGCATTTTTAGAACTTCCCGTGAATGGCGATAGGCGGCGAGAAATGGGGCGAAGATTTCATTGACATAAACAATATTAAAACCGCTGGTTTCAAAACCTAAATCGAGGAAACCTGAGCCAGCAAAAAAAGAGAAAATACAAGGGCGATCGCTCATTGAACTACTAGTACGATCAAAAAGTATTATTAATATTCAGATTCTAGGGAAATGGTTTATGTACGTAACTTATACTAACTATCCCAATTTTGATTTAAGGGTTGGCAAAAACTAATATACTTACGGTTTCTACGTAAGTACCAATCAAAAAATAACAATTGAAAAACTGTTTAAATAGTCAAAAAAATTTACAGTTTCCCTAAGTATTACATCTTAAAGTTTACTCAATCTTTAAGGAAAATACCTGACAGAAAAAGAGTCTGGAGTCACAATTAAATATAGGGGTTTCCAAGCCCAAATGATATTTCAGACAAATATTTGTCACTAAATAAAAAACCGGGGTACTTCGGACTAAATTTTTATGCGGATTTTAATTTACTCCTACAACTACTATCCAGAACCGATTGGTATTGCCCCACTAATGACTGAATTAGCAGAGGGACTAGTGAAACGTGGGCATGAAGTGCGTGTAGTCACCGCTATGCCCAATTACCCTGAGCGGCAAATTTACCAGGAATATCGGGGTAAATGGTATGTCAACGAATACAAAAATGGCGTTCAAATTCAACGCAGTTACGTTTGGATTCGTCCACAACCCAACCTATTAGATCGGGTGTTATTAGATGCTAGTTTTGTCGTCACTAGCTTTGTACCCGCCCTCATCGGTTGGCGCCCAGATGTGATTCTCTCAACATCGCCATCCTTGCCAAGCTGTGTACCAGTTGCTCTTTTAGGATGGTTACGTGCTTGTCCTGTGATTTTAAATCTACAAGATATATTACCAGAAGCAGCCGTCCATGTCGGTCTACTGAAAAATAAATTACTTATCCGGTTGTTTACATTATTGGAAAAATTTGCTTACCGCACTGCCAGTAAAATTAGCGTCATCGCCGATGGGTTTGTGGAGAATTTGCGATCAAAGGGCGTAGAAGCTGAGAAAATTGTGCAAATTCCCAACTGGGTTGATGTAAATTTTATCCGCCCTTTGCCTAAAGAAGATAACCCTTTCCGCGCAGCACATAATCTAAACGGCAAATTTGTAGTACTGTATTCTGGTAACATTGCCCTAACCCAAGGCTTAGAAAGCGTCGTCAAAGCTGCTTCTGTCTTGCGCCATATCCCAGATATTGTCTTTGTCATCGTTGGAGAGGCAAAAGGTTTACAGCGATTGCAACAGGAATGTCTAGACTGCGGCGCAGATAATGTGATGTTACTGCCATTTCAACCCCGCAAAGATTTACCACAGATGTTAGCAGCTGCGGATATTGGTTTAGTGGTGCAAAAGAAAAATGTTGTATCCTTCAATATGCCGTCAAAAATTCAAGTGTTACTTGCTAGTGGAGGGGCCTTAGTTGCCTCTGTCCCCGACAATGGTACGGCAGCAAGAGCCATTAGGCAAAGTGGCGGTGGAGTAATCGTTCCTCCAGAAGATCCCCAAGCTTTAGCGATGGCAATTTTAGATTTGTACCAAAACCCCGAAAAAGTCAAAACTCTGGGTTACAAAAGTCGCCAATATGCCGTTGAGCAATATGCTTTTGAGCAAGCTTTAAATCAGTATGAGTCCTTATGTTACTCATTGACAGCAGAACGTAGAGCAATTCAGTCTAGAGGCATAGTTACGAAACAAGAAGTTTAATCTTTACTGCAAAGTTATGTTACATCTGTAGAAATTACAATTATGCCCTCATCTCTAAGTATTGTGAGATACTGAGGGTAGCTAATTTTACTGTAAAAATATAGCGATAGACAAGCAGGTTGTCAGGTGGATTGTTGAAATAAAAATCTCACGGCTTCACTTCATTTCATCCGTGGGTTATTACTGGTAAAATCTGTATAAATAGTGACTTTTTTGCGTATATAATAAAGCGCACTTTTGCTAGACCAGTCATTAGTATGCTGTGTTGGATCATAATTTTTGTTAGACAGTATAAAGCGTAAATGTATAGTTACCTGAAAAATCCTAGCTTTACATTACATATTATGCTGTTTGATGAATCTGCAATTCTTTTCGCTGTCAATTCCTGCTGGAAAGCTATTGGTTGATTGATCGCTGCACAGTAACCATCAGCAATCAGCTGTTGCGGATATCGAAATCTAAATAGCCAATTATCAAACTAATCCCATAGACACCTGTTTTTTTGTTAGTATTCAAAAAAACCTATTGACACATTTGTCAGATCAATTGTTCGTTGTTTGTAAGTAAATGTCAACAATTGTTTCAAAAGGAAGAAAGCACCTGAGGTTTAATGACTGATTATTTCCAAGGAAATTTCCCATTGCAATCTGTCCCACTGATGAAGAATGCGGTAATAAGCCACGGCCAAACCGAAGAGGCGAGCGAAAAATTAGCTGCAACGATCGCTGTTGCGGCATCAGACCGCAAAGCAGGTGAGATTATATTGCTAAAAGTAGCAGAGGTATCTTACCTAGCGGATTACTTTGTGATGATGACTGGCTATTCTAGGGTACAGGTCAGGGCGATCGCTCAAGCAATTGAAGGAAAAGTCGAAACTGAGTTGCAACGCCGTCCTTTAAGGACAGAAGGAAAAGTCGAGGGGAGTTGGGTACTACAAGACTACGGTGATGTGATCGTTCATATCATGATGCCCAAGGAACGGGAGTTTTATAATTTAGAAGCGTTCTGGATTCATGCAGAACGTATTTCCCTTCCAGAATCTGATGAAGGTGAGGGTAAGCCAACATGATTAGGTCTTCGGTTTCTAATTGCCCAGTTCCTACAGACCAACAACCGCTCAATGAATACGAAGAGTTAAAAACTTCCTGGCTGTTTCGTGATACCACTTTAAATTGGCGCGAGTATATCACGAAACTTGTTTGGATTTGGGGTTTATCTTGGCTTTTTGCAGGACCAATAGCTGCGGCAAGTTTTCCCCCTCACAAGTATATTGCACATTTTATTCTCTGTGGTGCCGCCGGAGCCAGTGTCGGGTTAGTACTAATACTGGTGAGGTTGTACTTAGGTTGGTTCTACGTGTGCGATCGCCTTTGTAGTCCCACAGTATTTTATGAAGAGTCCGGCTGGTATGACGGTCAAACTTGGACTAAACCAGAGGAAGTTCTCAACCGCGATCGCTTAATTGTTGCATACGAAATTAAACCCATTCTGCGGCGGTTACAATTTACCTTTGCTGGCTTGGCGGGAATGTACGTTACTGGTACTATAGTTTGGCATTTGTTTTAAAAAGTTATTGGTCATTAGTCATTAGTCATTAGCTAAGGACTAATGACCAATGACTAATGACTAATTTAATTAAAAAAGGTGATAAATATAAACCCATGACAATGGGAAAACGAACTCAAGCCGCAGCACTGGAAGTCCGGTTGCTGCGGGAAGGTATTATTGAATCCAGGCATATAGTTCAAGCTGTTGTCTGCGACGAACGAGGACGGGTTCTAACCGTTGCCGGAAATTCTGAAACTGCTGCATTTATCCGTTCAGCCCTCAAACCATTTCAGGCACTTGCTGTCACAACCACAGGTACACTGGAACGCTATCAACTCAGCGATCGCGACTTAGCAATTATCACAAGTTCCCATAAAGGAAGAATAGATCAAGTCCGACAGGTATTTAACATCCTTTGGCGGGCGGATCTCGACCCGACTATACTCCAGTGTCCAATTCCTGAAGGCAAACGGAGTCCTCTGGAATACAATTGCTCTGGAAAACATGCGGGAATGTTAGCTGTTTGTCAGCAACGCCATTGGCCCTTGAATAACTACTTGGATCGCAAGCATCCAATACAGCAGTTAATTTTGGGCAAAGTCGCAGAGTTGCTGCGAATGCCAGCAGCAGAATTTATCAGCGCTCATGATGACTGTGGCGCACCAACTTATCTGATGCAACTCGGTCACATGGCATCTTTATATGCACTGTTAGCCTCTAGTACCAACTTGGATATGGAGCGGATTGTCCGTGCTATGACTCATCACCCCGCAATGGTCGCAGGAGATGGAGAATTTGATACGGAACTAATGCGCTTAACTCCAGGAGAACTAGTCAGCAAAACTGGTGCCGAAGGAGTGCAGTGCATTGGTAGACTCGGTGAAGGCTTGGGATTGGCAATCAAAGTCATGGATGGGGCAAAACGAGCAAAATACGCCGTGGCTATTCACTTACTCCAGCAAATGGGTTGGATTAGTCCCAGCGCCGCCGAAAGCCTCTCAGAAAAGTTTGTCACCTTGGGAAAATACAAGCGTTTAGAAGTAATTGGAGAATTATCGTTTTTGTAGTTGCCAAACTCTTGACTATAGGTTATTATAAATAAGTCGAGAGCAACGCGGGATAGAGCAGCCTGGTAGCTCGTCGGGCTCATAACCCGAAGGTCAGTGGTTCAAATCCACTTCCCGCCACCACATAGAATATAAAACAAAACCCTACAATCAGTAAAGATTGCAGGGTTTTGTTTTATTTTGATCTATTCTGGAAGAAATAGCCATCCAAAAAGCGCGGAGAATCATGGTTGTGAAGTTGCAGCGACCAATTTTAGTGGGAGGATTGGGACTTTCCTTTTCCCTGTGGATGTTGGACAGTTGGCACGATTCTATAGTGCAGGTGGGTGAGTTCGGTTTGTTGAGTGCCTTAGCTGTAGGTGGTGGTTTGTGGTTATTCCAGCAAAAGCGCCCCAAAAACAGTTTAGAGCAGCTAGATGGTATGGTGGTGGATCGAGCGACTGTGGAAAGTGCGATCGCTAAAACTGAAACTGTAATTAACCAGCTGGCACAAGAAGCAGAAAACCACACAGCATTAGAGACACTCAGAGAACAAGTTGCCCAATTGTTGTTGGAGTTAGACAGGCAAGAAATTAAAGTTGCTGTGACTGGCGGTAAATCCGTGGGTAAAAGCACTTTAATTCAAGTGCTACAAAATCTAGAGACACAAAATTTCGTATCTCTACAAGAGACACCACCTTTATTTAGAGAAGTGGGTGAAAACTCAGATGCGGCTATTTTGGCAGAAGTAGCAAAATCTGATTTCGTTCTATTTCTGACAAATGGTGATTTGACAGACTCAGAATTTCAAACCTTACAGCAGCTAAAGGCAGCAAATCAGCCTAATATGCTGGTTTTTAACAAACAAGATCGGTATTTAGCCGATGAAAGCGCCAGCATCTTGCTGTCATTAAAACAGCGGATGCAGGGAAATGTAGTTGCAACTGCGGCCTCTCCAATTCCCATCAAAGTCCGAAAGCATGAGGCTGATGGTGCTGTGCAAGAGTGGATGGAACAACCAGCAGCAGATATCCAGCAGTTGACGCAACAGTTGGGTGAATTGGTACAACCGGGACAACGGCTAGTTTGGCTAACTACCATGAGAAAAGCCGGATTGTTGAAAGCTGAGGCGAAAAACTGGCTGAATGAAACCAGACGCGATCGCGCCACTCCAATTATTGAACAATATCAGTGGATAGCTGCTGCCGCTGCCTTTGCTAACCCAGTACCAGCCTTTGATATTCTGGCAACTGCGGCAATTAATGCTCAAATGGTAATGGATTTGGGTAATATCTATCAGCAAAAATTTTCCCTAGAACAGGCACAAACCGTAGCTGGAACAATGGGAAGTTTAATGCTGAAATTGGGTTTAGTTGAACTTTCTACAAAGGCTATTAGTACTGTTCTGAAAAGTAATGCCGTTACCTTTGTTGCTGGTGGCGTAGTGCAGGGAGTAAGCGCAGCTTATCTGACTAGAGTCGCAGGGTTAAGTCTAGTTGAATATTTCCAACAGCAGGAAATAGCCATAGATTCTGGAACTGGTTTAAATTTGGAGAATTTGCGGCAAACATTGCAAAAGGTATTTCAGCAAAATCAGCAGATTGGTTTTTTGCAAGGGTTTGTTAAGCAAGGTGTGAAGCGTTTGTTGCCAGAAGTGCAGCAGATTGAAGTAGTTGGTGTTCAGAAGCTTATGAGTTAAGTTAATGCAAAGGCGTAGAGGCTCAAATATTGCACTACGCACCTTACACCTGCAATTTAAATCGTAGGCTAATAGCTTAATTTCGCTAAAGTGGACTAAAAAGCAATATTTAGTCCACTTGAGTGGATTTTAGATATAAAGCAGGAAATTAATTTATTCCTTGGCAATATACGAGACTACAAGATAGAGTAATGCCCACACTTGATTATTGAAAATTTTAAGAAATACAATTCGCGTTCAATCTGCGGTAATTACGTAAATTTTTTTAGTATTTATAACAATTAATTTACTATATTATTTTATTTACAGCTAATATACCTTGTATACTCAATTACTGCGCTAGAATTTACCGAAGACAATATACATTGTATTGGTACATTAAGAATTCTTATATGACAGCTCAAGTAATATCATCTATAAACATGAAAGGCGGCATAGGTAAAACTACATTAACTGTTAATCTTGCAGCTTCCCTAGCTCGATTTCATGGCAAGCGTGTTCTTGTAATTGACCTAGATCCTCAAACTAACGCTACATTTTGTTTAATTAGCCGAAATACTTGGGATGAATGGACAGGTTCTAAACTAACATTAGCGGATTTGATGAATCAGACAGATCATTTCAATATTTCTAAAATAGAACCAAAAATTCAGGATGCAATTATTAAAAATGTAGGAGGAATCAACAGACTGGATCTTATACCATCTCATTTAAAGCTAACTTTTATTGATATTAGTCTAGCTTCAGTGATATCCAGAGAAACAATACTCAAAAGGAAATTGTCTAACATTTTAACTGAATATGACTTTGTATTTTGTGATTGTCCTCCTAACCTTTCATTATCTACTCAAAATGGATTGGCAGCTAGTGATTACTACATGATACCTGTTTTTCCTGAACCACTAGCTGCTTTAGGATTAGGACTTATTAGCAATAGAATCAAGCAGTTAAACGAGTCACTGGGAAAAGAATTGTTATCTCTGGGAATTCTCTTTACTAAATATGATAGAAGAATTCTAGAAACTGAAGTAACAGCATCAGAAATTATTGATGCCAATCCACATGAATACATTTTTAAGACAAAAATCCCTGAAAATACAAAGATAAAAAGTGCTGTGAGAAGCTCAAAACCCATTATTATTACTAATCCTAAAAGTAGTGGAGCGCAAGCTTACAAAGAATTAGCTAAAGAATTTTTGGAGAGAATAGAGAAAATGAATGCATTCAAAAGCGAGTGATTTATATGAATGATCATGATAAAGAAAATGCAAAAAAAAAATTTGAGCAGTTGCAAACTTTAGGACAAATTCTTAGTCTTATACAAACTCTGAATATAGATGAAATTGAAGCTATTACAACTGGTAGTCATTTGGGCGAAGCAGTAAAACTACTGAAAAATCTAAAAAATCACTTAAATTTAGCTATATATGAACTAGAGAAAGAAGAGAATACAACAAGTAAAGTTATACATAAACTAGAGAAAGAAGAGAATACAAAAAGTTATCAGTCAGCTGATTCTGAAATATCAACACAGCCATCCCAGCAGAAAATAAACAAAGATGAAAATACTAAAAAAATTTTAGTAGATTACCTTACGAACGTTGTTTTTGCAGATACGGAATCATTTCCTGATCGGAAGAGTATTTCTGATTTTTTTAAAGAGTATTTTGCTATTGATTATAATCTTAAGAAAGAATCTAGAAAAGAGCTAGTTAATAGACTGTGTAAATTACTTTTGGAAAGAAATATAACAAGAGATGCAATAGGGGATGCTTTATTAAAAATAACTAATTCTAAACATGGCTCTTTACTAAAGGAAAAAGAAACTGGATTCCTTAAAAGTTGGTATGAAGCAATAGAGAAGATGTAAGTTATTTATGGAAATATCACGGGAATTAAATTTAGAATCTAAAAAATATTACACTCAGTTTTTGGGAGAAATTTTACCTGCTGTTAACGAAGCATTGAATGCTACTCTAAATGATTCAAGAGCAAACTCGATAGAAGAATGCTATTTTAAAGCTACATCATTCTCATCTTGGCGCCAAATACTTTTGATTGATACTGGAGATTCTTGTAAAGAAATATACAATGAATTGCAATCCGATTTAGCTGCATCAATTTCATCAGCTATGACTGGTAATTACAGGTTAGCATTCATGTCTATTAGAAGTTTTATAGAATTATCCTCTTTACTAGCCTACTATTATTATCATCCAGTAGAATATAGTTGGTGGCTAAATGATAACCATCTAATTAAATTTTCTGAATTAAATCAAAATTACTTCAAATATTATAAGCAATTAGTCACTAATACTATTAATACGAATATATATTCAGAATGGAAAAAAGTATCTAAGTACGTACATGCTGAAGTTAAAAGCTATATGCAATCTTCTGATAATCTTGCTTTTCTACCTGTTTATCAAAAAGATAAATTAGGACAATGGATATTTCATTTTTCTCAATCTACTATGTATATTAACCAACTTTTCTATATTGTATTTCAAGATGCTTATTATAAAGCTTTTAGTAAAATAGAATTTGATAGTTCATGCCAAATTATTAAAAATAATTTAAATGACGAAACTTTTTTCTTAAACATTAAAGAAGCTCGTTGTAAATAAATGGCTACAAAACCCCTCTCTATTTTCTCCTTTTCACTAGCTCAGTTTTCATAGATTTAGATTTTAAAACCAGCGTTTTTAAGATTATTTATGTCAACGAAATAGTTTCGCTATTTATGGTACATATTACCATGTCGCGAAAATTAGCTTTTTATACCTGTTAAGCAGAGAATGACACTTGCGTGATGTTATAGCAACCGCCAAGATGGTTAGGACAAACAGTATCATCTATGATGAAAGTAAGATTGGATACTGATTAGATATTCAGTACAAGAACAGATCATGCCAAGGCTGTCAATTAAAATATTTGCCATCCTATTCACCCGACCTTAACAAAATTGAGCGGTGCTGGTCATGGTTGAAAAGTCGAATTCGTAAACAGCTAATTCAATTTGACTGCCTTCGGAATGCTATGGAAAATGTTCTTCGTACAGCGTCCTAACCGTATTGGCGGCTGCTATAACTAAACCTAAAATTTACCCAAGCCTAAAATAGGCTTGGGTGTATCTAACAATTATTGTGATTGGGAGTTAGCAAAAAATTGTGAATAAGGGTAATTAGCTAAACAGCACCACTGTTTCTATTAAACAGAATCGCTATAGTTTTGAAAATTAGCTTTAAATCGTACACTAAACTCCAATTTTTTTGATACTGCAAATCCAGACGAATTACATCTTCAAAACTACGGACTGTAGAACGTCCATTTACTTGCCATTCGCCAGTCATACCGGGTTTTACATCTAAACGTTGCCACTCTGGTACTTCATAGCGTTCGACTTCATCGGGTGTAGGTGGTCGAGTTCCTACTAAACTCATCTCTCCTTTGAGGACGTTCCAAAATTGGGGTAATTCATCAAGACTAGTTCGCCGTAAAAAGCGCCCTACCTTAGTAATTCTGGGGTCATTCTCATTTTTGAAAAAAGCACCTTGTACTTGGTTTTTGACTTGGGATTTCTTCGCTTCCGCATCCACACACATAGAGCGAAATTTCCAAATCTTAAACCGCTTACCCATCCAACCACAACGAATTTGACTAAAGAAAATGGGCCCGGGATCGTTAATTTGAATAGCGATCGCAATTGGAATAAATAAAATTCCTGTAATTAATAAACCGATCGCTGACCCGACAATATCTAAGAACCGTTTCATCCAAGATGCCATAGAAGGGTGAGTAGTGGGTAACTGCTCTACTTTACGGGAAGTTGTCTTCCGATTATCTACTACGTCATCTTGTTCTATTAACGACCCATCCTCCACAAGTTCTAGAGGAAAAACCTGATCCAACCCTGTGAGTTTTAGAACTGCCATGACTTGAGGTGTTACATTCCGCAGTGTTAATGTAATATCCTTAGCCTGAGCATATTTAAAATTACTTACCAGGGCACCTAAACCACTACTATCGATAAAAGTAGTTTGGTGAAAATCAATGATGATTTGCTTGGGATGTGAATTGGGCCCAATTAAGCCTTGGCAGGTTTGCTTAAAGCCTAAAGCCTCCAGCACGCTCAACCGCGTCGGCACCTGCACTATAGCAATGTCGTTTAGGGAATTAACTGGAAAATCGACCTCTGTCGGTTGGCTAGTCATGAAGCTCTGCACTTTCGTTGCCATGTATAATGTAATATGCCAAACATTAGTTTGTCCTACAAAATTACTTAACCTAATATCGGAATTGGTGGTAATCAGGACTAACTGCTATTTACCGAGGCTGAGATTGGAGATCGCTAGCGACGATTCACAATAGAACAAGAAGCCAAAAAACATCCTTGCTGTTGTGCCGACGCAGCGCGATCGCGTTGCTCTCATCAAATGATTTCTAAAAATACGGTTACACCTACCGCACGCCTGATTGAGGTCTTTTCTGCCATTCAAGGGGAAGGACTGAATGTAGGGACACGTCAGATATTTATTCGTTTTGCTTTGTGTGATTTGCGCTGTCACTTTTGTGATAGTGCCCACACTTGGAGTGCACCTACAACTTGTCGGATAGAGCGATCGCCTGGATTGCGCGACTTTGAAATTCACTCTAACCCTGTTCCATTACCCATATTAATCGAATGGGTGGAACAACAAAATCTACCTTGTCTACACGATAGCATTAGCTTAACTGGTGGCGAACCACTTCTTCATGCCTCATTTTTAACGCAGTTTCTACCCCAAGTGCGAACCATAACTGGTCTCCCTATATACTTAGAAACCGGCGGACATCGCCCAGAACAACTAGCAATGATTATCCCATACTTAGACTCTGTAGGTATGGATTTAAAATTGCCCAGTGTTAGCGGCGAAAGTCATTGGCAAGAACATAGTAAATTTCTCCAGTTATGTTATGACTCATATTTAAATGTTTTTGTCAAGATAATTGTGTCTCAAAACACAGATCCCGCCGAGTTGGAACGTTCAGCTTCGTTGGTGGCAGAGGTTAGTCCAGATATCCCAGTATTTTTACAACCTGTTACGCCTTTGGCTGTATCAGAACAATTTTCTCCAGTACCTGTACTTGCACCTTCCAGCGATCGAGTTTTGATGTGGCAAGCTTTGATGAAGGGCTTTGTCAAGCACGTGCGCGTGATCCCCCAGACGCATAAAATGCTGAACCAGTTGTAAAATTTTAGTTTGATAAAGATGTAGTCAAGAAAAAAGTAAGATTTTATGAAATGGTAATTGGGCTGTTGCTGCTAATTAGGGAGGCAGGAGCCTCCTCAATAGAAAGTCTAATTAGCTAAATCAAAAGACCACTAAGAGGTTTTATTACGTAAAACCTTCACTTTCCAACTTAGAGATAAACTAAAATTAAAGTTCAAGACAGGAAGAAGTTGGTCAAACCCACCTTGATTTAGGTGTTTCGGGGGGTGGGAAATGCCCACCCAACCTAATTTCTAGTTTCTATAATGCGCCCTCATCTGGAGTTTTGGATTTAGCTTTTGCCTTATTGGCACTGCGTTTGAGGGCAGAGAGTCTTGCTTCATATCTCGATCGTTGGCGCTTACTAGGAGTATTATCAATCAGGGTTTTCAAAGCGCTACCAAGACTCTTATAGGCATTGGGGAGGCTATAACCAAAACGAGTTGCTAAAGCGATCGCTTTCTCATCAGCATTGAGCAATTCTCTTAGTTGCTTTTCCCCATTATTCTTTTGGTACAGTCGCCAGCCTGACACGCCACAAAGCGACAAAGCTAACACCAGCAGCAATCCATCTTGTACCCACAATTCCCCTACAGCACCACCTAAACCGATGGCTAGTGCTGCCATTTCCCAACCATCTTTAGGAATTGTGTCATTTTGAACGCGAGCAACCTCATGCCAGAACAGCAGATTACGCTGATCCATTGCGAGGGCATCCCATTTCACCAAATCAATTTGAATTTCTACTTGGTCTTTACCAATTTCTTCGCAGCGAACCAGGGGTGGATTGACCTCAGTTGTGCCTTCAACCGTGACCCAGCTTTGCAGTTCTGGCGGTAGTAAGGCTTTCAACCGCCGGAGTTCGCTCATTTCCGCTTTGGCAGAGGAGGTTGCATAGGATGTCATAATATCCAGCCCCAGAAAATTTCAGTATATAGTGAGGGTATCACTTTGGAGTATAGCTATTTAAGTGATGATCCGTCTCACTCACTAGGAAAACTTCCTCGCTTTTTTCGCGCTTCCATTGCTTTTTCCAGTAAATCTAACAATCCTGGAGCTTCTTCTTGGATACTGAGTAATAGTCTTTCCCCAAGTTCTATATTCCCCGGATCGAGACCTGTTGCCATCACTTCTGTCAAGCGAGGTATTGCTATGCCATCCAC
The DNA here is from genome assembly GCF_036917315.1 of Nostoc sp. GTDB lineage: Bacteria > Cyanobacteriota > Cyanobacteriia > Cyanobacteriales > Nostocaceae > Nostoc. The sequence goes on along the minus strand of NZ_JBALDR010000002.1, from coordinate 87,526 downwards.
AATCTGAATTAATCCACTCAGACAACGGTGAAATTGTTTTTCTGTGAGAATCGAGTCTTCTAAAGGAAACTCAATAATGGCACGAATTTCACCATCGGATGGGTCATACTCCCATTGCAACATTTTGGTTTCCCAGGAAATGGCAAGCATTGTCTGGAGGATAGCTGCCTTGTGAGGATGGTCTTGGATTCCTCCCAGAACTTGAGGGGCAAATACCCGAAAAAATTTTCCTTCTTCATCCAGTTGGACAACTATTAGGAAATCTTCTAGATTATCAGCCTCCACACCTGTTATTATTCGGTCTTCTTCATCATCAAAACGGTAGTCCCAACCAAGGTTGTCTAAATAGTTGGCAATCTGTTTGAGGTTAGCTCCCATAAAAGCCTCATAAGGAACGTGGAGCAGTTGTTACCAGACCTAGTTTAACCTGGTAGGGGTAGTTGTTTGGGTTGGTGTGGATACTTCCGATCGCATAGAAGTATGCAATTAGGGTATTGGGCATGAGTTATGGGGCATAGGGCATTGAAGATAAGAAAAATAGACGATCGTTCGGTGCTATGAATGATACTTTCTGAATCACTATTGCTCATTATTAAAGAAGCAATAATTACTATTTTTCAAATCTTAGCCAGTGAAATATATACTACTAACTCGCTTGAATTTTAATATTCTTTTATAGTTTGAATGAATTTCTTGATAGAACAAGTATGATGGCAGTATTTGTAATCAAATTTGAAAGCTGAAGCAAAGTTTAAATAATTTATACATAGCATCTGAGGCTTTTATAAATATACGTAAAAACTTCAATAGCTGCTTTTAACAACGAATAATCATAGCATAGAAACTGATACATTTTTATATTACAAGCAACAAATTGTTTTTACGGGATGATTATAGCGATCAATACATTTTTGATTGTCGAGGGTCAATGAAATTTATGCGTCAATCAGTATTAATTCTAGCGATCGCACCTCTAGTTTTTGTTATAAATTTTCTAAAACCTCTGCGTTACTTTGCGCCTCTCTGGGTTTATATATTTATAAATAATTGAAACTTATAAAATATCAAAAAGATGGAACTGCGACATCTGCGCTACTTTATTGCTGTAGCTGAAGAACTGCACTTCAGTAGAGCCGCCGAGCGACTGCACATCGCTCAACCGCCCTTAAGCCAGCAAATTCAGCAATTAGAGGCGCAATTGGGAGTAGAACTGTTTCACCGCAAAACCAAACGACAGGTGCAACTAACAGAAGCAGGACAAGTTTTTTTGCAAGAAGCTTATCAACTTTTAGCTCAACTCCAAAAAGCAATTGAGCTAACTCAAAAAACGGGAAGAGGTGAAAAGGGACAATTACGAATTGGGTTTACCAGTTTGGTAACTTACGATTTGCTTCCTGTGATTTTGCGGCGGTTTAGAGAACAGTTTCCAGAAGTAGAGTTGGTATTGCAAGAATTAACCACAACTCAGCAAGAGCAAGCGCTACAGAATCGGCACATCCATGTAGGTTTTGCCCATCCGCCCTTAGAAGACAACACACTCAATCAAGAGTGCATTCAGCAAGAAGCGTTAATTGTGGCTATGTTGGAAACTCATTCTTTAGCTGAACAAGAAAAGATTTCAGTGCGATCGCTAGTAAACGAAAACTTTATCATGTTCCCTCGCCATTTGGGTCCCGGACTTTACGATCAAATCGTAAGTCTATGTCAGCAAGGAGACTTCAGCCCAAAAGTGACTCAAGAAGCGATTCAGATGCAGACGATTATCGGATTGGTTTCAGCGGGAATGGGGATTGCGATCGCACCGTCTTCATTGCAAAATCTTCAAAGAACTGGTGTAGTTTATCGTACTCTGGAGGAGAAAACACCATTAGTAGAAACGGCTATAGTGTGGCGGGAAGAAGATATGACACCTGTACTAAGGGAATTTCTACAAGTTGTCAAGAGTATCTATTGAGAAATGACGATCTTCTTCTGACGGAGATCCTACATACACTTGAGAAAAAAGGTTAGTTAATCACTTATGATTCAAAATAAATACTGTGTATACATTGTCAGGTTCAAATGTTATCACTTTATCCCAATGAAATCCCACTAAATTGTTGGAATAAACTGGTAGCATAAGAATCGGTCATACCAGAGATATAGTCTGTAATTTTAAGGATTTTGTTATAGGTATCTTCGTCTGGATTCGGGCGATATTCTTGAGGTAGCATATTACAGATTAACTTTGCTTTTTTGCTGTCATGCAGGATAGCGTTAACAAACTCAGAAAATAGTTTTCCTAAAACCTCATAACCAGCTATTTGGATACTAACAACATCGCGATGCTGGAAAACATCTGATTCGGTTGCTTTCTTAATTACGTCTAGATGATTTGCATACCTACTTAGAGATAGTAGGTCTTTGTCAAACTCTCCAGAAAGTATTTCTTGTTCGTGTGCAAAGAAAATTTCAGTTGCCTGCTCTATTAGATTGTGTATAGCTTTGGCACGAAGTCGCTTAACTTTTTCTTCCTTGCTTTCATCATGCTTGTTAATATCAATCTTTGCAATTTCATTAAGCAAATACTCGGTTTTTTCAAAGCAGATATACTTCATGCGATGAGCATCTTCTACATCAACAATTGAGTAACAAATATCATCTGCTGCTTCAACAAGAAAAGCAAGCGGATGTCGAGACCACCATGCTGCATTATCATGACGGCGAATTAGCCCAACCGCTTCTGCTACTTCATCAAATAAATCTTTTTCTGCCTGAAAGAAACCATGTTTTTTAATACTTATATCTGAGTATCCGTTTAAGGTAGATTCTGATAGCAATGATTCTCTAGGGTACTTTGTGAAAGCAGCTAAAGTTGGGCAGGTGAGTTGCATTCCTCCTTTTTGAGGATACATTTCAAGCTTAGTTAGAATACGAAAACCCTGTGCATTGCCCTCAAATGAATCAAAGTCAGCTTTTTGAGACTTGCTGAGAAGTTCTTCTCCTACATGGTTAACAGTGTTGTACCAGGATTCAAACCCTGTACGGATAGCATCTTCTCCAGAATGACCGAAGGGAGGATTACCGATATCATGAGCTAGACAAGCAGCAGAGACAATATCACCAAAGTCTGAAGCACTAAACCCATAGTTATTAAGCTTGTGTGTGTCTACAATTTTCTTACCCACAATTCTACCAAGGGATCGACCAACACAGGAAACTTCGAGGCTGTGAATGAGACGAGTACGAATGTAATCATTTTTAGGCAACGAAAAAACCTGGGTTTTATCTTTAAGGCGACGAAAAGCTGAGGAAAACACCAAGCGGTCATAGTCTCTTAAAAACGAAGTACGGCCGTCCTGGATACTCTCTTGTTCGATCTCACCTAATCTTTGAGGTGTCAGAAGTTTCTTCCAATCCATCATTGCTGTATTATGTGAAAGTAGGTCAAACAACGCCTCTATCAATAAGTGATGGGCAATGCCACATTGTAACTCTACTTGTTGTGAAGTATTAAAATTATCTTTTGAGAGAAAATATTTTAAGTAGTAACCACAATCTCGATAACTCAACTTCGACTGTGAAACACAAGTTAGGAGTGGAAATTCTACAGCAAGTTGATGCTCAAAGTAATATACACTTTACACAGATTATGCATCGCTCAATTCAACCAAAAGAGGAAGAATGAACGATCGCTACAGTATGGTAATTCAATGGTCAGATGAGGATAATTGCTACTTAGTACACTTACCGGAATTCTCTTGGCAGCAATTCCACACTCATGGTAAGAGTTATGAAGAAGCCGCTAAACACGGGCAAGAGGTAATTGAATCTCTGATTGAATGGTATGAAGAGCAAGGAAAACCTTTGCCAGAGCCAATTACTTTTCCTGAAAAACCGTTAAAAGTGGTTTAAATATTTTTAAGATACAGTGCATCGCACCTTACCCCAATCCCTCAACATCTGCACTTTCCCCTTCAAACTCAACAGGCTCAAACCTTACCTTGTTATATAAATCTTGTAGAGAAATCTCAAATGGTACGGTTACAAGAGCGATCGCTTCATCTTCTTCATCATATTCACGAAGCGTCCATTGCTTTTTCCCAGTTTTGGAAAATTGATCTACATGAATCCGAGTTTGGTCAATTAATAGGTATTCTTGGAAAGTGGAAATAGTTCGGTAAGCCTGAAATTTATCTTCGCGATCGTAGTTTTTAGTAGATTTAGACAAAACCTCAACAATAACTTGGGGATTTGTAATAATATCTGTACGATTGTTGAAAAATTCTGGTTCACCGGCTATTACTGTCACATCTGGATATGTGTAGATACGCCTTTGGTGTATCCACAGACGCATATCGCTATTAAACACTTCGTATTCTTCTTGTCTGAACGCGAAGTTTAACACAGCATAGAAATTACCAGCTATCCGATTGTGATTTATTGTTCCACCCGCCATAGGAATTATTTGCCCGTCAATGTATTCACTTTTGTAGTCAGCAGCTTCTTCTAGCTCTAAATATTCCTCTGGGGTATAGTATCGCTGTTTTGTTATTTGCATAATTTTATCGGGTAGCAATGTTTAACGATACGGAGCGTCTAGTGACCCATATTTACTGAACAGTTTAACGTGGTTAGATAGAGATGTTATGTGCTTTGTACAAAGTGAGCGTAGGCGCAGCCCACACTTATCTACGAGACGCTCTGCGAACGACAAAGCTCAGTGACCACTGTAGACTTCGCTATCTCAATTCACAAAGTCTTTTAACTTCTTTTCCTATTGATAACCAGCGGCTTGTAAGAGAAACAATTTGGCATAACGTCCTCCTAGCTGTAACAGTTCTTCGTGAGTTCCCTGTTCTATAACTTCCCCGTTTTCTATAACTAGGATTTTGTCAGCCATTCGTACCGTTGAGAAGCGATGGGAAATCAAAAGTACCATCTGATTTTGAGTAATAGCGCGAAAATGATTGAAAATCTCAAATTCAGCTTGGGCATCTATTGCTGATGTTGGTTCATCTAACACCAAGATATCTGCTTGCGATCGCATAAAAGCACGAGACAGTGCAATCTTCTGCCACTGTCCCCCAGAAAGTTCTTGTCCTCCCTTAAACCAACGACCAAGTTGAGTCTGAAAGCTTTGGGGTAATTGGTCAATAAAAGATTGAGCCATGCCTTTTTCAGCAGCAGTTTTCCACTGTGTTTTGTTTTCAAGATGTTCTACATCGCCCACGCCAATATTCTCTCCCACAGTGAACTGGTAGCGAACAAAGTTCTGAAAAATCACACCAACGCGACGCCGCAACACATCCACATCCCATTCCTGCAAATCCAAGCCATCTAAGAAAATTCGCCCTGAGTCTGGCGTGTAAAGTCGGGTAAGTAATTTGATTAAAGTAGTTTTACCGGAACCGTTTTCACCGACAATTGCCAGTTTCTCTCTGGGTTTGAGATGCAGCGAAATGTTTCTCAATGCTGGCTTGGAACTTCCTGGATAAGTAAATGAGACGTTCTCAAAACGGATACCATCTTGGGGATTTAAACCAATGGTTGCCTTACCCCAAGATTTTGGTACTTCTTCTTCCAAAAAATCATAGAGATTTGATAGATATAGGTTGTCCTCATACATCCCTCCAATAGAAGTGAGGGCATTGGAAAAAGTAGATTGTCCTTGGCGAAAAACGGTGAGATACATTGTCATATCTCCCAAAGAAATCTTACCTAGCACTGTTTCCAGTACAATCCAAGCATAAGCTAGGTAAAAAGCACCAGTACTGACTAAACCCAGGAGATACCCCCACAATCCTCGCCGGAGAGTTAAATCGCGGTCTTCGCCATAAAGTTGCTCAAACAGGTTGCGGTAACGTCCTAGCAACATCTCTCCCAGTTGGTAGAGTTTGACTTCTGTGACAAAATCTTCTCTTGCTAGCAGATTTTCTAAGTAGTGCTGTTGACGAGTTTCTGCTGCACGCCAACTAAACAAGCGAAAGCCTTCTCCGGCAAACTTTGTTTCAGAAATAAATACAGGCATAGCTGCCAAAACCAGCACCACCACTGCCCAACCTGAGAAATTTACTAGCAAAATACCGTAGGTGAACAGGGAAAGACCATTTTGCACCAATCCAAAGGTGCGGTTTACTAACGAAAGGGGACGAACTGATGCTTCTCGTCGGGCATTAGTTAATTTGTCATAAAATTCTGAATCTTCAAACTGCCTAAGATCGAGTGTCAGCGCCTTTTCTAAGATGAGTACATTTACTCGCTGACCCATTAGCGCCCGCAATAACGACTGACAAATAGTGATTCCCCGCTGACTCCCTGCTAGTAAAATTACAGCGATCGCTTCTAATCCTACATAAGATAGCGAGGGATAAATATTGGCAAAACCATTGCTTTGTGAGTTAACTTGAGAGGCAAGTACCACTGCATCCACAATTAACTTACTGATGTAGGATATTGCCGCCGGTAAAAGACCAGCAACTATTGTTAAACTAGCCAGAAGAATAGTAAGCGATCGGCTAGTAGTCCATACTAAGTTTACAGCCCGTCCACTGTAGCGGAAAACCGTCAGTGATTGGCGTAGGATATTTCTTTTTTTTTAATTTTCATCTTTTTTTGGCGAGATACCCCAGCTTGGGCGGATCTTCCTAACTCTATTAAATCTTTATTAATTTTACATTTTTATCAGAATGTTGGCTGAAAACCCCGAAGTTGAAACCTAAAAACTAGTTTTGTAGGGTGTGTTATGCCGTAGGCTAACGCACTAGGGTGTTAACTTTGTACCATTTTAGGTGTTCAAAATTCATGCAAAATATATTTATTATATATGCCAGTAGTTCTAATCAAGCGGACTACAGCTTTGCCACCCCTATTAAGTACATGGGTGTAAATCATCGTGGTTTTTACATCCTTGTGTCCGAGTAATTTCTGCACTGTGCGGATGTCGTAGCCATTTTGTAATAAATGGGTAGCAAAACTGTGGCCAAACGTATGACAACCCACTTTTTTTTGAATACCAGCTTGGCGAACTCCTTGTTTTAACGCTTTTTGTAAACTAGTTTCGTGAAGGTGATGACGACGAACTTCACCACTACGGGGGTCTTTAGAGATGCTTCCAGAAGGAAAAACAAACTGCCAAATCCACTACAGAGTCAATAAGCTTCGGATATGAACGAAAAAATTCAAGATTACGTTGTCGCACAGACACAGAAAGTTGTTCAGTTTCGCCAAGCATTAACTTCAGAATCTGATCGTGGATGTGCGCTGTTTGCTGCGGCGTATTTAGATGTGTGTCTTTCGGATCTGCTTTATGTATCACTTGTAGAAAACAAGAATATTGATAAGGATCTCTTTGAAGGAACAGCACCTCTATCAAACTTCTCATCCAGGATCAAACTTGCTTACTACTTGGGACTAATTTCACGAAATTCCAGACGCGACCTAGATATTGTCAGAGGTATTAGAAATGATTTTGCACATAGGCCAGAGATCATTTCATTTGAAACTCAGTCGATTCGTGACCGTTGCAATAATTTGTCCTTTTCTTACCACGAAAAGGATGCTGAACCGCGTTCACATTTCACGGCTGCTGTAATGACGGTGTTAGGTCATATTCACATAGCTACACTTACAACTACACCCCATACTGAGAAAACGGATGATACACTCTCTGAAGAAGATAAAAAACGTTAGCTTGAAAATCACTACGGAGATCAGGACAATGAGTAATCGGGAGTTTGAAGAGATGCAAGAAAAGTTGGCAAATCAGAAATTAGCGTCTGAGCTTGGCATATCATACGACGATCTGCTTGAATTGGAGTGGGATATTGATACAAACGAGAGCGATGATGGTTTGATCTATGAATATATAGTCACATTCTCTGAAGAATCCCCAAAAAAGATCCTCAACAAAATCGAAGGAATAGAGGATGGCAATATTGTTCGTCTTCAGCCGTCGAGCTTTGAAGAGCCTGACGATTTTGAATAAATATTGAGTACTTACTTTTACACAAAGACTTTCAAATAGCTGTTATACATATAGTTCCAGAGGGTGCCATTGCACAGGTCAAAGTAGGGCGATCGCCTATCGTCGTAGGCTAGGTTGACAACAGGAAACCCAGCATCACTTTTCTCTAGCAGTACTAACCAGAAGCCAGATTGCACTTTAAGCTGCAACCGTGGATGCGATCGCGAGGCTAAGGCTAAAATGAGAGGGCGATCGCTTCCTTTCACCAACCCTCAGACGAGGAGATTCTCAAATGCCATTAGCTGAACTCATGTCACAAATCCAGGAACTTCCAAAAATTGACAAGCTTCGGCTAATGCAGTTTCTTGCCACAGAACTGGTCAAGGAAGAAGATGCAAACTTCTTTGTTGCGAACCGGGAGTATCCAGTCTGGTCGCCGTACAATTGTTCTGAGGCTGCCAATGTCTTGATGAATCTTCTGGCGACAAAGCAGCAAGAGAAGAATGGTTGACACTCAAAAATTTCCCTACAAAATCATTGATAGTAGCCTTGGCATGGTCGATCAAATGCCATACATACCTTTGACGCTCAGTCTTAATGGTCAATTTCTGAACACTGAAGGTTTATTGGATACAGGTGCAAGCGTTAATGTTTTGCCCTATGAGTTGGGTTTACAACTGGGCTTAATTTGGGAGGATGAAACTCTCTCAGTTCTATTGACAGGGAACTTGGCTCGATTTGAAGCTCGTGCAGTCGTTGTTGATGCTCAAGTCAGTTCATTCCCCACCATTAATCTTGCATTTGCTTGGACACAAACACCCAATGTGCCTTTAATCTTGGGGCAAGCTAATTTCTTCTTTGAGTTTGATGTTTGTTTCTTCCGCGCGCGTTCTGAATTTGAAGTTCGTCCCAAAGAGGTTGGATAAAATGAAGACAGGAGCATCAGTTGGCAGCGATCGCTGAGGTACGGTCTAACAATCCCGTTGCACACCGACCGTACAGAGTCTCTTTGTTGAGTCCGAGAGGTTGCTTGCGGCGGGTGAACGGGGGCGTTATACGTCTTTATACATATAGGTCAATAAAGCATCCTACCAGATTCAAGCCAATGTGGATGAGGTTTTCCGACTTGTGTGTACACAGTAAGTCTTTAGACCGGAGAGTGTCAACCCCACAATCTCCGACCTGCTTTCCCACTTAATTTTTGGTGAGTATCTTCTAACAAAGCTGGGATATCTAACTTTTCTGGGCAGCGAGGCAAACAATCACCACATTCTGTACAACGGTTGCCTTTCATTCCAGGGAACCAGTGACCGGCATTTTCAAATATTCCGTAACGATATTGACCATAGTCTTTCATATCGTATGCTACGGCGAGATTACGTAACCGCAATACCTCTGGAATATTGATATTTTCTGGACAGGGTAAACAAGCATAACACTGGCTACAATTATCAGTTTCCAAAGCAAGTTTTTGGTGATTTTCTAACCGCCAGAAAGTGGAAATTTCTGCTGATGTTAACTCTCCATCATGGTCAGCAATTTGCAAAGGTTCTCTTAATTCACCTGGGTTAGCTGGCCCTATACTCAAAGTAGTAATACGGCGATCTGCAAGTAAAAATCGATAATTCAATTCTAAGGGTGAATACGGATAACACAGGTCTTTTAAGGTTTGAGGTGGCGTGTAGAGGCGTCCTCCCTTATCAGCAGGGGAAATAATGAAAATGCCCATATCCTTTTCGGCAGCTAGTTGAATTGCTGGTGCGTGCCGTTGAAAAAAATAGTAATAATGCAGATTGACAAATTCAAATAAATCAGTATTGATTGCTGCCTGAATTACCTCTAATGGCCCGTGAGTGGAAAAACCAACGTGTCGTACTCGGCCATCAGCAACAGCTTCTTCTACGGCTTGCATACAGCCATTTTTGGCTTGCACCCACTCTAAATGTTGCCAAGTGTTCAAACCATGAACCCCTAGGCAATCTAAATAATCTAGTTGTAATCGTTCTAGGGATTCGTCAATGTACCGACGCATGGTGTCAGCATCTGCTGTGGCTGAGATTTTAGTAGTGACATAAAGCCTAGTTCGGGGTACTGACAACCCAGCTTTTAGCGCCCTACCAAGATACTCCTCGCTTTTGCCGTAACCTCTGGCGGTTTCTAGATGATTAATTCCTAGCGCTAGGGCTTGTTCGATAGTCTGGTGAGCATTTTCAAAATCAGCCAAGTAGCGCATTGTTCCCAAGGAAAAAACCGAGAGGCGCAGATTCGTTTTTCCAAAGCGTCGGTATTTCATAAATTGAGTCCTGAGTAGTGAGTCCTGAGTAGAAATACGATTAATAGTGTCTCTACAAGAATGAACAGAGAAAGAATAAAGAAATTATTTTATTCTCTAGATTCTCTATTCTTTCTCAGCACTGGCTCAACCCTAGCTATCCGCTAACAGCACTCAGAACTCAGCACGGGCTAAACCTTAGCTATCCGCTAACAGCACTCTTTTAGCTGTCGCCATTACCAAAACGCTTGATCAAATCTTCAGGACGGAGATTAGAAATAAATTCACGGAAGGCTTGCTGTTCGGCTTCATCTGCATCGCGATCGACAGGGATAGAAGCATCGGCAATGACTTCTTCCATTACCCAAATGGGAGTATTTGTACGGAGGGCAATAGCGATCGCATCGCTAGGACGCGCGTCAATTTCTTTTTTGACTTCGCCTTGCTGGACAATTAAAGCTGCATAAAATGTATCCTTTTGCAGGGAATGAATAATGACTTTTTCTAGAGTCATGTTCCAAGTCTCTAGAATATTTACAATTAGGTCGTGAGTTAAGGGTCTAGGAGGCTTCTGATTCTCCAGTGCGCCCATAATTGCCCTAGCCTGTTCCTGACCAATGTAAATTGGCAAAGCCCGCCGATCTGAAGAATCTTTCAAAAGGACGATCGGGCTGCGGGTTATGGCATCTAATGCTATGCCAGCGACTTTCATTTCAATCATTGCCTAAGCCTCTACAATGCTTTGAGAGCCTTTGATGGCGTGTAACAAATAACACCCTTTTTTAGGCGGTTTGGTGACAGTAATAAACATAAGCATTCGTTCTCTATAATTGCTTCTATTAAACTCCGAACTTGTGGTGAAAACCAGAGTAAGTCAAATTGGTCTTCTTAAAGAATAACCTTCTTAACCAAGTATGCCTTGTGAAGGATGCTAATGTGTTAATATTCCTATCCTAAAAAAAGTCAGAAAATATACTTGGATGTTCGAGATTTCTGTGACAATTACCAATTGACTTCAGGCAAAATTAGGCAATAAATAGAGTTAGTTTGACAAAAAAGCCGTGTTTACAGGATTAATCCAAGCATTAGGAACGATGGAACCCTTAGGGGGCGATTTTTGGCAAATTACTTGTGTAAGTCAGTCGGGTGAAGTAATTATGCAAGATTTGGCTTATGGTGACAGTGTTGCTGTCGATGGTGTTTGCCTGACAGTAGAACAAGTTTTAAAAGACGGGTTTATTGCCACGGCTTCACCAGAAACTCTACGCCGGACGACGTTGGGAGATGAGCAAACCCAACAGAGATATGTCAATTTAGAAGCGTCGCTCAAGGTAGGCAGCAAAGTTGGCGGTCATTTTGTAATGGGTCATGTAGACGGCATCGGTCGATTGCTAGTGGCAGAACAAACGGCTACTTCTTGGGAAATGACCTTTATTGCTTCCGTTGCGATCGCACGGTACATTGTCCCCAAAGGTAGCATTGCCGTCAATGGCATCAGCCTCACAGTCGCCGATTATGAGCCAGAACTCTCCCAATTCAAAGTAGCGGTAATTCCCCTGACATACAGCGAGACGAATCTTCGCTATTTGGTTTCTGGGAGTTTAGTGAATCTAGAAGGGGATATTCTCGGCAAATACGTCGAAAAATTCCTTTATTCTGGCAACCCCCACACCAGAGGCACTGATGACAATAGTATAGATGGCATTACACCCGCATTCCTAGCAGAACACGGGTATTTGTAATTTAGGAATGGGGATAGAGAGTGGTGAGTAGGGTATTAAGAATGGGGTATGGAGCATTAGTTATTCCTCCCCCTGCTCCCCTGCTCCCCTGCTCCCCTGCCCCTCAGCTTCTTCTAGCTGCCTGGTTCTCGGCTTACCTGAGCGGTTTGCAAACCTCGCACTAACTGACTGAGGGCACTTTGTAATTCCACGCCTGGGTCAGAAGCAACCCACCCATCTTGTGTCAGGTGGCGGACTTCAAAGTGCAAGTGAGGGCCTGTGGAGTTGCCAGTGCTGCCAACTCGCCCGATGACAGTTCCAGGTTGTACCCATTGACCGGGTTGAACGAGGATTTCTGACATGTGACCGTAGAGAGTTTGTTCAGCAGATTTGTGATTCAGGATAACGGTTAAACCATAACCACCCACCCAGTTAGCAGTTTCCACTTGACCCGCAGCAGCTGCCAAAACTGGTGTTCCCGTAGGCGCACCCAAATCTGTACCTGCATGGAAGCGTTGATTACCTGTGATTGGATGAACTCGCCAACCAAACAAAGAAGTAATGGGAGCAGGAATAGACAAGGGATACATCATTCCCGTACCACTATAGGCGACTCTCCCCATGTAGGGGATTTGTGGCAATACTGATGCCAGTGAGAAGTCGTAAGCTACGTTGCTAGGGCGGGGTGCAATGTTGCCATCTGCCATTGGTGGCGGTAAAGTACCACCACTCGGTGCAATGGGAGTCGCACTAACTCTTGTGGGGCTGAATTCAGCGGGAGTCGGGATAAACCGATTCGAGCGATATGCGGTCTTGGTGACACCGCTAGAACCACTTTGAGCAGCGCGCCATCTACTGGTGTTGCCAGTAGTTGCAATTTGCCGCACGGGTGGAACTACTGGTAATTGGGCGTTTTGACTTCTTCTGAGCCAATTAGGTGCTGGTTTATCATTAGAATCAGCTACACTCCTCTGGGGTACTTTGGCGCAAACGCCGCCTAATACACTTTGCCCTGATGGCAAAATGGCTCGACAACCACTGGAGCGTTCTGTAACAATTACAGAATTTGGTGCTTGATAAGTACCTGTTGCACCACTGTCATAACTATTAGGATCGATATAGGCGTTATTATAATCCTTGGTTTTCTCCGCTGTTGCACTGACAGGGCTGTTAGAGTTATTTGATGGTTGAGCAACTACTGGAAGTTTTTCAGGTGCATAGCGGGCAGGGGTATTGGGTTTTTCCTGTCTCACCCTTACAGGAGTAACCTGAGAGGCTTCTACTTTGGGCTTTGACTGTCTGATAATCACCACAGGTTCAGCAGCTTCGATTTTCGGTGTAGACTGCCTAACTGGCTCTTTTGATTGAGCAACCTCTGGCTTGCCTAGTCTCTGTCTGAGTCTGGCTCGCCGTTGGGAAAATTCCGGTTGCGCTGGTGTTGCATCGGGCGCAACAGCCTGTTTTTTAAAAGTCGAGGCTTTAACTGAATTTGTAACTGCTGTTGGTTGAGAACTTTCAACAGTGGGAACGATGTTGTCTATTTGTGTTTCCGTTTGGGCAAACACGAAGCCACCGCTAAGGAGGCTAACGCTACTCAGCCAACAGAGGCTCTGAGCTGGTAGTGTTGAGGCAAAACGTTTTTTTGTTAGACCTTGCTGCCATAAATGCAAACGATGATGGGCAGAATTATTGCGCTGCGTCATTTGTTCTCTCAGTTGTGTGTAATTAGCCTAAAGAGATGATGCTAGTGGTTTGTCTTGCCCAAAGAGCGAAATTTTGAACAAACCTCAAATTTAAACGGAAGATTTATGGTACCCCAAACTGATTGTACCGGGTTCAATATAAATTTCCGGTGTAATTAGTTCCTTTGTATCATGTGTTTCTAAATCAACTCGTAAATTTCCTTGAGGAGTCACTCCAACTACTGTACCTGAAAGATTATTGACGTACACCCGATCGCCCATGTTTGTAAGCAAGTCTAGATAGCCAGACAAGAGTATATTTACTCCTTCTTGAAAAAGGCACTCCATACCGGATTCTATTCCCAGTAAGACTCTAGAGGTTAGCATTTCCAGACAAGAAATCGGTCTGCGATCTTGGGAAGCTTGCCACGATTCCAGATTGATTCCAGTTTCTGGGACTGGGTTCGTCCAGTTAATACCAACACCAATTACTGCTTGGGTAATTTGTCCTTTGTTTACTTTGGTTTCTGTCAATATGCCGCCTAGTTTGCGACCATTTAAAACTAAATCATTGGGCCATTTTATCCCAACATCTATACCGCACTGACGCAATTGAGACGCAATTCCCCAAGCCGTAGCGAAAGTTAGCTGGTAGCTGTCAGTAGCCTCTATTTTGTGGTCGAAAGAAATCGCCACGGAAATATATAATCCCCCAGCCGGAGAAATCCACTGGCGGCCCCATTGTCCCCGCCCAGCAGATTGCTGAGTTGCGATGACTACTGTTCCTGAAATAGCCCCTTGGTTGAGTAAGTTCCAGAGGGTTTGGTTGGTTGAGGAGACGCTTTCAAAAAAGTGAAGAGAAAATGGTAAATATGTATGCTTACGCCCTGCTTGCAAGGCTGCTTCCAAGTTTTGCAGATTAAATCCCACAGCAGTTAACCCAAATTCCGTTGTTCAAGTTAGCATTGATTGGCTGATGAGTGATTTCTGTTTAGGTTTGGTTGAAGATGCACACTTGGCACTGGCGCAATTGGGAAGGACTCCCCTATCTAACTTGTAGTATTCTGGAAGGTTGGCACCACGGCTTCTTTACCCAACAGTTTTGGCCGCGATCGCCACAAGTTATCACAGAAGTATTGCAACCAGAGGCATCAGTCTATCGCTTAAAGCAGGTTCATGGCAATACTGTTCTCACCCCCCAAGAAGTTGAAAGCTTCTTAAGCTCTGCTGAGGAGGATTTCGCATCGGCAGATGGTTTAATGAGCGAACAGCCTCTACAAGCTGTTTGGGTCGCTAGCGCAGACTGCACACCCGTGCTAATTGGGGATGTACAAACTCGAAGGGTAGCAGCATTACACGCAGGCTGGCGGGGGACTGCCAAGAAGATTGTTCCCTTGGCGATCGCTAGATTACAATCTCAAGGCAGCAAACTCGATGATTTGAGAATTGCGATGGGCCCAGCGATCGCTGGTGAGGTTTACCAAGTCTCTACCGAAGTGGCTGCTGAAATCGGGGCTACTATTGTAGCACATGAAGACGAAGAAAAAATTCTAACTGCATTACATGAGTTACCAAATTCACCTTTACTAGAAGATCCCGATCCAGGAAAGGTAAGGCTAGATGTGCGGCGAGTGAATACCTTACAACTGGAAAATATGGGAATTAGTGCAGAACAAATTGCGATCGCACCTTATTGCACTTTCCAAACTCCAGAGCATTTCTTTTCTTACCGCCGAGAGAATGAGAAAAAAGTACAGTGGTCAGGGATTGTTAGCGGTAAAACGAGTAAATAGTTTATATTCTCATCACAGGATAGTTAGGATGTTCAGGATTTGGGATAAGTTGTTGATTTCTACAGTCCACCAGTAAATCCAGCGTTTCTAGAACCGTCTGTCCAAGCAGGACTATATTCCCTGTAACTAATGTTGCTTCGGTAGTTTCCCGTCCTGTCAATTCAATAATTACGGGTTCAGTTACTCCTATAGATTCTTCACTACCATTGGCGTATTGAGCAATCTGCTGTCCTCGAATTCTCAAACCAAGTTGCTGGACAATAGACATGGGTAGCACAGTACGTACTGCCCCTGTGTTCACTAATGCTTCTGTTTCAGACACCCGCAGCATATTTGGATTTAGCATTCCTCGGCTGACAAGCGCTTCATCAATGGCATTAGTGAGCTTGATTTTGATGCGAACTGCACCCATAGGTTGATTGCTGGCAGAATTGGCACGATTCAGATTTACCATAATCTGTATGTTTTGGAAAATTCTTTAATCTGCTTCTAGAGTATCCTGTGCTGACCAAGTGTTTACTTGCAAGTCTTGAGTATTGATAGCTAACCACCCATCTGTAAACCCAGTATCGAGTAAAGCTTCAACAGGAAATTTGTCATGATTAGCAGCAACATGCTCAATTTCAAATAGTAGCTCGCCATTATCTCCAAAGGAACCTGCAATCATAACCTGCCACAGGTTCCCGTGTTGTTGAGTCTGAATATGGTGAGTTTTACTTCGTTAGTGTTGCCATAAGCATCATGAATTTTTTGCATTATCCCCAAAAGTGTTGGATCGTATCTAGACAAAAACTTAACTTAAGGCTTCACTCAACAACTCGCAGTGCAGTAAAGCACCATCCACCAAAGATTGGATTTTCTCTGATGATAAAGGATCGCCATTGGCGTAATGCTCCATCCAAGTCAGACCAATCAAATTGGGGTCATCGGGTAAACTTGCTAAATCCCACCCAGGCATTTCTAAGTCTTCCATGAGACGATTTACCTTGGGGTCATAACTGAGAGCAAAACAGCGACAACCTTCAGCAGCAGCCATAATTAAGCTGTGCAGGCGCATCCCAATCGCCATTTCCACACCGCGAAACACACCTTTTAAAAGTTGCGGATCTTCCAGACACAAAATCTTGCTAACATCTTTAAGGTGTGGTTGAATGGCTTCGGCAATACTTAAATCTTCACTTTTTTGAAACGGCAGTAATAAAATAAATGCTTGCGTGGCTTTTTGAAAGTCAACTAAAGCGCGAGTTAAGTTTGCTAAACGTTTTTCTGTAAGTTGGGGATGCGATCGCAACGTTACCGCAACTCTTGGCGCAGGTAAATCCCAAAGTCCCGGTACTGGTTGAGATTCCAACGCCCAAACTGGGTCAGGAGCTATAATACAAGGAATTTTCCACTCAGATAATAGAGCCGCACTGGCGCGATCGCGGACACTAACTTTAGTACAATTACTAAAGGTTTGCCGTGCCAGCCAACGAGTTTGTGGACGCACTAACGGGCCAATACCCTGCGCCCAAGCAACAGTTTTCAAACCCATTTTTTGCGCTAATGCCATCAGCCCCCCATAATAAAATGGGCTGATGGTACTCGTAACATCTTGAATGAGACTCCCACCGCCCCAAATCAAGGCATCACTTGAGCGTAAAGCTTGCAGTACAGCTAAGGGAGCCATGCGATCGTAGGTTTCTACATTGTAGCGATCGCGGGTTTCCTCTGGATTACCAGAAAGCACCACAGGCGTTACGTGAGATGGCAACATTTGCAAAAGCGTTGCCAATAAAGCTTCGTCACCACCATTACCTTTACCGTAATATCCAGACAATAATGCCCGCATTTTGACCATTTTGGATTTTGGATTTTGGATTAATTAATAGCTATTGTTAAATGAATCTCTGTCTCCCATATAGATGGTAAACTCATTCCCAAGTTCTATAGCAGTGGTCAAACAACTTAGGACATTGATTGGCAAATCGTCAGAGAGCTACTGTCACAGCTATCCATAGAAGACTTATCCTAAGCAGGATAGCAGGCGCTATAATTACTTACATTTTTTCAACTACCAAAGTGTTCACTTCCGGTTTCATCAACAGAAGTCTTGCTACCTTGCGGTTTCTTGGTCTGTGCTTGGATACTTCGATACTTGGATAAAGGTTACGATCGCTTATCTTTAAAACTAGCTAATACAATAGACATCTAGTGAAAAATCCTTGTAGAAACTCGAAATTTCGTGTCTCTACAAGGATTTAAATTTTCAAAAGATTGGTTTTGTTACACAAAAAGTAGGAGTAGAGTTCTAATGTGGAACTTGAAAACTGGTATTTTGCTACTCACGCTGAGTTGCATAATTGCAACTGGTATAACCGTATATCTTCTTGGCGGCATTGAACCAGCACAAATTCAAGCTTTGCTAAAATCTTCAGGTATCTGGGCACCTATTATTTATATTGCTTTGTACGTTGTGGCAACCATGTTAGTTTTGCCCTCAACGGTACTAAATTTGACTGGAGGTGCCATTTTTGGCCCTTGGTTGGGTACTGTCTGGACTAGTGTTGCAGCAGTCATTGCGGCAATAATTGCCTTTGTTTTTACTCGGACTATTGGACGCAAAGCAGTTGCAAAACGACTAGCAGGACGCTGGCAAGCGATGGATGCTGAAGTGCGTCGTGGAGGGCTTTTTTATATGTTTGCCATCCGATTAGTACCAATCATGCCCTATGGCTTGGTCAACTTTGTCGCGGGACTGACTTCGATCGGTTTTAAAGATTATGTTCTAGGTACAACACTTGGTACTGTTCCTAGTGTCTTACCTTTTGTATTACTAGGTAGTTCTGGTCTGAAGGCAGTGAATACAGGCGATTTTTTGCCGCTAATACTTGCATTAGGCTTAACTGGAACGCTGGTAGCAGGGTCTACTTGGTATCGCCATCGTCGAACTTTTCCCAAAAAAGCTGTAGAAAGGCTGAAAAAATCAGACTCTTCAGATAACATAAATCCGAAGAATAAATAAAGTATGAGAATGAAACTTGAGTGTTGCTAGCTATACTGTGAACCACACCTTTTCGATCGCAGGCAGCCTCTTATCTTAGCTGTAAAAAAATTAAACAATAAATATTTTTAGATGTTACCAAAGTATTCATTCATTGTTCCAATTTATAACGAAGAAGAAACTATTCCAGAACTATACCGCAGACTGAGTGCAGTAATGAATCGGATGGATGGGCTTGTCGAATTAATTTTAATCAATGATGGTAGCCGCGATCGCTCCCTACAATTACTACGCGACCTCCATCAAAAAGACCCGCGCATTTGCTATCTGAGCTTTGCTCGTAACTTTGGTCATCAAATTGCAGTAACTGCTGGTCTTAATTTTGTCCGCGGTCAAGCTATTATCATCCTTGATGCTGACTTACAAGACCCACCAGAACTAATCCCCGACATGGTTGAAAAATGGCGACAGGGCTATCAAGTCGTCTACGCTCAACGCACTCAACGCCAAAAAGAAGGATGGTTTAAGCGTTTTACTGCCTATTTCTTTTATCGTATCCTTAAGAAGCTTGCAGATGTAGAGATTCCTACTGATACTGGTGATTTTTGTCTAATGGATCGGCAGATTGTAGATATTCTCAATTCTATGCCAGAACGTAACCGCTATATTCGTGGTTTGCGTTCTTGGGTTGGCTTTCAGCAAACAGCAATTCGGTTCGAGCGCAACCCCCGCTTTGCTGGAGAAGTTAAATACACTTTTAGCAAATCCTTAGCCCTTGCTATCAATGGTCTAGTGTCTTTTTCAATAGTGCCACTGCGGTTATCAACTTACTTAGGCTTAATAGCAGCGGCGGCGGCCATCTTCATGGCTTTATTAGTCTTGTATTGGCGTCTTTTTGTCCCCCATTCCCCTTTAACTGGGTTTACGATTATTTTGATGGCAATTTTCTTTCTCGGATCTGTGCAGTTAGTCAGTGTTGGCATCTTAGGTGAATATATAGGGCGCATCTACGAAGAAGTTAAAGCCAGACCCCTCTATACTTTGGCAGAGGTAGGTGGTTTTGAGCGCAAATCCTCCAACTCAACGAGCAATTCTGACAAACTAGATAATTTAGAAGACGCTTACAAATAAAAATCTTTATTTGGCGTTGCATAATAAAGGTTTGTTTAAACAAATATAAAATTCAAGCTACATATCACCTTGCCAGTGCTACTCTCCACTCCAAATCCCTAACTCTCAACTCCTAACTTTCTTATGCACACCCTTTCGATTCCCACCTGGATTATTCATGTTTCTAGCGTTATAGAGTGGATTGTCGCCATTTGGTTAATCTGGATTTACGGCGAACTGACTAATAACCGCAGCTGGTGGGGATTATCCCTGGCGATGTTACCAGCTTTAGTCAGTGCTATGTGTGCTTGTACCTGGCATTATTTCGACAACGCCGAATCTTTGGAATGGATGGTAACGCTTCAAGCTACCATGACTTTAGTTGGTAATTTTACGCTTTGGGCGGCGGCGTTTTTGATTTGGCGTTCTACCAAATCTGTTAACACTGTTGAACCAAAACCTATCAAATCAGAGCAATGATTTCTAAAGAAACCCTGTTTGCACTTTCACTGTTTCCCTATTTGGGTTTCTTGTGGTTTCTCAGCCGCAGTCCGCAAATGCCGCGTTTGGCGCTGTATGGATTTTACGGCACTCTCGTCTTTGTTGCCATTACCATCCCGGCGGGGATTTATGCTGTATTGCATTATGGTAAGTCTTTAGCCAATGTGGATTGGTTGCACGGTAGTGCAGAACTATTTTTGACGCTTTCTAACATCTTGCTTGTGCTGGGTTTTGGGCAAGCTGTAAGGCAATTACAAATGAAAAATGAAAAATAGTAAATTCAGCGATAAATAGTGTTTGGATTGCAATGAGGAAGAGTTAGATGGACGTAATTCCAGCGATTGATTTACTAGAAGGTCACTGTGTGCGACTGTATCAGGGAGACTACGATCGCTCGCAAGTTTTTAGCGAAAATCCTGCTGATGTTGCCAAACAGTGGGTAGATCGAGGTGCTACCAGATTGCATATAGTTGATTTAGATGGTGCCAAAGCAGGTAAAATAGTAAACTTAGAGGCAATTGAAGCGATCGCTCAAGCAGTGTCAGTACCCATTGAAATTGGTGGAGGATTGCGCGATCGCAACAGCGTACAACAAGTATTTAATCTAGGCATACAGTGGGCAATTCTCGGCACTATCGCCGTAGAACAACCCCAGTTAGTGCAGGAACTCTGCCAAGAATTTCCCGAACAGATTATTATCGGTATTGATGCCCGTAACGGCAAAGTAGCAACTCGCGGCTGGCTAGAAACCTCGGAAGTTTTAGCAACTCAACTGGCTGTACAAATGCAAGAATTGGGCGCAGCCGCCATAATTTACACAGATATCCACCGAGATGGTACACTCACAGGCCCAAATTTAGAAGCTTTGCGAGAACTTGCAGCAGCAATTTCCATCCCGATAATTGCTTCTGGCGGGGTAAGTTCTGTCACCGACTTGTTGAGTTTGTTGGCGTTAGAACCTCAAGGCGTAACTGGCGTAATTGTCGGACGTGCCTTGTATACTGGGGATATTTTACTCAAAGAAGCATTACGAGCGATCGGGCCGGGGCGAATTCAAGATATTCCACCCAATCTCGGTTTTTCTACCTTTGCTTGACATTTTCTTGGCAAGTTCGACAAATAGACCATCTTGTAGAGACGCGATGAATCGCGTCTTTACCCAAGAATGTATTGCAATCATTAATTGAATTGATATTAGTTTAATTATTTTGACAACTACCTTTGGATAGATAGGGTAAACACTACGCGATTTCTGATTAGAAAAAGCTTGCGATTCACGAAAAAATACACACTGCATATTTAGTTAATTGTGTCAATATGTAATCCCTAGCATTGCCTAATAAATCAGCAAGGCCTTCTGTGGACTGAATTTATATTCATGCTTTCAGTAGATGCAGTTGTGACTTTGCAAATGCAACAATAAATATGTTCTCAAACAATAAATAGTTGCTGTAGTTCAGATAAAAAATTCAGATTTTATCAGACTCTAGTAACTTAAGCTTTTAGAAAATTGTTTGATGTTTTGAGAAGGTAATCACAATGAATAAAATCCTAAAACGCGCACTTTTACCCAGCCTCATGGCTGCAAGTTTAGCTGGTGTAAGCTTAGTTCCCGCCAAACCCGCTGCTGCTGATGACCAAGTACTAAGAGATGCAGGTATTGGGGCTGTTACCAACGTTGTAACCGGAGCTGTTAGGGGAAATGGCAGTGTATTAGGGAATGCTGTTAAGGGTGGTGTCACTGGTGCAGCCGTCAATGGTGCAAATGGTCTGAGAAATACTCGCAATCGCCGTCACCGGAACGCTGCTCAAGATGTCGGAGTCGGTGCAGGGACTAGCGCAGTAACAGGCGTAATTACTGGCGATAAAAGAGATACCCTTGGCAATGCTATTGATGGTGCAGCTGTAGGTGGAGCAATCCATCTATTAACCAATGGTAAATAATTCGTAAATTCATCGACCTAAAATATTTTCCAACGGTTAACTAACTTATCCCTCCCTAATTGCTCTCCTTCGTAAAAGGAGCAAACCTAACCTCGCTCCCCTAGTAGGGGAGCGAGGTTATAGGTTAGATTTCTTTGAGATATATACCACCGTCAGCATCGGATGACGTTAGGTTTAATAGTAATCCCTAGCCCTTCAACGCCTTTCTAAAGTTTCGACGATAAGACTGATTTGTAATAAACAAAGCTGGCCATAGCAAAGATAAACCAATGCGATTAGTCAAACTTGGATTAAAATTAGTCCGTTCAAACCCTTTCCAAAACTTCCAAGCGCCGCCTCCGTAAACTCCTATCAAGCCAATAAAAATTAAGGTACTCATTCCCATCAACTCCGCTAGTAACTGACAGAATTTAAGTTAAGTTTTAGCACACGAGGTAATCACCTCATAAGCAACACCGAGAAGGTATGATAAAACTCCCCAGGTTTTGATATCTAAGTCAGTTAAACACACATTCTCTTATTCCAGTGTAGATTAGCCTCACGCATCCCAGCTAGTTTCAGGGGTGGCAAGCTAGTCAAAGGATGCAAAAGCGTTATTTTTGAGGGATTTTGGCGACACATTTTGCTTGTATAACAATTAAGCCCTTAGTTTTTAAGACAGAACAGCGCTGTAAAATGGCTAAGAAAGCAGGATTAGTTCCTTGCTGTAGCTTTAATGAAATATCTTTTGTTAGCGATAGCCACTGGATACAACAAGTATTTATAGGGACAGATTCAAATGTAAATGCTGATTCTCTATTACAAAAAAGGTATCCGCTCAATAAATCGGGGTAGTACAAAAAATAAAAAGTAGACAGTCTCTAGATTATCAGACCAAAGAAGTATATTCCGGTGCAAGATTAAGAAGGTAAAATTTTTCTGTATACTATAGGATTCCTACTTAAAGAGTTTTGAACAGAAGTAGGAGAAAATACTGCTGGGTGTAGAAGTTTAACTGAAGTTTCAGTTTAATAACTAGTTAAGCCGAGTGGTGTTGCGGGTGCTTGCTTTTCTTCTTTGTTGTAATCCATAGTTGTAAAACATCATGAAAAAGTTGTAAAACATCATGAAAAAATATTTCTCATCTCCTCGATTGCTTAAAAAGATTGTTCGTTTGAGTAGCATCTTTTTTGCAGTAACCTCTTTGAGTTATTTAAATGCTTCACCTGCTGCCTCTCAAAGCAGCGAGGGATTTTATAGGCAGCAAGACCGTCCAGAAGTCTTTCTAATCTTTAACCAATTGAACGGCGGCTTTTACTGCCGCGTTCAGAATGAAGACCAAATGAAAGCTTATGGTGGATTTAGATTGGTTAGCACTAGAACCTCGTTGAACCTCTCTGGCAGATTTACTGGTGATTGTGGATGGCCTAATGGCTTTTTTAGACGCTCTAACCAAGCAGCAGTGTATCGAATGTATGGAAGCCTCGGTTTTAACAGGTTTAATATCGGCGATAGCTATTGTCGCGTTCGCGATGAAGCTCAAATGGGTAAATATGGAGGATTTGGTGTAGTCAGTGTTGTATCACCAAGTTCAAATTTAGGAAGGGGAAGAAACTCTAGAGGAGTATGTCCCAACCCATAATTTTCAAGTATCCGCTCAATAAATCGGGGCTAACTACCAGTTCAGGAACGACTTTACGCCATTTGAGCCTTGTCACTGAGCGATTTACCCCGGATTATTGAGCGGTTAGCAAAAAAGTGTATCCCATATCAAACTACAAAGTTTTGTGGCGCATTATCTTTATACTTCATCTACCCAATAAAGATAATATCTTTCACTATCCACCCAGCCTCTCTGAAAATCCTTGAGCGGAACAATTTTCAAATCATTGCGATTGACATTCAGTTTTTTATTTAAAATCAGCAAAACTTTCTTTCGCTCATCTTGATTTTGAAGTAGAGAATTAATCTGGCTTAATATCTCAACTTGTTCCACTTCTTGACGACCTTTTTTAAATAAAGTAAAGCTTCCCATTTTTTCAATCTCTGGATAGTAAAACTTTCGATTGAGATAACCCGATAAAGGAGCCATATTTGCATCTCGACTGGCGACAATAAATTCCTTATCTAACCCAGCTTTGTGAATATATTGGGCTGTTTCGTGACTAGCAGAAAATGGTATAACTAAATCTCTTGAAAAACTATAAATTCCTCCCCCAAACTGGACATAAAGAATCAGCATCAAAGCCAGATAATGCCATTTATGAATAAATGTAATTGAACGTGGAACAAGAGAAATTTTATTAAGTAAAACTAGAGACTTTTGATAATAACTTCCCAGCCATAAAGCTGCTATTAAAACTAAATAGAAATGTCCAAAATGCCGTGGCATACCTAAAAATCTAAAGTATGTAAAGGCAAATAATATACAATTACCTATCATGTAAAAAAAGAAAATAACTGGCTTTTCAGATAGTTTTATTAAAGTTAAAACTACAATAAATAAAGCAATTGTCGCACAAACAATTAAATCCAGCCATCTTTTATGTGTAGGAATAATTAATAAGTAACTCCCAAATACTCTGCCGACGCTTCTCAACAGATGACGGATATCTAATTCTATTAGCCAACCATTATTTAACCCACCGTGAAGATAACTATCTGTCGGAGGAGTAATAATATAAATGGATAAAATAAAAGATAATGCAATAATTAAAATACTTAAAAATAAGTCGTACTTTTTGGTTTGACTAAAATACTGCTGCCGATGTTCGCGATCAAAATAAAATTCAGCCAGCAAAGTTAATAATAAAGAAAATGATAATAGTAAACCATAAGCACTACTATTTGCTAGTAAGCCCAACAGAATTGCCAAATAAGTATAAGTTATTTTTCTAGATGCAAAAACTGTACAGAATGCAAAAACAAATAACATACTAAAGGCATAGTTTCGAGAAATTAAAAGATATTCGTAAAAAGGAAAGAACCCAAACGAAAATAGAAATTTTTGTTGATAGTTAAAAGGGCTATATAGGCAAAAAAGTGTCACTGAAACAACAGTAATTGCCAAATGGAAAATTTGCATGATAATAGGATCGGCGACTATTTTTCTCAGAATTGCCAGAGAAAAATACCATAGAACAGGATGACCTTCATAATGAATATTTGCAATTAAATCCCCGAACGATTCACTATCTCTGACAATCAGCCAGGGATTTAGTTCATCTCGCCACATAGAATGGTTAAGAATACCTATTAAACCAAGAAGAGAAAAAAGAATAATAATAAACCAAGGAGAATTAAAAGGTAATTTTGAAGTAAGCTTGCTAATTTTATTGCTTAACATTATTAGTTCAGAATCCAATTTCTTTGGATCGTTAAGATTGCTGTAAATCCTATAATCAGATATTCTTCTGATTCTTTAACTATTCAGACAGATGGATTCTGACTTCTGAATTATTACTCATTTTTACTTATAACTTTCTGGTATACCCACTGGTGATAGACCTGCGATCGCTCGTAAGTTTTGGCAACGAATCAACTCAGTAAAATTGAAACTGGAACGTCCTTCAATTTTGGCTACCGCTTCAATTGCTGATAACAGGTGCTGGGCTGCTTCAACTTCTGAATAACCACGCCGCTGTGCTATTTTAATTGCGGCTGCATCGGCATTTAACTCTGACTCTTGAGATTTATTAGTGCGCCAGATCCGAAAAGCCGCGATCGCACTTAATCCCCCAGCGACAGCAACGCCTACTACATCTGATTGTGCTGCTTCTAAGAATCCGCCTAACAGCCCAGCCAACACCACGCCTTGATAAATATCGGGTTTAAACCACTTTACCCCCGTCAACCAGCTAACCATCTGCAACAGCAGCAAGTCTCGTTGCGGCTTTGTCAGGCGACGCCACAAATCAAAATTAATATATATCGGTCGCGCTTGGTTCCAGGGTTGAGGAAAGGAAGCGTCAATTACTTTTGCTTGCTCTGGCTTACTGACGATTTTTGTCGTCATCCGACCAGAAGCAGGCATCACATCTAACAAACGGCGAATTTCAACATTTGACTCCATAAATTTAATTATTAGCCATAATGTGCATAGTAACTAGGTGTGTAAAAAATAAAGTTTTCATGTTAACCTTTGATTTATGAGATGCTCTCGCAGTCTTGAATAGATTCAGATTGAGCTATAAGAATATTGATTCAGCAGTTTGATAGTATGGCGGGATTTTATAGTATTCCTTTGCCGCCAAATTCCAAACCTCAAAGTTTTGGCTTGCCATTAAGACTATATTTGTAACTACATGGACGCTTTTGCTACCCTCCCACCTGAATGGACGAATAAGGCAATACACGCTTATGATTTTTGCTGTCCTAAATGCCACTCAAGTAGCCTAGAAGCTGAAAAAGTTTGGCTAAATAGGCGATCGCCTGTTCTTACGGAAGACCGTCGTCGCAAATGGCAAGAGTTCTATTACTGTCACTGTGGTTCTGTGTGGTGGGCTTGGAGTAGCGATCGCCCGCCAAAAGATGTATCTAATCAGCCAGATTACAATCCTACATAGCTAATTTCCTTTCTAAACAAAACCCCACTTTTAGGTGGGGTTTTGTTTATCTAATTCTGAGCTTTATATTTGATCGCCAATTTTAGAAGGTGAAAGTAGTACGTAGAGTACCTACGTATTCAGTGTCGTTAGCGTCGTTGTGCTCTGGATTGAAGATTACCAACAAGCCAGGTGTTACCTGAATATTATCGGAAACCTTGTACTTGTAAAGACCCTCTAAGTGATAAGAAGTACTGTCGTCAAAGGTAGTATTGCCAGCGACATTTTTGATGCTACCACCAGCAACTCTGGGTGGTTGACCAAATATCACGCCTAAAACGTTGCCTTCGCCGCCAAAGTCTTTTAAAGCAAGCGCTCCAGCCCAGTACCAAATATCTGCGTCTGCACCTGCATTAGCACCAGTCTTAGCATCAGCAGTTGTATAACCTCCCCAACCACTAATAGCCAACTTAGGGGTAAATTGGAAGGTAGCTTCTACACCGTAGTTATTGGATTCGGTACGAGTGTTAGCCCCAAAAGGAGTGTTGGCAAAAATACTACCTGTACCTTGGAAAAGGTTATTGGCAGCAGTGTCAGTTTGATAAGTGCGAGCGTAGGTTAGACCAATATTAAACGCTTTGGTGGGTTGGAAAGATAACTGACCAAAGATAGCGCTATCACCATCAAACAACCCATTATTAAGGCTAGGGTCGTTAGCAGTCCTAGCTATATAAGCACCGCTGAGACTGATGGCGCCTTTAGGATTGAAGGTAGCAGTTATACCAGCGCCACCTTGACCTTGGCGATATATGGGGCTGAAACGTCCATAGCGTGAGAGCGCACCTCTACCAGAGCTTGCAAAGTCAGAGTTGAAGTTATTGACGTTCTCGTATAATTCAGCACCAGTAGCGTCAATTTTGACACGCACTGCGTCAGTCAAGTTGAAAGCATAGTTGATTTTATCAATGCTAATGCTGTTGCCAGTATCTCCATCAAAACCTAAACGGCTCATGTTGGTACCAGTACCAGTACCCAATGCATCATTACCACGATTGGAGACGATATTTCCAGCATTCAAACGAATTTGCAACTGGTCTTTACCAGTGAAACTGCTGTATAAGTTTAAACGAACGCGATCGCTAAAAGTGGTGTTGTAATTTAAATCTTGAGTAGGAGCGCCACCACGAGCTGCTCTAGTGTCACCAAAAACATCAGACACGGCAAAAATTGCTTCTCCAACCAACTTGGTAGTAGTGGAGAACTGATTAGCTTCCAACTCAGAAGTGCGGGCTTCTAGTCCATCAACACGACCGCGCAGAGTTGCTAATTCAGCAGAATATTCTTCTTGTAAGCGCTGTAAAGTAGCTAAATCTTGTTTGCTGACCAAATCGGCAGTAGCTGTAGCAATCAGTTCGTTAACCCGATCTAAACAGGCATTCAAACCTGCGGCAAATTCATAACGAGTTAAAGCACGGTTCCCACGATAGGTACTGTTAGGATAACCTGCAATACAGCCGTAGCGCTCAACTAGAGATTGTAAAGCTTGGAACGCCCAATCTGTAGGCTGCACATCCGAAAACTGAGAAACTGATGTTACCTGACTCATGTCGTTAGACTCTTGAGTTTCAGATAACTGTCCAACATTTGTTACCTGTTCGTTGACTTCACCTGCTAAGGCACTATTAGCAACTAAAAATGTAGCAGCTAATACAACCGGACTAACCTTAAAAAGATTCCAGAATCGTTTTGTCATGTTTTTAATTTCACTCACACCTAAAATAATCCAGCAATGAGAAAATGCTTTAAACACTTTTCTTTTGTGGATTTCACACACAATCACAGCAACGATTATACCTTTACCCTGTGATTATTACAAGCAATTCATTTAACATGCTGCTGAACTATAGTTTTTAATTAATTTATTTGGTAATCGCAAGATAATGCGGCGTTTGTGACGTAAAACTGTTCCTTCTTCTTCTAACTGCTGTAAGAGTCGGGTAATAGTTACTCGCGTAGTATTTAAAACCTCAGCAATATCCTGATGGGTAACATTTAAATCAATTAGCTTGCCCTTATCTATGTCACGTCCAAATTTTTCACTTAACCAGACTAAAAACTGCCATAAGCGTACCGAAATTGGTTTTCGATGCACAATGCTTAGTAGATCCTCTGCTTGTTGAATATGAGACAACAAAGCATTAATATCTTGATGCCACAAATGAGGTGGCACAATGCTTACTTCTACGCCCGTGAGACATTCAATCTGGTAGGGTTTCACCTTAGACAAAGGATAGCCAATCAGATCCCCTAATCCCCAATAACCAAGAGTGATGAATGTTCCATCTTCACTCCACGTTAAGGTACGAACTGCACCATATTCAATTCGCCAAATTACGTCATTGTAAGGTGGAATTACTTCCCGACGGTTAAATATCTGTTGGGGTAATTGTCCGCCCAAAGCAGAATCATTTGACACGGCAGAAGAGTTTGAAGTAGGACTTGGGGAATACATCATGAACCGTAATTACACAATTATCAGGGAATCTTGCTATTGACAATGGTTAAGAAACTCTAATAATTTGTATCAAAATTTACCTATATATCGAAAAGTCTATTCTTCTCAATCAGAGCTAGGGACTAACTAAAAATCTTCTGATGGTAACAACTTTTGGTTAAGGTATCTATCAGTGAGATAGGCTCAAAATTTTCAGTTGTTTATCCGCTACTTTAATTGCGTAAGTTTAAGAATAGGTAAGCTTTTAGTAAAATATTGAATTAACTTATTTTTAATTATTTGGTATTTTCTGAAGACGAAGTAAGTATGTCAGCGCAAAATTATGAAGATGGTAGGTGGAATGACACTTACTAACTCGCTGGATTTAGATCCCCGACTTCTTGCAGATACCTGAAGGGTAAAAGTCGGGGATTTGGACAACATATCAATTAGGAGCGTTGACCGGTGACAATATATGCTACCCTTTGACCGATATTCGTAGCGTGATCTGCCATACGTTCCAGACAACGAATTGCCAATGCTAGCAGTATAATTGGCTCGACTACACCAGACACATCTCGTTGTTGGGCTAAAGTCTGATAAACGCGATCGTAAGCATCGTCTACAGTATCATCCAGATGCTTTAAACGGCGTCCACCGGCTTCATCGAAATCTCCCAAAGCCTTTAAGCTAGTTGCTAGCATCGCCTGCGCGTGAAGGGACATAGCTTCAATGTCGGGCATTGACGTATGAGGCGCGTAAGGAAAAATTTTAATCGCAATT
Organism: Nostoc sp.; assembly: GCF_036917315.1. Lineage (GTDB taxonomy): Bacteria > Cyanobacteriota > Cyanobacteriia > Cyanobacteriales > Nostocaceae > Nostoc. The sequence goes on along the minus strand of NZ_JBALDR010000002.1, from coordinate 57,775 downwards.
TCAGCTAAATCCTCAGCATAATCGCCAATGCGCTCTAAATCTCGCACCAGCTGCATAAATGCACTCAAGCAGCGCAAATCGGGAGCCGTAGGCGCTTGTAGCGTCATAATCGCCGTACAGTCTGATTCGATTTGTCTATAAAAGCGATCGATTTTTTTATCTAATCGGGGGAGTTCCTCAGCTGCTGTTAAGTTACGAGCAAATAACGCTTGGTGGCTGAGGCGAAATGATTGTTCTACCAAGGCACCCATGCGTAATACATCCCGTTCTAAGCGCCTAATAGCGCGTGCGAGTTGTGGTCTTTGAGGATTGGGAGTATAATCGACGGCTTTCACACTTGTTGTCTCAAAGGTGAAGATATTACTAACTATAGTCTTGGCTTAGGGAGTTTGCCATAACTTCAGGAAATTGAAGTTGCATCCACGCACCACCAGTTTCTGGATGGTTCATCGCTTTGATTGAACCACCGTGGGCAATTAAAATTTGCTCAACGATCGCTAATCCTAAACCATTACCAACGATCGCCCCGATGGAGTTACCATCTAGCGGGGAATGGGTTCGCGCTTTATCTCCTCGATAAAATCGCTCAAAAATGTGGGGTAAATCTGCCTCAGAAAAGCCAACTCCAGAATCAATAAGATTTATTTCCAAAATTGGGGAAGCAGTATTATTATCCTTTGTTGATAAGATTTTTGCTTCAATGTGAATACTTGTACTAGGAGGACTGTATTTAATGCTATTGTCTAGCAAATTCAGAAAAACCTGGTAAATCCTGGCTTGATCTGCCTTAATCCAAATATTTTCGGGGCCAGAATAAGAAAAAGATAGATGTTGCCGCCCTGCCAAGGGTTCTAACGTTTCCCAAACAGATGTAATTAGCGATCGCAATTCTACAGCTTTGGTCTGCAATTGCATATTTGGGTTTGCTTCCATTTGGGTCAGGTCTAACCAGCTTTGCACCAAGTTAATCAGTCGGTCAACTTCTTGCATCAAACGGTTAACCCAACGATTTAGAGGTGGTTCCAAGCGGATTTGTAAAGTTTCTACAACCAAGCGAATCGAAGTTAGTGGCGTTCTGAGTTCGTGTGCTAAATCAGAAAAAGAGCGATCGCGTACTTGATTTATATCTAATAGGGGTTGACGATTTTCTAAAAATACTCCCACTTGTCCATTGGGTAAAGGCAAGCTAGATGCCCGCAAAGCCAGAGATTTTATTGTTGCCATTTCTGCCGCATCATCACAAGATGGATGAAATACCCATTCTCCCGTCTGGGGTTTTTGGCAATCGCGAGTTTGTTCAATTAAATGGTCGAGTTCATAAGACCTGACCAACTCCAATAACAAGCGCACCTGTTCTGGTTGCCACTTTTGCAGATACAAAATTTCCTGCGCCTGTCGATTACACCACAGCAGTTGATTTTCCTCATCCACCTGTAAATATCCCACGGGTGCAAAATCTAGCAGGTCTTGGTAAGTTTGCAACGACTGGTGCAAATCTTGCCGTTGCTGCTTCACCATCGATATTTCCCGCCGCAACCCAGGAATCAACAGCAGTCCCATCTTATAAGAATGAGAGGTTAACGGTTTGAGTAAGCGCCCCAGGTAGCGGTTAAGTTCAACCTGTTGCCAAAGCCAAAACCCAATGCCTACCGCTAAACCCAGAAAAAATCCCAATAAAAGCATTTGAGTTGTTAGTTTTTTGGTGACTACTAAAAACTAACAACTATCTAAACTAATTATCCAAACCTATAGCCAAAACCTCTTACAGTCACAATATATTCAGGATGACTGGGGTCTTGCTCTAATTTTTCGCGCAACCACCGAATGTGAACGTCTACAGTTTTACTATCGCCAACAAAATCTGGTCCCCAAACCTGATCTAGCAATTGTTCCCGTGACCATACCCGACGGGCGTAACTCATAAACAGTTCCAGCAAGCGGAACTCTTTAGGGGAAAGACTCACCTCTTGACCGCGAACCAGCACACGACATTCTTGGGGATTTAAGGAGACATCCTTAAATTTTAATACTGGTATTTGGGGTAAATTACTTAGGCGTTGGCGGCGGAGTAAAGCGCGACAACGGGCTACTAACTCTCGCATACTAAAGGGTTTGGTCAGGTAGTCATCTGCACCCACCTCTAACCCCAGAACACGGTCAGTTTCACTACCCTTAGCACTGAGCATTAAAATAGGTACTGGGTTGCCTTGATGACGCAGCAAGCGGCAAATATCTAGCCCATTGATTTGCGGCAGCATCAAATCAAGAATGATCAAATCAAAAGGAAGTTCCCCGGAATTGGTTTCAAAACTTTTGAGATATTCTATAGCAGACCGCCCATCTGGGGCAGTTATCACCCCGTAACCTTCTTCTTCCAGAGCTACAGCTAGCATTTCCTGGATTAATTCTTCATCTTCTACTACTAGAATACGGCTGGTTTGCCCAATGTCCGTTCTGGCAGAGTATTTGGTCGATTCACTGGTATACATTGATATCACAAAAGTCTATGACTGTGCTTGTATCAATTAGGATGATTAAGTCTATTATCTCGCCTTACTGCAACCACTCTTCTACTAGGGTTAATTCTTTTAGATTTTCTTTACAAAAAGTAACATACACCACAGCAGTGTCCTAAATCATAAATCACTGTGGCTGCAAGCTTCTAATAGTTTTTTAATTAAGGACTTTGAATTTTCGATTCTGTCTTCACAAGATCCAAAGACATTATCGCATGAAGATTATCTTGACAGAGGAAATTAGTTTAGGTATATTTATCTTAGTACAAAAGTACTATTAATCCTCAAAGGGAAAACTATAACTGAAAAACAGAAGGACATATATGTGGAAAACTCGTACCCACTAAGTGTCAGATGCGATCATTTCAGTATTTCCACGGCGTTAAAAATGTTGATTAAAAGGCTACTCTGATGTCTGCATAGGGTAGTCATTGGTATGGCTTGCTACCCAATAAATCATTTGCCTATTGAAGGGAGTTGGAAGATGACTACAGTTGGAGTCAAAGACAGCAAACAACAACTAATGCAAGCATTTCAACAAATTATTATCCAAAGAAAAAAACTTGAATCTAAAATAGCAACCAAACAAGAAGAAGCAGAAAAGGCAAAAAGTCAAGAAATTCTGCAAGCAGCTTCTGCATATACAGTTGATAGTATTGTCAAAGGTTTAGCTGATTTACAATTAGAGTTTGGCAGTATTCTCAACGGATTATCTGAAAAACTAGCTCAGGAAAATTCCAAGTTAGATGAATTGAACCGAGCTATAGAAATTGAAACCCAACGTCTACAAGAACTGCAACAAATTAGAGTTGTAGCGGATACTCTAGACGTTTTAAGTCAAGAACATCAAGAAAAATTAAAAATTCTCGAACAAGATACTATTAGCAAAAAGGAAGCACTAGAGAAAGAAATTACAATCAGACGGAAAGAATGGCAAAAAGAGCAAGCAGAGTATGAAGAAAAACTTCAAGCATATAACGATTTATTAGCCAAATCTCGCCAGCAAGAACAAGAAGAATTTCAGTATAAGTTAGAAACTACTCGCAAACTCAATACAGACAGCTACGAAGGGATAAAGCGCCAACAACAAAGGGAAATACAAGAAAATTCTCAAAAGAAAGGGAAAGATTGGGCAGAGCGAGAAAAAATCTTCGCTGAACGCCAACCACTCTTTGCAGATTATGAACAAAAGGTAACTACATTTCCTAGCGAACTTGAAGAAGCCGTTAAGAAGGCTAGAGAAGAAGCAATTAAAGAAACAAGCCAAAAAGCTAAAATTGAGGCTGATTTATTTGAAAGAGAATGGGAATCTAACAAACAGAGCTATGAACAAAAAATTCAATCTCTGGAAGAAACAATTAAGAAACAATCTGAGCAAATAGAAGGCATTTCTGCTCAATTGCAAACTGCATTAAAACAAGCACAAGACTTAGCTATGAGGGCTTTTGGTAGTTCTAACCCTAAATAGTTGTGAGTTCGTAGCATCTTAATCATTTTTAGTTCCTGAAGAGGAGGTTTGTTGTGGTGGTGAAGAAGCCGACTGATAAGAATACTAAAGTAGAAATTCTTCAGGCGTATGAGGAGTTAGCTAAAGAAAAATCAGCACTGAAATCAGAACTCGATCAAGTTACCAAAGAAAAACAGTCTGGAACTAAAGAACAGCCTAAATTAGAACAAAAAATATCTATGAATCAGCTTTCTAGTGTCCAACAAAAAATGAACAATACAATTGAAAGCTTGGCAAAAATTCAATTAGGTTTTGGCAGTGCTGCTAATGAATTATCGGAACAGCTAACCACAAAAGCCTCTAAGTTGGAAGAAATTAGGCTAACTTTAGAAGAAGAAATCCAACAATTAACACAACTGCATAATTTAGAAGTTTCTGATGATATCTTGGATACTCTCATCCAAACCTATGAAGATAATACTAAAGCTTATCAAGAAGAATATAGCCAACGTTCTGAAGTGTTATTCCAAGAAATACTAGAGCAAAGAAATACTTGGGGGAAAGAACAAGAGGAACAGCAACGGGCAATAAAAGAACGGAATGAAAGTTTGAATAAAACTCGGCAACGCGATGCTTCAGAGTACAAGTATAACCTAGAACTCCAGCGGCAACTGCAAAATGACGAATACGAGCAAGAGCAGAAAGGGCTATATAAGCAATTAGAAGAATTACTACAAGAAACAGAAAAGCAGTGGGCTGAACGAGAGAAAGCAATTTCTGAAAGAGAGAAACAATTTGAAGAATTAAAAGCTAAGGTAGAAGCTTTTCCGAAAGATAAAGAAGCAGCTATCAAAAAAGCTACAGAAGAAGGTAAAGGCATCGCCCACTACCAAGCGAAAGTAAAATCAGATTTATATTCTAAGGAAGTGGAAGGACAAAAGCGTTTCTATGAACAAAGACTGCAATCTCTAGAACAAACTATTACTAATCAAGAGACGCGAATTGAAAATCTTTCTAAACAACTTGAATCCGCTCTCAAACAAGTTCAGGATTTGGCAGTTAAAGCTATTGAAGGTAATTCAAATGTTAATTCGTATCAGGCAATTAAAGAAATAGCTTTAGAACAGGCAAAGACTCAAGCTAAAAATAAATAAGCTGATTTATTTCTGATGAGAATTGCAGAGACTTAATTGAGTTTAAGTCTCTACAAGTAACTCTAATGCTTTTTATTCCGTTTTCTTTGGTTTTTTGATGTCTGGGGGAGGTTGTACTTTCTTCTTCTTTGTTGGGCTAGCCTGCGTTTGCTTCAATGCTTTGTTGGAATTTTGTTCTTGACTAGACATAATACTAAGTTTTAATATCTCTCTTACGGGTATTCTTGATTACATCAATATATCACAGGAAATTTAAGTTTAACTAAAACAACTTAGTAAATAATGTTACCTCTGTAGCAGCATCCTAAATGTGAGGGTTAATTAAGTAGTAAGTAATATGGCATTCTTTATAGTTGGTTGTAGAGGTGCGTAGACGTAGCCTGCGGCACGCATCGCTTACCAAAGCAAATAAGACTTTATGCTCTGTATATTAATACCGTAGAAAAAGATAATTACTATCAGCTTTACTGCCAGCGCAGTCAAGAATACCCTAATAGCCTCAAACGAATTTACCCAAATCGTACATCTAGCATCAAAACCAATAGATAAAATACCAATAGTGGCATAACCAAGTAAAGTTAAAGTAGCAGTCATTACTACAATACCAAATGTGAATCCTGCTGCAACTATAGTTCCAATTCTATCTTCAATAATTAGCGCCACTATAGTTCCTATTATCAATGCTGTTACTAACCAAGAGAATATATTAATATAAAAATATTTTTTAATAATATACCGTATATTCCAAATAATAACTACAGTTAGAATTACAAGAACAGCTCCTAATTTGGCTCCGGCAATAGCTAAATTAAAATTACTAATTTCCTTCATTACATGAATAACTAGAGTTACACTTATAACTCCAATTACAATCCCTGCAAAGAAAGTAATATTTAATATCAAATCGTTTTTAGGTAAAGAAGGGCTATCCATAATAAAGATATTTTAAGAATAAAATCGCAGCCATTTTTCTAAATTAATATCTTGCACTCTCAGTAAATCAGAATCATTTAACGTACCAGAAACCGCTTCTAAGACAAGAATCTTATCAATTCTGCGTGTCAGTTCATACTCGGTTATAGCTCTCATTTCCTCTGTTGATAACTGTCCAAAGAGTTCTACTAACATTTCTACCATTGGGAGCATGCCAACTTTGTTAGAACATATGAACTAGTGAGTGGTGGCAGAATCAATGAAAATAGAGGAAGAAATCAATCCTTACTTACTCAACAATGAAACCAGCCAATCAGAAAAAACTCCAGAAACATCTCCAAGCCGTAGCAAAAATTTTGTATCAAGAAGCAGAGACTAAAGAATTAGAGAGTCTAGCCGGAATTGAAAAAACAATCAGAACACAAACTTTAGAGTATATTACGCCAGAATTAGGGGTTTTTTTCTCAAAGAAGCAACAGGAACTTCATTACTGTTGACTAAGAAGAATTAAAAGTATTCTCGGGGAATTACCAGTCAGTGAGAAACAAGCACGAAAGTTAAAACTAGACAATAATCAAAAAATAAGTCCTTATTTAGAGCAATGTTGCTTACCTTTAATTAGCTTTTCAACGATTGGTAATATGCGATTACTCACTTTTTGATGATAATTAGCAACTTCTGGCATAATTCCCTTCATTGATCAAATAATTACCCTAATTATAAACAATCTTACTCAGCGAACCTCTGCGTTTACCTCAGCGTTCCTTTGCGTTAAAAAAAAGGCGGGCCTTTCAGCCCACCCACAATATTTTGAGAATATTCTGTTGCTATTAACCCAACAATTGTTTAGCCTTAGCTAATACATTATCAACGCTAAAACCAAACTTCTCTAAACAAACACCGCCTGGAGCCGAAGCACCAAAGCGATCGATACTAACAGTATCGCCTTCAGTACCCACGTATTTGTGCCAACCGAAACTAGCGGCAGCTTCTACAGACAAACGCTTGGTGACAGCTTTTGGCAGAATGGACTCTTTATAAGCCGCATCCTGTGCTTCAAACAGTTCCCATGAAGGTAGCGAAACAACACGAACTTTCTTGCCTTCAGCCTTAAGTTTTTCGGCTGCGCCAACGGCGAGGCTCAATTCTGAACCAGTACCAATCAGGATGATATCGGGTGTACCTTCGCTATCCACCACGGTGTATCCACCCTTTGCTACGCCCTCAACCGATGTACCAGCCAAGTTGGGAACGTTTTGACGGGTGAACGCCAATAGAGATGGAGCGTTTTGCTTCGCTTTTTCAATCGCTATTTTATAAGCGCCAGACGTTTCGTTACCGTCTGCGGGACGAAACACTAATAAATTAGGAATAGCTCGCAAGGAAGCTAGAGTTTCAATGGGTTGGTGTGTTGGCCCATCTTCACCTTGTCCAATGGAATCGTGAGTCATCACCCAAATCGAACCAGCTTGGGAAAGGGCGGATAAGCGGATGGCAGCACGCATGTAATCTGTGAAGATCAAGAAGGTAGCACCGTAGGGGATTAATCCTGAAGTGTGCAGGGCTATACCATTACAGATTGCGCCCATAGCATGTTCCCGCACACCAAAGTGGATGTTAGGGTTTTCGTAGTGTCCTTTTTGGAAGTCGCCCTTACCCTTGATTTCGGTCAAGTTGGAGTGGGTTAAGTCAGCAGAACCACCAATCAATTCAGGTAGAACTGCCGCTAGTTTGTTGAGGCAGTTTTCTGAGTGTTTGCGGGTGGGTATTCCTTTATCTTCTGGGGTGTAGGTGGGTAGTACCTTATCCCAACCGTCGGGTAGCTTGCCGCTTAGGTAGCGTTCAAATTCAGCCGCTTCTTGGGCATACTTAGCTTTGTAGTCCGCAAAGGTTTTGTTCCATTCGGTTTCGTAGCTTGCGCCGCGCTCAACTGCTTTGCGTGTGTGGTTGAGGGCTTCTTCGGGTATTACGAAAGGCTCGTATTCCCAACCCAAATTTTTCCGAGTTAATGCTATTTCGTCTCCACCAAGGGCAGCACCGTGAACGCCAGCAGTGTTTGCTTTATTGGGGGAACCGTAACCAATAATGGTTGTTACTTTGATGAAAGATGGCTTATCGGTGACAGCTTTAGCCGCTTCAATTGCTTTAGCGATCGCTTCTAAATCGGTATTGCCATCTTCGACGTGTTGAACGTGCCAACCGTAAGCTTCAAACCGCTTGGAAACATCTTCGGTGAATGCCACATCTGTGGAACCGTCGATGGAAATGTGGTTGTCGTCATACAGAGCGATGAGTTTGCCTAATCCCAAGTGTCCTGCAAAAGAACAAGCTTCACCGGAAATTCCTTCCATGTTGCAACCGTCACCTACAATTACGTAGGTGTAATGGTCAACAATCTTGGTATCGGGTTTGTTAAATTTAGCGGCAAGGTGCGCTTCGGCGATCGCTAAACCGACTCCATTGGCAATTCCTTGACCTAATGGGCCAGTGGTGACTTCCACGCCTGGGGTCATGAAGTTTTCGGGGTGTCCAGGGGTTTTCGATTCCCATTGACGGAATTGCTTGATATCTTCAATGCTTACACTGTCGTAGCCTGTCAAGTAAAGCAGGGCGTACTGCAACATCGAGCCATGACCGGCAGATAAGACAAAGCGATCGCGATTAAACCATTTGGGATTCTTGGGATTAAACTTCAAAAAGCGATCCCAGAGGACAAAAGCCATCGGAGCCGCACCCATTGGTAGTCCTGGGTGTCCCGATTTAGCTTTTTCTACGGCATCAATAGCCAAGAAGCGGATCGAGTTAATAGCCAGTTCTTCGACGGACAATTCTTTGGCGGATTGGGTTGCAACAGTCATAATCTCTTGTTTTTAACGACGGGTTAGCACTCTTCGTAGCTTCTTTTGCTGGGGTTATTTTAGATTCCCCACAGTATCCTCATCATCCCACTCCCGCTTGTCGATGGACAAGCGGGATCTCCTGAGTTTCTGGTGATAAATCAAGCTGATAATTGGGTCATGCTGAACGCTTAAATTATATCGGAATGATATTTCTGATACTTTGGGCATGGGGCATTGGGCATGGGGCATTGGGCAAACGAGCAGAGTCGGATTAAATTACTAAATTCTGAATTCTGCCTCACTTCGACTACGCTCAGTGACCATCTGCCTCCTGCCTTCTTTTAAACGTATTTTTTAAAGGCCAGTGTGACATTGTGACCGCCAAACCCAAAAGAATTGGATATTGCTATCTCGACTTTTTGAGCGCGGCTAGAGTGAGGCACGTAATCTAAGTCACACTCTGGATCGGGATTTTCCAGGTTGATTGTCGGTGGAATTTGGTCATTAGCGATCGCTAGTACTGTTGCGACTGCTTCAATCCCTCCAGAACCGCCCAATAAATGACCTGTCATCGATTTGGTGGAGCTAATTGCCACCTTATAGGCGTGTTCTCCCAAGGCTTTTTTGATTGCTGAGGTTTCAGTTGAATCATTAGCTGGGGTACTAGTGCCGTGGGCATTAATATAGCTAATTTGTTCGGGAGTTATGCCAGCATCTTTGAGCGCTAGTTCGATCGCTCTAGCGGCTCCGAGTCCACCGGGTACGGGAGAGGTAATGTGGTAGGCATCACAGGTCATGCCATAACCGATCATTTCGGCATAAATGTGAGCGCCGCGACTTAGGGCGTGTTGCAGTTCTTCGAGAATTAAAATTCCTGAACCTTCACCCAAGACAAATCCGTTGCGATCGCGGTCAAAGGGACGGCAAGCATGAGCCGGGTCATCATTGTTAAAAGAGAGTGCTTTGCAGGCGGCGAACCCAGCTATCGACAATGGTGTGACAGCTGACTCCGTTCCCCCGCAAATCATCGCCTGGGCGTATCCCCCTTGAATTAAGCGAAAAGCATCTCCAATGGCGTTAGAACCAGCGGCACAGGCAGTTACAGGACAAGAGTTTGGCCCTTTAGCACCTGTATGGATTGCCGTTAATCCTGCGGCCATATTGGCGATCATCATCGGAATCATGAATGGACTACAGCGATCGGGGCCACGGTTGAGGTAGATAGTTTGCTGGTCTTCTAATACCTTAATGCCACCAACCCCAGAACCGATCATCACACCTACCTGTTCTGCATTCAGGTCATTGATCGCTAACTCCGAGTTAGCTAGAGCCTGTTTTGCTGCCGCAACCCCAAATTGGGAAAATCGATCCATGCGCTTGGCCTCTTTGCGCTCCAAGTAATCATGCGGATCGAAGTTTTTTACCTCACCAGCAATCCGGCAGTCATGGCGAGACGCATCAAATAATGTGATGTAGTCAATGCCATTGCGTCCACTCAATAATCCATTCCAATATTCTGTTGCTGTATTACCTATAGGTGTAATCGCGCCAACACCAGTTACAACAACGCGTTTACGTGTATGATCTGTCATGATTCAGTTAAAAATGGCGAAAAAGCAGCAGGCAAAAAATTTGAGGTTAGCGACTAGGTACTGGTGAGCCAGCGCGGTCTTAAAGGTTTCCTTTACGAGCGACTGGCATCGGATTTGCTGACTTCAAGTGACTGTCGTTAACGTCAGCATTAGCGACATTAGCAGCGTCACGCGAAGAGTGGCTAGATATTAGAGAAAAATCTCCCCAATCCCAATCCCCAATTCCAATCCCCAGTTAAGCTGAGGCGGTAACTTTGTTATTGATGTAATCTACTGCGTCTTGAACGGATGTAATCTGCTCGGCAGCTTCGTCGGGAATTTCGATATCAAATTCTTCTTCCAAAGCCATCACCAACTCAACGGTATCGAGAGAATCTGCTCCCAGGTCTTCCATAAACTTGGCTTGTGGTGTGACTTTATCTGGGGGATCAACACTCAGTTGTTCGATAACGATTTTCTTGACCTTTTCAAAAAGTTCCGCTTGGCTCATAAATAAAAGTCCTTAACCACTTGCTACGATCTGCTCTTTAGAGGAGACATTGTTTTGAGCATATACATCTTATCGTCAAGCGCGATCGCCCGCATACTTCCAAGGGTTTTTCTGCTAGAAAACCTCTGCCATTTTTAAAATAAATGGGGTAACTTTTCTAGAAACACTTGAGCAGTAGAGCGTGCTACGCCATCGCCAATACCGTGTAAATGCTTTGGTTTTCCAATTATTGCTAAAATTTTTTACAATGTCTCGATCGGTATTTACAGCCTTGCTAGCAGTTAAGAATATGTAGATGCCGCGACCCTTTAACCTAAACGCTTAAAGGGTAGCTAAACGTCAAACATCAGAACTTTAGTGCTAACAAGGGAATGATAAAACAGTTATTGTTTAGAGCGATCGCTCTAACCCAAACATACTTCTATGCTACCTCAGACACTGAAATACGCTTACTTCCCCGGTTGTGTTGCTCAAGGGGCCTGTCGAGAACTTTACCAATCAACTCAAGCGCTTACCAAAGCATTGGGTATTGAACTAGTTGAACTTAAAAAAGCTGCTTGCTGCGGTTCAGGCACATTTAAAGAAGATTCGCAACTGCTAGAAGACACAGTCAACGCCAGAAATATTGCCCTAGCAGAAGAATTAAATTTGCCCTTACTTACCCATTGCAGTACTTGTCAAGGTGTTATCGGTCATGTAAACGAACACCTGAAGGAATGCCAAACAACTAACCCTGTTTACATTGAACAGGTTAATGGCTTGCTAAATAAAGAAGGCTGTTCGCCTTATCGCGGCAGTACTGACGTTAAACATCTTCTTTACGCCTTAGTAACAGATTACGGTTTAGAGGAAATTACCAAACGTGTCACCCGAAAGTTAACTGGATTAAAATGTGCGGCTTTTTATGGCTGTTATCTCCTCCGCGCCCAAAAATCTATGCCTTATGACGACCCTTTCCAACCGGAAGCGATGGAAAATATGTTTCGGGCGGTGGGTGCAACACCAATTTATTACCGAGGGCGGACACAATGTTGTGGTTGGCCGCTTTCTAGTTATGCCACTACCCAATCTTTTAAGATGGCGGGGATGCATATTCAGGACGCTTTAGCATCTGGTGCTGACTGTATAGTTACACCTTGTCCTCTGTGCCACTTAAATTTAGATTCGCGTCAGCCAGAGGTAGAAAAAGTGATTGAACAGAAGTTAGGTTTACCAGTGTTACATTTACCCCAGTTGATTGCTTTGGCACTTGGCGTTAGTCCAAAAGAACTCGGTTTAGACCGTCACATTGTTTCCACACAGCCAGTGTTGGAAAAATTAGGATTTTAGTTTATGGAGTACAAGGGGCTTAAGTCCCTTGAACAAAACCTTTTTGAATAAGAATACAGAATGGGACGTGCAAGATTCACGCCCCACAAGAGTTATTTTGAATTTGGTTATGTAGTTTAGATAACTTTCAGCTTATTCATTGCTATTTTTGAATTTACGTTGCAATTGTTTTAGCGATTGATACATATCTGGCAGGCGGCCATAAACAGCAGATACCTTGAGATATAGTTTGTAAGGAAGGGCTGGGGTTCCGCAGACAATTTCTCCTGGTGCAACATCGTTGTGAATTCCAGTTTGAGCAGATGTCATCGACCCATCTCCCATCTTCACTTGATTGACTATTCCTGTTTGTCCAGCTAGAATAACGCGATTTCCCAGTTTAACACCTCCGGCCATGCCAACCTGACCTGCGATCGCACAACCAGAACCGATTTGGCAACCATGACCTATTTGCACTAAGCTATCAATTACTGTATTTCGACCTACCCGTGTTTCTCCCACTGCTGGGCGGTCAATGCCAGTGTTACAGCCAACTTCTACACCATCTTCTAAGACTGTATTGCCTGATTGTTCCATTTTGAACCAACCAGTACGGGTGGGAACAAAACCAAAGCCTTCTGCACCAATAACAGCACCACTGTGAATGACGCAATCTGCACCGATGCGGGTGCGTTCGTGGATGGTACAGTTGGCGTGTAAGGTGGTGCGATCGCCTATTTTGACATCTGGATAAATTACCACATTGGGATGAATGATTGCACCATCACCAATTTCTACTCCTTGTTGAATCACAGCATGGGGGCCAATATAAACATCACTACCAACTTTTGCGGTGGAGTGAATCACAGCGGTGGGATGAATTTCTGGGGTAGGGCGATATGGTTGATAAAAAAGGGCGATCGCTTTGGCAAACAATAATCGCGGATCTGGGGTTGCTAGCCAGACAATACCCCTCTCTTGTGCAAGCGCCTGTAATTTTTCGTCCTGGGGCAAAATTAAAGCACTAGCATTGGTATTGCCGACAAAAGATTTAAATTTTGCACTTTCTATGTAACCGATCGTACCGTTGCTAGCTTCATCAATGGCTGCTACCCCTGTAATTTCTGGGTCTTGGTCTGGGTTACTAGTCAGGCTATGATTGGTGGCCGCGTCACCAAATTGACGGAGGATTTCGCTGAATTTCATTGTTGGGTGTGTTCAAAATTGATCTACAATTGCAAGATAATTTTCCCTCTTTATGCTCCAATAGAATAATTTTGTAGATGCGTAGTGATAAAACAATCAGACTGTTCCTAGCTTCGCTTCAGGTTGGATTACTTTACTGACATTCTTCTGTTGATGGCTCTCGTGAGCTTACTTTCACTGAATCTTGTCTCAGTAGCGTCTTGAGGCGTTGATTATCTTCGGCAGCGATCGTTTCACCATAGTGATGAAGTTGAAAAAGCTGGCAATAACGGTTTTGTTTGGCGCAAATCAAGCAGCCATAGGCATGATTGCCGTTAGTACCGCATAGCCGATGTCCCATCACCGGGCCGAGAGAAATATTTTGCTCGCTAGCAACAGTACTGAGAATTGAGCGCACTTTGGACTCAAACTCCAATGACAAGTATTGCTTACGTCCTGGTTGTGTACGATCCCATTCTGGAACGATTAATTCCTGTTTTAACAGACTCGCTTCAATCTCTTCAGACATCACAAGCCCAGATAGAATAACGTGACGGGAAACATGAGGCAATAATGTCCGTGCTAATTGCCACATTAAGGCTTCATCAAACCACTCTTCAACCAGTGGACGCAGATACCAACAACAGGGTATGCCAAGGTTTACTAAATCTTGCAGCAACTGTACCCGACTCTGAATTGAGGCTTGCTCATAGCCTGGTTTCAAGGGTGGTAGACTAACAAAGACAGTGACTCGAAGTGAATGAGGTCGCTCTAGAGTTGTTTTGAGGCGTTCTAGAAAAGATTGGCCAGGATGGACTTTGGTAGTTATGTAGACCATGTTGGCAGCTTTGCGGTCAATCAGTGCATCCAGAATTGATAGTACGCGTTCTCGATGGGCTGGAATAAAAGGGTCAGAGTAATCGCACAGTGAAATTGGAAAGCCCTTTTGTCCCTCCTGGGTAGCAAAAATGTAGTCTAGCAAAAGATCGAGCAGGTCAACTGGAGATGAGACATCCTGAAAGTTTTGTGGATAATGATGCCAGTCACGGTCTTGATGGCAGACACAATAGGCACATTCAATCGGGCAACGGTTCTGGACATTTGGTAGAAATGGATTCAAGCTGAAATATTTTACAGCCCGCTCCTCATCAGGAATACCAAGCACTGGAAAGCCATGCAGCATATACTGGCTTCCCTGCAACGTAATTTCAGACGCAGCATTTTTATCAGTATTCATATATTTTTTATGAAAAAATAATACACCCGGAAAAGTTTGTCTTCTCTAGAGTGGCTGGTGTGAATATAGAGTGGCAAGGTGGGAAATGCTGGAGGATTAATAAGAATTTTGATAAGTAAATATAATTAAGTAGCGATCGCTGTTCCTAAAGAACTGGTAAATGGGTTCGGGTTAACACGGAGAAAAATCTCCGCGTCTTTGTGTCACTCCAAATCCATCAATTTTGGATCGGCAGACTATTCGTGGCTAGTCGCCATTGCCACACCTGCTAAATAACCGGTTGTCCAAGCACTTTGGAAGTTAAACCCACCGGTAACGCCATCAATATCTAAGATTTCTCCAGCAAAATAAAGACCAGGAACTAACCGACTTTCCATCGTCTTGAAGTTGACTTCTTTGAGCTTGACACCGCCACAGGTAACAAATTCTTCTTTGAAGGCTCCTTTACCGTTGATTAAGTATTGTCCCTGAGTAAGTTCTTGCACCAGTTGATTTAAGGTTTTACTAGATATTTCTGCCCAACGGTCTTCTGTGGTAACGCCTGCACGAGCAATGATATATTGCCAGAGACGATGGGGTAGATCGACGCCGCGATGCAATGCGATCGCTTTCTTTCCCCATTCATCCTTAACTGCTAAAACTTTTTCTCGCACTTGTTCTTGGTGCAAATTAGGCAACCAATTAATCAATAATGTGGCTTGATAGCTGCTTTCGTGCAGAACTCTCGCACCCCAAGCAGAAAGCTTCAAAACAGCCGGGCCACTCAAACCCCAGTGGGTAATTAGTAATGGCCCAGTTTGTTGTAATTGGGATTTTCCGCCCGCAGATAAGCGCAATTGAGCAGGGTTAACGCTAACTCCCGCCAATTCCCGCAACTTTTGATCGAGAATGTTGAAGGTAAATAACGAGGGTACTGGCGGTTCAATTTGATGACCTAACTCTCGGACAATTTTATAACCCGCAAGGCTGCTACCGGTCGCCAAAAGTAGGCGATCGCATTTAATTATCTCTCCCGACTTCAGAAAAATATCAAACCCCCCGTCTGCTGCGGTTTGTTTCACCGAAGTTACATGCGTACCGATGCGGAGTTTTACCCCAGATTTCGCCACCGCTTTAATTAGACATTCCACAATGGTTTCTGAAGTATTGGTGACAGGAAACATCCGGCCATCAGCTTCCGTTTTCAGATAGACTCCACCAGCAGCAAACCAAGCTACTGTATCTTGAGGCCCAAACCGAGTCAAAGCACCCCGCAAAGCTTTTGCACCTCTGGGGTAATTTTGCACTAACTCCTCCGGTTCAAAGCAAGCGTGAGTCACGTTGCAGCGTCCGCCACCAGAAATTAGCACTTTCGCTAGGGGTTGACGACTAGCTTCGAGTAAAGTAACTTGGGCATCAGGATTGGCTTTAGCACAAGCGATCGCGCCAAAAAATCCTGCTGCCCCACCCCCAATAACTACAATTTGTAACGGTAACAATTTCAAAAATGTCTCTTTTACAGCACCTACTTTCTAGGCTAGCTGTTATTTTCACTCTTCATCAGGTTCAAAGTCGGCTTTTGTCGCACCGCAAGTTGGACATGACCAATCTTCTGGGATATCTTCAAAGGCTGTTCCCGGTGCTATGTCGCTATCTGGATCGCCTTCTGCTGGGTCATATATATAGCCACAAACAGTACATTTATACTTTGCCATGTTCCTTTCCCCTCGTAAATTGTTGGCATTGCTTCCCTATTAAATACTTTTGGCAATCAGTTGACAAATGACAAATGACAAATGACAAATGACTAAAAACGCCACCATGTCCTTTGGGCGTAACTGATAATTCCGATCGCGATCGCCCCAAGTAGGAGTAGCCAAATAATTCCACCTGGGATAAAAGTGAGAATACCAATACCTCTCAGTACCCAGACGGCAACGCTAATGCCGAGAAGTGTACCAAAAATCTGGATTAATCTACGATTTAAAGAAGATTGATTCACTTAATTTTCCTCTCAACTCAACAGACATTACACTTGATATTGATAATTAAAATATGAAGTTACGATGAAGTTATAGGTTCATCAGAAATAACACGTAAAAACGAGAGATACTATCCAAACTTTAGGGTAAGGTACTTGATGTTAAATCGTGTTTGTGCCATTCTAGCTGTTAACAACACAATTTTTCATCTACAAGTATTACTTTGACAAAACTCACTGAAGTATTAATTATGTTAATTGTGATAAGAAACACAGTTTTTACAGTAAAGTAACTGAAATGATGAGCAAAAAATCATCCTTTCCGGAAAAGATAAGTATTAAACTGGAACTAATTTAATAATGGGTTGGATCTAAATCAAGTTTTATGGCTTGTAGTTTCAACTCTATTTAGGTGGATGAGTTGAGGAGTAACTTAATCATTATGTCTGCGTCTTATATATCAGATTCAATTATTGCAGGTTCAGATATGGCTTGGAGTCAAGACAAGCAAAAGTTGCTGGTACAGGGTGAAATTCTGCTAGAAACGCGATCGCACAAGCTATCGGGTGGCGCAGTGACAGCCTGGATGTATTTGCCGATGGTGCGATCGCACGTTTGGCAGCAATTAACTGATTATCCCCGCTGGGTGCAATATTTTCCTGATATCACCAAGAGTGAGGTAGTACATAAAGGTGAAGTCAAACGTCTGTATCAAGCAGCACAAAAAGCCTTCTTCTTTTTTACGGCTCAAGTGGAAATTTACCTCAATGTTGTAGAAGTACTGGGGCAGCAAATCCAATTTCGCATGGTAAATGGGACTTTTGAGGACTTTAACGCCAATTTAGAACTACAAGATTGTGGTAATGGCACAATACTTGCTTATACTGTGCAAGCGACACCTCTAATTCCGATTCCATCTATTTTTATTCAACAAGCGATGAATTTAGAGTTGCCTGCAAATATGCGTAAAATGCGACAAGTTATGTGTAAGACTCAATAAAAAATTCAGACGTTGTTAATTGGATTTTCACTTTACCTATAAATAATTCAAAAACCCGCTCTCTGTTAGAAAACGGGTTTTTGTGTGTGATTTATCAGGTGTAATTATCCGGTAAATACTTCAACTGGTAAACGGCTAAACGACAACCTTTCATTTTGCACATCTACAAAGATGGTGTTGCCGTCGTTGAATTCGCCGCGCAAGATGGATTTAGCAATTTGAGTTTCTAACTCTCGCTGAATCGCCCGCTTCAGTGGACGCGCCCCATATACTGGGTCATACCCTACTTCTGCTAAAAAGTCAAGGGCAGAATCCGATAGTTTGAGAGATATTTTGCGATCGCTCAATCTTTGCCGCAATCTTTCCACTTGCAATAGCACAATATGCCGCAATTCCTTCTTATCTAAACCGTGGAAGATGATGATTTCATCAATCCGGTTCAGGAACTCTGGACGGAAGCTATTTCGCATTGCTTCCATGACTCGACGGCGCATTTCGTCGTAGTGGCTGTTATCTCCGGCGATATCAAGAATGTACTGCGAACCGATGTTGCTGGTCATGATGATAATAGCGTTTTTGAAGTCCACCTTATGACCTTGGGCATCAGTGACGCGACCATCATCAAGAATTTGCAAGAAGATATTGAAGACATCGGGGTGTGCTTTCTCGATTTCGTCGAAGAGAATCACTGAGTAAGGACGACGGCGAATCGCTTCTGTAAGTTGTCCGCCTTCTTCATAACCCACGTATCCTGGAGGCGCACCAATTAAGCGAGAAACGGCGTGTTTCTCCATGTACTCAGACATATCGATTCGCACCAACGCATCTTCGCTATCGAACATATACGCCGCCAGCGCTTTCGCCAACTCAGTTTTACCCACACCTGTCGGCCCAAGGAAAACAAAGCTAGCGATGGGACGATTAGGATCGGCTAATCCAGCGCGCGATCGCTGAATTGCATCGGCTACAGCTGTGACTGCTTCTTCTTGTCCAACTACGCGGCGGTGCAGTTCATCTTCTAAATGCAACAGTTTTTCTTTCTCAGATTCCACCAACTTACTGATCGGAATTCCCGTCCATTTAGAAATAATTTCGGCAATATCAGCTTCTGTGACTTCTTCTCGTAATAGTGATTTCCCACTTCTTTGAGTGCTTGCCAATTCAGCTTCTACTGCTTCCAATTGACGATGCAAACTGGTTAAATTACCGTATTTCAACTCCGCAGCCCGGTTAAGGTCGTAGTCGCGTTCTGCTTGCTGAATCTCTAAGTTGACCCGTTCAATCTCTTTTTTAACAGACTGAATTTTGTCAATGATATCTTTTTCAGACTGCCATTGAGTATTCAGGGTTTTTTGTTCTTCTTTGAGATCGGCAATTTCTTTTTCCAGTCTTCCTAAACGTTCGCGAGAAGCGGCATCGCTTTCTTTTTGCAGCGAAAGCTTCTCCATTTCCAATTGCAGAATCTTGCGATCGATTTCGTCGAGTTCTTCTGGTTTGGAGGTAATCTCCATTTTTAATCTCGCGGCGGCTTCGTCTACCAAGTCAATTGCCTTATCTGGTAAGAAGCGATCGCTAATATATCGACTCGACAATACGGCTGCGGCAACTAAAGCACTATCAGAAATCTTCACCCCGTGGTGGTTTTCATAGCGTTCTCTCAACCCGCGCAAAATCGAAATACTATCTTCTACACTAGGCTGATCGACATAAACCTGTTGGAACCGTCTTTCTAATGCAGCATCTTTTTCGATGTATTTGCGGTATTCATCCAGGGTTGTCGCCCCAATACAACGCAATTCGCCCCGCGCCAACATCGGTTTTAATAAGTTACCAGCATCCATCGCGCCTTGGGTTGCACCAGCGCCGACAACGGTGTGAATTTCATCAATAAATAAAACAATATTGCCGCCAGATTCAGTAACTTCTTTTAATACTGCTTTCAGGCGTTCTTCAAATTCACCCCGGAATTTTGCCCCTGCAATCAAAGCACCCATATCTAAAGCGATTAGCTTGCGGTCTTTGAGGGATTGAGGTACATCACCTGCAATAATCCGCTGTGCTAATCCTTCAGCGATCGCAGTTTTACCAACACCTGGTTCACCAATTAGCACAGGGTTATTCTTAGTGCGGCGAGAGAGAATTTGCACAGTCCGACGAATTTCATCATCCCGCCCAATCACTGGATCGAGTTGACCTTTACGCGCGGCTTCTGTAAGGTCACGCCCGTATTTTTCCAGTGCTTCGTATTTGCCTTCTGGATTTTGGTCGGTCACTTTTTGACTCCCACGAATTTGTTTAATAATATTTTTTAGCTTGCCTTCGTCTAAACCAAATTCTTGGAATAAACCTTTGCCAAAACGATCATCTTTAGCGTAAGCCAGCAATAAGTGTTCAATTGAAATATATTCGTCTTCAAACTCTTTGCGATATCCGTCTGCTCGATCTAGAAGTGTATCTAAGCTGCGTCCTAAGTATACTGAGGTACTATTACCTGATACTTTCGGCTGACGTTGAAAAAATTGTTCAGTCCGATCGCGCAGTTTTTGGAGGTTAACACCTGCTTTTGTGAGAATCCCAATTGCTAGACCATCTTGTTCTAGCAGCGCTTTCATCAGGTGTTCGCTTTCAATTTGCTGTTGTTGATATTGTTTAACAATATCTGGGGTATGGGCGATCGCTTCCCAGGCTTTTTCTGTAAATTGATTTGGATTAGTTGGTTGCATAGGCTTTTTTGAGGAACGTAAACGCCCAACCATGAGACAATGCTGCCCAGAGTTGTCTGAGTGCCGACTTCCGATCTAATCGCCCGGACGGCAGCTTGTCTTCAGATATCAGAACTTTGGGGGAACACTTTTTGGGCGAAGTGTCCGTCGCATACAGAACAAGAATCAGTTTTGTTCTGATATCGTCATTGTAAAAACATAAAGGCGACTAGCTGGATCGGTCTTTACATCTTTATAGAGTAGTATTACCGCTCTTGGAAAAAAAATTCCTTATTTGTACTTTCTAGGCAGTCGTGAAATGTTTAAGGCAATGAACTAGGCGATCGCCTTAAATGGTGTCAAGCCCATCTTTACTTTCACGCCCATATTGCTATTGCGTAAAACAGTCAAGCGAGACTGTAAGTATAATTAGCTTCATTGACATAACGAGCATAGTTCTCGTCTCACATTCCATTTGCTTACAGCCTCGGAGAGAATCATGTTACTTGATAATTTTCGCCGCCAGTTGCGTCAAGAAGCGCAACTATGGCAGGATGAAGGACTTATTGATGCCGATTTTTACCAAATACTCGCACAAAAGTATCAATTTAATAATCTAGAAACTGCCGCTCGCGATCGCTTCGTTTTTATCTTGATCGCTGTGGGTGCAACATTGTTAGGCTTAGGTGTAATTACTTTTGTAGCTGCCAACTGGCAAGCTTTGAATAGAGAAGCCAAGTTAACGCTACTGTTAAGTTTATTCCTGATAACTAATATTGCTGGTTTTATTTTGTGGAGACAACCTGCAAGCAATAATATTTCCCCAAGAAGCCGAAAACGCCGCCAACAGGTCTTCGGAGAAGGCTTGCTACTTTTAAGTGCGTTGACGATAGGCGCAAATATAGCGCTATTGGCGCAAATGTTCCATATTAGCGGTTCAAGTTACGAACTGTTCTTAATTTGGGGGTTGGCTGTTTTACTAATGGCTTACGGTCTGCGCTTGACTTCCTTGGGGATGCTTGCCCTGATTCTAGTGCTAATCGGGTATTCGATAGGATTATTTGATGGGTATTTTGCACAAAATCAGCTGACATGGGCGCGGCTGGTAATACAACATCTGCCCCTACTCTTAGGTGTAGTGTTTGTACCTTTAGCTTACTGGTGTCGTTCCCGTTGGATTTTCAGAATTGCGGCGATCGCATTTGTTACATCCTGGCAATTTCATCTCCAGTCGCTGCAAGTTCTGACATATAGAGATGCTCCACCTTGGATTGCTATAGCCGCCTTTGCCCTCCCCCCAGCATTATTGTGGAGTTATGATGACTTACTATTTTGGCGAGTTTCTTCCAGGCTATTTCAGCCCTTTGCTAGGACTTTAGCTAGGGTGTTTTTCAGCATCACGTTTTACTACCTGTCTTTCCGTTGGTTATGGTCAGATCCATCTGTTGGTTATTACACTGAATTTCAAAAGAGTCACTTAGCAACTTCTCTACCCTTTATTGATGTGGTAATTTTCACAGTTTTAGCTCTGTGGCAATGGTGGCATTTGCTACGACCAACAAGCAACATGGAACGCCAAGGAATAGATTTCAAGACAATATTTATTGGCAGCTTGATTGTCATAACTGCTTTATTAATCTTCGTTCATCAAGCTATCACTCCGATTCCAGCCATTCCCATATTTGCTTTTAATGTCCTTCTAGCAGTATTAGGGTTTGAACTAATTCGGGAAGCGCTGGAGTTAGGACAACGACGCGCTTTTTGGGGTGGACTAGTATTATTAACACTACAAATTATCAGCCGAACACTAGAATACGACACCGCTTTACTCTTCAAATCTTTAGTTTTTGTTTTGTGCGGTGTCGCTGTAATTTTTGCCGGATTGTGGTTTGAACGTTATTTGTTGTCTTTACCAGTTTTACCAACTTCTGATGAGAATCGGTCATAATACAAAATCTCTGTAAAAAAAGCACTAATTACTTGAACCATATATTCCTTTGCATCTTTGGCGGTTCGTTTAATAAATATCAAGTGCATTTTTATGCAAAATTTGTGTAATAAATTTATGAATTCAAAAAAGCCGATCGTTCAATACTTAAAACTCATTTTTCGGATTATCCCCTATGGAAACTAATCAAGCATTACCTTTGCAAAATGAACCTTCAGAAAAGCCTATAGATGTTTGGCGGTTTGTAGTTCCCCTGCTAATTCAAACAGCGATCATCTTGGCAGTACCAGCCCAATCAGTTTACACACTTGTTACAGGTAAAACAGCTATTTTGCAAACTCTGCCTGTAGATCCTTACGATTTGCTGCGCGGTTACTCTGTGACGCTAAATTATCAAATTTCTCGCATAGATAATTTAAAAAAACTTCCTGGTTGGGGAGATTTGGTGAAGCAAAATCCTGTTACCGACAAACGAGGCGAGCCTTTGGCGCAGGGAACCAACTTGTATATAATTTTGGAAGAGCAAAAATCCTCTGGTGGAATTCCTCAAGCTTGGAAACCTGTGCGCGTAAGTGGACAACTCCCAACTTCCCTAGCTGCAAATCAGATAGCCTTAAAAGGTCAATATAGTGGCTATAATTCGATTACTTATGGCTTAGAAACTTACTACATCCCAGAGGATCAACGGAACGAGATTAACAACGATATCTCTAAAGCCCGATCGATCAAACCAGGACAGCCGCAACCGATAGTAGTGGAAGTGAAAGTGAATGCACAAGGTAAAGCTATACCTATAAATATGTGGGTACGCGATCGCAAATATCATTTTTAATTCTCAGCAGTGCAAGGTGTTGTTAAACTCCATCTACTTTCAAGTCAATGGTACAAAACCATCTCCGTATCTCCTCATTCCCCTGCCCCACACAGAGTTACCATAATTCTAGGTCGCATAGTGGATGCTGAAAATGATTGACCTTTACGACTTTGAAGATGATGACTTTGATTTTGAGGATGAAGATTTCTTGAAAATAAAACCCATCAGCCAAATGACTGAAGGAGAAAAGCTACAGCGATTTAAGCGGTTCTTCGACAGCAGCAGCCGTGCTATGTTGCAAGACTGTCTATTTCGCATCGTCAATTACGAAGATGGTACAGGCACGTTAGAAATTCTTTGCCCTAATGAAGTTGTGAGGCAACGCCTCTCCAAGAAAAAACGCAAAATTACCAACAACATCAATACCTGCTGGAGTCATATTAGATGGTTTTCGCTATGTGTCCAGCAAGATAGTGAGTTGGATTGCCAGAAGTTTACCCGTAATGGCGATTTGGTGACATCTTAATTTGAGTATTGGGGACTGGCGATAAAGAAAGTGTTTTCCCAATACCTAATGACAAATACTTCGGCTCCTTTCGACTTCGCTACCTCGGCTCCGGTTCCATCGAGCGAAGTCGAGATGCTCGGCACAAGTCAAGGCAAGTCGCTCAGTACAAGTGACAAATGACAAATGACTAAAAAACAAAAATTTCCTTACCTAGTTGGTTCTAAATGGACAGCACAGCGAAAAGTTGATGGCTGGCGGCACTTCCAAGTTGTCAATCGTAAAAATCAGGCTAAGTGGGTTTATGCCGAAATGGTTGCTGCTTGCGATCCGAAAGTCCGTTTTTGGATAAATGCAAAATTATTACAAGATAACTCCCAGTGGCAAGCTGGCTGGCAAACATTACAAGAAATCCAGGAAATTGAAACTGAGGTGTCCTAATTACCTTCAATACATAGACTGAAATAAATTAGGACTTACGCACACTCTACGTTTTTCTCTTACTCTTAGCCCACCGGAGTGGGCTAAATTTGTGTAGCCACGAATCCTATTCGCTGGGCTTAGACTTAGAAAATATTTGCAAAATTAATAATATTTTACAAAATCACACTCACTCACTCTCAAGCAGCAATTACATGGTTGTGACTACCAACTGAAAACTGGCAATTTATCTGCGATACCTTCGGTGAGCTACGCTAACGCAAATTCCATTATTATTTCCAGCATTAGGCTGCATATACCTCTCTTTCCCCTTGACCCTGCGCCCTAATGCTTTGAAAACACGTTGGAAAAACATCAGCTAATTCTATGAAAAGCATTCAAAAAAGCAGATTTCAGTTTTTTGTATTTTGTAACTATTTTTATAAAAATAAGTAATAAAATTTTTTTAATGGCTCTTTTAAGAGCTTTTAAAGTCTTTAAGCCTGATAAAAATCCCAATAGTCATAATTAAGCTTTAATTCATCGGATAAGACCGTTTTACAGATTAGGAGCCGCTTTCTTTTCTAGGTAATTTGCCCAATAATGACATCAACAGACCTCACGCATCGCCATCTCAGGAAAGGTGAAGGCAAATGTTTGAGCCACAAGTTTGACAAGAAGCTATAAGAGGGAAACAACAGTGAAACTAGCAGTCTACGGAAAAGGTGGTATCGGTAAATCCACAACTAGCTGTAATATATCCGTCGCCCTAGCTAAACGTGGCAAGAAAGTGCTGCAAATTGGTTGCGACCCAAAACATGACAGCACCTTCACCCTGACTGGGTTTTTGATTCCGACAATTATCGACACCCTTCAAGAAAAGGACTATCACTACGAAGATGTCTGGCCAGAAGATGTAATTTATAAAGGCTACGGTGGTGTTGATTGCGTAGAAGCTGGTGGCCCACCTGCGGGTGCTGGATGTGGTGGCTACGTAGTCGGTGAAACCGTAAAATTACTTAAAGAACTCAACGCCTTTGATGAGTACGATGTAATTCTTTTTGACGTTCTCGGTGACGTAGTTTGTGGTGGTTTTGCAGCACCACTCAACTATGCAGATTACTGCCTGATCGTTACAGACAACGGCTTTGATGCTTTATTTGCTGCCAATCGGATTGCTGCTTCAGTCCGTGAAAAAGCAAGAACTCACCCACTGCGTTTAGCTGGGTTAATTGGCAATCGCACCTCCAAACGCGACTTGATTGAAAAATATATAGAAGCTGTGCCCATGCCAGTTCTAGAGGTTTTACCTTTAATTGAAGATATTCGTGTTTCCCGTGTGAAAGGTAAGACTTTGTTTGAAATGGCAGAGCAAGATCCTTCCCTAGACTACGTTTGCGACTATTATCTCAACATCGCCGACCAAATTCTGGCGCGTCCCGAAGGTGTTGTACCTAACGACACACCAGATCGGGAGTTGTTCTCTTTGTTGTCCGATTTTTATCTAAATCCGGGTAAACCCCAGGTTCCTAATTCAGAAGAGGAACTAGACTTGATGATTGTATAAATCACCAAGTTCTCAGGATGGGGGACAATAACATGGCATTCTTTAACAGCTTTACGGATTCAATAAAGCAAAAGTGGTTGCAATTTTTCCAGAATAATCGAGACTGGATTACCCTCCACATGGAAGTGGAATCGGTGTACACCCCTGATGGCGGGAAGCGACCACCTTCTTACCTCATCCTGGGAGTTCTTAACGCCCTAGAGCCAAAACTAGCGCAGTTAATGCTGCCCTTTGCCAAACTCAATCCTGACGCCGATACCCTAATTGAAGTGCTGGATTTGCATTTTGACCCAGATTTAGCTCTCGGTAATCGCTTCGTCGTCAACCCAGATGTAGAGAAATACGTAGAAGAAGCAGCATCTGTCATTGATGAAAAGCCTGAAGATGAAACATTGACACACGCTCATACAAATGGCTTTGCGGCGGTGGCGGTAGTTGAAGAGTTCACAATAGTGGATTCTGAGGATGAAAGTCTGGGAATCAGCGAGTTGGAAGAAACGGAAAATGGCTTTGGCGATATTTCCTTAACCAACGGACACAACTCAAAAGATGAGTCTCTCGAAATCTCTAGCTTAGAAGCAGATGAGTTTGGGGAAATTGCCTTCGATTCAACAGCTGCAATGGAAGTAAAGCTGGATGAAGACGAAGACGAGGCGCTTGCAGATAGTCCACTAGATGAGAATGCGTTTAAAGACGTGTTATCAGATGTCTGGGGTGATGAAACAGCTTTGCAAAAGGCTGAAGAAAATAACGATTTTTTGGGGGAAGAACTGCCAGCAGGCGTTTTTGATGAATCAGAAATTGCCCGCCTCTTCCCCAACGCTTAATTATTGCCGTTCCTCGCAATTTTAAGTTTTAGATTTGGGGTTTTGGATGAGGAATTCGGGAAATTGTCGTTAGACAGCGGATACTTTTGTTGTCCCAGCCTTCAATCCAAAATTATCAATCTAAAATCTGAAATTGGTTGAACTGCCATTAAATATCAAGGGGAGAAAAAACCAAAATGACTGTCGCTCAACAACCAGAAGCTTTAAGCTTTGAATGTGAAACCGGGAATTACCATACCTTTTGTCCAATTAGCTGCGTGGCGTGGTTATACCAAAAAATTGAAGATAGCTTCTTTTTAGTGATTGGGACAAAAACTTGTGGCTACTTCCTGCAAAACGCGATGGGGGTGATGATTTTTGCTGAACCCCGCTATGCAATGGCAGAGTTGGAAGAAGGCGATATTTCCGCACAGCTGAGTGATTATGAAGAGTTAAAGCGGTTGTGCTTGCAGATTAAACGCGATCGCAATCCTAGTGTAATTGTCTGGATTGGCACTTGCACCACGGAAATTATCAAAACAGATTTGGAAGGTTTAGCACCGAAACTAGAATCCGAAATCGGGATTCCCATCGTTGTCGCGCGGGCAAATGGTCTAGATTACGCTTTCACCCAAGGGGAAGACACCGTATTAGCTGCTATGGCTAACCGTTGTCCTGATAAGTCTCCAGTGGCGGAAACAGAGAAGAGCGAACGGAATGCGATCGCTAAATTGCTCAACTTCGGTAAAAAGAAAGAAGATGTCGCCCAAGATGAATCTGAGTACGTGGATCATCCACCCTTAGTTCTCTTTGGCTCCCTTCCCGACCCCGTAGTTACTCAGTTAACCTTGGAACTGAAGAAACAAGGCATCAAAGTTTCCGGCTGGCTACCCGCGAAGCGCTTCACAGAATTGCCAGTACTGGAAGAAGGGTATTATGTCGCTGGTGTCAATCCCTTCCTCAGCCGCACAGCTACCACCTTAATGCGTCGCCGCAAGTGTAAACTCATTGGCGCACCCTTCCCCATTGGCCCCGATGGTACTCGCGCTTGGATTGAGAAAATCTGCTCGGTGTTCGGTATTACTCCCAAGGGTTTGGATGAACGGGAAGCACAAATTTGGGCAGGCTTGGAAGATTACGTGAAACTGATTCGCGGTAAGTCTGTATTCTTCATGGGTGATAACTTGCTGGAGATTTCCCAAGCAAGATTCTTAATCCGTTGTGGGATGACAGTTCACGAAATCGGCATTCCCTACATGGATAAGCGCTATCAAGCTGCTGAGTTGGCATTGCTGGAGAAAACTTGCCAGGAAATGAATTCACCTCTGCCAAGGATTGTGGAGAAGCCGGATAATTACAATCAACTTCAGCGAATTTATGAGTTGAAACCAGATTTGGTAATTACTGGTATGGCTCACGCTAACCCATTGGAAGCACGCGGTATTAATACAAAGTGGTCTGTAGAGTTCACTTTTGCTCAAATTCACGGCTTTACGAATGCGCGTGACATGTTAGAGTTGGTGACTCGTCCGTTGCGTCGAAATAATAATTTGAAAGATTTGGGTTGGGATAAGTTGGTGAGAGAAGAAGCGAAGATTTAAGATTTGGGTTTGGATTGAGCAACAGCATAACACCATGTAGGGCGAACTTTCGGGTTCGTCCTTTTTTTACTTCCATTATTAAAAGAGGAGTCAACAGCGATAGAAGTGATCGCTGTTAATTAACTGCCGCTTTTTGATCAATATATACAGTTAGTTGCAGCATACTAGCACTATCGTATAAACCTACCAATTTCCTAACTGCGCTGCTGGCTCGGCGCTTTCCTTATCTGACTATCTTTTCATATTTAAAGACTTAATTCTTACCTTTGTCCTGCCTTGCTTTACTCAGTATTGCCAATTTGAGCTGTGGTTTGTGCAATAAATAGCGATCGATCTTTTTTTACGAACCGCCAAGAACGCAAGGTAAGAGAGTGAACTGAATTCATCTGGAAGGTTGGAAATCTAAAGGTTTGGATGGAATGATATACATTAATTCTGCACCGTCTGGTTTAATTTCTGTAGACGGAGTTCATTTAAGCCAGTCATAAAAGCTGATTCCTAATTGGGATATGGCTTGTACTTCTGTTTGATATGCTTCAAAACGGCGATTGGTTTCAATCATAGATTCCATTACTTCAAATACTTGGGGAAGACGTTTGTAAGCTTCTTTTTCAAATCTCCCCGTGAATGGAGTAGGATTTCCTCCAAATATGCCCCATTGAATTTCACTACGATCTATAATTGCCGATGGAAGAGAGGATAGCCATTCATCATGACTTTGAGTCAGTTTAAACATATTCTCGCGTTGCATCTCGAAAACTCTATTCTCATTAAAATTCGGGTCAATCCATTGGTAAATTTGAGTTAGTTTATGCAAATCAATCTGACCTTTAAACTGAGGATGTAAGTATGCTGCTGGATTAGAAGTAAGCATGAGTTCAATATATTTTTGAAGCAGCAACCTAATAAATTTTCCTCCTTCTTGAAAACGACGAAGCGCTGTTTCATGTTCTTCTAGTTCTAAATGACAACGTGCTTCTGCAATATAAGCTAGAGATAATGTCAGTATATATTTGTCAATAATTGGGCTTTTCTGGGAAAGTTCATTAACTGTGTAATCTTTGTAAATATGTTCTGCTTCTAAGAAGCGATTGATAGCTTGTAAGGCACTGCTTCTACGATTTTCAGGTTTAGTCATCGTGAAAGCATTAAGTGCTAATTCTATTCCAGCATGGAAGTTAGCATAGAAACTCAGGTCAATTTTGCGGTTGACTTTGTTCAATAGTTCTTCCGCTTGTTTTAGGCGTTTTTCTAGCTCATTAAGGCGCTGTGCTATTACAGCAAACCCCATTACCGAAACACCTAGATTAAGTACGCTAGCAGCAGTAGTTACTTGCAAAAAACCTTGAGTGAATTGCAGATTCTCTCCAATTTCCCCTAACTGATTTTCAATCCCAGCTAAACGTCCATTGACATCGGCGAATCCTTTCCCAGAAATAGCGGCATTAGCGACTGTTCCAATCAGATTTACCCCTGAAACAGCTATATTACCTAAACTTATTTGTTCAACTCCACCTAAGCGTCCACTGACATCAGCTAATCCTTGTCTTGTAACAGCAGCATTTGCCCCAGAAGCAACAAGATTTGCACCGGAGAAAGCAAGGTTGAGTAAATTGTTAGAAGAACTAGTTGGCGTTGGCACTAAATCTCTTAACCAAGCAACAACTTGTTTCGTTACAACATACTGAATTACACCACCATTGCGTACAAATATGCCATTAGCTAACCCCTTTGCAATATGAGGGGCAAGTGCAAAAGTTAATGTAAGTGCGTCCATAATCTTCTCCTATTTAGTAAAGTATCAGCAGCCTGATGTTTTATAGCAAGCCACTTATACGCAGCAAATACCTGCGTTTTACTGAGTATTCCCAATTTGAGTTGTAGTTTATGCAATAGCGATCGCTCTTTTTAATGAACCACCCACGCTAACAAAGAAAAGCGATCGCCCAAATATCATCTGATTCATCTACAGTTAGAATAAAGTAGTAAAGATAGGAGTAAATATGTATGTTTAGTGGAATTAAACAAAAGGCTATTGTAGGTAAAGATGGCAAGATTGAACTTTCAGCAACCGAACTGGCAGAAGGAACAATAGTAGAAGTTATTGTGCTAGTTGAACCATCAACTGAAGAGGATGAAACTACTTATCTTTTAAAATCAGAGGTGAATAAAAAACATCTGCTCAAAGCTTTGGAGAATGTAGAAAAAGGAAACCTAATTTATGTAGATTTAGATGAATATGAAAAAAATTACCTTTGAACCAGAAGCTTTTGAGCAATTAGGCCAGTGGGCAACAGAAGACAAGAAAATTTTCAAAAAAATCTTGGAACTGATTAGAGATATACAAAGAGATCCTTTTGCAGGGATAGGGAAGCCAGAGCCATTAAAATATGAACTACAAGGTTACTGGTCAAGGCGGATCACAGATGAACATAGATTAGTTTACAAAGTGCAAGAAGATTTATTGATTATTTTGACTTGTAAATATCATTATGAGCAATAAAGGTTATTGAGGCTGGGATATTGTTTTATTTCAGGCGATCGCTTTTTTTAACTAGAAGATGCAGAGCGATCGCACCATCCCCCAATAACTTCGATAAAATCACTATGGTGTTAGTTAACCCTCCCTAAATCTAATGAAAAGCGATCGCTCCCTTTCCCAACTCTCTCTTCAACGTCCCGAACTACTCGCACCAGCAGGTAATTGGGAATGTGCTAAAGCTGCTGTGGAAAATGGGGCAGATGCGATTTACTTCGGTTTGGATCGGTTTAACGCCAGAATGCGGGCACAAAATTTTACTGAGGCGGACTTACCCCAATTGATGACATTTCTGCACCGTCGGGGCGTAAAGGGTTATGTCACAGTCAACACACTCATATTTCCTAAAGAACTAGCAGAAGCACAGCAATATCTCCGCACAATTATTGCAGCAGGTGTGGATGCAGCGATCGTTCAAGATATTGGTATATGCCGTCTCATCCGTCAACTTTCCCCCGATTTTCCCATCCATGCTTCCACGCAAATGACGATTACCAGTGCGGTTGGGGTGGAATTTGCCAAATCTCTTGGCTGTCAATTGGTGGTGCTGGCGCGTGAATGTTCTCTCAAAGAAATCAATAAAATTCAGCAGCAGATTGCCCAACAAGAAATGTCGCTGCCTTTGGAAGTTTTTGTTCACGGTGCTTTGTGCGTAGCGTATTCCGGTCAGTGTTTGACTAGTGAGGCTTTAGGCGGACGTTCTGCTAACCGAGGTGAATGTGCCCAAGCCTGCCGGATGCCCTACGATTTAATCGCTGATGGGGAAGTTGTAAATTTAAAAGAGCGCAAATATTTACTCAGTCCTCAAGATTTAGCAGGGTTAGATGTTCTGCCAGATTTGGTGAAATCAGGAGTAACCTGTCTCAAGATTGAAGGTCGCCTGAAAGCTCCAGAGTATGTTGCTAATGTCACCCGTGTTTATCGGCAAGCTTTGGATGGGGTGATGGAGGAATTGGAAAGACCTAACCCCCTAACTCCCTTCCCTACAAGGGAAGGGGGAATAAAAGCTCCCCTCTCCGTTTCGGAGAGGGGCTGGGGGAGAGGTCAATCAGACCAAGAACATTACAACCTAGAAATGGCATTTTCTCGCGGACTCTACACGGGCTGGTTTGGTGGGATTAATAATCAGGAACTAGTTCACGCCCGCTTTGGTAAAAAACGTGGGGTTTATTTAGGTGAAGTCAGCCGCATTCACAACGAAGAGGTAACAGTCAAATTGGAAGCGCCTGTCAAGCCAGGGGATGGAATTGTATTTGACTGCGGTCATCCAGAGGCGAAGGAAGAAGGCGGCCGAGTTTATGGGGTGGTTTCTAAAGGTAAAGAAACCATGCTGACATTTGGGCGAAATGACTTGAACCTGCGCCGAGTGCATATAGGCGATCGCATTTGGAAAACCAGCGATCCAGAACTCGATAAGCAAGTGCGTCAGAGTTTTGCTGGCGAAAACCCCCAATTTCAACGTCCAATTGACTTGGAGGTTTATGGAGAAGTTGGTCAGGCGTTGATTGCGATCGCCCGCGATCGACTCGGTAATATTGTCCAAGTGGAGTCTGCAATTTCACTGGTGGAGGCGCACACCAAACCTTTAGATACAGACCGTTTACAAGAACAATTCGGTCGTTTGGGTAATACCCCTTTTTGTTTGGGAACGCTAACCAACCACCTTAGTGGCGCTATTATGCTACCCGTCAGTGAGTTAAACCGGATACGGCGGGAAATTGTGGCGCAGCTGGAAGAATTACGAAGTCAACCCAAACGTTGGCAATTACGTTCTGATGTCTCTTTCCAAGACTTACTCCCCTCCTCATTTCCGTTATCTCCCTTATCTCCTTCACTCATAGTCTTGGTACGAAACCTCAAGCAACTCAAAGCCGCCCTCAAAGCTGGTATTGAAACCCTCTACTGTGAATTTGAAGATCCTCGCGCCTACCGGGAAGCCGTGCAGCTAGTACATAAACAAAGGCAACAATCTCCATTTCCCACTATTTGGGTTGCACCTCCCCGAATTACCAAACCGGGGGAAAATTGGATTTTGCAGCAAGTACGTGCTTCAGAAGCAGATGGCTATCTAATACGCAACTATGACCAATTGCAATTCTTTGCTCAAGACCGTTGTATAGGGGATTTTTCGCTCAACGTTGCTAATCCCTTAACAGCAGACTACTTTCAGCAACACTTTGGTTTAGAAAGGCTGACGGCATCCTACGATCTGAATATTAACCAACTGCAAGACCTGCTCACCAGTTGTCCACCCCAGTGGTTTGAGGTGACAATTCATCAACATATACCGATGTTTCACATGGAGCATTGTGTATTTTGTGCCTTTCTATCAACGGGTACAGACTACACTAACTGTGGACGACCTTGTGAAAAGCAGGAAGTAAAATTGCGCGATCGCGTTGGTAGCGAACACGTCCTCAAAGCCGATGTAGGTTGCCGCAATACTGTATTTAACGGCACTGCTCAAACCGGAGCAGAGTATGTACAGCGCCTCATAGAACTGGGATTACGTCAGTTTCGCATCGAGTTTGTGAATGAAACACCAGAACAAGTGAGTAAAACCATACATTGCTACAGTCAACTACTGCAAGGCGAGATTACAGGTTCTCAACTCTGGCGCGAGTTGAAACTGCAAAATCAGCTAGGTGTAACTCGTGGTCCTATGGGAGTGTCTGCATTGCGATAATAATTATTGCAAGCTGCTCTATTCACCACTGCTGGGCGGCTTGTTTAACTATTTCCACAAGCTTCAACACAGTTGGCGATGTCTCGTTTTTTCGCCAAATCATTGCGATGGCTGCGCCAACGTCTGCAACGAACGCTACTTTTGGGGTAGGTTCTTGTACAGTTTTATAAACTACCCCAATCCGTTGCAAATTTTGCAAAGATGCTGGGACGATCGCCACACCCATCTCGGCTGCTACTAGGCTGACAATCGTTTGCATCTGGATAGCTTCTTGGGCAACCTTGGGACTAAAGCCTGCTTGCTGGCAGAGACTAATGATTAAGTCGTAAAGTCCTGGTGCTAATATCCTGGGAAATAAAATAAACGGTTCATTGGCAAGGGATGTCAAACATACATTAGATTGACTTGCTAGCAAATGTGCTTCAGGTAGTGCTACCATCAGCGACTCTTGAAAAATTGTTTCGCAGCTAAATCTATTTTCTTCAACAGGTGGACGCAATAATCCTACATCCATTCGACCTTCTCGTAACCACTCTAACTGCTGATCTGTAGTCAGTTCACGCAACTCGATGCTCACACCAGGAACGTAACTACGAAAAGTTCGCAAAATAATAGGCAAAATATTATACGCCGCAGAACTGACAAACCCGACCACCAATTGTCCAATTTCGCCGCGACTAGTTTGCCGCCCGACTTGGATTGCCTGTTGTAATTGCCTCATAATTTGCTGCACTTCACCCAGAAACACTTGCCCCGCTTCTGTTAACTTTACTTTTCGTTTCGTGCGGTGAAACAGTTCAAAACCCAATTCCGCTTCTAGCTGCCGAATTTGTTGACTTAGGGGAGGTTGGGCAATGTGTAATCGTTCCGCAGCCCGTCCAAAATGCAATTCTTCTGCCAAGGTGACAAAGTAGCGCAAGTGTCGTAGTTCCATCTGTTACCTGAACTCATATCTTTAAAATATTAGTTAAGGTGAAAATATATATTGGACATAATTAAAAATCTTTTCTACTGTGATGATATCCGCAAATCAACACACTGTAATTTCACTACTTATGAATAATCTTTCAATACCTAAAAATTCTTGGGATGCTGCTCTCTACGAAGATAAACACGCCTTTGTCTGGCAGTATGGTGAGGACTTACTAAAATTCCTTAACCCTCAGCCAGGAGAATCCATACTGGATCTAGGCTGTGGTACTGGACAACTCACAGAAAAAATTGCCCAAGCTGGTGCTGAAGTTATGGGAGTTGATTATGCACCCGCGATGATAGAAAAAGCCAGACAAAACTATCCCCATATCCGCTTTGATGTTGCTGATGCTAAAAACTTTAAAGTAGATAAACCATTGGATGCTGTGTTTTCCAACGCTGTATTGCATTGGGTGAAAGAAGCAGATTGCGCGATCGCTTCCATACATAAATCCCTAAAACCCGGAGGGCGTTTTGTTGCAGAATTTGGTGGTAAGGGAAATGTAAAGGCGATCGCTACAGCTTTGGAAAGCGCCTTAGAAGCAACCAATATCTCCGCACAAGCCCTAAATCCTTGGTATTTTCCTAGTATTGGTGAATACGCCAGCCTATTAGAACAGCAAGGCTTTGATGTTATTCATGCCATGCTTTTTGCTCGTTCAACTCCTTTAGCAGACGGAGAAGCAGGTATGGCAAACTGGATTCAGATGTTCGCCAGCACTTTTTTAGAAGGACTGTCTGGTGAGCAACAAATACAAGTAATTCGCGTCGTGGAAGAATATCTCAAGCCGACGCTGTATCAGCAAGGAACCTGGAAAGCAGACTATCGAAGAATTCGCATCGTTGCCATTAAACTTTAAATTGTGCGAATTTTTACTAATGCCTTAATTACGAATTAGTATCAGCTATGCATATACCTAAATTGTGCGATCGCCCTACAGCCCTTTGGGCATCCTACGGCAGGCTTTGGCGCAGCCATCGCCAGACATCATTTTCATTACTACTAACTATTACCCTCACAGCTTTACTAGTCCCGCCCTCACTAGCGCAAACTCGTTCAATACCATCACCTTCTAGTGCGCCTTTAGAACTAGACTTATTGACCAAGCCAAAAGACTATATAATCACAGCTACCACCATTCATCCAGAACGATTAACCGTTCCCAGCTTATGGTGGGCACAACAAAACTCCGAAAAAAAGCTATTAGATAATTGGATAGCATATCCAACTTCTGGCAAAGAACCTGCACGAGTAGACTTGATCGTGAATCAGCAAATTTGGAGTTTACTAGAGTATGTAGAGCGCTACGACTTCGTAAATCGCTTGGGTAGCGCTGCACGGAACTTTGGTTACAACGTCCGGGTATTTAATTATCAAAAAGAACCCTTGGCAACCTACACTTGCAACTTTAGTACAAGTCCAGCTTTATGCAGTATCCAAACCACTATTAAGAACAAGATAGGGTTACAGCGTTCTTTATAGGTACTGGGGATACAGGGGAGCAGTTAAAGTAAGTTTATAT
Organism: Nostoc sp.; assembly: GCF_036917315.1. GTDB lineage: Bacteria > Cyanobacteriota > Cyanobacteriia > Cyanobacteriales > Nostocaceae > Nostoc. Next base: position 22,030 of record NZ_JBALDR010000002.1, on the reverse strand, counting down.
CACCTCTGCCCCTCGGTCACTGAGCGTAGCCGAAGTGCTGCCTCTTATGCCCAATACTTCGACTTCGCTCAGTACAAGTGCCCCATGCCCAATCTCTAATTAAACCTTAATTTTGGCGAATAAAGACTCGTATTGTTTTATTGCTGATGGGGGTAAGGGAAGTAAAAATTCACTTTTATTGAAAATGTTGCGATCGCTCTCTAACAAACTCCATAATGGTTCTTGGATATCGGAAGCGGCAATATTTGTAGAAATTGGCGAATTAGTTTTAGTCAGCACCGAAATTTGTTTAGCTGTGCTTGGTTGCCAACAAAAATCAATCCATTGATCTGATAAACTATCCTTAGTAATCCCTGCGGGACGTACCCATAAGTCCGCCCAGATTGCTGTTCCTGACTGGGGGATCGCTGCGGCAAGTTGCGGATAACGTCCCAGAACAGGAAGCACATCGCTTGACCAACCAACCGCTAGCCAAGTGTCTTCCATAATTAAAGGTTCCAAATAGTTATTGGAACTGTAGAACTTCACTTGTTGATTTAATGTCTGTAATTCCTTTTCCAAATTTGGTACTTGGTCAAGATTGTCTGTATTATAAGATTTTCCTAGCTTCTTTAAGACCAAACCAATAACTTCTCGTGGTTGATTGAGCAGGGAAATACGCTGCTGCATTCCATCTCGCCACAAATCACTCCAATCTTTGGGCGTCCATCCCAATTTTCGCAATTTATCACGGTTATAAACAATTACCGTGCTACCCCATCGGTAAGGCGCACCCCACACCTTCCCTTGAGTATCCAAAATACCTCGATCGTTGCGCGTTACCAATTGTTTCCATCTTTCATCTAAAGCAGACCACTGTTTTAATTGCTTTCCCTGTACTTCTTGGAGTGGTTGAATCAATTTCTGTTCAATAGCAGCTTGTAGCCAGTAATCTCCCAATGTCACTAGGTCTGTGTCAGCTGCTTTTTGACCTTGCTTAAAGGGTATAAAGCGTCGCCATCCTTGCTCATCGCTAGTCTTTGGTTTCTCCTCCCAATTTTGTAATTGGTGAAATAAATCCTGTATATGCTCAACTGGAGCAAACTTTAACTGCACCTGTTGCTGCAAACCTTTGTGGAACTGATTCACCACCTGACCAGGTATAGAACCCTTTAATAACTGTACTTTTAGTTGCGTTTGCTTGTTTCCACCACAGCCAAAAAGCAGTTGTGAAAGCGCCAGTGTGCTTGTACCTAGCAAAAAAGACCGTCGATCCATTGATTTTGGATTTTGAGATTTTTGATTATACCTAATATTAAGCAGAGATTCACCAGTGGCTGACTAGTTGAAAAAGTGGATCTGGAGAATTATCGGTATTTTTTCTTGATAATACGGGTAATTTTGAATATTTGACTCAAATTAGCGATTTTTTGGCAAATTTATACCTCAAGATTAATTTTTATCCATAAATTTACTTCGTGGTACTTATGGTGAAGCCTTACTTATATTTAGAAGTAATGATTTAAATGTCACATTTCCACTAAAAATTATCAATACTTAAATAATCCATAAGTATCGTTAAGGTTGAGAGTAAATTGAATAACATAGAGAAAATGTACGAATAAAGGTATTAAATGGAGCTATTACAGCAGCAGATCCTGACTTTAAGCCAAAAGCTGGATGACCTGTGCCAAGTAATTGAGCAGCTTGATGGTAAAGTCACTCAAACTTTCTCAGAGTGTTCTTTAGCCAATACACAAGCAAAGGATAATTGCCAACAAAATGGCGCCGCTGGAGGCTACCAGTTTAAAGGACGTAACAATTTAAATCCAGAAATGGAACACAAGGATGTATTGACAGATGGCATTTATCTAGACATGCATCGTCAAACTGGAGATAATATAACACCAGAAATTCAAATACAACGACTGACAGCGCAATTAACAGCAGCGTACAATCGCATTGCTGCTTTAGAAGAACAATTACTTAGAGAGAGAATTCATTAAATTTAGCCTGAGTTCAACGAATAAAAAAATAGATTGAGGTAGATAAGACAAACCTTTAGGTTCAATATCGGGTGATGGTTTTATGAGCATATACTTAGATGCAAGTAAGTAATCCAGCCATCAAATTGATAAAAAGTTAAACACACTATTACATATCTTTACGTAATAGTGTGATCTATCTACCCATAGGTTTTTAGTTTATACCTCACTATGAAACAAAAAAAAATAACCCTAAGACTAGTGTAGTTAGGGTATTGTCTGGTTTAAAAACTAAGATTTTCTTATTAATCTGTATTTTTCTCATTAGTGTTTTTGGCATCTTGTTATCAAATTGTTTGATGACAAGCCAGACAGCTTTCGCTAAGATTGACCTTTTGCAACCTGCTCCTACTCAACCGCTATTGTAAATAAGGGATTCAATCCCAATTGATGAAACCGCAGAAATTTACGGAGATTTCAAGTCGGAAATTCTTCAAACATTTGCAGCCAAAGAAAAGAGTAAACGCAAAATAAAAAAGATTGTCATAAAGCTGTTGAAATATATAAATCCCAAGGTGAAATAATTAAATTACAGAGGCTAGAAATTTTATTAAAAAGCTTATGTGAGACATAGCTTGTTTCAGAACTCATATTTTTCTGAGTCTACCAATCCCACGCTTTTATCTAGCATTATCTTTATGTTTTAGTTCCAGAAAATCTTTAGTTAATTTAACTATAGAATCTCCATTTATATAATTTGAAGTGTAATTCGGCGTTAATGGTAAATTATCACCCGATTCTAGTACTAAAATAACCCTAAAAAAGTATGCATCTATACTAGTATCAACCCGTTCAAGCTTAACATCAGTAATTTCATTCAAATAATATTGAAAAACTGTTTTTCCTAACGTTCCAAACCACCTGTAACGACTAAGCTTTACAGTATTTGTTTCCTTGTCAAAATTACAAGTGATAAATAAGCCTGCCCCTGCTATTAACAACGCTAATATTCCACAAAATATAGCAATGATAAAGTAAATTTAACCAACTAAGCTATCATCAAGTTTAACTGCTAAATTATTCTCTGCTGGATTTGTCAAAAAATTATTAATTTTTAATACTATAGATTGCAATTCTTCAAATTTGATTTTTGGGTATTTAACGCGTGTAAAAGGAAATTTATCTGTATTATTCAATAGCAAAATCTCATATACATAATTAGGTTTAGTAGGTTTAGCCCGACTATCAGTTTCAATTGTAGTTTCCAATTTAGCCTCTAGTAACTCAGAAACTATTATTTGACTTTTTTCTTGACCAAACCAATCATGGTTTGCTAATTTACATCCGACTGTTAGAGTATTTTGTGTTGTAATTAAATTATTATTTGAAATAGCTATATTGTTTGTAGAACGATTACAAACAAGTTGTGTAATAGGTGCAAACATCAAAGTACTAAATAAAAAGTAACCTATAAACTGACTCAAAAGTAGTCCTATACCTAGAAATACTTTTGGTCGAATATGAAAAGTAAGTTTAGTTGATGTTTGGTCGGAAAATTTTAGAGGATTAGCTAGAATAAAATAAGCTCCTGTTCCTAAATTAATTAGCAACAGAATAGCTCTTAATAAAAAATTCATTTTCTCTGTAGCTCCAAAACCGCTTTAGCAGATAGAAATATTACGCGTTTACCAATTAGATAATAAATCAAGAAAGAATAACCTCAACTACTCTTCTGTGCCTAGCGCCATCGAATATGCCAGCATTAATGGAGCGCAGAATCTTGCCGAATTTAATTCGCTAAGAATTAATGAGATGCTGTACTTAACCGTTCAAGTTGGGCTTCAATGGCTGCCAAAAGTTGGTGTTGCTGCCAATCTTGGCTAAGATGGGCGGCTATGCAAGCGGCTCCAGCACCCATGCCTTCTTTGACAAAGCCTTGCTCATAAGCTCTCAGTTGGGGATAACGAGAATCAGCAAAGCTCAGATGAGTTGCTAATAGAGGAGGAGTTCCTCCACTCGGAGTTAAGCTGGCTTTTTCTAAATTGAGAGCTAAGTCAACTGTAGCGCCAGTAGGATCTTCAGCCACCCAGCGGGTTGTGCCTACAACTACTGCTTCTGGTTGCCATGATAAGGCGTAAGCTTGAGCGATCGCACTCATCAGCGCATAAACCGCCAGCATTTGCGTCCCTCCAGCCAGCATTACACCACAATTACGACTAGCAGCGATCGCCATCCCAGCTACCACCACTTGCATCGGATCGCCCACGGCGGCTACGAGTTGTAGCGGATCTACAGAATTTTGGATTTTAGATACTTCTCTACGAGAGGCTGCGCCAACGACTTCGCTCAGTACAAGTTTTGGATTCTGGATTTGAGATTGGAAGTTTAGCTCCCCCTGCTCCCCCTGCCTCCCCTGCTCCCTGCTCTCCCTTATCTTCTCCAGTCCAGCTTGCACTAGTGCCCACTTTTGCGCGTGGTTACAAACAGGGTGGCTACTGTTAACTTTTCCGGCAGCATCTATACCCAAACCAGTTAAGATTGCTAGGGCAGTTGTAGTACCTCCGACGACGCACTCACCGACAATCAGATACCCCTGTTGAATATTGGCTGCTAGGCGTTCTCCCCAAAGTAGCCCTTGTTCAAACAAGTGGTGTACTGTTGTAATTTCCATTGCTGCACCTCCACTTAAACACTGAGCAGGAGCGCCACCCAAATCAATTACTGGTACAGCAGGAGCTTGGGGTAAACCAGCATTAAATAAATGAATTGGTATCTTTAGTGACTCAAATACAGCGCGAGAAATCAGCACAGGTGAAGCCCCAGCCGCCAATGGAGGTAGGGGATATTGGGCTTTATGTTCTGGCCCGTAATACAAAAACTCAGCATCGGCACAAGCTGTATATTTCCGATCCTCTGGAGTGCGACCAGCGGCTGAAATCCCTGGAATTAAGCCAGTTTCAGTAAATCCTAAAACACAAGCAAATACTGGTAAACAACCACGATACCTTCGCAGCCATTGTTCACCCTGTTCTTTTTGAGTATAAATACTAATTTGGGAATTAGGCATGGAACATTGGTTATTAGTTAGGACTGATCGTTTAACCAATGACAAATGATAAATGACAAATAACTATCCTTCATAATCCATGAGAACTTGTACCCAGTGTGGTGGGCGGGGGATCGGGTTGCCCAGACGGTCAAAAAGCAACCATGCTGCCAGGTGTACCACAAAAAGGTAGATAAAGTTGTTGAGTAAAATTAAAGCGATCGCTCCCACTTGAATCAAAAATACACTGGGACTCGCCAACAAACTCAAGTTAAAAAATACCCACTCAATGAACTCAGTCACCTGGGTAATCACATAAATCCATAGGTCTTCACCCGACAAAACAGACAGCAACCACAGCCTAAAAAAGACTCCTAAAGTACCCAATAGCGTACCCAAGGTAATAGAAACAATCCAGGGAAGACGACGACGACACCACGTAGCGCCCAAAAGAACGCCCATGAACCCGTAGGGCATGACAAACAGCAAACTGCGGGCTGGCCCCATCAATACCGTCAGCAGTAACCCAGAGGTGAGTGCTGCCATCCATGCCGCACGTTTGCCCCAACGCAGATAGACTAGAGCGATCGGCACTGGAAAAAATATCCGCAAAACTGGGCCCAAAGGAAAGTAAAAATTAATAAACCAAATTAAGCTAGCTGTACTGGCTAAAAATGCCGTTTCCACCATCCTTAAGGGCGCATCAGCTTTGATTTGAGGAGGCATTAACTGCTGTTCTTTATCTAACCAATGATTCTGAGGAGTTGGAGATTCAGGGGATGGATCTTCCTCCGGTTCATCTGGGAGAGAATCTAAAATACTCATATCTGACAAGTTTTTAAACGATCATTCTTTCTAAGGCTGACAAATCGGGAATACAAATAGTGTCTTGATCCCGTTTAATCAAGCCTTTTTTTTCTAGCCTTGTCAATACTCGTGTCACCGTTTCCCGCGCCAGTCCGCTCAAACTACTCAATTCCCGATGAGGTAAATTGGGGATTTCGGTTCCAGTTTGCCCTTTTTTTCCTTGTCCTTCTGCCAAAAATAACAACGTATCTGCTACCCTTGACTGGCTATCAGATTCCCGCAACCGCAATCGGCGATTGACTTGCCGCAAACGTCGTGCCATGAGTTGCGCCAATCGAACTCCCGCCAAGGGTTCTATCTGAAGTAATTTGACAAAATCCTGAGCAGGCATACTACCAATTACCGTTGGGGCCAAGGTAATTACATCTGTGGATCGAGGTGCTTCATCTAGCGCCGCCATTTCACCAAACAATTCACCTTTGCCAATAATATTCAGCGTTACCTCTTTTCCTTCCAGATTGTAGGTGCGAATTTTTACCCATCCGTCCATAATAAAATACACAGAACCACCCCAGTCATTTTCCAGTAGAATCACCTGATTGGCTGGGTGAGTGCGCGTAACAAGATGGGTGAGGGCTGATTCCACAGCAGTTTCTGGCAACCCTTGAAAAAAGGGAGCGGAGGCGATCATCCAGGAATTAGCCTGTGCTTGCAAGCTATATCGATCTTCCATTACGACATTTTTAATTCAAGCTGCTATGTACACACAAAAAACAGGAGTGCCATTTGTAGCCTAAGCTATCATTGCACAGCTCCCTTTCAAAGAAAAAACTAAACTATGCTACACAAGAAAGCGACAAGAAGTTTTTCTAAATAATCTTTACCTATAAGTTTAAACGGGGTAAAAGTTTTGCAAAAAGTAGTTTATAGCCTGCGGTTGTATTGCTTAGGGGCTAGCTGTACTGCAAACTTGATTAGTTATGAATATAGGCAAACAACATTAATGATACTAAAGGGAGTAAATTATTGCTCAGGTATTTTAGCGATTTTAAAAAATAGGCGACCAATGATATGCAAAATTAAGCTTTTCGAGCAAAGGCTGTCTGAAGAGGACAAGGAGAGGGGGAGACCAGGAGACAAGGGGATGGGGGGACAAAGAGAAACTTTTTTCCTTGTTTTCTTGGATGATTGAAGATTGCCACGACTCCCAGTAATCCATAACATAATGACAGTCACAAGTCCAAGCAGCGGCTCTTGCCACTCAAAACTTCTTCTATGGTGACACTGCGCGTAGCAAGATCCCCATAGCCCGGATTTCTCACGCATAGTGTAGGCAAAGGGGGAAGAGGAGTGTGGGGAGTGTGGGGGGTAAGACTTCTTCCCCATCCTCCCACACCTCCCACACCCCTTGGATTTCTCACAAGTGAGAAATCCAGGCATAGGGGTACGGTGATTGTAAAGTAATTGTTCACATGATTTGACATAGATTTATATATAAGGTAGAAAAGTGACTTTTAGTACAGATGAAATTCAAAAGCTGATCGCAGACATTGACAACTTACTTGCCAGGGGTGGCAAGCGCCTGTCTAGGTTTCTGTCTGGTCAGGCACAAGAGCCTAAAGAAGTTTTAGAGCGAATTCGCGACTTCTTGGTGAGGTTACAAGAAAAAGAAGCATTAGAGAGGGGCATCCCAAATCAGTCTTCTGAAGAACCGCAAGCGCCTTTGTTAACAAAATTTATCGATCGCGATCGTAACCAGTATCCACTACCGCAGCCCGAACTCAGTCAGGAACCGAGTACTGTTGGCGCAGGACAATTAAATAATGAATTTTCGAGATTGATTCAGCCGTTGCGATCGGAATTAGAATTGCTTTTGCAAGAGCGAGCCACTCTTATACAAGAAAATCGGCAACTAGAGCAAAAGCGATTGCAAAACTACTCCTTAGCGCAGCAGTTAACAAACCAGGAGCAAATGATTACCGAGTTTTTACAGGTACTCATGAGCCGCCTTGTGCCAACTTTAACACCACTGATTGGACAGACGAGGGAAAATTCCGCCAGTTCTTCTGGAGGAATTAATTACGCAACCTCTGCAACTCAATCTTTATTAGAATCCTCTGATGATGTGGAGCGCTTAACGCAGCTAGCTAGGGAGTTGGATCAACGCCTATTATCACTAGATGGGACGGTGAATGTAGTCTTTGAAGCACTACAACGCAATATTAATACTTATTACGAATCCCTGTCCCAAGCACTGGTAAGAATGCATAGCAAAGGGATGCAAGGCGAACAGCTGATGGCCAGCTTTGTCAACAATTTGACCCAGCATTTGCAACAAGAATCCCCTAGTTTGCAGTCATCTTTGCTGGGAGAAGAATCTGAGACACTACCATCATTGACTGAACCAACCGAGATTGCTGCTGGAGTTGCGCCCCAATCCTTGGAGCTTATACAGCCAGAAACTTCATCTCCACTCGCAATTGAGCAACAGGAAACTACCCTCACAGAGGATCTAGATGCAGTGCTGTTGCAGCTTGGTGTAGACTCATCTGAATATTCTCAAACCCCGACCGAATTACCGGAAGATATTTCTGCGGCAATTGGTGATGAAGTAGACCAACTTTACGCCAGTTTGTTTGATGCTGGTGATGTTAATAATCCCAGCCTCAATGTTCCCATCAATGACTTATCTGCTTCTACAGCCTCTCCATCACCGTTGAACATCGCCCAGACCCCGCCTGTCTCTCCAACCGTGGATTCTGCGGTTGTGACTCCAGATATGGGTCTTTCTACTCAAGAGACTTTAGGCGAAACTACAGATTCATCAGAGCCACAGGAAGAACTATTTTTTGAAGAGAATAATGCCCTAGATTCACCTCTTAGCTTCTCTACTCCACAAATAGACAGTTTGCCACAAATCGGCACTCAGCCAGCTAGCGTTGATACAATTAATACCCTAACTGAGTTATTACCTGATGCCAATAGTGAACTGCAATTCTTAGAAGTCTCATCTTCTGTGGATAATGCCACAACTACAGCAACTGACCTATTGCCTGATACACATAGCGAACTGCAATTACTGGAAGTATCATCTTTTGTGGATGATGCCACAACCACATCACCAGTGACTCCAGAAGTAGCAGAAATTGCGTTGGTAGAGCCTACTGTTCCCGAAGCGTCTGTCTACGACACGCTGCCCGAACGCAGCGAAGATATCGCCACATCGGAAGTATTAATTAATAGCGATCGCTCCGAACTGTCTTCAGATAACTACATTGCTGCTTCACCCCAAGAAAACTTACTTTCTATTGAGTCAAACCAGTCTCCAGTCATACCAGATATTTCTTTAGATGAAGAACAGTTGCAGCAATTAGATCGGGATTTGGCTAATTTCGATCGGCAGCTAAATTCTGAGTCGCCGCCAGATAACAACTTGAGTGTTTTCTCGGAATTACTTGATAACATTCAAGACACAATTCCCACAACTTCCCCTGAAAATCCCCAAATAGCAGAGAATACATCAGCTGCTGCTTTCTCCAGTTTGGCAGTTCCCCAGGTAGAAACTGAAAAAAAAAAGGAAGTCACAACTCCTGTTCCAGAAAGTTCTTTGCCTCCAATTGCTCACTCCATAAATAATCCAGAAGTTTCGTCCAATATTCTAGAATCAGTCTGGTATTTAGGAATTGATTTAGGTACAACAGGAATTTCCGCCGCATTGTTAAATCGCTCGACTTTTGTTGTACATCCTATCTACTGGTCAGCAGAAAATCCGCCGGGAACAAGTTCCTTTCAGCAATCGTTTCGTTTACCAACAGAGGTTTATCTGCCTACAGCTTCTGTACCCCACGGTGAAAACGAAACTATCGAAGCACATGAGCAGACAGCACCTGCGGCCGTTGCCCAAGATAAAGCGCCCGATCGCTCGGCTACTACTCCTGCAACACCAAGATCGACAGCAGATCCGACGAAAAATAATCTCTACTCGGCGCAGTTAAAGCCCTATCTACAAGTAGCCATTCCCTACAAGAGCGAACGACAGAAATGGGAACCTGTTTTGCAATTAAATGAATTTTCGGCAGGGCCTTTAATTTGGGTTGTGCGATCGCTCTCTAAGTTACTATTAACCCTCAAATCCGAAAAAACAAGTACCACCCCTAGTTTAATGGCTGCCGCTGTTGGGATCGGCGAACAAGATTTTCCCCAGATTATCAATAATATTGCTGGTGTAATTTGTACCTGTCCATCTAGCTGGTCGGAACAATACCGCTTTAACGTGCGGGAAGCTTTACTCACTAGCAAACTCATTCAACATCCGCAGCAAGTCTTTTTTGTCGAAGAAGCGATCGCTAGTCTACTCCCAGAACTTGATGCTGTTAACGGTGAGCAAGTAAAACTAAGCGATGCTCAAGGTTCTCATCCGCTAAAAACCAGCGAACATACCATTGTTGGCAATACCCTTGTGATTAACATTGGGACAACTGCCACAGAAATGTTACTGGTGAATATACCAGAAACTTTGCAGCAACTGACATACAGTGATTTCATGCTCCACAGTTTTGCTTATGCTGGCAAGGGAATTGAACAAGATATAATTTGCCAACTGCTATTGCCACCGAAATCTCGGCAATCACGCCTAGAAACACCAAGCAATAGCAAAACTTCTACGAGTAATCCTTGGCAATGGCAACCGTCAATTCCCGGTTTAGACCAAATGCGTTGGCAGACTTTAGGGTTGGAAGAATTAGAACTACCTAGAGTCGGAGAACCAGATATCACCGCTCGCATTCGTCTCCAGCAGCGTCTAGAAAGTTCTCTACTGGGACAGGCGGTATTAGATGCGGCATTAGCCCTAAAACTGATTTTGCAACACCAGGACTCTTTTACCCTGGAATTAGCCGATCAGCGGTGGGTTTTGCAGCGACGAGACTTAGAAAGCCAGGTATTTATTCCCTTTGTCCGCCGCCTGAACCGAGAACTCAACAAGTTATTGGTAGCTCGTGGCATCCCAACAGAAGCCATTAATCAAGCTATCCTGACTGGTGGAGTGGCTTGTATCGGGACGGTGAATCGCTGGTTACGGCAAAAACTCCCCAGCACTAAAATTATTCAAGATTTATATCTCGGCGAGAACGGCGCTCCCAATTGCAGTCGGGTTGCTTATGGTTTGGCAATGCTGCCTTTGCATCCCCAGATTTTAGATATACCCAGGCAACAATACACTGATTATTTCTTATTTACAGAATTGTTGCGACTGCTACCAGACCGTCCTTTATCTTTCGGTGAAGTTATCCAGTTATTTGAGGGTCGTGGGATCAATACTCGCATTTGTCAGCAAAGGCTGCTGGCTTTTTTGGAAGGTGAACTGCCTTCCGGTTTGATACCTTCAGTCACAGAATCAACCTGGCTTACCCAGAGTTCGCAAGAAAATCCTGACTATCAGGCGATCGCCACAGCACCACTTTTTGAAAAACAAGGAAGTCTCACTTATCGCCCCAATTCTCAACAATTGTTATCTTTACGTCGCTATTTAGATGCAATTAAGGCTAGTAATCAGCAATCACTAGAGGAACCATATACGGTGAATTTTGCCTTAGAGGTCGATCGTTGAGACTAGTACCGCAAGGCGGAATTAAAAATTAAAAATTAAAAATTAAAAATGAATACAGCATAAGGGTTTCGTTGATTTGGAATGATTGGTTTATTTCCGCCGTGTTGTACTAGTAGATCGCGTTAGAAATAAGAATACTACTCAAAATTCCAAATGCTCATAACATAAGCATTTGGAATTTTGCGAATTACTACTAGTACTTCAACACAGTAATTTTTGGGATATGTACGATAGTAGTATCTTTTTATTAGTTTTTATTAGATGGATAAAATACCGTAATTTTACAATCTATCACTTGAATTGAAAGATTCTGTAAATTTTTGGTTTTTGGTTTTTATATCGGCTAAAATTTGTGTATATTAACACTCGGTAGTAACGACAACAGTAGTAAAAATCGCCTAACAATCATGTCTATGTCTACACTACTAATGTAGAAATTCCTGTTATAAAACTAAGTTAGCCCTTGTGAATAATCTTTCTCTTTATTCAGTTAATTGTTTGCAACAGCCTTCACACCCGTCAACGTTAAGCGTGAGAAAACGATTAATTGACATTGTTGGAGCCATTGTGGGGCTGATTGTTACATTTATGATAGCAATTCCCGTAGCAATTGCTACCTTTATTCATGAGCCAAGTCCAATATTTTATTCCCAAATTCGCTGTGGTTTAAACGGAAAAACTTTCCGCATCTGGAAATTCCGCTCCATGATAGTCGATGCTGATAAACTCAAGCATTTGGTTGAGAACCAAGCCAAAGGTCACATTTTTAAATCTGTTGACGATCCTCGCATTACTCCTGTTGGTAAATTTTTGCGGCGTACTAGCTTGGATGAATTCCCTCAATTTTGGAATGTTCTGATCGGAGACATGAGTTTAGTTGGTACTCGTCCACCTACTCCTGATGAAGTCAGTAATTACGATCCACACCACTGGGATAGATTGCGAGTCAAACCAGGCATTACCGGAGAATGGCAAGCTAATGGGCGTTCCAGTATTACAGACTTTGAAACCATTGTCAAAATGGATATGGATTATCAACGCAAGTGGTCCGTAACTTATGACCTGAGTCTGATTATTAAAACTATCTGGGTGGTATTTAAAAAGACTGGTGCTTATTAGACCTATTGCACGAATGCAAAACTAGCCCACCCTGCGGGAAGCAAGCTACATCCCCCAGCCCCTTCTCCCAAAATTGGGAGACAATTTCAAAATCCCTCTCCCAAGCTTGGGAGAGGGATTTAGGGTGAAAGCTCATTGATTCATGCAAGAAATCTATTGAATTGGGCCTCAACCCTTGACGCCGCTACCTGTTTCTGTAGGTACAATGTAACGTTGTAAAAATAAAAATAGTAATAATACTGGGGCGATCGCAATTACGGAGCCAGCCGCTACCAAGCGCCAGTCAAGGGAAAATGTACCTGCTAGCTTGGCAACTCCTAAAGGAAGAGTGTATAAATTTTCGTCTTGGATGACAATTAAAGGCCACAAAAAGTCACTCCAAGCACCAATGAATACGAAAATAGCTAAAGTTACCAGTGCTGGGCGAACTGCTGGTAACATAATATGCCACCATAATCCTAATTCTGAACTGCCATCCATCCGAGCGGCTTCTTCTATTTCTTTGGGGACGCTCATGAAAGCTTGGCGCAACAGAAAAATGCCAAAGGCAGAAGCTAAACTCGGAAAAATCATCCCTAAATAAGTATTTCTCAAACCCATCTGGACTGTCAAAATATAGAGGGGAATCATCACGATTTGGAAGGGAATCATAATCGTAGAGACGATTGCTACAAAAATCCAGTCTCGCCCGACAAACGATAATCTTGCCAACGGATAAGCAGCCAAGGCGCAAAACAGCAGATTTAAGCCTACAGTCAGTACTGATACCAAGGTACTGTTATACAGGTATTGTCCAAAAGGTAGAGAGTTCCACACACTAGAGAAGTTATTTAGTGTCGGTTGACTCGGTAGCAACTGGGGCGGCGACTGAAAAATATTTTCCGTAGGCGATTTCAAGGCTGTACTAATTAGCCATAGTAAAGGAAAGAGCATCAACAGTGCGATCGCTCCCAATAGCGCATACATTAGCAGAATCTGCGATCGTGATTTTTTCCAGTTCAGCATTTGATTAATAAGATAAATTGTCTTTTATTGAAAATAAAATAATGATCTGTTCAAATTAAAAAGTATTAACTGTTAAAGTTTCAGCAGTGAGACATACTGAATTGAGTCAGACATAGCTTTACTTAAGAATTTGATTAATTTTATCCTAACCTATCATCAAAAGTTTGGTTAAAGCAATTAACCTAATTCTGTTATTTAATTTATTTACATATTAATATCATTAAGTCTCTTCACTTTTTGAATTCCCTAATCCTTCTAAAAAATCACATAACTCGTTGTTTATTTTTGCGTCACGTTCTTTTACATCACTCCATGTTTGACTATTGTGAATGATATCTTGTGCTTCAATAAGAGAAAGACCAAAAGCCTTTTTTAAAATTCCAATTGATTCGGCTTTTGAATAATTACTCAATCTTAAAAACTTAATGACAGATTCTTGATCTGCGGATTCAGTCAACATATTCTTCAGTTTTTCAGTTAATTCATTATCTTTATTCATAGTTTGTACCCAATTCAGAAAAGGCATTATGTTGCACAAATTAAATATTTATCATATTCTTAAGCCATTATTCTCATAAAAACCATCTATAGCAGTCTTAAAATCACGTGAGTTCGATGAACCTCTCCCTCCCAGCCTCCCTCTCCGAAACGGAAAGGGAGGAGCAAGGAAAAATTAAGCTTTTTGCTCCCCTCTCCGCGTCGGAGAGGGGCTGGGGGAGAGGTCAAATAAGACTTGTCGAACTCACGTTAAAATCATTCCTTAAAAACAAGATTCCTGGCTTATTTAAAAAGTCGGGAATCTTGGTATTTCAATTTTTACTAATCCCATACAATTAGTATAAAGTCAGCTTCTGTCCGCACAACTTTCAACGGTTATTCTTGCAGTTTGAAGCAAATTCATCGTAGCTAATCTTCAACTGCAATATAAGGTTGTGGTTCCCGCGAACGTTGGGCAATTTGTTCTCGCCGATACTTTGCAAGTTCGCTGTAAAGCCTCTTGCGAGATAGATTCACACTGCCAACAGGCTCATGCTCTAGTAGTGTATGCCAAGGGGAAAACAATATACCCTCATCTAAGCGTTTGCGTTCTTCAAAGTCAAATTTCTGACTGGGAATGCGGACAGTTGCAACTTTAATAAACGGTGAATCTGCTTCTTGCCATTCCTGAACGTGGTCTTCAATCGGCGTTTTTTCATCATCTACATAAAACTGAATTAGGAAGTCAAAAGAAGCTTCTCTACCTTCTTCCGTTAAATATTTGACCAGCGTTTCTCGGAGGTAATTTTCTGATTCTGGAAGTGTTTCTGGTGGTTGTTCGGGTTGTTGAGATTTTACAGATAATTTTACAATGCGACTACCAAACTTAAACGGAGCCATACTCCAATATTGAATCAAAAGTGGATTTCCTACCTTGTGGCTGCCAATTTTTTGCAAGATAGCAAAGGCGTAACCAAGTTCTTCTAGCCGTTCTGCGGAAAGTTGTCCACTACCTGCTCTGGAAAGATCGGCGTAATCTCGAACGTCTTTGGTCAAGAAAATAGGATAATTGTTGAGTATAAAATCTTGAGTTTTTTCTTCATCATCCAGCACTTTTTGCCCGTCCACATTCATCACCTTAATGGCAATACCGCGAACATCAGGCTGGCTATCGGAGTGGAATTTACCACGTTTTTCAGGCGAACCACCACTAGAGAAACGAATCCACACAGGATAGGTTTGGGGCGTTTTGAACAAACCTACTTTCAGGTCTTCAGCAAGATTTGGTTCAATAATAAACTCTCCCGAAAGGAGTCCATGACTTTTGCTATGAATTTGGCGGAGGTCTGGGCCTGTTTTTTGTTGAGCTTGGAGGCTACCTGCGATAATATCGTCGATTATTGCTTCCTGCTCAGTGGTAGATGATGTTGGGTTAGTCATAAAACATTTTATGAGATGTCTTCATTATCCTGAACGCTTCAACCTTTTCGAGTCAATCCGGTTTCCGTACAAATATGTTGTAATGGTTTATCCCAAGGTTCAATAGGTATTTGGGACAAATAGGCAAAATCAAAGACAATTCCGATAGTCGGCTTTGTCTGCCACTGCGGTAAACTGAGCAAGCGATCGTAATATCCACCGCCATAACCCAAACGATATCCTTGATAGTCGCAAGCTACACTGGGTACAAGAATCAAATCTACTTCCGCAGCATCTAAGATTGGAGCGTCAGGGTGTGGTTCAATAATGCCATAAGCGCCGCTTTGGATAGAATCGTTAGGTGTCCAAATATGCCAAGACAGGGATTTATTAACGCAGCGAGAAAATCCCCAACGGTATTTGGTGTTGGCAAATAGGGGACTAAGGTCAGGTTCTTGGCGAAAGCTGAAATAAGCGAGTATCGTTTTTGCTTGGGTAAAGAAAGTAGAGTTTTGTAAATGAGAGCTAATGCGATCGCTTTTTTCTCTCCATTCTCCAACGGACATTGATTGACGTGTTTTGAGTAGAGTCCGGCGCAGTTCTACTTTATTTAGTTGATGATTAACTTTGTCCATAAAAATAGTCAAAAAAATAAGCTGGGTATCACCCAGCTTCTATCACTCTACATTCACCTGAACATTGTTATGCAGCGTGTTGACGATACCACTCAATGGTATTCTTTAGCCCTTCTTCAAAGCTTACTTGAGCTGTGAAATTAAAGGCTTGCTTTGCCCGTTCAGTATCTAAACAGCGGCGGGGTTGACCATTAGGCTTATCAGTTTGCCACACAATTTCCCCCTTAAACTCCATCAATTCGCAGATTAGAGTTACTAAATCAAGAATGGAGATTTCATAACCAGTTCCCAAGTTAACTGGTTCCGATTCGTTATAGAATTGGGTCCCCATCACAATCCCCCGCGCTGCATCTTCTGAATACAGAAACTCACGCGTGGGACTGCCATCACCCCAAACTGCAAGTTGCTTTTCTGCATTAATTTGGGCTTCGTGAACTTTGCGAACTAATGCTGGAATGACGTGAGAACTTCCAGGGTCGAAGTTATCTTCTGGCCCATATAAATTTACTGGCAGTAGGTAAATCCCATTAAAACCGTACTGCTGACGGTAAGATTGCAATTGAACTAAAAGTGCTTTTTTTGCAATTCCGTAAGGGGCATTAGTTTCCTCTGGGTAGCCATTCCAAAGATCGTCTTCTTTGAATGGCACTGGAGTGAATTTGGGATAGGCGCAGATTGTGCCAACACAAACAAATTTTTCTACTCCCGCTTGGTAAGCAGCATGAATGAGCTGGGTTCCCATGATCAAGTTATCGTAGAACAACTCTGCGGGTTTTTCGCGGTTCAAACCAATGCCACCGACATGAGCTGCTAGATGTATGATTATGTCTTGCTGGTCAACTGCAAATTGGCTATTTTCCCAGACACGCAAATCGCGATCGCGCGATCGTGGTATTGTAATTTTCTCGCGATCGGCTCCTGCTTTACACAGTTGATCTATCACCTGACGGCCTAGAAACCCCGACCCACCAGTGACTAGAATGCGTTTATTTTTTAGTTCTAAGGCGGTCATATTTTATCCTCTGTGATGCCGAATCAGAAGTGCAAAGCGCCCAGTGTTTGACGAATAGTCGCAATGTCATCTGGAAATTGCGAACCTTTTCCATTGGGTGAAGTATGACCCAATGCTTGTAAGTCTGCTTCTACCATTAGGGAAACTAGTTCTTCAAAGGTTACTGATGGTGTCCAGCCCAAGTTCTGCCGTGCTTTGGTAGAATCGCCAATCAACAACTCTACCTCAGATGGACGCAGGTAACGCTCATCAAACTCTACATAATCTTGCCAATTAAGATTCACATAACTAAATGCCAGTTCTAAAAACTCGCGCACCGAGTGGGTTTCACCAGTAGAAATTACATAATCGTCTGGCTGATCTTTCTGCAACATCAACCACATTGCTTTGACGTAATCCTTTGCATAGCCCCAATCTCGCTTGGCATCTAGATTACCCATGTAAATCTTTTTCTGCTTACCAGCAACAATACCAGCCACGGCTCTAGTAATTTTGCGGGTTACAAAGGTTTCACCCCGTCGTGGTGACTCGTGGTTAAAAAGTATACCGTTGCAAGCAAATAAATTATAAGATTCACGATAATTTACAGTTTGCCAGTGAGCGTAAACTTTCGCACAGGCATAGGGACTGCGGGGATAAAAGGGCGTTGTCTCAGTTTGAGGTATTGCTTGTACTAAACCGTACATTTCTGAAGAACCCGCCTGGTAAAATCGCACCTGAATTCCGGTACGATGCTGGTAGTCTCGAATTGCTTCCAACAGACGCAATGTCCCCATTCCTACTGCATCTACTGTGTATTCTGGTGAATCAAAGCTGACTCTGACGTGGGATTGAGCGCCGAGGTTGTAAATTTCTACTGGCTTTACTTCTTCTAAAATACGCCGTAACGTTGTACCATCCGTCAAGTCGCCGTAGTGAAGAAACAACCGTACTCCCTCTTTGTGGGGGTCTTCGTAAATGTGGTCGATACGGTCTGTGTTGAAGGTAGAAGTCCGGCGAATGATGCCATGAACTTCATAACCTTGTTCCAACAAAAACTCACTTAGATATGAACCATCTTGTCCAGTAATACCAGTAATCAACGCTCGCTTCTGTTGCGTCATACTCAATTATCCCTTATTGTCTTTGATTAAAAATTTACAGCCAATCTGATACAACCTAGCAATTAATTGCTGAATTGCCTAATGGGAAACCTACGAGTTATTGTGGTTATGAGACTTTTTCCGTAAATAAATATACTTAACAAAAAGTAATCTAGCACGTAAGTCCAACATTAGATAGCTCAAGATTATTTAATTATGTATATTTTCTTCTACCAGATAGATCGAAATTATTTTTATGTATATTGTTCTTTGTCAAAACTTCATATATCTCTAGTTTTATGAAGACTTAATAAAATAGCCATTTTAAATTAGACTTCTGGCAAAAGTGCCAAAGATCCACACTTACAGAAGTCTGAATATAAGTAGAAAAAGTAGAAAAGCACAAATTATAGAAACAAAAATGAGCAATCCTTTAGCTTGAGGGGAGAATTGTACTTAGGGGCATTAACTGCCCCACAGAATCCACCCTAAGTAATTACTCAGTATGCACCGTTATTCTTGGTTAGAATTACCACATCAACAGTTTTCAATATGATCCATAAATCAAGCCAGAAATTCCTAAATTTGACATAATGCAGGTCTATTTGGACTCTCCGAGGATAGGGAATGTCATTACGCCCAGATACCTGCCACAAACCAGTAATTCCTGGACGGATTGTTAAAATCTCGTCAATGTGACAACCGTATTTTGGCAGTTCTTCTGCTACCAAGGGTCGGGGGCCGACTACACTCATGTCCCCTTTTAAAACGTTCCAGAACTGGGGAAATTCGTCTAAGCTAGTAATTCGCAAAAATCGACCAATTTTGGTAATCCGGGGGTCTTGTTTCAGCTTAAAACTGCTCTCAAATTCTTGCCGCAATTCGGGCGATGTTTCCATCATTTGCATGAGGATTTCGTCCGCATTGCTTACCATTGTTCGGAATTTAATACAATTAAACGCTTTGTAATTTTTTCCTACCCGTTCCTGGACATAGAAAATTGGTCCTTCTGAGCTAAAGGCAATCAGCAAGGTCAAAATTAAGTAGACAGGGAAGAACAAAATTAATACCGACAGCGAAAACACTATATCGAACAGTCGTTTGGCTAACTCTCCGTTTAAACCCTGAAAAGATAAACCTTTGGGCTTAACTTTTGGCGTCTTTGTTTTTTGACCGCGTTTTAAGAAACGCGTAGACGCTCTAGTCTCTTGCCTGACGCCTCGCTTGCCGGAGAGGAGTGAGCTCTGGGCAGTCATCATACTCCTTAATAATCCACACCACACATAGTCCCAATATTAAAGCCAAAATGAGATGCTTCTGGGGGAAATTGCCAAAAGCATAAAAAAATAAGACGTTAATCAAGACCATCATTCCGAAAACGGTCTTTTTCGTTGCACTTGTTTACAAAATTTAGATAACGATCTGCAAAGATTTGCGGTGAAAACTGCGCGGCGTGCGATCGCATATACTCGGAATTGAACGAACCCTCATACATTTCAAACTTTTCTACTGCCTCCACCAAAGCCGCCTCTGTTTGCGTCTTGAAAAATATACCTGTCCCTGTATCCGCGCCAAAGCGGATATCTCGCACTGTTTCTAAAGCACCCCCTGCACCGTAGGCAATTACTGGTGTGCCGCAAGCCTGTGCTTCGACTAGGGCAATCCCAAAATCTTCACAAGCTGCATACACAAACGCCTTAGCCTTAGACATATATTTTTTTACCACATTATCGGGTTGCCAACCGAGTATTTGGATATTTGAGTTTGCCATCTCGCTAATCTTATTCATTTCATCTCCTGTACCAATGACTACTAATGGTCGTTTTAGTTGATTAAAAGCCTTGACAATCAACGATATTTGCTTGTAACTGACTAACCGAGAAACTGTCAGATAAAAGTCCTCTTTCTCAGACAGAAACGGAAATTCCGCAATATTCACTGGTGGGTAAATGACTGTTGCTTCTCGCCGATAGCAACGCCAAATCCGCCGAGCTGTATGCTGCGAGTTGGCAATGAAGTAATCAACGCGATTGGCACTCAATACATCCCACTGGCGCAAACGATGTAATAAATATCGCGTCACCCATCCAGGTAAACCACTACCCAGTTTGTTGTGGCGCAGATAATCAAAGGTCAAGTCCCAGGCATAGCGCATAGGGCTGTGACAGTAGCAAATATGCATCTGTTCGGGAGTGGTAAGGATTCCTTTGGCAACAGCATGGGATGAAGACAGAATTACATCATAATGCCGCAAATCAAGTTGTTCAATTGCCAAGGGCCACAAGGGCAAGTATTTTTGTATACCGTTGCGGGCATAGGGAAAGTTCTGGAGAAACGTCTTGCCAATTTGACGCTTATATAAATAACTTTCTCTATTGCTGGATTCAAAATCTATGAGGGCATACAAATCAGCATCAATGTGATTCAGAATTTCTCGTACAACGAGTTCTGAACCACCGGTGGCTTTGGGGGTTAGCCACTCATGAACCAGAGCATATTTCAAGGGCACAGCTAACTTGAATAAGTGGAAAATACAAAGGCTAACTTGATGACGTTAACTGAAAAGTTTCCCCTTGTGATTAATTAATGGGAAGCGCCCCAGATTAGCACATAAGACGGAATCTTTCCCTCAGAGGTTCCAGATGGATGCGGCAACCTGATAATCTCAGATTGGGATTAGGGATTGGGAATTGGGCATGAGGTATGTATGAGGCATGAGACATTGAGCATGAGGCATTGGGTATGGGTTATTCTCTTTGTCTCCCTAGTCCCCAATCCTTTGATGAAAACTGATATAGAAAGGGTGAATTTATGCGAATTCTGATTATGGGTGGTACTCGGTTCATTGGTGTCTATTTGACTCAACTACTAGTGGAACAAGGACACGAAATAGTGCTGTTCAATCGTGGGAATCGGCCAGCACCTTCTTTAGAGGGAGTAGGACAAATTATAGGCGATCGCACAGATGCAACTCAATTAAAGGCAAAGTTATCACAAGAAAACTTTGATGTCATTTTTGACAATAACGGGCGTGAACTTACTGATACTCAACCACTAGCAGAAATTTTTCAAGACCGAGTGCAACATTTTGTGTATATGAGTTCTGCGGGGGTGTATCTCAAATCTGACCAATTGCCCCACATAGAAGGCGATGCTGTAGATCCCAAAAGTCGCCATAAGGGTAAACATGAAACAGAAGCTTATCTGACTCAATTGCGATTACCCTTTACTTCTATTCGTCCTACTTATATCTACGGGCCTCGTAATTATAATGAGTTGGAAGGCTGGTTTTTTGACAGAATTGTGCGCGATCGCCCCATTCCCATCCCCGGAAATGGCTTGCATATCACCCAGCTAGGTCATGTAAAAGACTTGGCGCTGGCAATGACTCAGGTTTTGGGCAATAAACAAGCCATAGGACAGATTTATAATATCTCTGGCGATCGCTTTGTCACTTTTGATGGTTTAGCCCGTGCTAGCGCTGTAGCGGCTGGCAAATCACCCGATGCTGTCAAAATTGTCCACTACGACCCGAAAAAGTTTGATTTCGGCAAGCGCAAAGCATTTCCGATGCGGGTGCAGCATTTCTTTGCTTCGGTGAATAAAGCGCAAACAGAATTAAACTGGCATCCTGAATATGATTTGATTTCTGGTTTACAAGACTCTCTAGAAAATGACTATTTGGCTAATGCAAAAGATAAAGCTGATGTTGATTTTTCTGTAGATGAGGAGATTTTACAAGCGTTGTGAGCAGTAGCCAAGGCGAATAGAATGAGACTGTTGGCGAATTAAAAGAGGGTGAAACCAAACATCCCATAAAAATGGCAAAGGAATTATGATGAAGCAGAAGTAAAAA
>NZ_JBALDR010000001.1:0-127104 GCF_036917315.1 Nostoc sp. | reverse complement strand
AAACGAGCACCCATATTTCAGTTACCTCAGTAGATGCATTCTCCGTATTTACTTATCTTTACATAATTAGGTTTTTTCGCACCTACCTACTTACTTTCATCTCGACAAATAGGATCTTGACCCTTTAAAATCGAGTTTTGAAGTCAAATAACCCCTCTTCAGTCATGAAAAGGGGTTATTTTTAGGGTTTAAGAGAATTAAAAGTGGTAAATCACCATTTACCTAATCGTGAGTATTAATTAACAGCAGCAACTGCTGGACGGCTACCAGCGGCATGACGGTCAATCACTTGGTCAATCAAACCGTAGTCCTTGGCTTCCTCTGGTGACATGAAAAAGTCACGTTCAGTATCTTCAGCAATGCGCTCAATTGGTTGACCTGTATGTTCAGCTAAATAGTCGTTTAGCCGCTTCTTGTGGTACAAAATTTCCCGCGCCTGAATTTCAATATCAGTCGCCTGTCCTTGAGCGCCGCCTAAAGGTTGATGAATCATAATCCGAGAATGGGGTAGACTCATCCGCTTACCCTTAGCACCCGCGCTGAGAAGAAAAGCACCCATACTCGCTGCCAATCCGGTACAAATTGTACAGACATCAGGGCGAATATGCTTCATAGTGTCAAAAATGCCCATACCAGCCGTCACCGAACCACCGGGAGAATTGATGTACATATAAATGTCTTTCTCCGGGTCTTCAGCATCCAAATACAGCAGTTGGGCAACAATCAAGTTGGCAATATTGTTATCAACTTGTTGTCCCAAAAAGATGATGCGCTCACGTAGCAGCCGTGAGTAGATGTCAAAGGCGCGTTCACCTCGACCCGATTGTTCAATAACGATAGGAATCATGGAAGCGTGTTTGTGGCTACTTTAAATACATTTTATCGGTGACAGCACGAAACTGGGGCTGATCTCTACTATTCCCAGGTAGATATAAGTAAATCTTGGCTATTCTGTCTGATTCAACAAAGGGGCAAAATGTGCTTTTGCAATAGATTCAACCTCCAAGGGCACTTTTTAGCAACAAAAGCTGTCTAAGAAAATATCCCGGTTTAGGGAAGAATAAATCAAAAAACTTCAATTGTCGCCAATCTTATATCTCGGACTTTGCTGTACAACCTTGGCGATGTATTGATTAGACCGATAACCGAAATCCGATTTGCTTAGGGAATTATGTTAACTCTTAGTAACATTTTAAACATTTTTTTAGGATTTCCTTCGGCATTTATCAAGTTATTTTTGTTAGATTCGGTAAATCGGGAGTACGAGGTGTATTTAGAATAACCAGTCGTAGTTGAAATGCTATCCATTAAGAGAGAGACGTGCCATGCTGGAAAAACTTATACAAGCCGCCATCATCACCTTCTTGCTCCATCTGATAGCAGGACTTAGCCCAAACACTTTAATTCAAACAAAGACAGCATCACCTATGCAAGAAACGCCACCAAATATTGTTAGCTTGCTATTGCGATCTTTTCAATAAGAATGTTTCAGAAGTTGCACAGGTATAAGTAAGTTACCGTAAATAAACCCAATTATATAGATGCTTCCCTTGTAGTTAGCGCTGGCTACAAAACTGCATTTTTTTACACCAACTTACTAGGCGATATTAAAAACAAAGGGATAATTCGCTCGTTGAGTTTCTTACTTAATGTACATAGTTGTCTAGGCTAACAAGCCTGAGAACAGGCTAGACTGAGCAAAGAAGGCAACTAACTTGCGTTTGATTATGACTAATCGCCTTGCTGAAGCTAAGAGCCTCTATCTCCGCAAACACGCCGAAAACCCCATTGATTGGTGGCCTTGGTGTGACGAAGCACTTGCAACTGCAAGGGCGCAAAATAAACCGATTTTTCTCTCCATTGGCTATTCTAGTTGCCACTGGTGTACTGTCATGGAAGGCGAAGCTTTTTCTGATATTGCGATCGCTGACTACATGAATACCAATTATCTTCCCATCAAAGTAGACAGGGAGGAAAGACCAGACCTCGATAGCATCTATATGCAAGCTTTGCAGATGATGAGCGGTCAAGGGGGTTGGCCTTTAAATATTTTTCTTTCCCCAGAAGATTTAGTGCCGTTTTACGCTGGTACTTATTTCCCTGTAGACCCGCGCTATGGTCGTCCGGGATTTTTGCAGGTGTTGCAAGCGCTTCGCCGTTATTACGATACAGAAAAACAAGAATTACAACAACGCAAAGCCCTAATTATTGAGTCTCTGCTCACGTCTGCGGTGTTGCAAGATGGTACGACAACTGAGATTGAAGACCATGAATTACTCCGCCAAGGTTGGGAAACTAGTACAGGTGTAATTACTCCTAATCAATCTGGTAACAGTTTTCCGATGATTCCCTACACAGAATTAGCACTGCGGGGAACTCGATTTAATTTTGAATCTCGCTATGATGGCAAGCAAGTTTGTACCCAACGGGGACTAGACTTAGCGCTGGGCGGCATTTATGACCATGTAGGCGGTGGTTTTCATCGCTATACTGTTGACCCGACTTGGACAGTACCCCACTTTGAAAAGATGCTTTACGACAATGGACAGATTGTCGAGTATCTGGCTTCTTTATGGAGTGCGGGAGTACAAGAGCCAGCCTTTGAAAGGGCGGTTGCTGGGACTGTACAATGGCTGAAGCGGGAAATGACTGCGCCTGAAGGTTACTTCTATGCTGCTCAAGATGCCGATAGCTTCACAGAATCCACGGCAGTAGAACCAGAAGAAGGAGCCTTTTACGTCTGGAGTTACAGCGAATTAGAACAACTGTTAACACCTGAAGAATTAACGGAATTAGAACAGCAGTTTACGGTGACGCCTAACGGCAACTTTGAAGGACGTAATGTTTTACAAAGAAGGAATTCAGGCCAACTGAGTGTAACGGTGGAAATGGCACTGAGTAAGCTGTTTACCGCTCGTTATGGCGTTAATTCTGAGTCGCTAGAAACTTTTCCTGCTGCTCGTAACAACCAGGAAGCAAAAACCACTAATTGGCTAGGTCGCATTCCCTCGGTGACAGATACGAAAATGATTGTCGCCTGGAATAGCTTGATGATTTCCGGGCTGGCTAAGGCTGCTGGGGTTTTCCAACAACCTTTGTATCTGGAATTAGCAGCACGTGCGGCAAATTTTATCTTGGAAAATCAATTTGTCGATGGTCGTTTCCAGAGACTCAACTATCAAGGAGAACCAACTGTTTTAGCGCAGTCTGAAGATTATGCTTTGTTTGTTAAAGCTCTCTTGGATTTACAAGCTTCCAACCCTGAGCATAAGCAATGGTTAGAAAATGCGATCGCTATCCAAGATGAATTTAACGAATTTCTCTGGAGTGTAGAATTAGGTGGTTACTATAACACATCAAGCGATTCTAGTCAAGATTTAATTGTCAGAGAGCGTAGTTACGTAGATAATGCTACACCATCAGCCAATGGAATTGCGATCGCTAATCTTGTCCGTCTCGCTCTACTCACCGATAATCTAGATTATTTGGATTTAGCGGAACTTGGTTTGAAAGCTTTTAAGAGTGTTATGGAGCGCGCTCCCCAAGCTTGTCCCAGCTTGTTTACAGCTTTGGATTGGTATCGTAATTCTACCTTGATTCGCAGCACAACTGAGCAAATAAACTCTCTGATCCCCAAATTTCTACCAACGGCTGTATTTGCCATCACATCTGATTTACCAGAGAGAAGCGTTGGGTTAGTTTGCCAAGGTTTGAAGTGTCTTGCACCAGCAGAAAGTGTAGAGCATTTATTGCAGCAAGTGGAGAAAAGTCAGGTGAGGGCGTGAAATAGTTTTATTTCTCCCAACTAGAATGTTGCCAGCTGGTCATCCAGTCTCGATCGTAACTTTCTGTGCGGTTGCTCATTTGACCCCGTATAGTGATGATGCCTAAACAGACTAAGGATTAACCATTACAAGCCCTATCCCGGCAAAATCTTTTTCGTTACGGGTGACAAGTGATAAAGAGTTATGAATTGCGATTGCTGCAATAAGAGAATCCATGAGAGGTAGAGGTCGCCCATTCTATTCTAGTTGCCCAACTAAATTTCCCCACAACACCATTGTTGAGACATCTATACTTAAGATTCTTTGTTGAAAGCGATTGGGTAGGGTTTCATTCAGCCAAGTTGTTAGAGATTCTTTCCGCTTAGATGCAGTAATTTTGCTGATGCCTTTAGCGATTTCGCCAATTGTAATGACGCTGAGGTAAAGTGTTTTCTGGTACTTGGGCATCTAGCCAATCTAAAACTTGTTGATGTGGTTGTTTGGCAACAAGTTCGGAAATCACGCAGGTATCAAGGAGGTAGGTGATGGGGTGAAGGCATCGCGGGGAAGGGTGCGATCTCGACTCAGGTCAAGTTCTTCGTTAAGTTCAGCCAAGGGGGATTGACGGAAAAACTCTGAGAGTTTGCTTGGTTGATCTGGGTGGGTGTTGTTGTGTGTGGTCAGGCTTTGAGCAAGGAGTTGGATGATGTACAGTTTATCGTTGGGGGAAAGCTGAAGGAGCTGTTGTTCGAGTTCTTGGATAGGCATGATGGGGTTTAAGTAGAAGATAAATTTATTCTACTTTCAGCGTCAGGGGTTAATTTAGTTTGACTCGTTTTTTACCCTCTATTTTTTTGACGAATGACCATTAACTCATGTAGCAAATTAACAGCGATTGTGTTAGCTGGCGGTAAAAGTTCTCGCATGGGTCAAGATAAAGCCTTGATTCCCATTCAAGGAGCGCCGTTGTTGCAGCGAGTTTGTGGGATTGCTAGAGGCTGTGCTGATACTGTTTATGTAGTAACTCCCTGGCCAGAACGCTATCAAGATTTACTTTTGGCTGGTTGTAAGTTTATTCGGGAAGTGCCTTTATCTGAAGAAACTCTAGCCCACGGGCCTCTAGTTGGATTTGCTCAAGGGCTAGCTGAAGTCAAAACAGAATGGGTGCTGCTGCTAGCTTGCGATTTACCAAGATTGCGGGTTGAGGTGTTGCAAGATTGGGCAAGTAGACTTAATAGTGTAGGGGATAATGCGATCGCAGCTTTAGCTTGTCATCCCAAAGGCTGGGAACCTCTGTGTGGTTTCTATCGCCGTCGCTGTCTGCCACAACTCCTAGAGTTTATCAACCAAGGCGGGCGATCGTTTCAGCAGTGGCTTCGGCAATATCCGGTAGAAGTTTTGCCATTAGCAGAACCAGAAATGCTGTTTAACTGTAATACACCACAGGACTTGGCTTTAAATTGAGTTGAAAAGTGGGGACTCAATCGTGAACTGAACCTACCGAAACTTTGGTAATAAAGTCATTTTGGGGATGATCTACACGCAGCGTCTTGATTCTGAATTCTGAATTCTGACTCCTGAATTATTGCCTATTCAACGTTTTAGCCCTAACGTGGAACTGCTAACTATATGTATTAAGGATGCAAGGAGGAATCATGGGGCAGACACAGGAGCTTGGACAGATTATCATCCTGAATGGTGTCCCGCGATCGGGGAAGTCGAGCATTGTCGCAGTGATTCAGGAGACATTTGATGGTCTGTGGATGAATTTGGGTGTTGATAGATTTATGCAAATGACTCCCGCACGATACTTGCCTGGGATCGGTTTACGACCAGGGGGAGAACGCCAGGACATCGAAGCCCTTGTTCCCATTCTGTACAGCGCTATGTATGAGTCTATCGCTGCCCACAGCCGTTTGGGTCTGAATGTCGTGGTTGATGTCGGACACCATGACGCCTACGCAATAGAGCGGGGCATTCTGGCTGATAGTGCCCGACGTTTGAAAGGATTGCCGGTTTTGTTCGTAGGTGTTTACTGCCCCATCGAGATCGTTATGGAACGACGACAAAACACGGGGTGGAACGTGGGAAGTACATCTGACTCCCCGATACCACATCCGGTTCAGTTATGGCAACGTGAAGTCCACATCCCTGGCATCTATGACCTTGAAGTGGATACCTCTTTGTTAAGCCCAGGTGCGTGTGCAGAGGTGATACGCCAGCACCTCGCAGATAGTCCAGCACCGTCGGCATTCCAACGACTCGCTACACACTATACTTAAGCTGTAGTTATGACTGTGTTAACTATATTTGGGATGAATTTGTAAAGTGTGTGATTCTATAAGTTGAAAGGGAAATTCAATCCCTTTCCACTAATTCTGTAGGCAGTCTACTTAACTCGACAGAATTTGCGATCGCTATCATTCTGAGGATATTGCCAAGAATAGGCAAAGTGGCTAACTCCCTTCAGTTGGGGGGCAAATTTGCGGAGTGCTTGCATTTGCACTTCTAGGGATGGACGATTACTAACAGATTTTCCCCACTGACCGGCTAAAGCCGGGATTATCTGCGTACCCGGTTTTGCCATACTCAAAACCCGTTGCACTTGCGACACGATACAACTGACATTACCGCAATTTCCATAAGCCATAGGATGCCACTCTAATGTATTGGGGAACCGATCCCAAGGTTGCAAACGAGAATCATACCCTTGTCCTACAGTTTGGTTGCCATCAGGAAAAAACACCACTCCTGTGGAAACACCTTGCTGTTTTGCTGGGTAACTAGCGATGGTGACAAAATCTAGAATTCCTTGCATAGCATGGGCAACGGCAAGCTGCCACAACTCCCATTGTAAAATTGGTTGTCTATCGGTTGCAGGCAGGATTGACTTTTGCGCTAGTGGGAGAGTGCGTCCTTGCCAAAGAGGTTCTCCTTCCTGGGGATAAAGTTTATCAACTTCCGCTACATCTGCCCCAGTGACAAATCCCTTACTCAAAAAGCGACGAATTAAGTCCAGCGCTTTATAATTTTGTGCCCGTTTAAATAAAGCTTCTTGGGTTGCAGGGCTAAATAGCCATAAATCTGAAACTTTGGTGGCGATGGAATCACTTCCAGCTTGGCGGGGATAACGCACGTAATCCAATAGCAAGCCATCTGGGCGACGGCGCAAAACTTCTTGTACCAATTGGTAGTAGTCGCGTTTTGCTTGTAGGTTGTAAGGGTCGATAAATAGTTGAGAGCCATTATCTACCACATATAAACTTGTTTGACCTTTGCCATTACGAGCGATCGCACTTTCTCTATCTGGGCGCTGGGCGTAAGTATAGCCGAAATTTGTGGTAAACATCCAAGCATAGACCTTCAAACCACGTTGCCGACCTTTTTTAATTGCCGTGGCGAGTATATCAATGTTTTCTGCCCCTGGAGTACGAATCACAGCAGGCCAAACCGTCGGGTTAGCTTTTGCTGGTAATAGTACCTGCCCATCGTAAAATACTTCTATATAAACTTGGTTATAGCCGCCATTAACAATCCGATCCATAACCCGATCGATTATTCCTGGCTGAATGTCACAGGGATATAAGCGTAACCAAAGCGCTTGGGTTTGCGGCCAAGTTCGAGAGCGACATTGCTTTAATTTCTGCGCCTGTTCTTGTATTATGCTTTGGTAGCGCGTTTGAGCATCTTGTTTGCCTTTAAGCGCTGACAAACGTAAGCTTTCTTTTTCTTGCGCCGCAGCTGATGATAACTGACAATACTCAGTTACTTGCGCCTTTGCTGGCTCGCTTCCCAAGTTGGGGAGCAACAAACTACTAGTAAAAACAACAGCGAATAAGCGCCGCCAAAATAATATCGATCTTGCAACCTTCAAGGGACAGTTAGACATACCTACCAGTAGATGAACAAATTCAAAAGAGTTTCAGACAGGGATTTAAATTCCGACTGTAACTTGTTTACCACAGGGTAACTGAGCAAAGACAGAGTGGCTCTAACTTTGAGCTACGTGTTGACGTTCGGTCTTAAAGCCTTTAATTTGCGATAATCATCGATCCCAATTTAAATAATTCTGAGCAACGTGTATCGAATTATATAGTTAAATACTAAGGGTTTTAAAACCTATTTTTTAAGACTCTCAAAGGTCTATTTCTGTTGCCGTATTCTTGTATGGCGGTTTCCAGTGCATGAAGTAGATATTAAAACTTCACCCTCAATGTGAATGCATCGGCTTGCATTGTGAATGCATCGACTTGCATTGTTACAGCAGTTCTCAAGTAAATGAGCTATAAAATGCAGGACTTACGCATCAGATATAAAGAGTTTCTGCCTCCTGCCTGGTTGTTGAGCGGCTTGCCCTGAGCGTAGTCGTTGGCGCAGCCTCTCGTAGAGAAGGGAGTCGAAACACTGCCTTCTGCCTTGACAAACAAAATAGTCAGGAGTCAAAACTTTTGACACCTGACTATTGATGATGGAGTAAGCAATAGTTAATAGCTAACCGCCACGTTTCAACGCCGTCTCTACCTGCTGCAACTCTTTCTCTAGACGATTTTTGAGTTTTTCGGGTACGGGACGATTTGGGTAAGAACTGTAATGTCCAGCCAGAGAATTGAGGGCTGTTCGTATGGTTGTAAACGAGCCAAGACCAGAAACAGAGTTAACCCGCTGGTAGCGAGCTGAAAAGTCATTAATTTTTTGACGCGCTTCTGCTTGAATTGCTGCCTTGTCTGGTGAATCTTGTGAAAGATCCAGAGCT
Source organism: Nostoc sp. (assembly GCF_036917315.1). Lineage (GTDB taxonomy): Bacteria > Cyanobacteriota > Cyanobacteriia > Cyanobacteriales > Nostocaceae > Nostoc. The sequence goes on along the minus strand of NZ_JBALDR010000001.1, from coordinate 118,587 downwards.
TGTCTCATAATATTGACCACAGCTAAGGTGTCTTGACGATAATCCCCAGTCAAACTATCTGGACTGCCAGAACAACCCATTAAGCCGATAGCTACAACCAAAACCAGCGCAAGCAAACGCGACCAATAGCGCTTCATATGCATTAAGTAAAAGAATACGTAAATCAACGTCCATCCTATCTTGGATTGGTAACTTGGGGATCAATTGAGTGAATGGGGAGTGGGGGAGCAGGGGAGCAGGGGAGCAGGGGAGCAGGGGAGCAGGGGAGCAGGAGAGCAGGGGAGCAGGAGAGCAGGGGAGCAGGAGAGCAGGGGAGCAGTAAGTCTTACCCTCTGCCTGTTGTGCCCAATGATTAACGACTAATAACTTTTTGATAAAGAGTATCTCGTTGTTGGTAAGGTCTTTCTAAAGAAGCGATCGCAGTTTCCAAGGTTTCCACTTCCATACACGTACCGCCTAAAGCACCTGCCATTGTGGTAATATGTTCCTCCATCAATGTGCCGCCGATATCGTTGCAACCCCAAGCTAAGGATTCTGTCGCACCTGCAAGCCCCAGTTTTACCCAACTCTGCTGGTGGTTGGGAATCCAATTACCTAAGTAAATCCGCGCTACAGCCCCTAGCAGCAGTGCATCACTTAAAACTGGTTGATCGCGTCCGACACGGCGACGTAAGGATTTGGGCGCTTCTTGTCCCACGAATGGTAATAAAATAAACTCTGTGATCCTGGCTGGATATCCCCGATCGATGGCGGTTTGTTGGAGCGATCGCAATTTTTCTAAATGCCCGATTTGCTGTTCGTGGGTTTCAATATGCCCAGATAACATGGTGCTGGTGGTATGCAAGCCTAATTTGTGAGCGGTACTGACAATTTCTAGCCAAGTGGCTGTGTCAATCTTCTCTGGACACAATATCCGCCTTACTTCATCGTCCAACACTTCCGCTGCTGTTCCCGGCATTGAGCCAACACCAGCATCGCGCAAAGCAGTAATCACCTCAGCATATTCAAGTCCGTCAAGTCTGGCGATAAATTGCACTTCTTGGGGAGAGAAAGCATGGAGATGTATGTGGGGAAATTCCTGTTTAATCGTTTTTACGACTTTGAGATAATAGGGCAAAGATTTACCATTTATCAGTGCTTGTGGATTTAACCCCCCCTGCATACAGATTTCTGTCGCACCCCGTTGTACTGCATCTGTGGCTTTTTCCAAAATTTGCGCCGAATCTAACCAGTATGCATCGGCATCACCATCATCTCGACGGAATGCACAAAAACTACAGTGCTGCTCACAAATATTAGTAAAGTTAATATTACGGTTAATTATATAGGTGACAGTATCGCCTGCTTGTGTGTGGCGAAGTGTATCGGATGTAGTACGTATTGCTGCGATCGCCTCTGGCTCTGTTTGTTGTAACAATACCACTCCCTCTTCGGGAGATAAGTCGTATCCCATCAAAGCACGTTCCAGAATTGTTTCAAACCCAATTTGTGTCAGCATTACTTTCTTAATTTCTCGGTAAATATTAATTTTATGAGCTTGTAAATAATAAAATTCTACTTAATAAATATACCAATTTATTGAAAATCCCAAGCTTGAACATAAATTTTACCTTGAAAGCTGTTAAAAGAGCTTATTTTATCCCATGACACTACCTTTTTATAGTTTATAAAACCCATTAATAAAAAAATAGTTGTGGTTCAACCACAACTATTTTAATTGATTAATCTACATCTTTGTATTAGCAGGAATCTTTAGTAAAACTCTGATATTACTAATTTGTTCTTGCTTGTGGTTTTCGTCGATGTTGTATTAGCAATCCAATCGCCATACCAATGCCGACAAAGGCTGTAAAGTAGAATAAACCAATTAATCGGATATAAATTGGTGGTGCGATCGCTTCAACTTCAACTTCCTGCGCTACCTTCACTGGTGTAAATTGACGGCTAGATCCTGGTAGAGGAGTGGCTTCCACCTCGATTTTGTGGGGTGAACCATCAAAAAACTGTTCAAGCCATGTTAACTTCCCTTGTTCGTCGGGAATACCTTTGTAGTCAAAGACTGTTAAATTGTGTTCTGTAGCGATCGCTTTTACTTGCAAAGCTACATCTGTAATAGGCTGTCCGGTTGCGGTATCTTTCACCTGTAACGCTAAATTCGCAAGTTTTCCGACAGTTGCGTTTTTATCTCCGCCAAGGTTAATTTCTAATCCCTGAGATTTTTGAGATGATGGTGCGATGGTTTCAGTACTAGTTGAGTGATGTTCGCTGCCATGAGCTTCTGCAACTTCTGCACTAATATTGATAACTAATAGGGTTACTATAGCCACTACAGTTAATGCACTTAATAAAAGGCGGACTGACTGTGGTGCGATTTCTCCTTGTTGTAGTTCTTCTTGTCCACCGATAACCCAACCACCCAACAATCCAAGTGACAGTAAAATAGCTGCGATTACAACAAAATATTTATATTTGATTGGGTTTTCGTGAACATTGAGATTTAAAGTTTGTTCATAAGCAGTAAAAGTGTTTGCTACCAAGGGTGACACTTTAACTAATAGTTGGTAATTACCACGAATGGGTAACATCTGCTGTATTTCTAGCTTACCATCAGGTGCATTGGCATTCATTTGCAACAATTTTGTCCCCTCAACAATGGGAAAATCTGTTGTTAACCAAGGATTACGCGGCGGTGTCAGAATTTGTAAATTAATTTTGGCATTTGTTAAAGATTTACCCGCAGCATCAACAGCTTGTAAAGTCAAAGTAACAGGAGATTGCGGTTTTTCTGCCTCTGCTTCAAAGGGAAGAATACGTTCTAAAGGTGGGTTGGTGGAAAGTAGCACTCTAGATGTAGGAATTTGGGAACTTCCCACAAAGGAATAAAGAACTGACAAAACAATGCAAACAGTGCTGATAACTCCAAAAATTCGATATTTTTTCATACGAACCTACGGTAAATGTGAAGCTCATGTAATTTCTGCAAGTTAAACTTTCATAGCAGTGGATGAAAGTTACTCCAGATTATTATTACTAAGTAAAAAAATTCCAGTTAAAGAATTAGTCAGAAATCAGACATTATCTTATACCAATTTAATGTGAAGCTGCACTAAATGAGTAACTCTCTATTCTTGGCGTTCTTCTCTAACGAGACGCTACGCGAAGGCGTACTTGGTGAACCAGCGCTGTAGGCGGGTTTCTCGCCGTAAGCGACTGGTGAACTCGAAGGGCGGTTCGTTTAATATTCTGTGCATCTTCATACAGAATTGGTATCAAGTTAAGGTGATGTAGAGATGATAAACAAAGCATCTCTACAAAACCTAAAAGTTATTTCCCAGCAAAAAACTGGCGCGAAATTTGCACTATTTTAGCGTCGTAACTTTGTTATGTGATGTCGCAAAGCTTCATGCACCTAAAAATCTTGGGATTATGATAATTTAGTGACATGCAACGCCTAATGTGTGGTGACGCGCTGAGTGTGCTGTGTTATGAACTGCAGGATAGGTGGAGAACAAAACAGTCCAGATAACTAAAGAAGATAGCATCATATAAAGTGTTACCTGCACAGGTTTGGATAAGGTAATACCTGCGGTCTTCTGCAATAGTGAAATATGAGAAAAATTAGTCATTTTTGACCTCCTAATAATAAATTTCGGTAGTTCATCAATCAAAAGGCATAACGCCGCTTGATTGCAAAAAGATATACCATCAACTTTGTATTTGACAAGTGTGTATCAAATGTATTGTGTAATTCGACTTTAGTGAATACTATACTATCCTTTGACATCGGCCGATCGCGATGCAGAAATCTACACATAAAGTCCATACAAATAACAAAAGAATGACACATGATTTTGAGTGACGGCATTTTCAGCGCTGCTAACACGAAGGTAACAGATAAAAATTAAAAATTAAAAGTTCTTACGTTGCCAAGCATTCAAAAATCCTTGAATAAAGGTAACTTATGTTATCTCTAAACCAATTCAATACACTAGAGATTAGCAATAGTTTTTTGCTTGTGTCCATATTCAAGGTGTTATTATACTCATTGTTTATACTGTAAGTATTGCTGAAGCAATAAGTATATCAGGAATATGTATGAAACAGCTAGTTTTGTGTGAAGGTTATTTATACATAACTAAGCGTATAACTACAGTTAAAATCACGAAAATATTGCGATAGTTTTTAGAGTTCGATCTAGATTCAACAACTTAACTGGCAATTTAGAAGCACTGAAAAATTATTGACAATGATTATTAATTCCTCTAATATCTAAAAGCAATTGCAAATCTTTTGCAATTCTTTTTTGGCGCTAACTGTAACTAAATGTCATGCCCAACAACTTCGCTCTAGGTAACGGAAAACCTTGGAGCCGCCGTCAATTATTGCAGCTGGGACTAGCCGGTGCTGGAATAACTGGTGCAGCTGGACTTTGGCAGATGCTAAATCTACCAAGTAAGTCAATCGTTAAAGTGCCACCATTCGATAGGTCAGCACCAGACGATGTTACTAACCCAATGAAGATGTTGAGAGATTTTGATTATGGGACGGTAAAGCAAGAAAATGGGCGGACTATCCGGGAATTTCAGTTAACTGCTGGTTCTTCCATCATAAAACTCAATAGTGCTGTCTCTTACAACATCTGGGATTTAAACGGTCGCATACCAGGGCCAACGCTACGGGCAAAACAGGGCGATCGCATCCGGGTACTATTTCTCAACAACGCGGGACATTCTCACTCTTTGCATTTTCATGGCGTTCATCCAGCGGAAATGGATGGTGTTCGCCCAATCAGCAATGGTAATGCCACAATCTACGAATTTGATGCTGAACCTTATGGCGTTCATTTATACCACTGCCATATTGAACCAGTGACCCGTCACATTGCCAAGGGGTTGTACGGAATGTTTATCATCGATCCACCGACTCCCCGTCCCCCAGCTGATGAAATCGTACTAGTGATGGGTGGGTATGACGTGAATGATGATAGCCATAACGATTATTACGCCTTCAACGGTCTGCCCCACTATTACATGCATCATCCCATTGGCATTTACAAAGATCAGTTGATTCGGCTGTATGTCCTCAACATCATTGAATACGATCCAGCTGTGACGTTTCATCTCCACGCCAACTTCTTTGATGTCTATCGCTATGGCATGACTATGACTCCTAGCGAGAAAGCAGATGTGATTACGATGGGTGTCGCAGAAAGGCACATCTTAGAATTTGCTTTTCGTTATCCAGGTAAGTATATGTTCCATCCCCATCAAGATGCGATCGCAGAAAACGGTTGCATGGGTCAATTTGAAGTACTTGCTGAAAGTAACTCTCAAAATAATGTTAAACATTCCTGACAATATTATTAGTAATTTGTAATTAATTTATTAAAGTTTCCGTAAGTAGTTGATAAAAAATCTCATTATATGCAACAGTAAAATCTATGACAATCTGTCAAACAAACTACTTTCTAGATAATAGTTTGAAATGTTTCAATTAATACCTTTTAATTAGTGTGAGGAGCAAAAATGATAAAACTTCGTTATATATGTTTAGCAGCAGCAGCAGCGGTAATAGTTACCTTGAGTTCCTGTAGTAATACCCCAACCGCAGAAAATCCATCAGCACCAGTTGCTAGCACTCCAGCTACAGAGGCAGTAAGTAATAACAGTCATAGTGGTCACAGTAGCAAGGAAAAAATTAACATTAATAGTGCTATCTTGTCAGAATTAGATAAGTTTGAAGCCAAACTTGGTGTTCCAGCTTTATCTAACAAAATCCAGGCAGGTCGTCCTTATGGAAAACCAGAAGATTTAGTTACTAAAAAAATAATTACTCAAGAACAGTTCGACCAAATTAAAGACCAGGTTGGCGTTCAGGAAGTGGTACTCACAGGTGAGGCAAAAGATGTTGATTATATGTCTAAATTAGGCTTAATGAAAGGGCATCTTTTGGTAGCCAAAGAACTGCTAGATCAAAATCAGCCGAAACAGGCAGAACCTCATATTGGTCATCCAGTAGAAGAGATTTACGTTGATGTGGAAGATCAACTTAATGAACGTAAAGTCAAAGAATTTAAGACAACTTTAGTAAGTTTGCAAGATTTAGTGAAATCTAGTCCGAAGGATAGCAAAGTTAAGACTAATTTTACTTCTTCAATGCAAGCAGTTGATGGAGCGATCGCAGCTTTGCCAGAAGCTCAACGCTCAAAACCAGGATTTACACTACAGGTAATTAACGAACTATTAGATTCAGCCAACTCCGAATATGGCGCGGCGATCGCAAATGGTAAAGTAACCGCGCCAATTGAGTATCAAGACTCCCGTGGTTTTGTCTTTTACGCCAATGAATTATACAAAGGAATTTCTAGTCAAGTAGCTCAAGCAGATCCCGAAGCACACAAAGCGATCGACACTAGTTTTGCTGAACTAATAAAAGTTTGGCCCGCCGCCATCCCACCAGCAAAAGCAGTAAAAATTCCTAATGATGTTACCAAGCTAGTGAAAACCATTGAGGAAAACTCTCAAAAAGTGGTTGACAAATCCAATACCCAAGCACAGCGATAACACTTTAATTTAATGGGAAGTATAGGTTAAAGAGTTTAAACTAGTAGGAGTTAGGAGTTATGAATTATGAGTTATGAATCCCAAAATACTAACTCTTAGCTTCCAACTCCTCACTCCTAACTAATTACACTCCCTTCGTTACTTTAACTAACAACTGATGCAAGAACTTGACCATAAAAAGACTATTGACCTGCTGAACGCCATCATGGAATTTGAACTAGCAGGAGTAGTGCGCTACACACATTATTCTTTGATGGTAACTGGCCCTAACCGTATTCCAATTGTGGCTTTTTTCAAAGCACAGGCAAGTGAATCTTTACTTCATGCCGAACAAGTGGGAGAAATTCTCACCGGTTTAGATGGGCATCCCTCCCTGAAAATCGCCCCAATGGAAGAAACCTACCAGCATAAAGTCAAGGATATCTTGGAAGAAAGTTTATCCCATGAAAAAAAGGCATTGGATCTGTATAAAAAATTGCTCGAAACCGTCACCAATGCCAGCATTTACCTTGAAGAATTCGCTCGCGGTATGATTGGACAAGAAGAGATGCATAATCTCGAACTGAAAAAGATGCTACGCGATTTTGGTTAATAGTCATTAGTCATTAGTCCTTAGTCATTAGTCATTAGTCAAAAAGAAATTCAAAGGACAAAGGACAGATGACAAAAGACAAAGGACTAATGACAAAGGACAAAAGACAAAGGACAAAAGATGAATTTTAGTACTGCTCTACCTACTTTTGTAATAACACTTCGAGAAGGAGTGGAAGCTGCCCTTGTTGTTGGCATTGTGCTAGCTTTGCTGAAAAAAGCTAAACAATCCCGACTCAATTCATGGGTATATGCTGGTGTCGGCGTTGGCATTGTCGTCAGTGCCTTAATAGGCGTGTTATTCAGTTGGATAATTCAAGTACTGGGAGCCGCGAATCCTCAATACACCACCGTAGTTGAACCAGCGCTAGAAGGTGTATTTAGTGTATTAGCGATCGCAATGCTCAGTTGGATGCTAATCTGGATGACTAAACAAGCCAAATTCATGAAAGCTACAGTTGAGGGAGCAGTAACAGAAGCACTGACACAAAACTCAAATGCTGGCTGGGGTGTTTTTACTTTAATTTTAATTGCCGTTGTCCGCGAAGGGTTTGAAACTGTTCTCTTCGTTGCAGCTAATTTTCAACAGGGATTAATGCCAGCCTTGGGCGCTATTGCTGGTTTAGTAGCGGCATCTGCCATTGGAGTGCTGCTATTTAAATGGGGTGTCAAAATTAACATCCGCCAGTTTTTCCAGGTAATGGGCGTTTTATTAGTGTTGATTGTCGCTGGGTTGGTAGTTTCAGCCTTGAAACACTTTGACGAAGCAGTAGCTAACCTTGCCCTTAGCAGTCGTGCCACAGAAAACCTTTGTTTCTATTACGAACGTTTTACAAAAGTCCACTCCTGTATTTTGGGGCCTATGGTTTCCAATACTTCCACAATCTTACCTGACGAACAGTTTCCTGGGATTATTCTCAAATCTTTATTTGGCTATAGAGACAACCTCTATCTTGTGCAAGCAGTGGGATACGTGGGATTTTTACTCACCATTGGAGGACTGTATTTCCGCAGCCTTGGGGGTGCTTCTTCTGAAGGTAAAAAGAATGTCCCTTTTGGTCAAAAACCAATTAGTTCTGCAAAAGATTAAAAGCACAGTCAGTTACCTTGTTTGCAGTCTCCCTTATTCCCAGTCTATGGCTGGGAATCGCCTTTGGATAGCTACACTAATGTCGATTTAGAAGTAGCTACCTTAGTTAAAACCACAGTTAATATTTTTGCCATTGTAATTGAATACAAATATTTTCAAGTAATACCAATTTGAAAAAATAATGCAACAAATCAACTATTTGTAGAGACGCGATTCATGGCGTTTTTAGCCAAGAACGTGTTGCAATCACTAATTGAATTGGTGTCATCAAAAAAGTAAATGAGCAAAGTTTTTATATTAAATTCCTTATTGTTACTTTCTCAAATACCCAATCAAGAAACAAAATTTTTAGATTTAAAAAATAAATTAGAAAATAAAGGATTTCAGGTAATCATTGCACTACCACTAAAGCGAGGAGCCTATGGTTTACTAAGAGAAACTGACAAAAAAATCTGGATTAATCCCGTAGTGTTTGAATTACATATTGGAATTCAAACACTAATCCATGAAACTGTTCATGCAGCCCAGGTATGTGCCGGAAAAGGAAAAATAAAAACTTTAGGTTTAGACATTCAACCAAGCAATTATGCTCGACCATTTTTTAGGCGCTATACCGATGTCAAACGACAAGATTTAGAAAAAGAAGCTTATGCAGTGCAAACTCAACCTAATAGTTTTGAATTAGCTATATCTCTTCTTCAACAACACTGTAAATAGCTAGTTTAGTAGATGCAAAAGCTAAAGCGCCTTTCTTTAACTGCTTTCTAATAGAAAGTGTTGTTGAGTAATAATATTGAGTACAAAGAATGCTTTAAAACACGAATTTATTAATGATTTTTTAATACAAAATAACAATAAAGATGCTTTGCAGCAGTTTCAAATTAATTTGAATGTTGAAGTAATCATAGTAATTGTCAAATTCATGTTGTCTTACTATCTATCGAGTACACGCATTTATTAAGACGGTTTGGAAAACTAGGTTCTCTAGTATTAACTTGACACTCCTTTTTTCCAACTTTCCTGCTGTTTTTGATAACTCCTATAAAAATTCTCTCTTGTTGTAACTCAAATCGGCAAATAGCGTCATCAGAAGTGATGAAACTCGGTTCAAAGTTCTCATAAACACTAAAATTTTTATCATTTGGACATTCTACTCGCTCAACAAGATTAATATGATTACCTAGAGCGAATTGTACGATAAACACAAAAAGAATGAAACAACCAAAAAATCCTGTTACTAGAATACTAAAAAATTTTAGCAAGTCTTCTTTGAACAAAAAGCTATTGATAAATAGTAATAAAGGTGTGATATAAAAATATAATGTGGTAATTTTATTGAATAGGTCAAACTCAAAAATAATTTTGCTTGACCAATTTAAATGCCAGTTAAAAATGAGCGGTATTAGACTAATTATAATACAGCATCTACGGCTGTTATGAGGTACAGTAGCAGCAACTAGCAAACCAGTTTCTTAAATGTTGAGGATTTATTAATTGGAGTGCAACTGAGATTAATCTATCAACCATTTCTGTTGTAGTTGGAGCAAAACTGCGTAAAAAAGATTTAAGTTGTGACCACCATAATTCAATTGGATTAAAATCGGGGGAGTATGAGGATAAACAAATAACTTTCGCACCTACAGCTTCAATCATTGGCACAATTGAATCTAATTTATGTGCGGATAAATTATCCATTACTACTACTGCTCCTGACCATAAATGTGGCACTAAAAACTTCTCAATAAATAATTCAAATGCAATGCCATCCATTGAACCATTCATTGTCATTAATGCAACTACTTTTTTAATACTAATTGCTCCAATTACTGTAACTTTTGAGCCTCTATAGAAGGGGTTAAGAGAGTAAGCTCTCGTTCCCATTTGTGAACGGGCATGAGTCCTCGTTAACCCAAGTAGGACACCAGTTTCATCCAAAAATACTAAGTTTTCTGGCTCTATATGTTTGACCTTTTCCCAATAATCTAATCTTAAATTTAGGACTCTCTCTGTCCCCGCTTGGGTGCTCCGCTTTGTTTTTTTTTCCGATTTCATCCTAATTTCTGTAACGCACGGCACATTGCACTTTGACCTACCGAATTTCCAGTCTTGTCTGCAAATAATTCACATAACTCTATCAATGTTGCATCTGGATGTGATTCAACTAATTCTCTCAACTCTATATCAGCATTTGTTAAATGGCTAAATTGTGGCTTTCCTCGTGGCTTGGATTGTAAATTACCTTCAAGTTTTTGTTGTTTTACAAGCTTTTGCACTAAACTCTTTGAAACGGAAAAAATGTTAGCTACTTTCCTGATTGAGATGTTTTTCTGAAGATGTGCTGCAACTATTTTTTCTCGAAGATCGATAGAGTAGGACTTCATTTAAAAATATTTATCTTTTAATCTAGTGTACCTCATAATAGACGCAAGTGCTGTAACCACTAAGTTGTCTGAAGGTCTATCAAGTCTACTTATCAATAACAAACGAATCCATCGCAAAAAGTTTTTGAGAAGTTTCGCAATCTGCATTTTGAAATACTGGTATCTATAAATAATACTCCTTAATATAGCACTGAGATTTTATTTTTGACAACATACTGAAAAGCCTGTTTGATCGGGGTTTTATCTAAAATTACCTCCGATAAATGCATCCTTGATTGACTGTTCTCCCAGTATCGAGCTAAGTACCCTGTGGTGCAAATAACGCTTGCTTAAGCTGCTGACAAGCCTTTTCTATTGCATCTATACTACCTGGATTCACCAAACCAAAATAATCAAACACATAGACTCGGTTATTTTTAGTTGCTTGTAGTTGCTGCCAAAAAGCTTCTTTTTTCAACGAATCTAAAAGCGCTGCTTCCGAATTTCCTTGTGGAGGATTAACCAAAATTATCACTTCTGGATTTGCTTCTAAAACTTTCTCAGCCGAAAGCGTTACATAGCCACCAACTGGACTTTTACCTTGTAAATCTGCTGCTATATTTTTCGCCTGAAACTTCGCCAGCAAATCCCCTGCCCAACTATTTTTGTTTGGCGCTAAAATTGGTTGACGACTGACCAGTGCTAGAGTAGAAGGACTCTGAGTTGGCTTATCTGGCAAAAAAGTTTTATAACGGTTTAACAAAGGCTGAGGATCGGCATTAATTAACCCAGCCAGTTTTTTAGTAAGTTCTTCTAGCGATTCCCAGTTATTCACCTTAGTGAGCAAAGTCGCAATTCCTAGCTGCTGAAGTTTTTGAATTGGAATGTTAGAAAAACCTTCAGCACCAATAACTAAATCTGGTTTGAGTGCTACCACTTTCTCTAAATTTGGCGGACTTTGTCCTTCACTAACGCGGGGAATATCCTTGAATCTGGAGTCATTCTTAAATAATCTACTCCCAGTAATTCCAACAACTTTTGTTGACTCGAGTCGAGAGATAATATCAGCAGAAAGAGAAGAAAGAGCAACTACTCTTTTTACCGATCCTTTTGGTAATTGCTGAGAGTTCGTGTTAGTCGCCTCAGTGGTATTTTCCACTTGGGTTTGTGGTTGCTGAGTAGTTACAGTGGTGCAAGCAACTAAAACTATACTCAACAAAATTGCTAAAGCAGATAGGAGCCAACGACGATACATATTAAAATTCCTTCTGGGGTAATAATGGTATAAAATTGATATAGAGTAGGGCTGTTGTAATTACTAAGACAAATGTACACCCATACTAATGTAATTCTTCCAATCCCCCAGTTAAACTTATTTGGTCTCCATCCAATTTTCACCGACACGTGCATCTACTAGTAACGGTACACTCAACTGCACTGCATTTTCCATCACTGACTTAATTTGTAGTTGTAATTCTTCCCACTCATTAGGGGGAATTTCAAACACTAATTCATCGTGAACTTGCAACAACAAACGCGCCTGATATTTCTTCAAAACCTCGTGCAATCTCACCATTGCAATTTTGATAATATCAGCGTTAGAACCTTGAATTGGTGCATTAGCTGCAGAGCGTAATAAACCCGCATCGAAAGCACCCAAATTCTTCAATTTACTCAGATCGATATCTTCTGGGTTACTGTCTTTTAATTTGCGTAAACTGTTATTAGTAAAGTCAAAATAACGACGACGACCGAAAATAGTTTCTACATAACCAAGAGCGATCGCTTCTTTTTTCACTCGCTCCAAATATGCAAAAACTTTCGGATATCGTTCATTAAACCGCTTAATGAACTCGTTGGCAATGTTTTTATCTATCCCAGTTGAGCGCGAAAACCTGAGAGAACCCATTCCATAAATCACGCCAAAATTGATAGTTTTTGCCATCCCTCGTTCTTCGGAGGTGATATTTTCTTTTTCAAACACTAATCGCGCGGTAACAGTATGAACATCTTCATTTTGCTGATATGCTTGCACTAATATCGGCTCTTGACTCAAATGAGCCAAAATTCGTAATTCAATTTGTGAGTAATCAGCAGCCACCATTAACCAACCAGCTTCAGGCAAAAATGCCTTCCGAATTTGGCGACTAAAAGCTGTACGAATGGGGATATTTTGCAAATTCGGATTAGAAGAAGATAACCTACCCGTTGATGTTGCTGCTTGATTAAAATCAGTATGCACTCGCTGGGTATCTGGACGCACCAATGCAGGTAATGCATCAACATAAGTAGACTTTAATTTAGATAGGGTGCGATACTCAATTATCGCCTCAACAAACCCAGTGTTATCATCTTCTTGAAGTCTTTCCAGAGTTGCTGCATCTGTAGAGAATCCTGTTTGAATTTTACGAGAATGTCTAGTACTTAACCCCAATTTTTCAAACAATATTTGGCTCAATTGCTTAGGAGAACCTAGGTTAAAATTTTCTCCAGCTATTTCAGTTGCTTCCTCTTTTAACCTGGCTAACTCTGTTTCTAAATGCTGCGAAAGTTCTTGTAAATAAGCTGAATTAATGCGAACACCTGTGTATTCCATTTCGGCTAAAACTGCTTCTAGTGGCTGTTCCACTTCTGCTAATAGCTTAGACAAAGACGGAACTTTCTCCAGATCCTCACGCAATTTTGCCACTAAACCAAAGGTAGAATAAGCATCCATCCCACAGTAGTCAGCTACGGCGGGAATATCTATATCAGCGATGGTTTTGCCTTTAGGAACTAAATCTAAGTAACTTTTGGCCGTCAATCCTAAATATCGCTGCGACAAATCCATCAAATTATGGCTTGAATCTGGATTTAGAATGTAACTTGCCAGCATGGGATCAAACACTACTCCTGCCAAGTTAATTCCTTGACACCTGAGAACTAAGCGGTCAAATTTGGCATTTTGTAAAGCTTTGGGGTAATCGGCACTTTCAAGAATTGGGCGTAATGCTTCTAACACCAAATCTTTATGCAAATTTTCTCCAGTTTTGTGCCCCACAGGAATATAGGCTACTTCATCTGGTTGCGTTCCCCAACAGCAACCAATTCCTACTAAATCAGCATCTCTTGGTTCTAATGCGGTGGTTTCAGTGTCCCAAGCAACGGGTGTTTCTGGGTTAGTAAATTTTTGCAAAAGTTTCACTAACTCACTGAGTTTGGCTTCGGTATTAATGATGCGTGGTGTAATTGGAGAAGTAGATTGTTGTGGAACTGCGGCTGTATCACTGGCACTGAAAAACCACAAATCATTATCTTCATCAGCGCTGAATTCTAAGTTATTAGAGTTGGGATTATTTGCGTCTGTTTTGGTTTCTTGATTTTCTTCAATTTTCCCACCAAAACGTTGCTGAAGGTCGTTGATCCTGCCTAAAAAAGACTTAAATTCTAATTTTTCTAAAATTGGTGATAAGACGCTTGTATCAAACCCTTTTAATTTGCAATCTTCTAAATTAAATTCTATAGGAACATCTAAAACGATGGTTGCCAAATAGCGAGACTTCTCGGCATCTTCTTTACCGACTGCAAGTTTTTTCTGAGTTGCGCCTTTAATTTCATCTAACGCAGCATAAACATTCTCAAGTGAACCATAGGTATTCAGCAGCTGCACTGCTGTTTTTTCCCCAATTCCCTTGACACCAGGAATATTATCCGATTTATCACCACAAAGAGCTTTGAAATCAACAATTTGTGAAGGTAAAACGCCCATCTTCTCTTTAACTTGTTCTGCTTCAAATTCCGTGATGCTATTTGTAGAGCGCTTTAGGGCATCTGGACTAAAATTGAGAACAGTGATTTCTTTCTCAGAGTCGATTAGTTGAAATAAATCGCGATCGCCAGTCAGAATTTTCACCCTATAACCAGCCGCAGTGACTCGCTGTGCTAAAGTTCCCAAAACATCATCAGCCTCAAAACCAGGGGCAGTGAAAAAGGGTAGATTGAAGCCATTTAGCAACTCATGCAGGTTTTCTAAGTCGGGAATAAAATCTTCTGGCGTTTCTGGGCGATCGGCTTTATAAGTCTCGTCTGCTTCGTGGCGAAAAGTTGCCTCAGCCAAATCAAAAGCGATCGCCATTGCTTGAGGCTGTTGTGTTGCCATTACCTCCAACAGGCACTTCACAAAACCAAAACATATACTCGTAGGAATCCCTGCTTTAGTACGCAGTCCTCCATCTCGCCCTTTGGCGAAAGCAAAGTATGAACGATAAGCCAGCGAGTGCCCATCTACGAGGATGAACGTGGGGCGTGTTGCAGTTGCAGAAGTGAAAGTTTCAGACATAGCCCTATTTTAGCCAGAAGCTTTGTCACATAGTTAGCAATTTCAGATGCTTGTTCTGCTTGGCTTTGGTGACAATAGCCCAGTTTTTGCGTACCAATTGCTCTTGAGTATGATTTTAGACAAATTTATATTTACGCATTTGCAACTTTAGTACGGAAGGCAAGTAGAACCAACTTTTGGCAGAGATACCAGCTCAATTAAGTACGTGAGTATAAGCATAGTAACCGGATAGTAACTCAATCCTCAACTTATCACCAGAAGCCGGGAATCTATCTCCTGAGCGTTTTATGTTTAATTAGGTTGACCTAGCTTACATCTCAGGAACCAACAAAAACTAGCTTAATATTTCGACATAATATTACTACCATCAAAACCTCTTGCCTTAATAAAACTTTATATGTACCAATCAAAAAGTCTATTTATCGAAGGAATTTGAACATAATAACTTTACATAAAGTTACGTGTATTTATCAAGACTACAAGCAAAGTTTCAGAGTTAGAAATAGGTTAGTAATCCCGTAATGATTCGTTTCAGAAAAGCATATTCTATCCATGACAACAAAACTATTCAACACTCTAGCTGCTGCCACAACCTTGGCAGGAATTGTTGCAACATCTGGAGCAGCTAATGCAGCTTCTTTCTCCTACGCTAGTTCCACTAATTACGATTTCACAAATATCATTGATGCACCTCTGAGCGTCCAAAAATTTAACTCATCTCTGGGTACACTCAAGGGTGTAACGATAAGTTTTACTGGCGACATACTTGGAAATGCAGGTTTTGAAAACAGGAGTCCAACCCCGACTCAGGTGACAGTAAATCTTGCTAGTCAACTCAGCTTAAAACTAAATAATCAGTCTCTGTTTGCGCTCAATCCACAAGATATATCGAGTTATCAAGCTGCTAAATATGATGGTACTACTGATTATAGTGGCACCTCTGGAAAGACTATTTCTAACTTAACTGCCACACAATCTGCAACTCAGTCTTTCACCAATACCCAATTCTTGCAGTCTTTCACTGGTAATGGCGACATAGACTTTTTGTTCTCAGCTTTAGCCAATTCAGTAGTTACGGGTTCGGGCAACATGAGATCCTATATTGATACATACGCTAAAGCAGGTATCAAAGTAACTTATGACTACGATGCTCAAGCAGTACCGGAATCCTCTACAACACTTGGAATTGGTTTAATTGCTGGGCTTTGTCTGTTGTCACAACGCAAAAAAAGCTGGCTCAAGGTGTCCAACTAATAGACTTTCTTGAATAGATAGGTTTTTCTCATCCTATCTATCAGGCTATCTAATTTAAATAAGAAACCCGATTCTCGAAAAAATCGGGTTTTTTATTGCGCTATTAGCCATAATTTTTAAGACTTTTGAAGTAAATCCAAAATCCTCAAAGCAAGTGTATTGCTCGCTGGGGTCAATCTAAAATCTAAAATTGTGTAAGTCAACATCCTCACCGTAAGGATATTGGATTGACTAGAAATGCCAATTTTTTCTACTACTCCCCACTGGTCGCTAGAGCCTGTTAACCTCTTACTGGAACTTAAAATCTAGGAAATCATGCAGAAAGCATCTACTGACAATCAGGCTGCTGCAAAAGACATTAAACTACTAGTTTTGGATATAGATGGCACGATCGCTGGACACTCTAACACTATCAGCGAACCTGTAAAGCAAGCAATCCTTGCGGCGCAAGCACGAGGAATTCAAGTGGCGATCGCTACAGGTCGAATGTATCGTTCAGCCTTGCGCTTCCACCAAGATATCGGCTCTACGCTACCATTAATGGCCTATCAGGGAGCCTGGATTCAAGACCCGAACACCCAAAAAATTCATCGCCATTGGGTTGTTTCCAGGGAAATCGCCCACCAGTTACTCGACTATTTTGAAAAGCCTGAGTTGCGATCGCTTCTATCTGTTCACTTTTACATCAACGATCGGTTATACGTTCGTGAGTTAACTAAAGAAACCAAAATTTATGCAGAACGTTCTGGTGTTATCCCAATTCCCGTGGGTGATTTGCGTCAAGCCTTAACGAATGAACCGACAAAAATTCTTGCTTTGTCTGATGACATTGACGTAATCGATAAGCTATTGGGAAATTTGCGCCGCCAATACACACCTGCTGAACTTTATCTCACAACATCTGTTGCTACCTTTTTTGAAGCAACTAACGCCTCTGTGAATAAGGGGACTGCTGTCCGTTATTTAGCTGAAGAATTGTTGGGATTAGAGTTAGCCAACGTTATGGCGATTGGCGATAACTTCAATGATGTGGAAATGCTGGAGTATGCCGGTCTCGGTGTAGCTATGGGCAACGCACCATCTGGAGTGCAAGCGATCGCTAAGTGGGTAGCTCCTAGCGTAGAACAAGATGGGGCAGCAGTAGCAATTGAAAAGTTTTTGCTATAGTCAAGGCATTTTTTCAAATCTAACCCATACAAATCAGAAAGGACACCGACGACTGGCCGTGTTTCGTCTCGGTGCCCTAGCTGGTTCGCTCCTCACACACCTGCTAATGTATCCGAGGTGGTGCATTGAGTCAATAGCTAGATAAAAAGTTTTTATTTTTGCCTAAGGGACATTACCGATTTATAGCTCCAAAGGCGCAAAAACCCCCAGATTTTCCTCTAGGACAAATTTTAATACTGACTGAGTAGCCATGAGCAATCCGAGTCTTGCTTGAGCCAGTTCTGGTGACGTAATTTTCACCTCACCCCAAATCCGGCAATTAGACCAAAACTTTTCAAAAGCTTGGCTCAAATTCAGCGCTACTTTTTCCCATTTCACAGAACCGCTAACATCAGGGCACTCTATGGTGTCTACCACTTGTATTAATTCGCCAATTAAACGACGCTCATCTGGGTGATTTAGTTGTAGTGTTCCGTCGCAATTAAGCCAAGGTAGTGGGTTAGGAGAGATAACATCCCAAAAAGCTGGACTAGTATTTGGAACTGGTTCTTTCAGTTTAATCAATCCCTCTCGATGAGCCAGAAGCACTAGCGAACAGCAGCGTGCATGAGCATATTCAACAGCAAACAATGAATTGGGCATTGGGGATTGGGCATCAATTGTCTCCTCTGCTCCCCTGCTCCCCTGCTCCCCTGCTCTCCCCAAACTCTCCACTACGAGACTTTGTAACCAAGTCGCTAAGGTTGAGTGAGTTAATTCAAAATGTATCCAACCAGGGGGAACTATTTGGATGCTAAAAACGTCCTCACAAATCCCTGATAAATCTGAAGCGATCGCACTGGCAAGCTCCATCGCTTTTCGATTCTGAGATTTTGATAGTTGCAGAGACACACTTGAGGTATAGAAAAATCTATTACCATATCTACCTTTATATAGAGGAATTTTTTCACCTTTTATGCATACATTTTCTTGATTATAAGTATCAATGCTTAGTGATTTTATTAGATAACTATACAATAGCTGTTTTATTGACGTATATTTGCTAACTGGTAATTTATAATGCACGTAATATTATTTAAATAGTCATGTAAAATATATTTGTTACATTTCTGTCATCTGTCTTGCGGTATAAATTTAATTTAGATGAAGAAAAATGAGAAGAGGATAAAATTTGATGAATAATCGATGAATAGTAAGTAAACTTTACTACCACCATTGTACAGTAGGAAGTATAACAAAAGAGTAGAGAGTAATTTGCTTTCTATTCTTTGGATTGGCTGGCGCTGTTAGGCGTTAAGCCTGCCTCGTCAACACAAAGACACTCCTTGCACCCTTTTATTTACGTCTTTGTCTTCAGCCGAACGCTCTTTGTTACCTATGCAATCTCCATCCTCCTTTTCTGAGGCATCACGGCCTTTTTTGACTTGGCAACGCATTCTTGACTGGGCTCAAGAACACTATCGCTGCCGCACCTTTAGCAAAGATGAGCGCATTCCAGCCCGGCCTGGATTGCTGTATTTGGTGCAAAGGGGTGCGATCCGCATGGTAGGAACCGCCCAAGTTAGTGCGACTGCTAGTCAGCTAACGTCTCGACGAATCAACAGAACCCCAGAAGAAGCGTTCTTGGGTTTTGTAGGAGCGGGACAGCCATTTGAAATTGTTGCCCAATCACCATTCACACTCCAGGCTTACGCCCATGTGGATCAAACTGCGGTGCTGTGGATGTACTGGCACGATTTAGACAATTGGCCTCACTTCCGTCGCGAAGTTATGGATGCCTTTAGGTATCAGCACCAGCGTAAGCTGCTGTGGTTGAGTGCCTTGGGACAACGCCGCACAATTGACCGACTCTTAGGATTTCTCACATTGTTAATTGAGGAATATGGAGAGCCAGCAATGAGCGACACCGATCCTGATGTGATTCGCGGTTATTGTCTGCCCTTTCCCCTCACTCATGCCCAAATTGGTAGCGCGATTGGTTCCACTCGTGTCACCGTCACCCGCTTGATGGGTAAGCTGCGTCAACGTGGTTTAATCTTGACTCAAGGGGATAATCTCATTTGCTTGCCAGCAGAGTCGATTAATAGAGCTGGTTAAGGTACAGTTCAGAGCGGCGATTTCCGCCACTCTGTCTTGAGTGCGATGGGCTACGCCCCGCCGGAGGCGATCGCAGGTGTCAGCGAATTTTGACAAATCCCGCTTGGGTAATCAGCTGCTGTCCCTGCTCAGTCAGCAGTAAGTTGGCGTAAGCGACACCTGCTTGCTGCTCATTCTGACCATTCTGTTTGACCACCACAAACAGATTGCGGGTAATCGGGTATTTTCCTGATTGGAAGGACTCAATGTTCAACTTGTTCCGTTTACCAGGACATTCAGACGGGAGGACAGAAGGTTCTTGGTATGGAGCAATGTATTGTCCTTGCGTGCGCCCCAACGGCAAGGCCTTGATTGAGCATTGAGGAATCACCTCTGGGGCAGAAGCGTAATAGATGCTACCAGGACTATCAGCCAATTTTTGCAAGGCTTGGGTGGTTGTGGAGATAAATTCTACATTGGAGCTGAAAGCTTGACCACCCAAGATGTCTTGGACAAAAAGTTCGACAGTACCGCCATCAGCAATGCGGCGGGAATAGGGCTTGATCGGGATATTGGGGCCGCCCACCTGGCTCCAATTATTGATTTTGCCTGTGTAAATTGACTTTAACTGTTCTACTGTTAGTCCTGGAATATTCAGGTTGGGGTTAACTGCAACCGCTAAACCATCAATTGCCACAGGAATTTGTTTCAAACTGAACCCACGCTGCTGGGCACGGCTTAATTCCTGATCTAGAACTGGTCGGGAGGACTGGGCAAAAGCTAGTTGACCGTCTATCAAGGACTGAATGCCAGTACCAGAACCAGGCGATGCATTGCTGGGTTCTACATAGCGCAGCCGTAACTCTGGCCGCGCGGCTTGAATTGCTGGATCGACTACTAGTCGAATCGGTGCCCAAGATGTACTGCCTCCGTAATTGAATAATCCTGTAGGAACATCCTTTATTGAAGTGAAAGTATTGCCACTAGGTTGTTCCGATCCGGGTTGGAGCGTTTTGGTACTACCAGGATTAATTGTATTTAAATCGACACCAGATTTTCTCGTAAACCACCAAAAACCGCCAGCTATTAGCCCGACGGTAATGAGGATGGATAATACAAGAATAGTTGTTTCATTTTTTTGGGACATAGTATAATTACCCGCGCGTCCATTCAATATAAGTGCTTGACTTGACAAGTGCTTGCTACTTGAGATTGTATTTGGAGGACGGGGATTTTGTTAGCAAATCCTAACTTCTGAGTAATTTAGAAATCAAGGTATAATAAATTTCATTTCATCTGGATTATTCGTCTCTTATCTCAAGGTTTGAGTGGTGATAAAAATAAATTGACAGTAAGATTTTTCCCCATAAAATTCAATTTCCCATCTTGAGAGGTTTTCCAGGTTAAGTATTGGTTAATTTTTAATTTTTTATTGCTGATTAACGCACTGGTTCAAAGTCATAACCAGTGCGAGAGCGAGAACCAGGAACAATTTTTACAAGTTGGACTGGCGCATTGCGATCGCCTGATGCTAAAAACCGAATTGTACCAGAAGCGCCAGTGGCAGAAAAGTCAGATGACACTAATGCTTGTTGGACTCCAGCTCGCGTGGGATTACGTCCTAATGTCGCAATTATAGCTACAGTGGCATCATAGCTGAGGGCACTTCGCCAACTCACATCACCGCCCCATAACTGCCGCGATTTCTGGGGAAAATCTGACTTAGGATCGCTATCAATATGCCAGGGAACAGCTACTACCATCCCCACAGCTTGTTCTCTGCCAATTTCCAAAGTTTTAGCAGTGTAAACATCATCTCCCGCCAACAAAGTTAACTTTTTCTGATTAATCTGAATTACTTGCAGCGCTTTATCCAAAGTTTCAGTGTTAGCAGCCAACATCAACACTTCTGCACCTTGTTTAGTTGCTTGTTCTACACTTTTAGCTGCACTAAAATCCGCCTTGGATAAGTCAAATTCGCTGGCTACTTGTCCACCCTCTAGGGAAACAGATGAAACAAACTCCGACTTTAAAGACTGGCTATAGTTACTCTGAGAATTAAAGAAAACCACTGCATTTTTTTTCTGCAAGGTTCTCACCATATAGTTGGCTAAACTTCTCGCAGCCATAAAATCACTGGGAACTGTCCGAAAAACGTAGCGGCTAAAGTTAGAAATTTTGACAGATGTACTAGTCGGAGATATAGCTACAAGTTGTCCAGAAGTATAGACAGCACCAGCGGCTAAGGTGGAATCGCTAGTATTCGGCCCGACTACACCTAATACTTCGGAATTGCTGACTAGGGTAGAAGCGATTTGCTTGGCTATTTCTGGATTGTCGTCGTCATTAGCTATCCCTACCCTCAAAAATACTCCCTTGATTCCTCCAGAGCTATTAACTTGATTTTGAGCTTGGGCTATCCCACGTAAAATTTCTAAAGCAGCATTGGGGTCAGTGCCGAATGGTACAGAAGCCATGATAGTGTAGCTCTTGGAAGAACCGATGCGGGCATTGTTAAGAAAAATTAATGCTTCTGGATCGTTACGGTTGAGTTTTAGAGCAGCTGTGAAATTGGCGATCGCTTTATCATAACTTTTAGCTGCGATCGCCTCTATTCCTTCTTTTTTTACTGGAGAAATATCACCTGGAGTAAAAGATTTTTCCCCAAAACTAATACGGTCTTGCAAGGATGAATTGTTGCCTGGTTGTTGATTTTGAATGTTGGTATTACCAATTCTGACCCCATTGTTAGTAAACCACCAAAAACCACCGCCAACAATGCCAACTGTCAGCAGCAGGGCCAAAGCTAAAATTGTGGTTTCATTCTTTTGTGACATGAACAAGTTTCAATAAAGTAAAAATATTTATATATTTGATTATTTGGCTACATATAACGATTTTGCTCATTTAATTCTAACGAATCCAGCTTTTTCAATCAGTTCTTGACCTTGAGGTGTCAGCAGCCAATTTGCATAAGCTTCGCCAGCTTGCTGATCTGTTTGACCATTCTGTTTAACGATTACAAATAAATTGCGGGTAATTGCATAGTCTCCACTACGAAATGCTTGACTATTCAACTGGTTACGTTTCCTGGGACATTCAGATGGAGATACAACAGGTTGTTGGTAAGGAGGCACAAATTGACCGCTGATTCGCCCTAATGGTAGCGACTTAATAGTACATTGTGGTACAACCTCTGGGGCAGAAGCATAATAAATTGCGCCACTATTCGCGGCTACTTTTCGTACTGCTTCTGTGGTTGTGCCAACATAACTAACGTTAGTACCAAAATTTTCTTTATTTAAAACATTTTCGAGAAAGAATTCTACTGTACCGCCAGCTTCTTTGTTGCGAGAATAGATTTTGATTGGTAAATTTGACCCACCCACTTGTTGCCAATTAGTAATCTTGCCAGTGTAGATGTCTTTAAGTTGGGCGACGGTTAAACCAGGGATATTGAGATTGTAGTTAACCGCGATCGCAATCCCATCAATCGCCACAGGAATTTCTTTCAAACTAAATTCTTTTTGTTTAGCTTCGGTATTTTCTTCAGCTTTAACTGAGCGGGAAGATTGAGAAAAAGCTAGTTGATTATCTATCAACATCCTAATACCAGTTCCAGATCCTGCTTGACCTGAAGCAGGTTGAGTATACCGTAAAGTAAATTGAGGACAAAGGCTTTCTAGTACGGAGTCTACGTCTTTACGGATGGGTGCCCAGGTTGTACTACCACCATAGTTGAATGTCCCTTCTGGAAGGTTTGGGACGTTGCATCTGTTGTTGACAAACTGGTTTATGGGATTACCTGTGTTACCATTTCCGGAAGTTTTAGCAACAGTTCCAGTTAATTGCGCCCATCGTTCCATAAAAAACCATAGACCACCAAAGATTAAACCAATAGTGATGACAACGGCTAAAAAAAGACTAAGTGTTTCGTTTTTCTGAGACATTTATGTAGCTGTTAGCACCAGAAGTTTTTTAAAGTAAGAGAGATAATAATTTATAAATAAGTCGAAATACGGCTGTCAATGAAATAGCTACTAAGCCTGCTCCAACTGCTAAAATGACAACTGACGGAAGGTCAAGACCTCCCCGTAAAAAGGGAACAAAAAAAATAATTGCAAAAGTAATTGTGGGAATAATTAATAAATCGAACTTTTCAATCCACCGCCTGGTTTGAGCAAAAATTAGTATACCTAAAATCAGGGCAGAAGTAGTCAAAGTAACTATTGGTGATTTTACTAGACTGAAGAGAGCGATCGCGATCAATGCACCCTCAAATCCACTAAATCCCGCCCCTCCCAATAATTCCAATGTCGAAAACGCTGGTTGAGTTGATGGACGACGGGGAACAACAGGGTTAGAACCTTGGGGTGGTTGTGGCGGGAGGGTTACAGAGGGCGAATTAAGTTGTGTAGCGACTTGAGCCGCCTGTGAGTTAAGTGCGCGTAGAACTTCCTGGGCTGACTGGAAGCGCTGATTAGCCGCAGGTAATAGCATCTTGTCTAAAATGTCAGCAAGGTGAGGGTTGATATTTACTTGAGATCGCCATTTCCACTGGTTACTATAAGCATCAAATAGTTGAATTGCTTCCTTATTTGTTAACAAGGTAATCAGAGTTACAGCTAAAGCGTATAAATCCGTAGATGGAAATACTTGCCCCCCAGCCATCTGTTCAGGCGGTGCAAATCCCATAGAATAAATTCCTGTGGAAGAAGCCGCAGAACCAAGTGCAGCATTGGTTACTTGCTTCACTGCGCCAAAGTCTAGTAAGAAAAGTTTACCATCACGACGACGCATAATGTTTGAAGGTTTGATATCTCTGTGGATAATGCCTCTGTCATGAACAAACTCTAGTACCCTCAGAATTCCTTGTAATACTTCTAATACTTGTTGTTCAGAAAACTTGCCTTGTTGAGCTAATTCTTCTTCTAGGGTTTGCCCATTGATGTATTCTTGCACCAAGTAAAAAAATTGGTCTTGCTCTCCTGGTTGCAAGCTATTAACTATTACTGGAAAGAAAGCAAACAAGTCAGGAATTTGCTCGTGATCGTTACCAAGCTGTGCTAAAACTTCTGCTTCTCTTTCAAACATTAACTGCGCTTGTTGCAGTTGAGTTAAGGTTAAATTTCCCGATGGTTGAAACTGCTTAACCACGCATTGACGCATTCCTGGTATTCGGCGATCGCGTGCCAAAAATGCTGCTCCAAACCCGCCCCTTCCCAGCAGTTTACTTGGCACATATCGACCATCTAGCATCAATGGCATACCACAGGTAGTGCAATACTTTTGCTGGGTTGTTTTTAGTGTCGTAACATCATCTAAATCGGCAAAATAGTTTTGTGGGCGTGGACAACGCGGACGAGTGCAGTAAACTTCCATTTTCCTGATTAGTCAAAATAATTCGCAATTGATAATACTTGCCTTCTCTACGAGATGCTACGCGAATGGCAAGAAGCAAGCTACGTAATTCGTAATTAGTTCAGGTTACAGAGAAACTAAATTTGTTAATGAGGAACACGAAACTTTTTTCCTGATGTCAAACCCTTGGCTTGCCTACAGCACCCTGCACGAACACAATGGGTTCATAATTACGAATTAAGTTAGCGACAGAGGAGCGTGATTACGAATTATTTGGTCATTTACAAAAAACGAAGGACAAATGACAAGGGACTAATAACCTGATTTTAGTCTTCGCCAGATGACGTGGGTGTTGCTACCTCCAATGTAGTTAACACCAGACTTTTTTGTGTTAATTTTAACACATCTTGATTCCATCCTGGGTTAGCAAACTGGGGCAAAATTTCTTGACTAAAGGCTTCTGCGGCCTTGGATCTATAGCGATTGGGATTACAAATCAGCCACAGCGTCCGTTTGACGACAACGCCTTCAATGGGAGTACGGTGCAAAACGCCCATTTGTAACTCTTTAGCGATCGCACTAGTTGAGACAAAAGCAGCCCCTAAACCAGATTGCACGGCATTTTTAATCGCTTCAATGGAATTCAATTCCATTTCAACTTTAAAACGTCTGGTATCGATTTCACAGCGTGCTAGCACTTGGTCAATGACTTTGCGGATAGTCGATTGAGAATCTAGAGCAATGAATTGTAATTTATATAGGTCTTCTTTCTGGATTTTTTCAAGTTTGGTAAAAGGATGAAAGACAGGTAAAATCAGCGCTAGCTCGTCCTCAGCGTAAGGAATCACGTCTAAAGATTCTGACAGTTCGCCGGGAATTTCACCACCGATAATTGCCAGATCGACTTGTCCGTTAGCAACACTCCAAGCAGTCCGCCGGGTAGAGTGGACGTGTAATTGCACTGCCACATCTGGATATTTTTGTCGGAACATACCGATCATTCTGGGCAAAAGATAAGTGCCGGTGGTTTGAGAAGCACCGACAATCAAAGTACCACCTTGGAGATTTTGTAAATCCTCGATCGCGCGGCAGGTTTCCTGACAGAGACTGAGGATTTTTTCACCGTAGTTTAAGAGTAGATGCCCGGCTTCGGTTAATTGGGCGCGTCGTCCTCCGCGATCGAATAAGGGGACATCGAGCTGCCGTTCGAGATTTTGGACTTGCAAACTAACAGCGGGCTGGGAAACGTAAAGACTATCAGCGGCACGCTTGAAGCTTCCTTCTTGAGCGATCGCTTTCAGGATACGTAACTGATCTAAAGTGAAAGGAAGGTCAGACATAAGGCTCAACCCACAAACTTTTAAAGGAGCAGATGCACGTAATAAATCCGGTTTGGCAGCAATCAGCCGGACATGATTTGTTGCATATTAAACTTGAAGGCTTGACTCGAAAAAGACAGTAGCACAACATCTTGACTAAAGTCCCCTTTTGAATACTTTGTGGTATTGGTTGTACTGAATTCAGTTTTCTTTAAATTACTTCACCTGTGTATATGCTGCTGATTTCTTGGTTGACACCCAGTCATTTTGTCATACTGGGGTTACAAATAGTTTTTGCGATCGCTCACAGTGGAGGCGCTGCTTTACGCCCTTGGGCAGAAAAATACATTGGCCCAAGGTTTTATCGCATTCTCTTTGCATTAGTCAGCCTACCGTTGGCTGTGATATTAATTATTTACTTTTTTGGGCACCGTTATGATGGTTTGCAAATTTGGCAGGTACAAGGGGTGCCAGGAGTCCGAGAATTTGTTTGGCTGCTATCAGCAATCTCGTTCTTGTTTTTATATCCTGCTACCTTCAATCTACTAGAAATTGCTGCTATTCAAAAGCCCCAAGTTCATCTCTACGAAACAGGAATTATTCGGATTACCCGTCATCCCCAGATGGTGGGACAAATAATTTGGTGTGTTGCCCACACTCTCTGGCTGGGTACTACCTTTACCCTTGTGACTTCCATTGGATTGATATTGCATCACTTGTTTGGGGTTTGGCACGGGGATCGCCGCCTGAGCGATCGTTATGGCGAAGCTTTTGAAATTGCCAAACAGCGGACTTCAATTATTCCCTTTAAAGCAATTATTGACGGGCGTCAATCTCTCAAATGGCAGGAATTTCTCTGCCCTGCCTATTTGGGAGTTACGATTTTTATCGCTTTGCTTTGGTGGTCACACCCTCTGTTACTGGAAGTAACTAGTAGGGTAGGATGGTAACTTTAGACGATCCCCAGTGTCAGGAGAAAATCCGAAATAGATGGAAATTTCAGCTTATCAATTGCCCCAAATCAATGTAGGATAAATTCAAACATGTATTCAGTGGAGGGTGCGTTCAGTCAGCTTAAGATTTTATATTGGTAGTTGTTGGTCAGTTGCCTTTCCTTGAAAGAAAGTGGCAGATTCAGTCAAATCCTCAGGCAGTCACGGCAATCAAGAGTTTAAGATCCAAAAAAACCAACGCGACTTCTAAAGTGGCTTTTCTGTCAGAGACACATTAACGCGCTCAATTTTTGCCAATTATTCTGTGTCCTGAATATTTGTGTCCTGAATCCATCTATCGGCAGTTACTGACTTGCCAATCCTGCACTGAAGCAGTAGCTGAGTCCTGAGTCCTGAGTAAAAGCAAGCAACTTAGTATTCATTGCTTGGCAATTAGTCCCAATCCCCGCTTTGCTCTAAGAAGAAAAAGAAACGAGTTCCTCATTCAATCCGCTAACTTTTAGTTATGGACTTCTACTCAGCAACCAGAACTCGGAACTCAGCACTACTCAATTCAGTACTGATAGCTAGTTTGATATAAAAACCTTATAATCCAAGAGGCGTCATGGTGTTCTCGGTTAGTGAGCGGACATTTACTCAAGAAGTTTTACAATCTCCTATTCCTGTTTTAGTTAACTTTGAAGCACCTTGGTGTGGCTTGTGTCGAGTTATCCACCCGCTCTTGTTGGAATTTCAGTCCCAGTGCGGGGATGAAATTAAATTAGTCGGGGTTAACGCCGATCAAAATTTTAAATTGTCTACTACCTATAGGCTAAAATCACTACCCACTTTACTATTGATTGAAAATGGCACTGTTCGCCATCGCTTGGAATGCTTTCGCGGCAGGGAAGATTTACGTCTAGCTTTAGAAGAGATAAAGTCCAGCTACAGCAATTACCCCAAAATCTACAAAAATTCAAAAACAGTGGATTTAGAGTATCGGTCAGCCTGAAGAGAGTACCCAGTCGTGAGTAATAATTAAACTCAGGACTCAGCACTCAGCACTCAAAGGTATTCTAGGCAAATCTAAAACCATGCTTAATACCCCACCCAATCAGTCTTGGGTGGGTTATTTTATCCTAAAGGGTGTGTGTCACAATTATTAACAGTTTCGACACGCTAAATCAAGAATTCTAAAAGTAGGCGTCAGTGATGGAAGTAATCTATCAGTATGCCTGGCTGATTCCGGTGTTCCCTCTTTTTGGGGCGATGCTGGTCGGTCTAGGGTTAATCTCGTTGAATCAGGTGACAAACCGCCTACGGCAGCTTAACGCTGTGGTGATTATCTCCATGATGGCAGCTGCTATGGGGCTGTCGTTTGCCTTGTTGTGGAGTCAAATTCAAGGACATGCGTCTTATATTCGCACCTTTGAGTGGGCGGCAGCAGGTAATTTCCACCTGAGCATGGGCTACACTATTGACCACCTGACAGCCCTAATGCTGGTGATTGTCACAACGGTAGCCTGCTTAGTCATGGTTTACACCGATGGCTACATGGCTCACGATCCCGGTTATGTGAGGTTTTACGCCTATCTCAGTTTGTTTGGCTCCTCAATGTTAGGTCTGGTGGTCAGCCCCAACCTAGTACAGATTTATATATTCTGGGAACTTGTGGGGATGTGTTCCTACTTGCTGGTCGGTTTTTGGTACGATCGCAAGTCAGCAGCAGATGCCGCTCAAAAAGCGTTTGTAACCAACCGCGTGGGCGACTTTGGTTTGTTACTCGGCATTCTGGGGCTATTTTGGGCGACAGGAAGCTTTGATTTTAATATCATGGGCGATCGCCTCGCCCAACTCGTAGAATCAGGTTCCATCAGCAATTTTCTCGCTGTCCTGTTTGCGATTTTAGTTTTCTTAGGGCCAGTTGCAAAATCAGCCCAATTCCCTCTCCATGTCTGGCTACCAGACGCAATGGAAGGCCCCACCCCCATTTCTGCCTTGATTCACGCGGCAACGATGGTGGCAGCGGGGGTTTTCCTGATTGCGCGGATGTACCCAGTATTTGAAGACGTTCCAGCCGCAATGAATGTCATTGCCTTTACTGGGGCGTTTACGGCGTTTTTGGGGGCAACCATTGCCATTACCCAAAATGACATCAAAAAGGGCTTGGCTTACTCCACCATTTCCCAACTGGGTTACATGGTGATGGCAATGGGAATAGGTTCCTACAGTGCTGGACTATTCCACCTGATGACCCATGCCTATTTCAAAGCGATGCTGTTCTTGGGTTCAGGTTCCGTAATTCACGGTATGGAAGGTGTTGTTGGACACGACCCCGCCTTAGCTCAAGATATGCGCTTGATGGGTGGACTGCGAAAGTATATGCCCGTCACGGCAACTACCTTTTTGATTGGTTGCTTGGCAATTTCTGGTATTCCACCCTTTGCTGGTTTCTGGTCAAAAGATGAAATTCTGGGTAAGGCTTTTGAGGCTAACCCATTTCTCTGGTTGATTGGCTGGCTAACTGCCGGGATTACAGCTTTCTATATGTTCAGAATGTATTTCATGACATTTGAAGGCAAATTCCGGGGTACTGACGAGAAAATCAAGGAAAAACTCAAGAAGGCGGCGACAATTGTTCTGGAGTTAGAGTCAGAAGAACTAGCCCCGAATTTTGGGCCTGGGGCAATGAAGAAAGGAGAATTGGCTGCCACTGGTGAACACCATGACTCTCATGACTCCCACGGACATCACAGCGACTCGCCTCACGAATCGCCGTGGACAATGACTCTGCCATTAGTATTTTTGGCTGTGCCTTCGATTTTCATTGGTTTGGTGGGAACTCCCTACGCCAATTATTTTGAAGAGTTTATCTTTCCTCCTAGCGAAACTCTCACCGAAGTTCTAGAAAAGGCTTCCGAGTTCAATCCGACGGAATTCTACATTATGGCAGGTGCCTCAGTGGGAATTTCCTTGGTTGCGATTACCTTAGCTTCGCTGATGTATTTGCGCCGTAAAATTGACCCGGCTGCGATCGCTGCTAAAATCCAACCACTTTACGAGTTATCCCTCAACAAGTGGTACTTTGATGACATTTACCATCGGGTTTTTGTCCTCGGCTTGCGTCGCCTAGCTAGACAAGTTATGGAAGTTGACTTCCGCGTTGTTGATGGTGCTGTTAACCTCACAGGCTTTTTCACCCTTGTTAGCGGTGAAGGTCTGAAGTACCTAGAAAACGGTCGCGCTCAATTCTATGCCTTGATTGTGTTTGGGGCGGTTTTGGGCTTAGTGATTGTTTTTGGTGTTACCTGATTTTAATCGGGGTGGGCGCTCGTCCACCCCTAGATTATTTTTTGTCTAAGGCAGAGGCGCAGAGAGGAATTGAAAGCTAGGTCTAAAAAGATGATAATATTTTTTAATACAAACCATTTATAGGACTAATATTTGATTTTTGGAAAAATCTCAGTAGGGTGTTTCAAAAATCAAATACTAGTGATAATACGTTTACTTGATATTGGTTAATCTTAATATGAATCTCTCTGGAAAACAGCTTAACGAAGTATATGAAGCTTTAATTGATGCTTATCCCAATAAGTTTGCATTACAACAATTGTTAAGATTTAAATTAGATAAAAACTTAAACGCTATAGCAGGTGAAGATACTTTACAAAATATCGTTTATAGATTAATAGAAACAGCGAGATCAGAAGGATGGCTTCAAGATTTAGTTTCTAAGGCTTATCAATATAATTCTGGGAATTTATTATTGAAGGCTGTTGTTCAAGATTTACTAATAATAAATACTCAAGTAGAATCGTCAACACAACCTGTTCAGCAGTATAAAGTTTTGATTTTGGCAGCGATTCCTGAAGGTCTACGTTTGGATCTTGAAATGCGTAAAATTAGAGAAGCTATTGAACGTGGTGCAAGACATGAAGTATTTAAAATTGAAGTAAGAACTGCTGTACGTTCTCAAGATATACGTCGTGCAATTGAAGAGGAGAAGCCTCAAATCGTTCATGTTTGTGGACATGGGAGGAAAGATGGCAGTTTGTTGTTAGAGGATGATGGAGGAAACAGCATACCTGTATCACCACAAGGATTGGCATCATTGTTTAGATTGCACATGAATTATGTTAAATGTGTCTTGCTTAACACTTGTTATTCAGAAAAATCGACTATTGCTATTAGTCAATATATTAATTATGTGATTGGTATGAACAATTCAATTCAAGATAAAGCCGCAATTGCATTTGCTCAAGGTTTTTATGATGGTTTGGGTTACAAAACTGCGGACACTCAAGATGTATTTCAACGAGCCTTTGATGAAGGGATGATTGCTATTGAAATGGAACATAGTTCACAGGAATCAATACCATTTTTTAAAATAAAAACATAAAAATGATAACACACGATAATAACCTAAAGTTTATTACTTTAATACACATTTCGCATTCTACATATAGCGTTTCTCGACCTAGTTAGGTACACCCGGAAAGGCACGGCAGTGCCCCTACACCTAGCGATATAATGTTGTACCGCATCTGAATGGGAACCGCTATAACAATTATCAAGTTATATTTAAAAAATAGGTGGCTTTAACCAATATGAGTTTATCTGGAAAACAAATTGAGGAAATACATCATGCTTTTTTGGATGCTTTTCCTAGTCACCTTCCAAAACCCCAATTGCTCGATAATTGCGAGTTATTCTGACAGACCAAATATTCTCCTCGTTATTTATACATTTGAAATGCAAAGACGGATGAAAAGGATTTTCTCTCCATAAGTGATAAGCTTTTCTTGCACTCTGTCTAACTTGCTTTTCAAGAGACTGATATTTATCCCAAAAAGAAGGAAGAGTTGCAGACTTCATAAATTTTCATAGTTCATTGGTTTTGCAAGTCCTTCTGCAATCTCTCTTTTAGCAGATTGGGCAGATGCAATCAATTGTTGTTGAGTTTTCTTAAATGATTTATTCCATTTCAATTCATCTTGCAAATCTTCTAGGTACTCTCGGAGATGTTCTGCAACTCTTTCTTGCACATCTTCAGATAAAGATTCCATCATCTTAATTACAGTAGCGATCGCTGGAGATGACATAATCGAATTTTCCTTATCAATTTTCCCTATCTATTTTACTAAAAAAAACTCAATCAAATCGCTTACTGTAGTCCCAAAGCTCTGAAACTGGGAAGGTTTGTCCTACTGCTGCTTGTCGCACTGACTCTTGCAAATCGGCTAATATTTGTGCTTTTGGCTCTTGTTCATTAATCCAAGCTGAACCACTGACGTTATCAGAATTTATGGAACTTATAAGCTGTTGCCAAGCTTCTACAGGGACGAGTACATCTGTTGTTTCTCCATTTACGTTGGTCACATAACGAATCTGACTTTCAATTTGTGCGATTATCATAGTGTTATTTCTCCTGTGATGCTTTTTTGTACCGAATCAACACTAAACAGCATCTTGTATTTTTAGAGATGCGGTAGGCTACGCGTAGACGCGGAGCGGCTTGTCGTAGACATCGCACCACTAAACTATAATTTTACCGGCTTTTTTAGGGTAAATTTTTAACTTGACCGCGAGTATCACAACCCACATTCCGCACACCCAAAGGTCAAAAGAGACTCCCAACAGCAGAAATGGGGGATTGCTAATTTAATTAAATCAACCTAACGAGGAAGACGAAATCCCCAAAAAGCTGTTACTTAATAACTAGTGACTTTTTGCCAAACATGATTTTGATAGCAGACGAATTGTGATGAATATAGCTAATTTTCCGTGGCTGACGACGATTATTCTGTTTCCGATAGCCGCGTCGCTACTTCTTCCCGTCATTCCTGATAAAGAAGGCAAAACAGTGCGCTGGTACTCCCTTCTCGTGGGGCTGATAGATTTTGCACTAATTGTTTATGCTTTTTATACTGGGTATGATTTCTCCAATCCAGATTTGCAGTTGGTGGAAAGTTACCCTTGGGTACCACAATTGGGTTTGAATTGGTCAGTAGGGGCAGATGGCTTATCCATGCCCCTAATTATTTTGACTGGATTCATTACCACGCTGGCGATTCTAGCAGCTTGGCCTGTCACCTTCAAGCCCAAGCTATTTTACTTCTTGATTTTGGCGATGTATGGCGGTCAGATTGCCGTGTTCGCCGTCCAGGATATGCTGTTGTTTTTCCTGGTGTGGGAACTGGAACTAGTACCGATATACTTTCTGCTGTCGATTTGGGGAGGCAAAAGACGGCAGTATGCAGCGACTAAATTCATTTTATACACAGCAGGCGGTTCGCTGTTTATTTTGCTGTCTGCCCTGACAATGGGATTTTACGGCGATACGGTGACGTTTGACATGCGATCGCTCGCCTTAAAAGATTTCGCCCTGAATTTCCAACTTGCCCTCTATGCTGGCTTCCTAATTGCCTACGCCGTCAAGTTGCCGATTATTCCCTTGCACACGTGGCTACCTGATGCCCACGGTGAAGCTACAGCCCCCGTACACATGTTATTAGCAGGTATTCTCCTGAAAATGGGCGGTTACGCCTTAATTCGGATGAATGCCCAAATGCTCCCCGATGCCCACGCTTATTTTGCACCAGTGTTCGTGGTTTTGGGGGTAGTTAATATCATCTACGCTGCTTTGACATCCTTTGCCCAGCGCAACCTGAAGCGAAAAATTGCCTACTCCTCAATTTCTCACATGGGCTTTGTGATGATTGGTATTGCCTCCTTCACCGATTTGGGATTGAGTGGGGCAGTATTGCAAATGGTTTCCCACGGGTTAATTGGGGCGAGTTTATTCTTCCTGGTTGGTGCAACTTACGATCGCACCCACACCCTAATGTTGGATGAAATGGGTGGTGTCGCTAAGAGAATGCCGAAGATTTTCGCCATGTTCACTACCTGTTCAATGGCTTCTTTGGCATTGCCAGGGATGAGCGGTTTCGTGGCAGAATTGATGGTATTTGTGGGCTTTGCTACTAGCGATGCTTATAGCTCTACCTTCAAAGTGATCGTCGTGTTCTTGATGGCAGTGGGAGTGATTTTAACTCCGATTTATCTGCTGTCGATGTTGCGAGAAATTTTCTACGGTAAAGAGAACGAGGAATTAGTTTCTCACCAAGCTTTGATAGATGCCGAACCCCGTGAAGTATTTATCATTGCCTGTTTGTTAATTCCAATTATTGGTATTGGTTTTTATCCCAAATTGCTGACTCAAATGTACGACGCTACAACTGTACAATTGACGGCAAGATTGCGTGATTCCGTGCCGACATTAGCACAGCAACAAGACGACGCACTAAAGGTTTCTTTGAGTGCGCCGGAAATTGGTAATTAAGTTGCGATCGCTAGTTTAGTTGAAATATTTATTGCTTTGAGGGTGGGTTTTGTACCCGCCCTTTTTGTTACTCACTGAACTAAGTTAAAAAAATACTGTATGGGGTAAGCGAGTAGAGGTGTTTTTTACAATTTTCATAAAAATAGATTTTAAGCTGATTGATTTGTTTGCAACCAGTTAAGTAAATCTTCCATAGCAGTAAAATCTAACAAAGCTTCGCCAAGGGTTTCTAATTGATTTAAAGAAAGAGATTGGATGCGCTCTTGCAATTCTGGTGATAATTCTCCCACTCGTCTTTGTAGTAATTTTAAAATCAGCTGTTGTTCACCTTCTTTTTTACCTTCTTGTTTACCTTCTTGTTTTCCGCGCTCATAGCCGATGCGCTCACCTGTAGTTACATATCTCATAGTCTGCTCCTGCTCAAATTGTTTAAATTCTTCCCAAAACTGATTTTCTAATGCCTTTGGTAATATCATAACCCAATCAATAAATCGATACAGGTTGCGAATATCTTGCTCTTCTAAGCCCAAGTCATATAGTCTGCGAATTAAGCTAAATTTCCATATTTTGCGTTGTTCGGGTGATGAGCGTGTCTGTTGTGTTTTCAAATGCGCCATGACAACAGTTGCAAATGGATTATCACTATTTTCTAACTCGTGAAAGCGATTTTCGTAATCTAAAAGTTTAACACTACCAAATTCAAAATTTAAGCGAGTATTGGGATAATTGTAACTGTAATTGCTTGGTCGCCATTCGCGGTTTGGATCGCAGAGAATTGCAAGGCTAATCGCTGGTCGATCGAAGCGGTCAAATATGCGAAAGTTGTAAGTAAACATCCGCTTAGGAAAGTTATCTTCTTTTTGTGCCTGAATTTCAACATGGATTAATAACCAAAGTTCTTCCCCTTGGGTTTGCCAAACTTTGACTAATTGATCGGCATATCTTTTGCCCTGTTCAGCTTCACGAGCTATTTGTTGAAATTCTTTATCTAGAAATTCATAAGGACGTTCCCAATCAATTAATGCATAAGTTTCTGGAAAAAAGAAATACATTGCTTGGGGAAAATAAGCTTCTATAATTTCCTTCCAAGGGCTATCAAAATCAGCGCGTTCGCTATCACTAGTCATGTCATTTTTCATTTTTCCAGAGTAGCATCAAATTCTGGATAGAGTCGCAGTACTCGCAGTAGCTAGTTTAGAACTTTGATTAATCGGAATCTCAACCCAAAATTCTGCTCCTTGTCCGGGTTCTGAAATACACCAAATAGCTCCGTTGTGTTTTTCTGTGACTATCTGAGCGCTAATTGCTAATCCTAATCCAGTGCCTTTACCTGCCGCTTTTGTGGTAAAGAAAGGATCAAATAATCTTTGCTTAACTACTTCGTTCATACCAGGGCCATTATCCGCAATTTGCACAGTTATACGATCCAAGTTGCGTAACTCAGTACGAATTACAATCTGGCTGGGTTTAGCTTCTATCTCCTCAATAGTTCGCTTACTGTTATAACTATCCAGGGCATCAATGGCATTACCAATCAGATTCATAAATACCTGATTTAATTGTCCGGCATAGCATTCTACTAAGGGAATATCACCATATTCCTTGACTATTTCAATTCCGGCATTTCCAGGCGTTTGTTTAAAGCGATTTTGTAAAATCAGTAGTGTGCTATCAATACCTTCATGAATGTTGACAGGCTTCATATCCGCTTCGTCAAGTCGAGAAAAATTCCGCAAGGAAAGAACTATTTCACGGATGCGATTAGCTCCCATTTTCATTGAAATTAATATTTTAGGTAAATCTTCAGCCATGAAGTCAAGGTCGATCGCTTCTATATGAGCTTCTACTTCAGGTGTTGAATGAGCATTAGATTGTTGATAAAGTTCTACCAGTTCCAACAAGCCCAGTGTATATTCACTTACATGGGTCAAATTCCCGTAGATAAAGTTAACTGGGTTATTGATTTCGTGAGCTACTCCAGCCACTAATTGACCTAAGCTTGACATTTTTTCGGTCTGAATCAGTTGGGCTTGGGTTTCTTTGAGATTGTGCAGAACTTGGTTAAGTTGTTCCGCCTGAGTAGTCGCAGCAGCAGTAGCAGCGCGGCTTTGATTATACAATTGGGCTTGGTCAATGGCGATCGCTAACTGGTCAGCCACACCTCGAATAATTTCCACCTCATCATCACTCCAAGGACGAAGCTCTCTACTATGTTCGCAGACAATCACACCCAAGCGACCCGACTGAGTTTGAACTGAAACTGTTAGTAGAGACTTAAAGCCCAATGTCACCAATAAATTGCGACTTTTGAAATCAAGCCATGAATCTGTCGCAATGTCATCAAAGCAAAGCAAATTCCCTTGGATAGCAGCTTCACTCAAGGCTTCCACGTTCTGGATAGGAGAACAGCCTAAAGGTTCTGTTAAATCGGGAGCGCAAGCTTGCTGACTCAGTTCCAAGGTAGTAGATTCATCTTCTTGATGACACCAAAAAAACTGGCATCGATCGATCTGTAACAATTCCCGAACTTCAACTACTACTGTACTCAAAATCGTATTTAGATCCAGCGAGTTGCGAATTTGACTAGATAGACGAGTTTTAAGAATTTTTTCTCGCTCAACTAGCTTTCGCAATTCAAGTTCAGATTGCCTTAACTCTAGCTGGGCCATATTACGATTGACACTAGCTCTTGCTAGTAGCCAAGAACCAATGCCAGTTAATCCTACTAAGCCAGCATATAGCAGTAGCAATTGACTCAAAAATCGGTTTGATTTGGTTGTCAGCGTTTCTGGTGACACCCATGAAACAATCTTCCAGTGATAGGATTTAGTATCAATTTGATTTTGGCTTGGTGCAAAAGCCTGTCCTGCTCCGGTACTAGATTTTTGCCCTTCGACAAGTGGGTAGACTGTAGTAAAAGTGAATATTCCTTCAGCAGTTTGGAATTGTCCCGATTCTTTTTGAGAAATCTGCTGCCATGCTTGGGAAAAAGCTTGGCCAAAAGTGCGGTTTTTGCGATCGGGAAACATAAATCCCCATTCATCCTCAGGCTTCGCCCCTTTTAACCAGTAGCCATCGGCATTCAGTAACATTCCCTGGCTAGAGGCGTTAGCGAAAGCTTGATTAAAATTGTCCAGCAGTTTTGTGCCGAAATAATTTAACACTACAATGCCTCGTTTCTCTCCACGGCGATCAAAAACGGGAGTGCCAAAGCGGATCATTGGCTTCAAAGGTTGTTCAACCTGACCTCGTTCGATATTGAGGTCAAGGGGAGAGACAAATACTTGTCCTTGGTTTAGCTGCAAAGTGTCATTAAACCAGTAGCGCTTGGCTTGAACTTGCAGTTTTTCTTCGGGGACAATCGCAGGTTCACCCTTATTAAAGTTGACTCTGACAACTTCCTTACCCGATCGATCCAAAAAGCGAATTTGGTCGTAAAGTTTTTTATATCCAGAAAATAATAAAAATTCTTGGGAAAGTGCCTGTTGTTGTCCATTTACTCCCTCTAAAACTCTTTGTAGCTCGTTTTGTTTAGAGATAACCATCAAATCTGAGACAACCGAGTGAAAGTCTCCGCTAATGACTTTAGTTTCTAAATCTACCTTACGGAGTTCATTTGTTTTGAGCAGAACTTGCTCGGTTTGTACCTGTTGGTAATAGATAGTCCCAATAACAACCCCAACTAACGCTGACAACGGCAAAAAAACCGTTAGGAAGTTTTTGATTAAAACTCGTGAATGGATCTGTGGTGACATATCGGATACTTAGGTACAACTCAAAGATCGGGCTGGAAATTAGCTAATTTCCAGCTGCGCCACGTTTTCTGAGTCAGGGTTGAGAAAAGACTTTTTCTCCTGGTAGGTATAGGTAATCAGCCCAGCTACCAAATTCACCATGAAATTGAATACTCTGCGACTTCTGGAATGTTCTAGTTAAACAATGTTCCGCCCTTTTTTGCTATTGTCAGTTAGACACTCTGATAATCAGTACCGAAAAACCACGAATCTGATGTAAAGATTTTACACTTATAAGTATTTTGATACTGAGAAGAGAAACATCAGGCGATGTCTACGCTAAAAATGGTTTTTCATTCTTGCGCTGCAATCGCACATCAATAGATTACGTACAATCTATCTAGAATCAGATTTGGCAAAACCGCTCATGTTAAACTACAATCCACTCCATTGTTTGCCATCTTCCGAAGAACTACCCGACTCAGATGATACTGCTGTGGATAATGAACTCCAAAATTTAATTTCCGGCTTGCTAAAAACGATACTAGCTTTGGTTTGGTGCGATCGCTGGGATTGGTTCTTTGGTGTTGACATGGGTATTTATTATCACCCAGACAAACCAGCTATTGTCCCTGATGGGTTTCTCAGTTTAGAAGTTAAACGCTTCGTTGATGAGGATTTACGCCTAAGTTATGTGCTGTGGGAAGAAAAGCAACTGCCAATTTTAGCGCTAGAAGTTGTTTCCCAAATATATCGAGAAGAATATAACATCAAGAAAGAATTTTATGCCAAAAATTTAGGAATTTTGTATTACGTTGTGTATAGTCCCCTGCGGCGTAAAAAGTCGCCTTTAGAAGTGTATCGCTTAGTCGATGGGGAATATATCTTAATGTCAGGAAATCCCGTTTGGCTACCAGAAATTGGTTTAGGAATTGGGCGAGAACGAGGAATTTATCAAGGTATAGTGCGGGAGTGGTTGTACTGGTATGACGAAGAAGGACAAAGATTGCTGACACCAGAAGAACGCATTAGGGAAGCGGAAGAACGCACAGCTTTTGAAGAACAGCGACGGGTGGAAGCAGAGCAAAAAGTGAAAATGTTAATTGAAAGGTTAAATGCGCTAGGTGTCGATCCAGAAACTTTGTTATAGATTCACAAAATTTTGTAATTCTTGCTGCCTTAATGTTAATTAGCTTCCTGGCTGGGGAATTATATATATAAAGTAACTCAGAGCTTGACGGTACAAATCGTAAAAGCTGGTTGCCTCAATAAATATATTTACCAAAACCTACATCAAAATATGGAAGTTAAATTAGGATTTGGAGCAGTCCCAAAACCTCAATATGTCTTTGTCAGCAAAGAATCCGATCGCTGTTGGTATATGCTTGCTGAAGATGAAAAACGCATCCCAATATATGATAGAGCTTTGACTGGGGTAATTACAGAGATAGAAGTTAATAAAAAGGTTGAAACTAAATTCGGGCCAGTTGAAAAGAACGATTTATATATTTTGGCAGACAAACCTTATATTATCCGTTCAGGTAGCGACTCCTTCTTTTCCAAAAGTTTATTGTTATCTTTAGATGCCCTTACTTATAAAGAATTGTGTAATCCACTAACGATAGCCGTTAGCCCTGGAGAGAGTAATGTAGTTTTTTGCAAAATTTACGATCCAATAACTTATCGTTCTGTAGGTGTTAGTTGGGATGGACATAAGGAATTAGATTGGCAAGCTTTAGGACAAAGACTAAGTTTAAAAATTAATAATATTCATAATTTTAATCAAGATAAAAATCAATCTCAATCAGAAGCAAGTGACAATATAAAAATGCCTGAACCGCGTGATGTTTTTATAGCTAAAACTGACACATATTTAGCTCAATTAAATTGGACTCCAGAGCAGGGAAGGGAGTATTTGCAGCAGAAATATGGTAAGCGATCGCGTCTATAACTCACTGATACAGAAATTCTGGATTTTATTGATTATCTGAAGCTACAACTAACCCAAAACTACTCAACTTAACTGCTGTTGGGTTAGTGTGCGATAACTGCGATCGCCTTTTTGCTACACTGAGATGCTAGGCTGGAATAATTGCGATCGCAGAATTAGAGTTAAATAAAAGTACCCGATATTAAAATACTTGCATGAACTCAAGGGTTGATTTGTTAACTCGCATTACTCAAACTCCTGGTCAGTGTGGTGGTCGTCCTTGTATTCGAGGCATGAGAATTCGTGTGAGTGACATTTTAGAAATGTTGCCTGAGAATGTCACTGTTTCTGAGATTTTAGAGGATTTTCCCGATCTCGAACTCGAAGATATCCAAGCCTGTCTATTGTTTGCAGCACGGCGAACAGACTTTCCTCGATTGACAGCATGAAAATTTGTATTGATGCTCAGTTAGTTGAAGAACAACCTGTCATACTAGAAAATATAATTAACACCAATATAATTACAAGTTTTTTGGCATAACAAAAATAATTTATGTTATTTTTCATATTAAATTCCTATTTTTTTTAAAATACTAGGCATTGCAACTTTTAGTACTTCAGCTAGACCAGTATTTCTATGATGTTCGCATATATTTTTTAACAAAAATACTTGCTCATCAGTATATGGTGATTTGTTTTCATATCTTTCCAATAGCTTGGTATGCAAGTCAACAACAATTTTAATGTGTTCTAATGCCCAAAACTCTTCTGGATAGGTTTTAACTAAATCTGGTGATTCTCGCTGCCATAAACCAACTATCATTTCGTTTGTTAATCCTATGTCTATCTGTGAAATATCATAATATAGTTCATCTGCCATCATTTTGATTGAATAAGTAAGATTATTACGCATATTTGAATGAAATTTATCGTCATCTTTAAAACTACGAATATCTGGATATGAAATGTTTAACCATTTTTGGGAATCCCAACTTCCAAAAACACGATAAAACAAGATTGATCTTCTCTCATGTTCTCCCTTTCCTGATTTTCTGTTATCTTTTATATGAATATAATTTCCATACTCTTTATTCTCAACAAACCAAACATCTCTTCTAACTGCTTCTCTAATTTCTTCTACACCTTGATTATCAAAAGTTGATTTTACTGAATCAGCTAATAAATCGTCTCCAGTGTTTTTATTTAATACTTTTAATATTTCATTTCTTACTTTTTCAAGTATTTGAATATTTTTATTTTTTATTTTTTCATGTTTCACTCTCTCTGTCACAGTGTAATTTCCTTTAAATTGTGCAGATAAAAAAG
The DNA here is from genome assembly GCF_036917315.1 of Nostoc sp. Classification (GTDB taxonomy): domain Bacteria; phylum Cyanobacteriota; class Cyanobacteriia; order Cyanobacteriales; family Nostocaceae; genus Nostoc. The sequence goes on along the minus strand of NZ_JBALDR010000001.1, from coordinate 77,224 downwards.
AACCATAAGAGAAGAAAATCGCATAATAATACATTTGCATAATTTGAGTAGTCAAATAAGATTGTCTTCCTAATAAAATGCCAGCAAAAAACCACTGCCAAGCATTTATCATTTGCAAAAAACTGACTGTAAATGACCATTTCTTATAGGCTGCAATAATTTGTTCATCAAAAATTTTATTCTCTACAGTATCATAATTTTCTCCTAATAATTTCATTTGTTGTAATTGACTAGCCAATGCATCATTGTTTAAGTTGTAATATCCTTTGACTTCATTAAAATCACGTAATAATGTTTTGAAAGTAAGAATTTTTTCTTGATATTCAGGCATATATATTTTATGTTTGCAAAATTTAATACTTATATATAAAATAAACTTAGCGATAAGTTAAGTATATTACGGCAACTTGCAATATTACTTAATGAGGCGGTAGCCGCTTATCTAGAAATGTATCAGTCGCAAACTGAAGAAATTAAAAACAGCATTTTTGAAGCTGATGCTGGAGACTTTGCCAGTGATGAAGAAGTAAAAGCGACTTTTGCAAGACTCACAAATGCAGATTAATTGCCTACGTTATGAGACTTCTTGTAAAAATCCTTATTTGCGTTCTCTTCTCTGCGCCTCTGCGTGAGCAAAAAAATATTTATGCAAGAAGTCTATTTCCTCACAACCACAATTACAGTTATTAAATATCGCTTACTTCCGGTAGCCAGTCTTCATCTAACACTAACTCTAAAAAATATGGGCACTCTTCTAGAAACTTAAAATCTGCTTTATAAGTTGCGCTCATAGCCTTTATCGATCTGCTGAATGTACTCACGCAAGGTATCGTTAATCAAAGTTTGGTAATTTCCCCCACCTGTTGAGTGAACTTGGTCACGAAACCATGCTAGTACTTGATCATCTAGGCGAATTGTAATTCTAGTTTTGCCTGTTGGTGTTGATTCAATGACTCCCCGCTTACCCTGGCTAAAATCATACTCAGCTTCCATAGTTTTTAAATCTAATACAGTGTCAAAACTCCCAAGTTTGGATTGTTGTCAAAAGCTTGCATTGTCAGCATTTGCCGTTCTCGATCGGCTGCATAGCTTAGGCAAGCCAAAATATCCTCTTGTGTCAAATAAGGAAAGTCATCAAGCACTTCCTCGTAGGTCATCCCAGAGGCAAGATAAGATAAAACATCGTATACAGTAATTCGCATTCCTCGAATACAAGGCTTACCACCTCGTTTTCCTGGTTCGATTGTAATAATGTTTTGATACTGCACAGCTATTCAAACCTCAAAAGTCTTCATCATCAACGAAAAACTCCGCATCGTCTTCCAATCGAGAATTGCGCTGCCCAATGCCAGCAAGTCCCCACAGAGGTTGCAGCAGTGCCATACCAATTAACCCGACAACGGCACTAAAAGCTAGCACTAAACCCATTGGTATCTGAATCGATTGGAATGTTAAGAATTTTAACGATACGGGCGTAGCATTTTGGACTGAAATAATTGCGATCGCAATTACCCAAACCGCTACAACTAGAGATGTCAAAAAAGGAGCGATTTTCATATTTTGATCGAAATGAGAAGTTAGAAGTTAGGAGTTATATTTTGCTCGAAATTAGAAATCAGGAGTTAAGAATTGTTAATTTACAACTCTTAACTCCTAATTCATAACTCTTAACTTTTAATTCCTAACTCTGACAGATTAAACTGCTACTGTCTCTAGTTTAGCAATGGCACTCTCCAACTCTTGGGCGATTTGGGTGAGTTTTTCGGGAGTGTTGGTTTCTAGGTAGACGCGTACCAGTGGTTCTGTACCGGAAGGACGCAGTAATACCCAGCTACCTTCTTCTAAATACAGCTTAATACCGTCTTTACGCCCCACTTCCTTGACTTTAATTCCTGCTACCTCTGTAGGTGGATTTTTAGTAAAGGAGTCGATGACGGCGATTTTGTGCGCCTCTGTAAGGTGCAAGTCTAGGCGGTTATTGTAAAGTGGGCCATCGGCTTCGGCGATCGCTTCTTTGACAAGTTGACTTAGCGGTTTGCCTTCATAAGCGATCGCTTCTGCCACCAGCATATCGGCTAATACCCCGTCTTTTTCGGGAATATGCCCAATAATACTCAAACCACCTGATTCCTCTCCACCGATTAATACGGCAGTTTCCCGCATTTTTTCGCCGATGTATTTAAAACCAACTGCTGTTTCGTAAATTTGCAGCCCATTTTTAGCAGCGAAATTATCCAGCAAGTGGGTTGTAGCAACAGTGCGGACTATGGCGCCGGTTTTACCTTTGTTTTTGATTAAATGACGTGCCAGAAGTAGCAGCACAGTATTGGGAGTGAGGACGTTTCCTTGTTCATCAACGATACCAAAGCGATCGCTATCTCCATCTGTCGCCAAGCCCAAATCAGCGCGATCGCGAACTACTGCTTCTGCTAACTCAACTAATTGTTCTCCTTTGGGTTCAGGCATTCCACCCCCAAATAAAACATCTCTCCAATCGTGGAAACTTTCTAGGTGAACGCCACTATGTTGCAAAACTTCATCTAAATAGCCGCGAGAGGTAGAATACAAAGCATCGTACTTTACCTTTAAATTAGCGCTTCTGATCTTTTCTATATCAAGTAGAGTGTAGATAAATTTCAAGTAATCTGGTTTCGGATCGAAAATTGAAATTGAACCTGATGGGTTGTTCCCAGGCAACTCATCCGATGCACCTTCTATATTTGCCACAATAGTATCAGTAATCTCTGGAGTGGCAGGCCCAGCATAATCGGGTATATATTTAATTCCACAGTAAGGTGCTGGATTATGGCTAGCAGTAAACATTAACGCCCCAGCGGAATTTAGGTGACGGGCATTGTAGGCAATTACTGGTGTAGGGCAATCCCGAACGGTAATTTTTACAGTCCAACCCAAATCTGCTAATACTTGGGCCGCTGTTTGGGCAAACTGGTCAGCTAAAAAGCGAGTATCGTAGGCAATAAGTACTGGTCTATTTTTTGTGTAGGCTGTATCCAAGTAAGTGGCGATTGCCCTTGTTACTTTTCTCACATTGGGGAAAGTAAAGTCATCGGCAATAATCCCTCGCCAGCCATCGGTACCAAATTTTATCTTGCTAGACATTTTTGCCACTTGCTCCGGTACATTATCAGTACTATAAAAGCTTCCCGCAAAGCTTGTGTAGCAGCAAGTATCCTCCGAAGTTCTTTCCTAAGCAAGCCTTAGTTTAAACTTCTCCCCACCGTATTTTCTCTCACTGTTTCTGAGCAATGTCAACCCCCGATAGACCTTTTGCCAGTTATCACCTTTGGTCTCTAGTTGCCCCAGCGACTGGGCAAGAACGCTGGCATTGCCAGATGAGACGGGGGTTTATCAAAGCACGGCAACACGAACCACAAGTCAAAGCGCTTTTAACGCAAGCCACCGCGCCTCAGCGGATTGGTATCCTAGCTCAAAAAGGCGTTTATGAGTTTCATCATCACACGCATCTGTTGAAGCAAGCAGATGGTGTAGAAAGAGTTGCCCAGCTACTAAAGTTAGGCAACTCAAGCGTTCAAGTCCAGCAACGCGTGCTGCAAATTTTGCAAAAATATCACGATGCGCCGTTGCTTTTGGATAAAGATATTATCCAATTAACACCGGGTGATGAAGGCTTTCCTAAACCGATAGTAGTTGAACAAGAGGATTATTGTTTTCGCTTATATGCGGCTATGGACTGCGTTTTCATTGAGTCTGATAGCACTTTACATATTTTGGATTTCAAAACTGGTAAGTCGGCTTTTGACCAACGACAGGCATTAGTTTACTTGTTAGCGGCTCGTTATCTTTACCCCGGACGAGAAGCTGTTGCATCATTTTATAATTTAGAAATATGTAAAAAATCTGACTTAATTAGCATTAATAATAGTGAGTTAGAATCCTTAAAATTTGAGTTAGCGAATATTGCTCATAAACATCAGCACGATTTGCAAAAATATCAAGAAGAAAATACTAATTTTAGTAAAATATTCCCTCCTAATCCTGGCTCTCACTGCCGCTTTTGCCCATTTAACTCCATCTGTGAGTTTGCCGATTTTAAGCAGCATCAATCGTATCCACTGCCTAGTTTAAGAAGTTTGAGAATTAATAGCTAATTAGTTTACCTATTTGTCTTGGTTAAATTTTCAAAAAAATCTACTAAATACTCGTATTTTTACTGGACTGATTCTCTTCTCCTACCAGACAACCTAGATGTCAGATACATCGATTCTTATCTTTGGTTGTAAGGAGTTAAGATTAGTGCGGTTAACCACAAATAAATCTGTATTTAGATTAGTAGGAATTTCGACGTTTATTTTACTTCCAATATTTAAGGGGATTTTACCTCAAACTATTTATACATTGCTGTCGTCTCTAGACGCTTGTGCTATTCAACCTGAATGTGCCGCTGCTGGTTCAGAATTAGCTCCTACTGCGAAGGCTGCAATTAGCACAACTAAAGCTCAAAATGAGCAGGTTCCAAATAAAGCTCAAGAGAGATATTGTTCTTTTTATCCACTTAATTTAGTTTGTGGGCCACAAGGTCAATCTTCAGTTCTTTATAATTACAAATTCCACCAAACAGTACATTACAGGAGGTCTGGTTCTCCTGACAAATTTGTAACTCATCATTTTCAAAGTTGGCGACCTGCGCCAGGGGCAATTAGAAGTTTAGCTCAACCTCCAAGTATTGAATTTGGTGGTGGTTATCCTCCATCTGGTGATTATATAACCTGGATTTATTTAAATGATGGAGATGGTAACAATCAAACTCGTGGAGTCGTTTATGAATACTCAACTGGCGACACCATGACATGGGATGATTATGCAAATTATTCTAACAATAATATTGAGGGAGAATGGATTAGCGATGTGGTTCGTGCTGATATACTGCCAGATAATTCATCCCCTCATGATAGGAAAGATTGACTTCAATAAAAATGCGATGTGGCTGTTCAATTACTAAATCTTCACCAAATTAGAGGTTGCTAGCATGAAAGAGCTTTTTACGCTTCTCCAAAAAATTAAAGAAAATCCAGTTATCTACATAGACAAGCCATCAATTACTTATCTTCGTTCATTCTTAAGTGGGTACATAGATAGTCTAATTACACTCGGATTTACTGACATAAACTCTTGTGGAATTGAAGGGTTTCAAGAGTCGGTACAAGAAAGAGCCAAAACTAATTTGACTCAATCTTGGGCTGGAATACTTATATTTTCCTGTGGTAGTGACAGAAATGCTTTCTATAGTTTTTTTGAACTATTTGAAAAATTTATAAAACAGAAAAATGATTCAAAAATTCAAGGAAGTGAAGACGTTTTAAGGCTTCGTCAGGATTTGATGTTTCCTCGGTTTGATATTTACAAGGAGATTCTAGGTGCTATAAAGAAAAGACCAGGAATGTTTTTAGGGACTAATTCAATCACTAGACTTGATATGCTTTTGCGAGGATATAATCTGGCTCGAAGAGAAGTTGGCGTACCTCCAACTGAGCCAGAAAGGGAATTTGAAGGTTTTCAATTATGGGTTGAAGGAAAATATGGAATTAACTCAGGTCAGTCATGGTCTAAAATAATTCTTTTCTATTCTGTAGACGAGCATGAGGCACTACAGAAATTTTTTGAATTGTTTGAAGAATATTTGAATAGGAATAAGAGTTTACAAATAGAGGAAAATTGTGGTTAAGGAGGGAGTATTAAAGTGGATTAGCTTACGGCATAACACACCCTAGCCCCTAAATTAAATTGGAGTAATCAATATGAGGAATCTATCTAGACTTCTTCAAGATATTAAAGAAAATCCAGTTATGTACATAGATAAGCCATCAATTACTTGCCTTAGTTCCTTTGTAAGCGGGTGGTATTTTAGTCAAATAAATCACTTCGGATTAAATCCACAAGGCTACCCAATGCAAGGATTTGACGAGTGGATGCAAGAAAGAGTAAAAACTACAGTTTCACGATCGTGGAATGAGATAATTCTGTTTCTTTGTTGGACTGAGAGAAATGCCTTCTACAGATTTTTTGAAGAATATGAGCAGTTTCTAAAACACAAAGATGATTCCAAAATTCAAGAAAGTGAAGAAAAAGCTAGCCCTACTGAAGATAATTCAAAGTTTCGTCAATTTGATATTTACAACGACATTCTAAAGGGCATAAAGAAAAGACCGGGTATGTACTTAAGAACTAGTCCAATCACTGAACTAGATATGCTTTTGCGAGGATTTAGTCTGTCTCGAAGAGAAGTTGGCGTACCTCCAAGCGAGCCAGAAAAGGAATTTGAAGGTTTTCAATCATGGGTTGAAGAAAAATATGGAATTAACTCAGGTCAGTCATGGTCTAAAATAATTCTTTTCTATTCTGTAGACGAGCATGAGGCACTACAGAAATTTTTTGAATTGTTTGAAGAATACTTGAATAGCAACAAGAGTTCAGAAGTAGACGAAATTTGTGGTTAAACAGAGAATATTAAGGTGCGTTAGCCTACGGCATGACACACCCTACTCATTTTCTCAGGGTCTTTCTCCAATAACCAATGCCCTAATTTAAAAAGGCGGTAATTCTTTAAGAATTGTGAACCGGATATGATTAATCGCCAAATCACCGATGGGGATATCTTGTTTGGTTAGCCGCGCACCTTGACTTGTCACGGTTTCAAAGGTAATACCTTTGCCAATTTCAATGTGATACCAGCATAAGCCCATAAAAAAGCGCGTCGGATAAGGGCCACCTTCACCTATATCGTCAGGATTTGATTCCATTGGCAACCAACCAAAATTCGGGACGTAGAACTCCAGCCAAACATGATTAAAGTCGGGTTGTAGCGGTACTCCTATGAAGTCACTATGGGGAGGACATTTGTACCTGCCTACGGTGCGGCAAGGGATACCATTTAAACGGGATAGGGCAAGTAAAACACCTACATATTCGCCACAGGAACCAACACCTCGCTCTAAAACCGTATCTGGTGTGTCAATGTAAGGTTTAATACCGTAGGACAACTCATCATAAACGTAGTTGCGGATGCTGTGCATTTTGCGTAGCACATTGGTTTCAGAACCAATCGCTTCTCTGGCAGCACGGCGAACAATGGTGGTATCCATTGCTAAATCGTCGTCGTCCACTAAGTAACGTGTTTGCAATTCTGGGGATAGTTCAGGTATATCTTCTACATCTCTGGGTGTAATCCGATATTTAATCCCTCGAACTTCCAAAAGTGCTTTCCAGCCAAATATATGCCGTTCTCCTGGTGCAAGAGAATCAAATTTAAAGACTGCTACACGTTGCCCCTCTATCACTTCTTCGGTAAAGGGTATACCAATTGGTTCAACGTGTTTCACCTTTTGACGCTCAGTTTCCGATGGTAGGGCGATGCGCCATTCCACATCGGGTAAAGAAACCTCGTCTAAGGGTGCAATTTCCTCAGCATAAGACATTTCAATCAGATAGCCGTTAGAGAGGGCGTAACGCTTATCTGGCTGGTAATGATAATACAGAGGATGAATAAAAGTGCGATCGCGGAATGTTAATTCATGACTCGGATCGGCATTGGGGTTATCCCGAATATAAGGCTCCTCTGAGGCGTAGGCGACGTAAATACTTTCTTTGCCTGTTTCGGCATTTTTATGGATTGCGATGCCTGTGGGACATTCAAAGGGTGTCAGGACGCTAAATTGCAACTCTCCCGTGGCTCTGTCCATCGCGTAAACTGATTGTTCGGTGCGATCGCAAATCCATAGCATTTCTTGGTTGACTGCCAAATTCTCTATGCCAACTCCAGGGGCATAAAATCTGGTAATCTCTTTTCGCGTTTCGCGGTCAAAAACCAGAATGTAGCCCAGCCTTTGGCAACTGACATAAACTGTTGTTTCCCAAACAGCAACGCCATCAGCCGGATAAGGCAATGTTACAAAATGTTCTAGATCCAAAGCATCGAGCTTGCACGAGTAAACACTATTTTCTCGGCTCACCCAGAGGGTATCATCCCACGCCGCTAAACCAGTGACATCGGTAAATTCTTCAACTTGATGGGAATTGATAATTTTACTGTTGTCAGAGGTGGGATCGATCTCTAGTAGATGCCCTTTGATACTGTCAATAGCAATCAGTCTATCTTTGATGAAAGTAATGCCACACAGGGCAGCAGCAGTCAGCGGTCGAATTGTTTTTTGCCCAAACATCTGGCTAACGGTCAAAGTGGGGAGTGCAAAACTCATAAAACCTTGTGGTAAGTGTAAAAAACCCTCACCTTTAGGTAGGGGAGGAAACATGACTCAAGCGGTTTTACCGCCGTCACACCAATTGCTGGATATGGAAAATCCTAGTCGAGCAATGGCTCCCCTAATTGGGGTAGATGAAGAGTGGTGAGTTAAAAGACTGCCCACAATGGGCGTTGCTCTTACCAAGTACATCTAGTGGTTCTCGATCGCCACGTTTACAGCGAGGTACTAATAATTATCGGTACAATGTGTTCCGATAAACTCTTTCGTGAGAAATAATACTATGTCAAAACAGGAGGAATTTACAAATGTTAAGAATTACATATACACTCATACAACTGGGCGATCGCCTTAATGTAACTTTAGAAGATGGAAGAAGATGGAATTCCTGCCATCACTAAATTATGATCGAATTTTGTAACCATTTGCTGTGACCTACACGATGTCTGCTAATTCTCTGCCTGAAGGTGCCGCCGTTTGGCATAGTTTAGAAGTTGATAAAGCGCTAGACCTGCTTGATAGTAATGCAGACAGTGGCTTAACACCCCAAGAAATTCAACAGAGATTGCAAAAATACGGCCCCAACGAACTTGAAGAAATTGCTGGCCGTAGTGCTTGGGAAATTCTGTTGGATCAGTTCAAGAACATTATGTTGTTGATGCTGATTGGTGTGGCTCTGATTTCTGGGTTTTTAGACCTGATGGCTTTGCGATCGGGCAGCTTGAAGCCCGGTGAAGTGCCATTTAAAGATACAATCGCGATTTTAGCAATTGTCATCCTCAATGGCATACTCGGCTACGTCCAAGAAAGCCGCGCCGAAAAAGCCTTGGCTGCTTTGAAAAAAATGACTTCTCCCTTAGTGCGAGTCATCCGCGACGCTAGACTGGTGGAGATAGCAGCTAAAGAACTAGTTCCAGGGGATGTAATGCTGCTAGAAGCGGGGATGCAGATAGCCGCAGATGGACGCTTGATCGAACAGTCTAATTTACAAGTGCGTGAGTCGGCATTAACTGGTGAAGCCGAAGCGGTGAATAAACAGGCATCACTAAAATTGCCGGAGGAAACATCATTAGGCGATCGCCTCAATGTCGTCTTTCAAGGAACTGAAGTAGTCCAAGGACGTGCCAAGGTTCTGGTGACGAACACTGGCATGACTACAGAACTGGGTAAAATTGCTGCGATGTTGCAGGCGGTAGAAAGTGAACCTACGCCTTTACAGCAGCGAATGACTCAACTGGGTAATGTCCTAGTTACGGGTTCTTTAATTCTGGTGGCGATCGTTGTCGTTGGCGGTGTCATCAAGGACGGAGGTTTTAAAAATATTCAAGAACTCTTGGAAGTTTCCTTGAGTATGGCGGTTGCTGTAGTTCCAGAAGGTTTACCAGCTGTAATTACCGTCACCTTGGCACTGGGAACCCAGCGAATGGTTCGCCAAAATGCCTTGATTCGCAAATTGCCAGCAGTGGAAACGTTGGGTTCTGTAACGACCATCTGTTCTGATAAAACTGGCACCCTGACACAAAATAAAATGGTGGTGCAATCGATTTCCACCAATAATAAAACTTTTCGCGTCAGCGGCGAAGGTTATGCTCCCACAGGAGACTTTCAGTTAAATGGTCAAAAAATTTCCCTGGAGGAATCTCCAGAAATCTCCGCGTTATCAGTAGCCTGTGCTGTTTGTAATGATTCAGTATTGCAAAAAGAACAAGGTGAATGGGCAATTTTGGGAGATCCGACAGAGGGGGCATTACTCACCCTGGCGGGAAAAGCCGGAATCGAAAAAGACCAGTGGAACAGTAAGTTACCTCGCGTTGCGGAGTTCCCCTTCTCCTCGGAACGGAAGCGGATGAGCGTGATTGCTAAAGTGGAGGGAATCGCCACAGGTGAAGCATCTTCGAGGGGTATCGATCCGGCGATCGCCGGTTTTCTCCAATCGGAACCTTATTTAATGTTTACCAAAGGTTCTCCAGAGTTAACCTTGGCACGTTGCACTCAGATTCATTTGGGTAATGACACGGGTACTGTAACCGAAGCACAACGCCAGAAAATTTTGGCAGAAAATGACCTGATGGCGAGTAAAGGTCTACGGGTACTAGGTTTTGCCTACAAACCTTTGTTAGAGATTCCACCGGAAGGTTCAGATGAAACATCCGAGCAAGGCTTAGTATGGCTGGGATTGGTGGGAATGCTAGATGCGCCACGCCCAGAAGTCAGGGCAGCGGTGCAAGAGTGCCGAGAAGCTGGTATTCGCCCAGTGATGATTACTGGCGACCACCAATTAACAGCACGAGCGATCGCTACCGATTTGGGAATTGCCCAAGAAGGCGATCGCGTTCTCACAGGTCAAGAATTGCAACGGATGACTGACCAGGAATTAGAGCAAAACGTTGACCTGGTGAGCATCTATGCCAGAGTTTCCCCAGAACACAAACTGCGAATTGTCCAAGCACTGCAACGCCGGGGTCGATTTGTGGCGATGACAGGCGATGGTGTCAACGATGCTCCAGCTCTCAAACAAGCTGACATTGGTATCGCAATGGGTATTACTGGCACTGATGTCAGTAAAGAAGCTAGTGACATGGTGTTACTTGATGACAACTTCGCCACCATTGTCAGCGCCACCAAAGAGGGTAGAGTTGTTTACACCAACATCCGCCGCTTTATTAAATACATCTTGGGCAGTAACATTGGTGAAGTTCTCACAATTGCAGCCGCACCCTTAATTGGTTTGGGAGGCGTTCCTCTTACTCCTTTACAAATTTTGTGGATGAACTTGGTGACAGACGGTTTACCAGCCTTAGCATTAGCTGTGGAACCTCCAGAACCGGATGTCATGCAACGTCCGCCTTTTAGTCCCCGCGAAAGTATTTTCGCTAGGGGATTGGGTTCTTATATGATTCGCATCGGCATCATCTTTGCCATTATCAGTATTGCCTTGATGTGGTGGGCTTATCAACATACCCATGCTGCTGGGTATCAGGGCGATCCCGAAACTTGGAAAACAATGGTATTTACCACCTTGTGTATTGCCCAAATGGGTCATGCGATCGCGATTCGCTCCAACAACCGACTGACCATTGAGATGAATCCCTTCTCTAATATCTTTGTACTGGCGGCTGTTGTCGTCACCACGATTTTGCAGTTGATGCTAGTTTACGTCCCACCCCTGCGAGATTTCTTTGGTACTCATTACCTGAATATGCAAGAGTTGGGGGTTTGTATTGGTTTCAGTGCCTTAATGTTCGTCTGGATTGAAGCGGAGAAGATATTTCTGCGGATTATGGGCAAGAAGGCTGTGTAAATTGGGCATTGGGGATTGGGATTGGGCATTGAAAAGAGGCTAGAGGGAAAATTCTTCTCCCTTGCTCCCTCCCCCCTTGCTTCTTCCCTAGCGCCCAGTCCCTAGTCCCCAGTCCCCAATCCCCACTATGTACCTAAAAACTCTAAACCTCCGACAATTTCGTAATTATCAAGACCAGAAGGTTGAGTTTACTGCTGCCAAAACAATTTTGGTAGGTAATAATGCTCAGGGAAAGTCAAATTTGTTGGAGGCGGTGGAGTTACTGGCGACATTGCGATCGCACCGAATGACCCGCGATCGCGATTTAGTTCAAGAAGGGGAAGCCATAGCCCAAATTGATGCCACCCTTGAGCGACAAACAGGTGTTAGCGACCTGACCTTAACCCTGCGCCGCAATGGTCGCCGTAGCGTTGCTCTCAATGGCGAATCTATCCGTCGTCAAATGGATTTTCTCGGCGTTCTCAATGCAGTCCAATTTTCCAGTTTAGATTTAGAACTAGTACGCGGCGGCCCGGAAGGTCGCCGCAACTGGTTAGATACACTTTTAATTCAACTGGAACCAGTTTATGCTCACATTTTGCAGCAGTATAACCATGTGTTACGCCAGCGCAATGCCTTTTTAAAAAAAACTCAAGACTTAGCACTGGATACAGACCAATCAGAACTAGCGGTGTGGGATGCACAGTTAGCGACTACAGGAACTAGGGTAATTAGACGACGCGATCGCGCTATCCAAAGATTAGCTCCCATTGCTACCACCTGGCACGGCAGTATCAGCGGCAGTACAGAAGTTCTACAAATCAAGTACGTGCCGAATATTCCTTTAGAGGATAACCAGCCAGAAGAAGTGCAGCAAGCTTTTTTAGCAAAAATTCAGCAGCGAGCCGTAGCTGAAATGCACCAAGGCACGACTCTTGTCGGCCCGCATCGAGACGAAATAGAATTAACTATTAACCAGACACCCGCTCGTCAATATGGTTCTCAAGGTCAACAAAGAACCCTGGTTCTAGCTTTAAAATTAGCCGAATTACAATTAATTGAAGAAGTCGTCAAAGAGCCACCATTACTATTATTAGATGATGTTCTTGCCGAACTAGATTTATCCCGTCAAAATCAATTGCTTGATGCCATTCAAGACCGCTTTCAAACCCTGATTACTACAACGCATTTGGGGTCTTTTGATTCCCAATGGTTGAATTCATCCCAAATCCTTTTGGTGAAAGCAGGAGAAATAATCCCAAATTTATAAGAATTGCAGTTGAATACCTGCTACTTTTTGTCGAGGATAAATTGCTGATAAATTTTAAGTTATAAAAAATTAATCCCATCATATTATTGCAAACATTTATTTTTCTCATAATGATAGGACTTACGCGAAATAATGAAAAAACGAACCGCCAAGGACGCATTCGCGCAGCGTCTCGTCAGAGAAGGACGCAGAGAAATAAGAGTTTTAGAGAGTTATTGCATAAGTCCTGAATGATTCTTTTTATTCAGTTTTTTCGCTGAGTGTATGTACCTCAGCTTAATACTATTAATTATTATTTAGCTTTATAGGACTTACGCAAAACTACGTGATGTAGGGGCAATTCATGAATTGCCCCTACCTGAAAATTAACGTGCGCCTCCGTTGGAAACTCACGTTAGATTAGGGTTTCGGCTACTGTTTGCGTAAGTCCTGTTTTAGTGAAATCTTCAAGCAACCAGTTGTTTTGTACTAGATCAGAACTTAGGGACTTCCAAATAAAAAAATATTCAATTATTGATTGTGGGGCAGGCGAGACGCCATTGGTGTCAAGTTAAGAAAAATAGAATCTTGTCAAGAGGGTAAAACTCAATAGTTAAACTCAACACAAGGGTGTTGAGGGGTCGGGGGCGTTAACGGTGTACAAATGCAGTTGTACGCTACTTGGATTTTTTATGCTGTTCTCAATGATTTGTGCGCTGATGTTGCTGTAGCTTTACAGCAGCCTTTAGAACGTATTTTCGTAGAGATGGTTTTTCGCAGTTTGTACTTTTTTCACCGCGCACTCTTGCAAAACCCACAACTACAACTTATTCCTTGGTTGGTTGAGCATCAACGCTCTATGGGCTTGGGAAAAGCCGTGCGTCAGCGACACCGACGCACTGCTGCTATGTCACTTGACATTTGGGCATCTGCCTTAACTTGATACCAATGGCGTCTCGCCCGCCCCACAAGATTGGATAATTTATTTCTTGGAGTTCTCTTACGTTACACACAACCGAAGTAGCGGTAATTCATGAATTACCGCTACGTCAGAATCAAGTTTTCAGTTAAATCTTACGTAATATCCTGTAGATATACCTCTTTTCAGGGTATATGACAGTTCTGGTACGGAAGATGCGATAATTCAAAATGTTCTGTTAAATCCTCCTTAAGAAAGATTTGTGGAAAAATCCTTAAAACCTTCACCTGGAAATAATCCAGAACCTTTGTCCGGTGTGAATGCTCACTCAAAATTTTACATACCATCCCTTGATGGAATTAGAATTGTTGCTTTCATGCTTGTTTTTTTCTCCCATACAGGAATTGCGAAGGTTTTCCCAGGAAGTTTCGGCGTAACAATATTTTTCTTTCTCAGTGGTTACTTAATTACAACTCTTCTGAGGCAGGAGTACGATCGCAATGAGACTATTAATTTTAAGCTCTTCTATCTAAGACGAATCCTGCGTATTTGGCCGCCATTTTATCTAGTCTTGGGCTTAGGAGCGGGCTTAACTGTCTTAAAATTACTTGATGGAGAAATTCTCCTACCAGGCTTTTTGTCTCAGTTTCTACACTATGCTAATTATTATCAAATTTTTGTTGGCAGGGCTGGAGAAACTCTTGGTAGTTCAGTATACTGGTCTCTCGCTGTCGAAGAACACTTTTATTTACTTTTTCCACTGTTTTATTTAGCTCTACGTAAACTTCGTGTCAGTTCACGCAGACAAAGATTAATTTTTTGGGGATTATGTTTAGTTGTCTTACTTTGGCGGTGTGTTCTGGTTTATGGTTTTCATGTGCCTGAACAACGTATATTTTTTGGAACAGATACCCAGGTAGATAGTATTCTTTTTGGTTGTGCCTTAGCGGTCAGTGGTAATCCAATGCTGGATACCCAAGATTACTCTAATAAACTCTGGAAGTATTTCTTGTTGCCTCTAGGAATAATCGTGATTCTTTTTACATGCATATCTCGCTCACCTGAGTTTCGATCGACCATTCGTTATACCATACAAGGATTTGCCTTATACCCAGTCTTTATTACCGCTATTAGTTTTCCCAACTGGGGATTATTCGCAGCGCTAAATTTGAAGTGGATGCGCTTTCTCGGCATACTTTCTTATTCACTTTACCTTACCCATTATACTGTGATATTCACTGTTTGGAAGTATTTACCCAACTTGCCTAAAGTTCTCCAAGCAGGAATTGCTCTATTAATTTCTTTTGGATTAGCCTATCTCATTTACAAGTTTATAGAGTTTCCATTGGGACAGCTACGCAAAAAGTTTTCACGGGCATAAAAGACAGTCTTTGCTGAAAACAGGGCTGTTTAATTCCCTAGAGATAGCCTGAATTACAAGGGTTATTAGCAAAAAAATCAGGTGATTAAAAATTTATGTATAAACCTAAAATCCTAATCACCTCCTAATTTACTATGGACGTTTTTCAAACCTTTTAAAAACGCTGAGAACAAAAAAAGTCAGCATAGCACCGATTAATCCTAACTGCCATAAACCACAGCCAGCAGCAATTCCCAATGCAGAAGAAACCCAAATAGCCGCTGCTGAGGTGAGTCCGTGAATTTCAAGTTGCTGTGACTCTTGGGAAGATTGGCGCACAATTTCTCCAGCACCGAGAAATCCGACACCAGCTGCAATCCCTTGAATCACACGGCTAAGTGCATCAGGACTAGATTGCAGTCCTCCTGGTTGCATGATTATTAAGGTAAAGAAGGCTGAACCTAAACTCACCAGCATATGAGTTCTTAAACCAGCTGGTTTGCGCCTAATTTGACGTTCTAAGCCGATCGTTGCTCCAATAAGCAATGCAATACATAGCCGGAAGCTGATATTCAGCCAATCATCGGTTGCAAGGTAGTAAGTGTTTGACAATGTTTAGTCTGATATGGAGAATTTTATATACTAGGTTAAATTGTAATATTTTTATAAAAAAGTACAAAACTATTCTAATGTTTTATTAATGGAGTTCGATCCAATGGGTATAGTGCAATAGCCTACCTCAATATTTGGAATCTATCAATTCAGGAATGGTTTTGAAACGGAGAATTAATATTTTCCATTATTAGGATTATTTTTCAACAAGATAATATTATTCTGGTCAATAAATGGAGATTTGCATTGTTAAATTGTGGCAACGATCGTCATTTTGGCAGACTAGATGAATTTTAAGTTTATTAAATAGTTGTTTGACTATTTAAAATGACTGAGCCACAAAATTATACCTTAAATTGTTAGATTTAACCTATATACTCAACAATTAAATACGATCCGACCATGTATAAGTAGAGCAAATCAGCTATACAGCGTATTTAAAGTTATTGAAGTACACAACGATTCGTCTCAAAGCCAGGTATAAAGCCTGTTTTACTTCTGATTTCTGACTCCTGTTAGCGCAGCGGGGCGTAGCCCATTCTGAATTCTCCTCTATCTGCTTCAAAACCCGTAACTTTGTAATTCATCCAAAAGAAAACTGCTGTCAGCCCTGAGTACTTTTTATTCAGAAGTCAGTAGATTAACCTGATAACATACCAAAAAGAAATGGCTGTGGCTACAAATAGACAACTAACAAATTGAGTGAATAAACTCTACTGGCTAGATCAAATTAAACTACAAGACCGCGCCAAAGTAGGTGACAAAGCCTTTTACTTGAGCAAAATTATCCAGCGTGGCTATCCAGCGATCCCTGGTTTTGTAGTTTCGGCAGAAATTTTGCGGCAATTTCTCGAAAATCTCAATAGTTCAGAATCATTAGTGGCTGACTTACCCCATTCTTCGCTACACCTGGATGTCACTAATTGGCGGCAACTTCAGCAGGTGGCTAGTCGCTTGCGCCAAGAAATTCTGACTGCGACTGTAACCCAGGAGTGGGTGAGTCCAATTTTCCAAGCCGCGAGAGAATGGCAAACTAGCTGTTTAATTCTTCGACCTTCCTTGACAGTATCAACTGCTACTCCAGGTATAAACAACAATATATCGGGTTTACTGGAGTCGGTATTTTGCCAGTGCGAACCGGAAGCGATCGCACTGGCTCTAAAGCGTACCTGGAGTCAAATATTTCGGGCCCGGAGTCTATTATATTGGCAGCACTTAGGGATTAATCTGCAACAAATTAATCTCGCAGTTTTGGTGCAACCTGTTGAAAATGCGATCGCCAGTGGCTCGCTCACAACCAATGCCTCTGGGTGGGAAATTGAAGCTACTTTGGGATTAGGAATTGCGATCGCACTTGGCGAAGTACAGCCAGATGTTTACTACATTCAACCGGAAACTGGGGTTGTGCTTGAGCAGCAACTAGGCAATAAAATGCTAGCTTATGGCGTTGATGATACAGCGCCTAAAGTTTTTTCGCAACCCTTGCCGAACTCAGCGTTAACACCAGATCGCACCTGTCTGATTACCTATTTAATTCCAGAAGCGCAACAAAAACAGTACTCTTTACAAGAAGAATACTTACAACAAATAATTGCTCTGGGAACTCAACTGGTAAGCGAACTAGGTAAAACTTTTACCATTAAATGGACTATTGCCGGGCAAACTACATCTGGCAAGCTCTATATCACACAAGTTAGTCCTTCGCAATCTATAATTCCCCACTCACACTTGATTCGAGGACTAGGAGCAGCCGGAGGACGGGTTGCAGCCACTGCCTTGGTAATTATTAATCCGCAACAAAAACCCGAACAACTACCGAAGGGAGCCATTTTAGTAATACCAACGATTACACCTGATTGGTTGCCATTCTTACAACAAGTTGGTGGTATTATCACAGAACAAGGGGGATTAACCAGTCACGCGGCAATTCTAGCTAGAGAATTAGGTATCACAGCAGTAGTAAACGCAACATCTGCCACAACTTTAATCCAAACTGGCGAACGATTGCTGCTTGATGGCGACAGAGGAGAAGTTTATCGCATCAAAGGAGACTCAAAGGAGGAGATGGGCAAAGGAAGAGAAGAAAATCTTCTTTCCTCCCATCACCCCAACCCGAAAGCGCCTCATCCCGCTGTTACGTCTCATCTACCTATGATTGCTACCCAACTGCTGGTTAACTTGAGTCAGTCCACTTTAATAGAACAAGTGCAAAACCTGCCTGTGGATGGAGTGGGATTGTTGCGTTCCGAATTGATGGTACTAAATATATTAAACGGGCAACATCCCAATACTTGGATTTTAAGCGGGCGTCAGGCAGAATTGTTAGAGCTATGGTCTGAGCAGATTATGCAGTTTGCCCGTGCCTTTGCCCCAAGACCAGTTTTTTATCGTTCTTTAGATTGGCGATCGCAAGATTTACCATCATTGAGTGATAGTTTAGAATCTTCGCCGCAGTTGATGTTGGGTGAACGTGGCACTTTCAGCTATTTACGAAATCCCGCAGTCTTTGAGTTAGAACTGCAAGCTTTAGCGAGTGTACAGCAAGCTGGCTACAGCAATATCAATTTACTGTTGCCCTTTGTGCGGACTGTGGAAGAATTTGTCTTTTGCCGTCGCAAAGTTGAGCAAGCCCTTTTAACTGAGGTGTCGCAGTTTCAATTGTGGATGATGGCAGAAGTGCCAAGCGTCCTGTTTTTACTGCCCGAATATGTGAAAGCAGGTGCAGCCGGAATTTCTATTGGTACAAACGATCTAACGCAATTATTGCTTGGAGTAGATCGAGAACAAGGACAGCTAGCAAAAGTATTTAATGAACGTCATCCGGCAGTTATGAGTGCGATCGCTCAACTGATCCAGATGGCTCAAAGTGCTGGTATCCCTTGTTCAATCTGCGGTCAAGCACCAGCCCTCTATCCAGAAATCATCGATAAGTTAGTGGAATGGGGTATAACTTCCATTTCTGTTGAACCGGAAGCAGTCGAGCGAACATATCAAGCGATCGCTCGTGCTGAACAACGTCTAATTTTAGCAGCAGCAAGACAAAAACTTAATTAGTTATAAGTTATAAATTAATTGCTTCCTGCCAATTTATTTAATGTAGCCAGTTTCGCGCAAAAACTTACGTAAATCGGCGAAGAATTTGGTGCGCTCGCTTTTTTTATAAGCTTGTTGCACTCGCTTCCAACCATCTTCTCCTTGACCTAGCAGATATTTATCTGCCAAATAAGCTGCTAAAAAGCCTTTGCCATCATCGCCTTGTTGTCGTGCTTGGGTATAAGTTTGCCATAGCTCTGAGGCATGATTGAAGATTAATTTGGGATAGCTACGAGTCACATCAACCATTTTACCTTGGCGATAACGCCAAATTTGCAGAGGGTAGGCAGAATCAGCATAAGCTGTAAAAGCATAGGCAAAGCGATCGTCTCGGCTATCAAACTCTGGCAGTCCATCTTTATCTAAATCTTTAAGTTGATAGCCACCATTGCCCCATTCGTGACGAATCTTAATATACTTTTGAGATTTGCTGTCGTAGCGGTAAATTAATGAATAAGTACAACAATGCGCTCCACCTGTAAAGAAATCGGCAATTATTTCTGGTTCTTTGTTACCGTCCAAGTCTTGGACTGGTAAGTTATTTTCTTGTCCAGATATATTCCCTAAAGGTCTATCATATTCATTTTCTTGCGGCAGTTCTCGATCCAAAACAGTTTTATCCGCTCGGATAATTTTCAACCGGACATTTTTATACTGATATTCCTCTGGTTTTTCGTAAGATATTTCTGCCCGCACATTGCCCAATTCTCCAGTTATTGTTTCTGCTGTTGCAGTCTGGGTAAATATAGCCGTTGCGCTCAAAAGAGCTAAACCGATTAGAGATTGACTGCTAAAGGAGCGAATAGTAATCATCGTTGGTGTTGTATATAGCACATTTAACTTTATACAACACCACCAAAATGTCAATATCGGTAAATTGCCGCAACGGCTGTGCTATATGGAATCTCTTCAAAGGGAACAGCGTAAACCGTGCCACCGTTTAATAAAGTATGAGCAGCAACAAAATCCAACAAATCCTCATCACCAGCTTCTTTTTCTGGGTGCAAATAAACCGTTTCTGAGGTTGGATCGAATAAACCCCACTGTTGCTGACCAACTGCAACTAGTAATGAATCCACTCGTTGGTAATAAGCGGCTGAGATAACTTCTTGGAGGTTGTTAGATGCTTTACCAGTATCACCACCAAACAATTCGTGAAATTGCTCCAAAACTGCTTGCTGTGACTTTTGGAAATCAGCCTCGACAATCGGCCAAGCTTGGTCATGTAACTCTTGGGCGCTGAGAATTTCTGGATTACCAGCGATCGCTTCATCCATCAAATGCTGGTAAGTATTTGCTTGTCTATACACAGGCAAGAGATACTCTACCCCAGCCAGCACCAAAGGTGCTTTTTGCAATTTCAGTTTCTCGTGTAATGCGCGATCGACAATTTGAAAGAATTGGAGGATATCTTCTTGGCGTCTATCCCTGTCAGGGCTTCCCTGTCCGTGAAACGAACCTGGTTGCGAAAAAGGATTGGAGGTTCCCCCTTTTGATGTTGCGATGCGAAACTGACCTTCTTTAGCAGTATCGTCTCTTTGCAGAGCTTCATCTAGACTTTTAGGGAGATTTTCTACTTCCACTTCATTAATGCTGTAGCGTGTTCCTTCAAAGAACCTGACATCTTGTTGACTCAAAGCCAGTATATAAAAGCGACCATTGCCATTTAAAATTGGCAGCAATGGTTTGATGTGAAATCGGTCTGTAACCACGACCAACTCTTGAAAATCAATTGGTAGGGGATAGTAACGAAAAATATTTTCAGAAATAAAAATCGCCAGCCCTTGTTCTCCCATTTGCTCCCAAAACTCTTGGGTATCAATTTCCTGGGATTTTTCCAACAATGCGATCGCATCTTCCTGTGTCAAACCCGCATCAATTAAACGAGCCTCTGCTTCCCTGACCAAATTTTTAAAGCGAATTGGGTCTTGTCGCACTTCTGGCCCAGCTGGGTGCGTTGGCATATAAATGGAAACACAATTTCCTTTTGGCTGTTCTATTAATGTCTTGATTTCCTCTTTCGAGATTAATTGCATATTATATCCCTCCTATCAACATGACTAGATACATCAGAGCAGACCATCGATATTCAAGGGTCCGATCGGACGTTATTTTCAGGTGATGGCGGTTGAAGTTCAACCGTTTGCTTCTGAGTTTATTTCACCTCAAGGAGGGTTTAGTTGCATCTTTCTTTTGATAGGCAATATTCATCAAGTAAATTACTAATTAAAACCCCAAAATTAAGAGCCAAAATTGCCACGTCGATCAAATGTTTGGCGTATTAGAGTTTGTGCGTCCTGAGTTTATCCCTATTCTGCCATTTGATTGGCTAAGACCTAAAGTTACTCGTTTCATAATCCAGTACAAACCTGCAAGTACCACAAAGGTGATAGCAATAATCACCAGGGGCTGTTTTCCCAGAATTTCTTCTACCCCTTTGGTTATTACGGCATCGGGTTGAGTAATAAAATCCCAACTGTTGAAACGCAAAAATCGTCCCCAATAAACACCAACAGCACAGAGAAAATGTGTAATCGTCTCAACGCGCCAAATCCATTGGCTCTTACCGATGCGATGTAAGTAGTGACCCCAATTAATTAACGATATTACATAAGCTTCAAATCCACCGAGAATTACTAGCAAATACACAGGAATAAGTACTAAAGTAATCATCCACACCGATTGAATCGTGCGGATATCATCTATCAAGTGAATTACATCAGTCAACAAATACGGTGCATTTGGTAAGAAAGCATAGAAAACTAAGAATCCTAGCCACCAAAGCCAAGTGCCACCACGCCTCATGCGAAATAGCCAGACACTCAAAGCCAAAGGTATAAAAGCCAGAAACAAATTCCAAGTCATCCAACTCATATTAATTCGCAAGACTTGCACGACTCTGGCTATCAATTCTTCTTTCATAGGTGCTTACTCGGAAGATATTTGATTGATGTATATTCACTCTGTAGTGTTAGTGTTAACCTTAGCGATCGAGTTTTTGTAGCCTCCAATAAAATTAATTTTCTCCAAGATCGGACAAGATTTTTATGTCAGTTAAAAGTAAATGCATACTGATATATGTCCAAAATTTAGAGTTTTTGTATATTTTATGCTGGAGGATGAAATTTATCAATCAATCGGCTTAAGTCTACTAGTATAGCCAGAAAATCATCAGGGTAAAACATACTACCGAAAGGTAGTCTGAGCAACGAAAACGCTACGAATAAGTGATGGTGGACTTTTTTAATTGCAATGTATGCCTCTGTGCTAACTATTATATTGATTTCATTTTGCCCTGCTAGAGTTCCAGAAGCATTCAAAATTTTGGTCAAGTTAGCCTTTACTTAGGGGCGGACGAGACGCCCACCCGACAAAAAGTAGTTGGATATTTTTTATTGAAAAGTCCCTAACTAACGCAGTAGCACTCGACTACGAGGGCCGATCGCTTGTTTGGGTGAAGTTATTGTACAACTCTTGGCAGAATCTTGCGAACAAGCAGCTTGAGCAAGGGTTGCAGGGTTGACAACTACTTGATTTACCTCTAGGAAATTACCGTTACTCAATTCCATATTAGGTGTAGTAGAAAGTGATGGAGAATTAGACCCAGATGTATACGTTGTAGGTGTCGAGGAAGCGCCACCATCAACTATTGGTGTAACAGTGAATGTGTCTCCACCACTAACTATTGGCGTAACAGTGGATGTGTCTCCACCATCAACTATTGGCGTAACAGTGAATGTGTCTCCACCACTAACTACGGGTGCAGGAGCGATCGCACTACCATCAATTACTGATGGAGGAATGGGTGTACTACCACCACTAATTACTGGCGGGGGAGTGGGTGTACTACCACCGCTAATTACTGGTGGGGGAGTGGTTGTACTACCACCACCAGTAGTTGGTGTAGGAGTTATGAGAGTTGCAGTTGCAGGTACTTTGATTTGTATTCTTGCTAGGGGTGAGTTAGTCATTTCCAAAGATGTCACCTTTGGCGAACCTGGGAGATCGGATTTGAAATCAAAGACTGTGGGGGTGGCGCTACCATTGCGATCGCTATATCTGACTCCATATCCACTCACTTCAAAAGTACCCTGATACTGGTTTCCAGTGTTTGGATCGGTGACAATACCAGTGTATAAGGCTTTGGTGAGATTAAATTCATCCTGAACTACTCCTTGAAATGTGGTTCCTGCCAATTGTCCCTGGTATTTATAGGGTGTCAACTCACCGCCAGAGAGAATCGGCGACGTGAGAACGCCATTAAAGGAGACAATCGGAATGCCTTTAAAGTCAACAAAATAATGCAGACTACCATCACTACGCGTTCTTACCTGCACATAGTCTGACTTGTATACAGGAACGTAATTAGGATTATTGTTAGTACCTAAGTTCCGAGAGTAAGTTCCTGCATCGTCTGTATCAACACGAGTAATGCTTTGATTGAAATTGGGATTATTTCTGGGGAGTTGGATAGTACCGGATAATGTGCCAGTGCTTTGAATTGTGATTTGAGCAGAAGCACTTGTTCCACCTAAACCGATGAAGACTGCGGCTAAACTGCTGCTGCTAACAAGAAGACAACCCAACTTAACTGATGAATTTAATTTCATGAAAAATTTGCTCCTTTAATCACATATAAAAAAAATACGCGTATGTTTACGCATGACTTTTCCTTGCTCCTAATGGATCGTGAAAGTATCTAATACTGAACTCATCAGTATTTAAATAGCGTATTTATAACCTTTACATCAGTACAAAATTAAAACCGGAAACTTGCTCTTAATGTCCCAACGATTAAGGCATCGTTAGCAGCATTGTGATCGGGATTGAAAATAACGAATAAGCCTGGAGTCAAGGCGATATTGTCGCTCAGTTGGGCGCGGTAAAAAACTTCTACGTGAATTGATGTGTCACTACGTCCACCTGCTGTCCCCCCATCAGAAAAGTTGGGAAAATTGAAGCCGTCGGGTAAAGTACTGGAAGTAATTTTGGGCGGTTGTCCAACGAGAACGCCCCCTAAATTCCCAGAACGCAGCAAATTAGGAAAAGCTGCGAATACCATCCAGTTAGTAGTTTCTACACTTCCAGAAAGGTTGGATGGCTTGGAGGAAGTAAAGCCACCCCAACCGCCCAAATGCAAGTTAGGGTTAATTCGCCAAGCAACGGTAGCGCCAATGGCTTGGGTATCGAAAGCTGTAGGATTTGCAAAAGGTGAGATCAGTTGAGAATCGCCAATACCACCTCCCAGTAAGCCATCTGGGGAGTGGGAATAGAGATAATGTACGCCGATATCGATGTTATTTGTGGGTGCTAAACTTAACTGAGCGCCAGCAGTATATCTACCGCCAAATAGTCCGCCCTGCTTGGTGTCGCCAGGAAAACTGGGTATTTCGGCACTATAAACGCCTTGCAAACTGATGCGATCGCTAATTTGCCAGTCAAAGCCTATACCACCAGTGCCGTTACCAATACTTAAAATCGGGTTGCGCTGACCAAATAGAGAAATTGCACCATCGCTAGAACCTTCTAAAGGGCTAATACCGCGAAAGGTGTTGATGGGGTTGACTCCCGCCGTACCGACGACAATTCCCAAGTTATTCGAGGCGAGAAATCGATAAGATAAGTCACTAACAACTAGATTGTTGTCTGTATTTGACTCGAAACCCAACCGCCCCATATTGGTAGATAACAACGATGCATTAGAACCCAAATTACCCGCAGACAGCCCAGTTAACAGCAAATCTCGCCCTGTAAATGAAGTTGCTAAGGTTAGTTGGGCGCTACTTGTAAAAGTCAGATTGGTTTTTCCCTGGCGTTCAGGTACTCCATCTCTAGGAAACAAATCGACATCGGGGCTATTGGTTCCCTGCACGCTAAAAATTGCTTGACCAAATAATCTAGTAGTTGTGGAAAACCGATTTCCTTGTAATTCACTAGTCTGCTTTTCCACAACTTCGACGCGCTGCTGTAATTGCTGCAACTCTGCTTTGAACTCACCTTGTAACCTTTGCAGCGAGATTAAATCTTCATTATTAACAGTATTAATTTTATTGTTAGCGTAGGCGTAGCCCGCACTTCGGCTGCGCTCAGTGACCACCGCAGGCATCGCATAGTTAATCTTCTCTAAGCAAGCATTTAAACCAGCCGCAAATTCATAACGGCTGATACTGCGATTCCCCAGATAAGTCCCATCAGGGTATCCCGCAATGCAGCCATAGCGTTCTACTAAAGACTGCAAAGCACCAAAAGCCCAGTCGGAGGGTTGCACGTCCTGGAGTTGCGATACTGAGGTGACTTGAGACATTGGGTTGTCTGAGTCTGGAGGATGAGGAGATTGGAAAAATTCTTCTGTACTTTCCTGGTTCTGTACAACTTCTGTTACAGGTTGAGTATCTTTTAATTCAGGTAAGTTAGGTGAACTGATAAATTGAATTTTGTCTCTACTTTTTCTCAGTATATTCTCGTACTTATTTTTTATCGCTGACGAGGTAGTTATATCTGGTTGAACGAATTCAGGTGGTGTAATATCAGCAGGTGAGACAACTTGAGACAAATTATCCTGTGTTGACTGCTGCACCGGGTTTCCTGGCAGAATTACGGACTTTTCTGGTAAATTGATCGCAGATATTGGCACTGTTGTCAGCACACTCGCCATCAGTAGACTCATATCACTCCTGGTATTTCATTTGACTTGCACCAATACTTCTTTTGACAGATAAAGTTGGTGTATATCAGGAAATTTTTTAAAAAAAAAGTGATAAAAGTTACTGTCTATCTGAGAGGGATCACCGTGTCAGTGGGAGAATGAAAGAGCAGAGGAGAAGTTGCAGTAAGTTTTTCCCCTCTGCACCTCTGCCCCTCTGCCCCTCTGCACCTTTGCCCCAGATAGATTATTCTGGCTCGCTACAATACTTATTCATCTGATTCACTAATGTATCTGACTGTTTGCCAAGAGTTGTAGCTGTTGTCAGTGCTGAATCAATTTCGACTTTAGCCTTTTGGATTTTTGCTCTCCCAGATTCTGAGGCTTGTGCTGTCTTGGTTGCACCAAGCGCCCTACCAGCCTTGGCGATCGCTTGACTGAGATTTTGAAAAATCTTCACAAAACCGCTTTGAAATTCTTTCAGCTTCGGATCTGTTAGCTTCAGTTCTCCAATGGATTTAGTCACAAAGTCTAAATCTTTAGATAACTGTATGCTAGTTATCACTTGCGTTCCTTTATTTTTATCAATTAGAGAAGTTCCAGCATTCACAACTCGAATCAGTCGCTGGCACTGGGAAACTTTATTGTCACTGCAACTAGTAACTAACAAAGCAATACTTAGGCTCACAGGAGCAAGAACAGTATATTTACGTAAAACAGACATTAACACCCCAACGGCAATTCAACCCACAATATAGTATCCAATATTACGGGGAAATGGGAGAATTGGGCAGAAGAGGCAGGGGGCAGGGGGCAGAGGGGCAGAGGGGCAGAGGGGCAGAGGGGAAAAACTTACTGTAATTTCTCCCCTGCTCCCTTGCCCCATGCCCAAATCACCAATCTATCGGCAAACCCAACTGGTCTAAAGTAGCACCATCTTGCAAAAGTGGTTGAATATCGCTGTCTATTTGAATACGACCACCAGACAACACCAAAGCGCGTTGAGTAACTCTGCCTAACCAATGTAGGTCATGGGAGGCAATTAAGATCGCTTGCACGGGTAACTTTAATAATACTTGCGCCAAATGACGCCGCCATGCTGGATCGAGACCGTTAGTTGGCTCATCCAAAATTAGAATTGTTGGTTCTAGGGCTAAAATCGAGGCTAAGGCGGCTAGGCGTCTTTGTCCACCAGAAAGTTCGTGGGCGGAACGATTGGCGTAGGCTTCTAGACCAAAATCAGCTAATAACTGGCGGGCGCGATCGCTAGCTTCTGCTGCTTTGATCCCATAGTTACGCGGCCCAAAGGTAATATCTTCCAAGATGGTGGGCATAAATAGTTGGTCGTTGGCATCTTGGAAGCTAAAGCCAATTTGACGACGCACTTGGGGTAAAGTTTGCAGTTCTACAGGGATGCCATTAATGGTAATTTTCCCTGCTTGCGGTTGTTTTAAGCCGATTAAGTTCTCCAATAAGGTGCTTTTTCCAGAACCAGTTGCTCCCATCAATGCGACGCGATCGCCTTTGTTCAAGGTAAAAGATATTTCCTGTAATACTGGCTTCTGGTGGGAATATGCATACACCAGGTTCTCAACCTCGACTACAGCTGCATGGGGATTATTGGTTGATAATTGGGGATTAGAAGTTAATGATTTCAAAATTTACAAACTCAATATGTAAGGGAATTGAGACGCGATGAATCGTGTCTCTACTGGGGAGTGGGTTAAATTTTGTAAGAAGTTAGGGTTACGCTAGCAGCGATCGCCCAAGCTATTAATAGGGCAAAACGTTCTTTTGGTCTGAGGGTAGAATCTATGGGTAATTGCCCGTTGTAACCACGAGCTACCATTGCCGCATAGACTCGCTCGGCTCGATCTAGACTGCGGAGATATAAAGCTCCAATCATCGCAGCACTGGCATAGCGCAACCATCCCGTAGTTCCATTCAGACCGCGTAGTTGGGCGCTGCGCTGCATCCGTGTTACTTCTGAGAGCAAAATTTCCATATATTGCCCAGCTAACAACAAGTTTTCCTTTAAAGGTGCTGGTACTGGTAATGTTTTCAGGGCAATGCCGAAACTGTGGGGCGGTAAAGTTAACAAAAAACTATTCATCGTCACCAGACAAACCAGCGAACGAACTAGCAAAAAACTGGCTCGTTCCCATCCCAAAGGCAATGCTAGCAATGACAAAAAAATCAATTCTGTGCCGAGTAATCCTCCCAATTGGCGAATTGGTACGCGCAAGAAGCAAGCCCAGAAAAGTGCGATCGCGCCATATACACTTAGTCCATACCAGGCATGATGCTTTAATAAAGCTGCTCCCACCACGATCGCTAGAGACAGTTGTAAGCGTAGCGGTAAGGAAAGTTTAAGCATTATTCGGTTTCACTACCTTGGCAATTCCAAAGGCAACAGCAAAGCAAACCGCAGCTCCCACCAGTCCAGCGATACTAGTGCCAATTGGCCCCAAACCCTCAATTCCATAGTCAGCTAAGGGAGTCGGGACAATTATCCGTACTTTCTCGGCTAAGTTAATGAAGCCAGTGTTTTCGGCAACTTTCTCCAGACCATCGGGCCAGGCTGAGGCAAAGAGTGACAGCACTCCCGCAATCAAAAAAATGGTGACAATAGGCACTGACCAGCCGCGAAACTCGTGCTGTTCGCCTGGTAACAAATCTGGTCTGGCTCTGGCCAGATAAGTCAGCACACCTCCGGTAATCATTCCTTCGCCAATACCAATCAAAATATGCACGCCAGTCATGGCTGGTAAAACTATCGCTACCGGTGCAGTTCCAGAGAGGGCTAATTCGATGGCACAAGCGATCGCAGCTACCACTACACTCACACCAGCTGCGATCCCAGCAGCCAAGGGTAAGCGCCCTTTAGACCCACCAAACAACCGTTGTAAGGTTTCGGTTAAAACCCAGCCAACCCAAACCCCAACTACTGCCATGTTAAAAATATTTGCTCCCAAGGCTGTAATGCCACCATCAGCAAATAACACGGCTTGAATAATTAAAACTGTGGCGAGACACAACGTTCCAGCCCAAGGACTGCCTAAAACGATCGCAGCTAAGGTTCCCCCTAACAAGTGACCACTAGTACCTCCTGCTACTGGAAAATTGATCATCTGGGCAGCAAAAATGAAGGCGGTGGTTAGTCCCAATATCGGGGCACGACGAATACCAAAAGCCTCTTGCGATCGCCCGAAGGCAACAAACAGCGCTGCCGCACTTGCTAAACCAGTAGCCCCTGCCACCGGAATAGAAACAAATCCATCAGGAATATGCATGATCTACCCTGTATTTTTAGAGGTTCATTTACTCAAAACAAGCAATAAAACTAAGTCATCTAATTTAATAACAAACAAAATTTTTCTCTTTTTTGCAATGCCCTATCGGGGGATTTTACAGTGTTACTTTTGACATATTTTCAAGCCAGTGTCTACTAAATAGTATACTTATTTAGTAGCATATTAATTTTTATTAAGCTTTTTTTTGATATTGCTAAACGTTGACAAATCTTCCAAAACGAGACTGTACATATCTACTCTCATTTGGTTCATCAAATTACTCCTAAAAACAGGTCAGAACGAAACATTAACTGCCTCTTATCTTATGGAGTAGTTCGTTATTTCAAAAATAAAATAGGAATTTATAACTGCTTTTATGGTTAAGAAATAGCTATAACTATTTATCAAAGAAATATTTTGATTTTTCTTTGTTTTATAGTGTTTAATTAATTCAATACTTATTGCATCAACAAATAAGTTTTGACGGGTGTAACAAGCTTATGTAATCAGCATTTGCACTTTCTTCTTACCTTGCTGTAAAAACAGTAATGTATAAGCATACTACCAAAATTTCCGATACTCCATATTAAAATAATATTCCCCGTGTATCATTAAAAAATTATAAAAATATGCTGAATAAACTGTATATTTGCTGACTTAGTTTACTTAAAAGTACAGGATGTTTTGCTAAAAAATACGTAATTTTTCGTATAATATCATAAAAACAAGGGGTAAGATGTAAAATTTAGATGAATTTAGGAAAATAGTGGGAATCGAAGTACGGGAATTACTAAACATTCAGGGCAACTAACTGTAACAAAAGGATTCCTCAACTTTTGAGCAACTAGGTTTAGTCAATAAAGTCAGCAGATGTTTGATTCTATTTTCCACGGACTTTACACACCCTCGTTTTGCAATTTGGAATATGAAAACAAACTCATCTAACTCGTTGTTAACAGTATCAACTGGCCCGCTAAAGATTTCAGAGTTGCCCCCCAACCCCGTGGGTACAGATGATAATTCTATTCATCTTTCTCTAGTAATTCCTACCTATAAAGAGCGTGACAACATCAAGAATGTAGTCAGCATATTGAGTCAATTACTGGATGAATCTATTGCAGGAAACTATGAACTAATAGTAGTAGATGATGATAGCCCAGACCGAACCTGGGAGATAGCGCAATCTTTGACGACAGAATACCCCCAGTTGCGAGTGATGCGACGCCAACAAGAACGGGGGCTGTCCTCAGCGGTGATTCGTGGGTGGCAAGCAGCTACGGGGAGTGTGCTGGGGGTGATTGATGGAGATTTGCAGCATCCACCAGAGGTACTAATACAACTGTTGCATAATATTGAGCAGGGAGCAGATTTGGCAGTAGCTAGCCGTCATGTAGAAGGAGGCGGTGTTAGTAGCTGGAGTATTGTTAGGCGTTTCTTGTCTCGTGGCGCTCAGTTGTTAGGCTTGCTGATCTTACCGGGGGTATTGGGCAGAGTTTCTGACCCGATGAGTGGTTATTTTATGGTGCGCCGGAGTGCGATCGCAGGTACAACACTCAATCCAGTTGGATATAAAATTCTCCTAGAAGTAATTGGCCGGGGAAAAGTAGACCAAGTTGCCGAGGTTGGGTATGTATTTTGCGAACGCAAAGAGGGCGAGAGTAAGGTGACATGGAAGCAATATATAGATTACATCCACCACTTAGTGCGATTGCGGCTTTCCACAGGGAAAGTAGGACGATTGAGTAGAAAAGTCAATTTTCCCGTCGGTCGATTTGTCCGTTTTGGGTTTGTTGGCTTTAGTGGTGTGTTTGTGGATTTAACGGTGTTTCACTTGCTGCGTACTGTAATTCATTTAGGTTTAACTCGCAGTACAATTCTTTCGGCCGGAGTGGCAATCGTAAATAATTTCTTATGGAATGATGTATGGACTTTTAGTGATATTTCTCAAGGGCAACGCGCTTTGCATCAACGTTTCAAGCGATTCTTGAAGTTCAGTGCAGTCTGTTTGGCAGGAGTTATATTACAAGCTCTAATAATTAACTTTCTCTATAACGTCTTGGAAATAAATCAGTATTTAGCTAAGTTGATAGCGATCGCAGTTGCTACCATCTGGAATTTCTGGGTTAATTTGAAACTTAGCTGGCGCGTCACAGACGTGAAATAATCACAACGAGGGATTTGAGCTTTAGATTTTTGTTTTTAGATTTTAGAACGAACTTAAATCTCAAACGTCAAATCTACAAATCCATGACTGTGAGGCCCGGCAATGAGACTTTTTTTCCAAGGTGCATTTTATTTTTACAAACAAATTATCTCGTTGCTATCTGCATCTGCTACCCATTTCCAGCCTCTGGCAGATAAAAACTCTGGTTCACAACGCAAGCATTGGCATAATTGGCATCGCCTTCCTCCTTCCTGGGTTAATCCCTTGCTGATCTTAGTGTGGTTGATTGTCGGCATCAGCTTGCGCCTAGTCAACTTGACTGCAAAGCCTCCTTGGACTGATGAGTTTGCCACCTTGGTATTTAGCCTGGGGAATACTTTTTTATCAGTTCCCCTCGATCGAGCGATCGCACCTGATATCCTATTACAACCACTGCAACTAAACCCAGCGGCTAGTATTGGTAATGTCATTCATAACTTAGCGACGCAAGATAGTCATCCACCACTGTATTTTGTGCTGGCTTACCTGTGGATGAAATTATTTCCCAGCGATGGAGGATTAGTATCGCTGTTTGGTGCGCGATTGCTACCAGCGATAATCGGCGCTGCCTCTATACCGTGTGTTTACGTATTAGGTAGAGTAGCCTTTCATTCGCGCTTAGTGGGACATTTGACTGCTGCGATGATGGCAGTATCACCTTATGGCGTATTTTTAGCACAAGAAGCGCGTCATTACACTTTGGCAATCTTATGGGTAATTGGTTCCCTCACCTGCTTAGTAATTGCCACACGTCATATTCAAAACCGCACACCTTTACCTATATGGGTAGCACTTTTCTGGATAGGAATTAATGCTTTAGGTATTGCTACTCATTATTTTTTCACTCTTACCCTTTGCACAGAAGTCGTAGTTTTGATTTTTCTGGCTTTGCTTCAATTGCAAACGAGCAGCAAATTTTCTCTCCTCTTCTCTCCTCCCTGGCGGCGTATCTATGCCGTTGCTATTGGTACTTGTGTGGCGGGTTTAATTTGGATACCAACCTTGTTAGAGAATGAAAATCGTGGTGCTTTGACCGAGTGGATTCGAGGTTCGCGCGTTGGACTAGATTGGTTAAGCCCCATTTTTCAAGCTTTAGGAACATTGATTGCAATGATTTCCCTATTGCCAGTTGAATCTTCTCAAGCTTTGGTTGTGATTCCTTCTGGGGTAGTGATGCTGACTTTCTTTATTTGGGCAGTACCAATTTTGCTGCGTGGGATTAAAATTCAATTACAGCAACCAGAAAGTCGGATGATGATTCAGGTACTTGCTGGAGTAGTTATCAGTGCGATCGCAATATTCTTTATCTTTACGTACTTTTTGGGTATTGACCTCACCAGAGGTGCTAGATATAACTTTGTTTACTTTCCCGCGATCGTGGTTTTACTAGGGGCAAGTCTCGGAGTTTGTTGGCATCCTCCCCAGATGGAAACAGAGCAAGGGAAAAATGGGATAACAAGTATAGGTAAATGGGGAATAAACGGGAAAAAAGCCGTAATGTTAATTTGGTTAATGGGATTTTTCAGCGCAGTTACAGTAATCTGCAATCTCGGCTATCAAAAATATTATCGTCCTGACCTGTTTGTGCAACTAATTCAACAAACATCCCCAACACCAGTACTGATTGCCACCACCCACAAGACTTATGTACACACTGGGGAAATGATGGGAGTTGCGAGGGAGATTAAACGTGCAAATTCACTCCAAAATCCTCTATTTCTCCTAGCTCATCAAGATCGAGATCCGAATGCTTCCACCATTGCTCTGGAAAATACTTTAAAACAATTACCACGACCTTTTGACTTGTGGCTGGTAAACTTTCACGCACCCGTAGCAGAAACCGTGAAAACATGTATTACATCTGATACTCAATCTTTGCCAACCGTAGACGGCTACGAATATGAACTTTATCATTGCCAATAGCTGGGAGCAGGGGAGCAGGGGAGCAGGGGAGCAGGGGAGCAGGGGGGCAGAGGAGCAGAGGAGAATAGGACTTACGCAATAAGTCTCTGAAACCCTTATTCCTTTGTGTACTTTGCGTACTTTGCGGTTCGTTTTTCATTATTTTGCGTAAGTCCTGGAGAAGTTGCAGTAAGTTTTTCCCCTCTGCACCTCTGCCCCCCTGCCCCTCTGCCCAATCCCCAATCCCCAATCCCCAATCCCCAATGTATATGCATCTTGTGGAAGTTCCTCAAATATCAATATCCATAGGAGACTAGAGAAAGAATAACAAAATCTATCTGATACGTTTTCAAGCAGCAAAAGCTGTAACTAGTTAAGGAGGATTTATGCGTGCAGTACTGATGGCAGGGGGTTCGGGAACGCGGCTTCGCCCGTTAACTTGCGATCTGCCGAAACCGATGGTGCCGATTCTAAATCGACCAATTGCCGAACATATTATCAATCTCCTCAAACGACATCAAATTACAGAAGTTATTGCAACATTGCATTATTTACCTGATGTCTTGCGAGACTATTTTCAAGATGGCAGCGATTTTGGCGTTCAGATGACTTATGCTGTCGAAGAAGATCAGCCTTTGGGTACCGCTGGCTGTGTAAAAAACATTGCCGAACTTCTTGATGAAACTTTTTTAGTCATTAGCGGCGATAGCATAACAGATTTTGACCTGACGGCTGCGATCGCATATCACAAACAAAAGAAGTCAAAAGCTACTTTGATTTTAACCAGGGTTCCCAATCCGATTGAATTTGGAGTGGTGATTACCGATGAGGAGACACGGATTCGGCGATTTTTAGAAAAACCCTCTAGTAGTGAAATTTTTTCTGATACCGTTAACACTGGTACTTACATTCTCGAACCAGAAGTTTTGGAATATCTGCCAGCAAACGTTGAATGTGACTTTTCTAAAGACTTATTTCCCTTACTGCTAGCAAAAGATGAGCCAATGTATGGTTACATTGCTCAAGGTTACTGGTGTGATGTCGGTCACTTAGATGCTTATCGTGAAGCTCAGTATGACGCCTTAGATCGGAAAGTGCAATTAGATTTTGCCTACAAAGAAATTTCCCATGAGTTATGGGTAGGCCAAAATACTTACATCGATCGCACGGCTGTGATTGAAACCCCAGCAGTGATTGGTGACAATTGCCGCATCGGCGCAAGAGTCCAAATTGAGGCAGGAACCGTAATTGGGGATAATGTCACTATTGGTGCTGATGCTAATCTCAAACGTCCCATCGTGTGGAATGGGGCATTTATTGGCGATGAAGCACATCTTTCTGCCTGTGTAATTTCTCGTGGCACTCGTGTAGACCGCCGCGCCCATGTATTAGAAGCTGCTGTGGTGGGTTCGCTTTCCACAGTGGGAGAAGAAGCCCAAATTAGCCCTGGTGTACGTGTTTGGCCCAGTAAAAAGATTGAGTCAGGGGCAGTTTTAAACATTAACTTGATTTGGGGAAACACCGCCCAACGGAATTTATTTGGGCAACGTGGTGTCCAAGGATTAGCGAATATCGACATCACCCCAGAATTCGCAGTGAAATTGGGATCTGCTTACGGTTCAACTTTGAAACCTGGCTCTAAAGTAACGGTTTCTCGCGACCAGCGTAATGTTTCTCGGATGGTGACGCGATCGCTGATTGCTGGTTTAATGTCTGTAGGTATTGATATTCAAAACCTCGATGCCACAGCTATCCCCATTGCCCGCACAGTTATACCCACAATGTCGGTAGCTGGTGGTATCCACGTCCGGGTACATCCCGATCGCCCTGACTACATTCTGATTGAATTCATGGATGCAAAAGGCATTAATATCTCCAAAGCCCTGGAAAAGAAAATCGAAGGGGCTTACTTTAAGGAAGATATGCGGCGGGCGCTAATTCATGAAATTGGCGATGTGTCTTATCCCAGCCAAGTCATGGAGCGCTACTGTACTGCTTTTGAGAAACTGTTGCATGTGCATACACTCCGCAACAGTCGCGCCAAAGTGGTGATTGATTATGTTTATGCAGTATCGGGGGCAGTTTTACCCCAAATGTTGGATAAATTTGGCGCTGATGCAGTGGTACTGAATGCCAGTGTCAATAAAACGGCGATGTCAATCACCGATCGCGAAGGATTGCTGACGCAGTTAGGTCATGTAGTGGAGGCATTGAAAGCTAACTTTGGGGTGCAAGTATCCGCTAATGGAGAACAGCTAATTTTAGTTGATGAATCAGGCTACCCAATTCGTGGGGAAATGTTAACAGCACTGATGGTAGACATGATATTAACTGCTAACCCCAGAGGGACAGTAGTTGTACCAGTTCATGCTTCCAGTGCTATTGAACAAGTTGCCCGTCGCCATGATGGCAGAGTGATTCGCACTAAAGCCAACCCTACAGCTTTAATGGAAGCTTGTCAGAAAAACCCGAATGTGGTGCTAGGAGGTAGTGGAGAGACTGGTTTTATTTTCCCGCAACTGCATCCGGGATTTGATTCCATGTTCTGCATTGCGAAGATAATTGAGATGTTGACTATCCAAGAGCGATCGCTTGCTGCTGCGCGGTCAGAATTGCCCCGTGTAATTCACAAAACTTATACAGTCCGTTGCCCGTGGACAGCTAAGGGTGCTTTGATGCGTTACTTGGTAGAAACTCACCCAGCCCAAAATCTAGAATTAATTGATGGAGTAAAAATTTGTCAACCCTACGATGACAGTTGGCTGTTAGTTTTACCAGATGCCAGCGAACCACTGGTGCATTTGTATGCAAATAGCAACGATCGCGAATGGGTAGATGAGACTGTGAGAAACTACCGCACCCGTGTTCAGTCGTTTGTGGAAAGACAACAAGAATATCAACCAACCGAAGTGTAATTCGTAATTAACCGCCTATAGCCAGAGGCGGGCAAGATGCCCGCCCCACAAGATTGGATAATTTATTTATTGGAAATCCCTAAGTGCATTTAGCCATTTTTAGTTAGGTTAGTGATTTCTAGTCTGTTAACGTGGGATTTTTGCTTTTAAAACTCTCCAGCTAAGGCTGCAACACACCGTTCGCAAATTAGGGGATGTTCTGCTGATTCTCCCACATGAGTAGAGTAGTTCCAACAGCGATCGCATTTTTGACCATCTGCATTCAGAACATCAATAGTTGTTATTTTCTCAGTACCCAACAATTTAGCTACTTTTATCTGTTCTTCTGCTTCTTTAGCAGGGGATTCTGCCAATTCAACCTCAGATACTAGAAATAGATAACGTAACTCATCTACACCGTTACTTTGCTCAATTGAATTAGGGTTAAGTGCTTGTAACTGTTTACGCAGTTCCAAATCAGAGATATATAATAACACCTTAGCTTCTAGAGAAGACCCAATTTCCTTGGCTACTCTCCTTCCTTCTAAAACCTTGTTGACCTCAGTACGGATTTGTCGGACTTGTTGCCAAAATTCCGCTAAATCTGGATTACGCCATTTTTCCTCAACCTGCACCCAACCGGCTTCAAACACCGATTTGTAAGGTGTTTTGTAAGGGAGATATTGCCAGATATCTTCGGCAGTGTGAGATAACACTGGTGCGATCGCTCGTGCTAAATTATCTAAAGCTATTTTCAGCACTGTTTGACAACTGCGACGGCGGAAAGCATTTTTTGCACTGATGTACAGCCTATCTTTGGCCACATCTAAATAAAAGTTGGATAAATCCACCACGCAGAAATTCTGCACTGTTTGGAAAAAACGGAAGAATTGGAAACTTTCAAAGGCTTCCGTTACTTCCTCAAACACTTCGGCGATCCGGTGCAGCATATAACGGTCAAGTTCTGGCAATTCCTCAAAGGGAACTGCATCTTTTTCTGGGTCAAAATCATCCAAGCTACCCAACAAAAACCGCGCCGTATTGCGAATCTTACCTCTAACATCATTCATTTGCTTGATGATGTTTTTGCCAATGCGAACATCGCCTGAGTAGTCAACCGATGATACCCACAATCGCAATACATCTGCACCGTAAGGCGGTTCTACTTTTTGATTTTTTCCGCCTTCAATGATTGTATTGGGGTCAACCACATTTCCTTCTGACTTACTCATCTTTCGCCCTTGTTCGTCTAAAGCGAAGCCGTGAGTTAGCACAGTTTTGTAAGGCGCAATGTCATTTACCGCTACGCTGGTGAGCAAACTGGATTGAAACCAACCGCGATGTTGGTCGGAACCTTCCAAATATATATCAGCAGGGTAGCGTAACTCTGGACGCTGTTGAACGACAGCCGCCCAAGATGAGCCAGAATCAAACCATACATCCATTGTGTCTGTACCCTTGCGGTAAGACTTGCCATTCTGGCGATAGGATTCGGGTAATAACTCCTCAACTGATAATTCCCACCAAGCATCAGAACCTTTTTCGGCGATGATTCCTTGGACGTGGTTGATAATTTCTTCATTCAGTAGTGGTTCTCCCGTGGCTTCGTCGTAGAAAACGGGAATGGGTACACCCCAAGCACGTTGACGAGAGATACACCAATCGGAACGTTCCGCTACCATTGGCGTGATGCGATTTTCACCTTGGGCTGGAATCCATTTTACCGTGGCGATCGCCTTCAATGCTTCTTCTCTAAATCCTTCCACGGAAGCAAACCATTGTTCAGTGGCGCGGAAAATTGTCGGCTTCTTCGTCCGCCAATCATAAGGATATTTGTGGGGATATGGTTCTTCCTTCAACAAAGAACCAGCCGCAGCCAGTGCATCAATTACTGCTTGATTCCCATCACCCAGCACATTCAATCCCGCAAATTGTCCCGCTTCTTCGGTAAAATTGCCATTGTCATCCACTGGTGCAAGGATGGGCAAACCGTAACGCTGACCAACAATGTAGTCTTCTTGACCATGACCGGGAGCAGTATGTACTAACCCAGTACCCGATTCAGTAGTAATGTAATCACCGCCGACGACAATCGGACTTTCGCGGTCATATAGAGGATGACGATAAGTAGTATGTTCTAAATCATTCCCTTTGAATGTGGCTTTTACGGTTAACTGAGTTGACAGGGTTGCTGATAGACGTTCCACTAAATCTGATGCAACTATCAGGTATTTGTGAGTTTGCTTTTCTTGTGCGTGCTTTTCAAGTTCATGCAAAGCTTGGATGTAGTCAGCATCTTGACCAAATTTATCTTGTTGTGGACTGCCTTTTGCTTCCCAGATTTCTCTTGCTTTACTTTCAACGTCTTGGTGTGTAAATCCGCGTTCAAGTTCATGCAAAGCTTGAATGTAGTCAGCATCTTGACCAAATTTATCCTGTT
The DNA here is from genome assembly GCF_036917315.1 of Nostoc sp. GTDB lineage: Bacteria > Cyanobacteriota > Cyanobacteriia > Cyanobacteriales > Nostocaceae > Nostoc. The sequence continues at coordinate 39,099 of NZ_JBALDR010000001.1, read as the reverse complement.
GTGGTCTTCCTTTTGCTTCCCAAATTTCTCTTGCTTTACTTTCAACGTCTTGGTGTGTAAATTCCTTTTTAGTAGAAACCACTGCATAATTTAAATCTGCATTTACCGCCACAGCCAAATTCCCTGGAATTGTCCAAGGTGTAGTCGTCCAGATAGCCACGCCCAAATCTGACTGATATTCCGCCAGCAGTGGTTTTACAGTTTCAGCCAAACTTGTGATTGCAAAAGCTGCATAGATACTGCGGGAAACGTGACCTTCTGGATATTCCAACTCAGCTTCAGCCAAAGCGGTTTTAGAACTGGGACTCCAGTGAACCGGTTTCAAACCGCGATAGATGTAGCCTTTTAAGAACATCTGACCAAACACGCCAATTTGAGCCGCTTCATATTCCGGCTTCAGAGTTAGATAAGGATGTTCCCAATCACCCCAAATACCGTAGCGTTTAAAATTATTGCGCTGGTCGTTTACCGTCGCTAGACCAAATTCTTTCGCTTTTTGCCGCAGTTGTAAAGACGTTAAATTTTGCCGTTCTGCTGACTTCATGTTCTGCAAAACTTTTAACTCAATTGGCAATCCGTGACAATCCCAACCAGGGACGTAGCGAACTTTACGCCCTTGTAACATTTGGTAGCGGTTAATAATATCTTTGAGAATTTTATTTAAGGCATGACCAATATGGAGTGAGCCATTAGCGTAAGGAGGCCCATCGTGCAGTATAAATAATTCGCCGGGGTTACTTTCAAAGAGGCGATCGTAAATTTTATTTTCTTCCCAAAATTTTTGGATTTCAGGCTCGCGCTTGATGGCGTTTGCCCGCATATCAAAATTAGTCTTGGGTAGGTTTACAGTATCTTTGTAACTTCCTGATTCGGTCACAGTCTCATGCCTAGAATTAGGTGTGCAGGTTTTACTAATTATAGAAGATAGCCTGAAATCCAAAATTCACTATTTGAACCTGAGTTTGATAAGTATTATTTGACCTCTCCCAACTTTGCGACGGTGACACACAAGTCAAATTACCCCCCTTAATCCCCCCTTATAAAGCTACGGTGCACACACAAGTCTTCTAGAGTTGCGCCACAGGCTTTTGATCCCCCCAGCCCCCCTTTGGGGGGCAAAAAGCTCTCAAAGTCCCCCTTTTTAAGGGGGATTTAGGGGGATCTAGGACGATTTTGGTTTTCTAGAAAGATGTGTGTACACCGTAGCCTTATAAAGGGGGGAAACAAGAAATTTAGTTCCCTCCCCTTTATAAGGGGAGGGTTAGGGTGGGGTAAAACCTTGGTTAATCAGCTATTTCAGACTTGTGTGTACACTGTAGGCTTCGGAGAGGGGAGCAAAAAGCTGAATTTCGTTCCTGTCTCTCCCTCTCAGACGGGCGAGAGGAACGGTTTTGTTTAGTAAAACCAGGGAGAGATATCTAGGCGATTAAGAGACTAATCAGGAATTTTGCGGAGATTGAGAGTTTATCAGCAGAAAGTAGTATACTTTTTTGGGTTCGCCTAAAGCTATCAAAAGATTTCGTTCAAAAACAAAGAATTTCGGGGTTGCTCTAATGTTAAGTCCTGTTATAACAGTCGGTATATTTCAAAAACAACCCGATCCTAAAGCATTTTCAGCAGGCCAAGTCATCTTTGAAGAAGGACAGTCTGGTGATGAAATGTATGGCATTCTCGAAGGAGAAGTAAATATATTGGTCAATGGCAAGGTTGTAGAAACCATTGAAGCGGGTGGAGTTTTTGGTGCTGGGGTACTTGTGGGAGTAAAAAGTAGAACTTACACAGCTATTGCTAAGGTGGATAGCAAACTGGTTTTCCTTGATGAGAAAGGGTTTCTGTTTGCCGTTCAGGAAACTCCTATGTTTGCCATAGAGGTGATGAGAAGTTATTCAGACCGTCTAAGTCGCTTGCAGCGTCTACTGTGAAATTAGGGAGCAAATAAGAGGTAAGAGGGCGCGAGTAATGTCTGGCTCTCATTGCAGGACTCTGTGGAAAGGGTCTTGTAGAGAAGGGATGCAGTATTAGTTTTGGCTCTTGCCCCCAGAATAGCTGCTTTTCTTGGTGAAAGGTGCAAAATTTACCGGAGTTAGCAATGGCGCGTAAACGCTTGATTATCGAAATGGGCATGGGAATAGATCAACACGGACAAGAACCAACTGTAGCAGCATCTAGGGCAGTACGAAATGCGATCGCTCACAATGCCTTACCTGGTGTTTGGGAGGTTGCAGGTTTAAGTCATCCCAATCAAATGATTATAGAGGTTCAGGTAGCAGTACCATACCCAGAACAAGTTAGAGAAGAAGAAGTACTCGCTGTATTACCATTTGGGCGAAAAACCCTCACCGTAGAATCTGGAGGGATGATCGTTCAAGGGCGGGCGATTCCCGAACTCAATGATAAAAATGACGAAATGTTGATTGCGATCGCTGCTGTTACAGTTCTAATCGAAGATGAGTAGCTGAGGTAATTATTCTATAAACAAATCACTAAGTTATCAAGTTATTCGATCGCCGACTTCATTTGTGCAGGCGCGATTTTCAATCGTCAAGTATATTTACTGATTACTTTATCAAAAAGCCTCATTTCTTTATAAAAATACCCGTTTACTTTCTCAAAATACTTAAATGCTTTCTCAAAATGAGGTTTGACTTATTCAAAAGCTGTGTTTGCTTTCTCATTTTGGTGTTTTCCGCAAGCAAAATGACTTTTGACTTATTCAAACCCCAGTTTGCTTACTCATTTTAGTGTTTTCCGCAAGCAAAATCACCTTTGACTTATTCAAACCCCAGTTTGCTTACTCATTTTGGTGTTTTCCGCAAGCAAAATGACCTTTGGCTTACTCAAACCCCAGTTTGCTTACTAATTTGGGTATTTTCCGCAAGCAAAACGATCTTTGACTTATTCAAAATGCTTGAATGCTTTCTCATGGTTAATCTTTGAAGTTTTACCCTAGAAATGTTCTATCTATAGGACTAAAGATTTGCTAATCCAAAAGTCTAAAATAATAGAAACCTAGAGATAAATATGTCATTAGAAACAGAAACCCTACAGGCGATACCACCAACTTCTACTTTTGAGAAACTTGAGGAAAAGCAAGAATTTAACTGGAGGCAATGCTGGTATCCCGTCACCTTCGTCAAAGACTTACCTGCCAACCGCCCTCATAGCTTTTCCCTGTACGATGAACCTTTGGTTTTGTTCAAAGACAAAGATGGACAATTGATTTGTTTAGCAGATCGTTGTCCTCACCGTACAGCCAAACTTTCTGAAGGACAAATTATTGACGGCAAAATTGAATGCTTGTATCACGGTTGGCAGTTTGGCAGTGATGGGCAATGTCTGCACATTCCTCAATTAGCAACAGATGCAAAAATTCCAGCCAATGCTTGCGTGCCATCCTTTAAAGTTGTGGAACGTCAAGGGATGATTTGGGTGTGGGCTGGCGAAAAAGAAACTGCTGTTGATGAAATTATTCCAATTTTGCCAGATTTAGATAAGTCAGGATTTGTGTGTGCAGACTTTATATTGGATCTGCCTTACGATCAAACATATCTAGTCGAAAATGTCATCGATCCTGCTCATGTTGCTATTAGCCATAATGGCACTAGAGGTGGTGGTAATCGTAAAAATGCCCAACCGCTAGAAATGGAAGTGCTAGAGAATTCAGTTCAGGGGGTTAAAGGCAGGTGGCGGGGAGCTAACAAATCAAATGAAGCCTGGAAGTATGTTGATTTTGTTGCTCCAAGTCTTGTGCTGAACACTGCTTATATTGAAAAAAAAGATTGGACATTTGGACTAGCTTTGTATTCAATTCCTTTAGGTAAAGGGCGATGCCGTCTTTTAGCTAGAGGTTATCGTAATTTCATGACTTGGGGAGTTAAGCTGAGGCCGCGCTGGCTCGATCACTTGAATACGAACAAAATATTGGAGCAGGATTTGCCTCTGATTGCGGGACAACAAGCAGAAATTGAACGCTTGGGAAGAAGTCTCAAAGAATTATATCTGCCGCTGAAAACATCTGACACATTAGTGATTGAGTACCGCAAGTGGCTAGATAAATTTGGGTCATCTTTGCCTTTTTATCAAGGCTATTCTACATTTAAAAATGTTGAGAATGAAGAGTTGAATTCAAAGCCAATTTTGCCAGACAGATTCACGCGACACACACTTATTTGTAGTTCTTGCAATCGAGCTTACCAGGTGACAAATAGGGTTAAACAAGGTTGTATCGGAGTAGCGATCGCTCTATTTGCTGTAGCAATACTTGCAGATGATTTTAGAATCAAAATCGCAGCAATATCGGTTGCTATAGCAGCAATTGTCATCTCTGTTATGGCTCATACACTCAAAACTCACTTTGAGCATTCCTACACTCGTCACTAAAATAGGTACTAGAAACAGTTCGTAGTAAGGACTTAAGTCCTTATTTTCTAAGCACTTTAGTGCTTACTACGAACTTTTCATTACTAGCTTAGACATTTTACTGATACAGGTGAAGAAAGTTTGCTTACCTGAAACGATTTGCTCAAACCCCTTGTGTGGTTAAGTCACGATCGATTTAGTGGCTCTGCGCTAAACTAAAAAATATTGGGATAAAAATCTCTGGCAGTAAGTTCAATAGACCATTAATCTTTACCACTGCGGCGATCATGTCTCAAGAGCAGAACGAATCACTCCAAATTCAGGAAATCACCAAACTCAAACCGAAACACTTTGCTGATTTAGTCAGATCGGCACAACTGGTTTTCGACCCCACAGCCGGAGTTTCGGGAAGACATATAACAGTTGACTGGGAACAATTTGGAATTCCCAGTGATGTGGCGGACAATCTCAAATCACTTGGTCAACACTACCAGTATGCATCTCCTCACATCCCTGTTGAAGACATTTGGAGTAAATTAACTCCAGAAACTCGTATTTGGTTCGTTGAAAATAAAGATCGGTTGTGGGAGCTTGAAGAAGCTTTCCCAGCCCTTGACGAAGATTGAACAGGGCAGGAGGTAGGAGGTTGTCACCTTCTGCCTCTCTACAAGGATAAGCAAAAACTGCGATGGCGTAACCGCCCCCTGGAAGCGATCGCAAGCAAATAACGAATATTGACATCGACTCTATTGGTCAACGACTACCTAGCATTTCTCCAAGTTACGGTTATACTGCTATCATTGCTGGCTCTACTGGTCAGCTAAATTTACTGAGTATTATTTTATTCGGTTTAATACTGGTAGCAAATTAGTACAGAATAAATTGAGACGTCCTTTCGCTGGAATGTTTCAAGGTATTTTATTGCTTTCTTTTTTCTTTCAGCAGTAAGTATATTAATTACATCAGGCTATGAGTAATATCAAGTCCGGGTAAAGGTATGGGAACATCAGGGAAAAACCAATCCACAATAACTAATAACTAATAACTAATATTTGAGGAGATTTAATGTGTCTAGTCGGAAATTATCTTTATTACTGAAAATAATAATTGTTATATTGGTTACTAGTGCTAGTAGTTTAGGTATCAGCTTGCTTTTAACCACAAGCGGATTTGAGCATTTGTTGGAAATTCTCAAACCAAAAAGCGAGAGTGCTAAAGCGAGTCATAACAAGCTGATGAGTGCAGATGCACAGAATATCAGTCCAGCAACAGACCAGATGAATGAAGTGCCAAAGGCATTTCAGGGAACAATCGTTTATCAAGGAAAACTAAAACCGAATGAGAAAGTTATTGCCCTAACTTTTGATGATGGTCCCGGCCCCAAAAATACGGCACAGATTTTAGAAATCTTGAAGAAAAATGATGTCAAGGCGACATTCTTCATGATTGGGCAAATGGTCAAATATTTTCCTCAAGTTGCCAAGCAAGTGGCTGCTGATGGTCACATAATTGGTAATCACACATGGCATCATTCGTATCGCCAGATGGACTTAGCTACTGCGGCTAGTGAAATCGATCGTACAGCAGAGATCATCTACAAGACTACCGGAGAGAAAACTACTCTATTTCGTCCTCCTGGTGGCTTTCTGAATAATGGACTAGCCGAATATGCCAGAAGCAAGAAGTACGCTGTCATGATGTGGTCAGAACAATCGGGAGATGCTGAACGCCGTTCGCCTCCAGTTACGGGGCTGGTCAAAAATGTGCTGAAATATGCAAAACCCGGTGCAATTGTACTGCTGCACGATGGGGGCGGCAACCGTTCCAAATCTGTCAAAGCTTTACCAGAAATGATCGCAGGTTTAAAAGCCGAAGGCTATAGATTTGTGACGATTCCCCAACTACTGGAAATACAAGCCCAAGAAAAAAGTGTGGAGACAGAAGTATCACCTGTGGTAAAAAATCAAGAACATCCAAACCAACAACTTAATCATCAGTGATATCCCAATACGGTTCAGCTCGTCAAAGACGCGATAAATCGCCGTCTCTACAATAGTCCTTTGTAGAGACGGCGATTCATCGCGTCTCTTGCTTGCGATTCATCGCGTCTCTTGCCTGCGATTCATCGCGTCTCTTGCCTTAACCAAACAGTATTGAGTGATATCCCGTCCCGGTAATTAGTTAGTTTATTAGCCAGCAATGCGATTGTGCCGACTAACAATGCCAATGCACCAATCTAAAATCTGGTTTCATACTCAACTTGAAGTTGATTGTCATCCCCCACATCAGTTGAGCCTCGCATCAGAATTTCGTCATTGACTCGATAGAGGACATTGAAACGGAAAGAGTCATCGCTAGAAAGAGCGCGTGATAAAGAGGCAGAGAAATTTTTATTAATATCAAACACACCTTCCGCTGATAAATTAAGAATTGAAGCTCTTGATGCTTTTGATTCTTCATTATTAATAGATGGAGTCGGAAATATCCGAAACTCACTGAAACCAACAGCCTGTCCGATCGCAGTGATAGTTCCTTGTAAACTACCTAAAATGGTAGAACTAGCGAAATTAGTCAGCCCTTGGCCTGCATCTGCTTGACCGAAAGAACCCAGAATTGAGCCACCCAGCAAAGCAACTATTTCTCCCTTGCTACGGCTAGGTTCGCTCGTCAGTTCTAGATTGTCGCCCAATTTACTAGCTGGCCCGTTCACCCTAGCTTGAACGGTAACGCTACGTAAAGTCCCAAAGTTGTTTACAGAAACATCACTGACTTCAGAAGACAAGGGTGATTCCAAAGTTTGAGTGTTCCTTGCTGATGCTTCCGGTACAATTGCCGTAAGTCGGACATCCAAAGTCGGGTCAAGTCCTTGACTTGGAATAAACCGCGCAGTTTGTTCATAGCCCCGCGCCAAGGTAAACTCAGTGGAAAATAAGCTCAGTCGTCCTCCTGTCAAACGAATGACTCCTTCAGGAAGCGGTTTGGCTAATGTACCATTAATGGTCAAGTCGCCTGTTGCGTCAAATCTCAATAGGGGCTGACTTAATGCCGCTCCTCCTGGTACAAAGCTGAGTAGGGACTGAGTTCCAACTCGAATATTTTTGCCTAAAATCAACTTTAAATCTGCAAACTTTACAGGTAAATTGGGTGGAGTTGCGGCGCTAGTGCTTGCGTCTGTTGTCGCCACTGGGTTAGTGCTTGCGTCCACTGTAGCTACTGGATTAGCGTTATTCTCTGCTGTCGGTGTGACGTTAGGGTTAACTTCTTGTCTATCTAGATTTATGACCTTAGTATTAGCCTCTGCTGTCGCTGCTGATTTTTTAGCAGTAGCAGGCGAGTTGCCAATAATTACCTGACCATCACTCAGTTGAATCTCTCCACCAATTACAGGTTTTAACGCTGTGCCGCGAATCACGACATCGCCGCCGACACCACCTTCATACAGTCCTGCAAGCTTAAAATTGAGTTTGTCTGCTATTGATATTGTCAGGGGATTCGCTGCGGTTTGTTGAGCATCAAAAATTGGCAAGATGCCTGATGCAGTTACTTGCCCTTGATTGTAATTACCTTGGATATTTTCAACGCTTACGGTAGTACCATTAAATAGCGCTGTTCCTGTGACATTCGTTAAAGGATCGGATAAGGCTTGAGCGCTAAAGGTAGCATTATTAAGTGTGGCGTTGCCATTGATAATTGGTTCGTTTAAAGTACCTCGAACATTTAAATCTACTTTTCCTTGACCGTCTACCCAAGCGACTTGATTGTTAGTAAGCAGATTTAACAGTGCCAATCCTTCATTTTGCACATTGGCGTTGATGCTGATTTGATTGCTATCAGGTTGCACTTTGGCAAAAGGTAACGGTGCAGGTACGCTACCTGTAATTGCAACTGGCTGCGTTCCTGTTACTAGTAAGGTACTATCAAAATTCAAGCGAGCTTTGTTGTAATCAAAGTTCACTAGTCCTGTTTGTACGGGTTGTTTGTTAAGAGTCGCATTCGCTAACGCCACTTGCCCTTGAACTCTGGGGTCTTGCAAACTACCTCCCAAGGTGGCATCAGCATTTACATTACCAGTGATATCTACGGGGTATTTTTCGATAAAAGGCTCTAAAAGTGATAGAGGTAGACTGGCTACATTCAATTTTCCAGATAGTTGCTCAGTTCCTAACTGTCCTGAAAAGGCCACTAGTCCTCGATCGATCCCCACACTCAAGGGCGAAAGTGTGACGATTCCATCGGCAAAAGTACCTTGAGCAACAACTTGATTGATGGAATAATTACCCCATTGCCAGTTAGCACCTTGAAAATTAAAGCCAACATTCAACCCAGATTTTAACGAGCCATTGGCTGTAATTGCTCCGTTTAAAGCACCTGTTAATTCTGCAAGACTGGGCAAAGATGGGGTTTGTTTTGTTTCTGCTTGCTGTTCTTTTGCAATTGCTGTTGTAATATTCGAGAAATATGCTAACTGTGTTTTCAAATCTGCATCGGGCAAACTGATAGATTCAGTTGGAAGTGCTTCTGCTCCAGCTAATGTTGGAGGCTGCAACCCAGTACTAAGGTCTTGAAAGTCGAAGATATTAAACGCTTGTAAAAGTCTCTGGATTTTGGCTTCGGCAAAATTAGCTTGGAATTGAAATTGTGGGTCATTCCCTGCTTGCACATTACCACTGAGAGCGATGTTGGTATCGCCAATCCGCAATTGACCATTAGCCAAGCTAGCTGTACCATCAGCATAATTGATGCTGCCGCGAAATTCATCGGCTGCAACTCTGGCAACACGAGGCCCTGCGATCGCCACATCTCCCGCAATGGCATAATTATTTAGATTGACAACTAAATTACCCGATAATTGCCCGCCCAGTGGTTTCAATTGATTGTTAGGTAAAAAGCCGCCAACAAGAGCGATGGGAAACTGCTGGGCGTTAACGATCAAGTTATCTCCCTCAGTTCTACCCGTAGTAACTGCCTGATCGCGTTTAACTAAAAATGAGGTGGGACGATAATCTGCACCTAAGTTAAGCGCAATCCGATCTTGTTTCCCAGCTAATCGCAGACTTCCTCCTTGTCCCCCTTGAAAATTCACATTTCCGGTTAAAAGTGGGTCAAATGCTAAGTTACTGACATTGAAATTCCGCAGCCGGATATTCCCATTCGCTTGCGGTACATCTGGAGTACCTGTAACTTTGCCATTAAAATCAAGTCGCCCTGCTATTGCTACGTCCCCAGGAACTTTAAAACCAGTATTTTGTAAGTTGAAATTTCGCGCCAGTACATTTAAATCAAATCCGGCAATTTGGGGTGCGCCAGTTGGGGGAGACTGAATAGCGATCGCACCATTAGCACTAAATCCTGCGGTACTTGCGTTTTCAACGATAATCTGCTGTCCATTCCACTGAAATCTTGCAGTCAGCGGTTTTGCCAGTTGCGCGACTCCTTGGGGAAGGCTAATTTGTCCGGCGGCGCGAATATCCGCAAGCTGGAAAGATTGGGTTGTGCCAGCTAACTGAATATTACTATTCAGCCGTCCTCGCAGTTGTGGTGAGAAACGGCTGAGTTGAATTTGAGAAGTTTTGACAGATCCTTGCCAGCGTTGTTGTGCAAGTTGACCTGTGGCTCTGATTGTTCCACCTGCGACGTTCACAACCGCATCGGGAAAGACGATATTCTCTCCCTGTTTGGTAACAACAACTTGTCCGCTAGTAGGATAGGTGGCACTAGGCGCTTGCACCCGCGCTACTGTTTGCAGATTGCTCAGAGTGCCGGAAATATCGGCATTTGCCGAGACATTCCCAATGGTAATGGAGGGTGAGGAATTGTAGGCTTTGGCGATCGCATCCCCTGGTATATTTTTTGCTTGCACATTCAATGCCACTCTACCTTGAGGTGCAAGCTGAACTCGTCCGCTAGCTGTGACTTGCCCTCCCACCTCTGGATTTGCTTGAACGCGAGAAATATTGACGTTTAACGGTGTACCCAGAGAACCACTAATTTTAGCGTTCGCAGATATACCACCAACATTAATCGGAGTTGAAATACCGTAACCTTGAGCGATCGCATTTCCTGGGATACCTTGAGCTTGAATATCTACGCCTACCTCACCTTGGGGAGCGAGTTGAATTTGACCATTAGCTGTGATTTGCCCCCCGGCTGGTGGCGTTACCCGAACATTGGAAACATCAAGTTTTAAAGGCTGTTTGCGAAGTGAGCCAGAAATTTGGGCTTTTGCTGAAACATTCCCCACTGCGATCGGTAGAGTAACGCCATAACTTCGTGCTAGTATATCTCCTGATATACCATCAGCTTGAGCATTAAATATTACCCCATCTTTGGCTCCCAGATTAGCTTGACCGCCGCCGATAATTTGACCGCCAGCTGCGGGGACTATTTTCAGATTAGAGACAGTAAGTTGAGATGCAGTTTGAGATGCATTCAAGCGGAAATCAGTGTTGATGGTTTTAAATTGAACGCGATCGACTTGAATCGGTTTGGTGTTACTTACTGTACCACTGACGACTGGTTGCTGAAGTGCGCCTAGTATTTTAATATTTGCTTGAATTTCGCCACTTGCTGGGACTGACGAATTTACTTTCAGGGTATCTAAGATATTTTTCGCAGTAACAGGTTTTATCTGAGCAGAAACATTAAAACCTGTTTGAGTATTAATTGTTCCATTTGCCAGAATGGGAACTTTGCCAAAGTTCGTACTCAGATTATCTAAAGTAACTGTCTGACCCTGAAATAGAAATTTCCCATTAAAATTAGAAATCGGCTGAGGAAGATTTGGAATTTTAGCGGTGACTTGATTAGCTGTAGCTGTTCCCGTAATTGCGATGTCTGAAAGTTTGGGTGGAATCTGAACCCCTAAATCAGCATTTAAATATCCTGCTTGTAGAGCGATCGGTAACTGAATTAATCTAGCGATCTCAGATACTTGTAAATTTTGTGTTGAAAGTTGGAGGTTAGTTTGTTGAGCTTTTAGTTGGGTTTCGCCAACAATTTTAACAGCCCCTCCCCTAGTGAGTTGAGTATTGAAGTCATAACCGATCCTTTGATTTCGATCGGAAAATCGGGCAATACCACCAACTCGATCTAATATTACTGAGCCTTTGGGTTTAGTCGGTGCAGCGAATGGCATCAACTCTATATTGCCATCTTGGATTTGAAGTGACTGCAACTCAGTTTGAATAAAGCCTTGTCCCTCCCCAGCCTTAACTTGGGCTGTCACCCAACGCCCATCTTTATCCTGTTGAACGTAGACGTTGGGTTGAATTAAGGTGACATTTAATGCTAGTTTTCGGCTCAGAAGGAGTTGCAACGGCGAGAACTCCACCTCTAAAGCTTTTGCTACTACCCGATCTGCATCGCTAGCAGTTGCTGGTATCGATAGAGAGCTAAATCTCAGACTAGAAAGCGAAAAACGTTCAACGTTCCCAACTTTGACTGGACGCCCCAGCAATTGCTCAAGATTTTGCTGTACTAACGGTGCTAAATCTTTGTATACATAGTTTCTAGCCCACCAAGCACCAACTATAATTCCAATTAGCAAAACCCCACCCAAAGCCAAACTGGTACGTCCTAAAAGCAGGAGCCACAGACGACGATTAGATGGTTCCTGATTGTTTTCTGAATTTGGCGATCGCGTCATGATTGTTAGTACTACCAGTAATTTTTCTGGAGTGAGGCTAGAGACAAATTAGTTAGTTGTATCAGCAAGTTACAATTTATGGTTTCACAATATCAGGACTTACGCAAGAACTTTGTGGCAAGTTGCTTCTATTCATTAGACGAGACTGCACCAATAAGACGCATTTGCGGTGCGTCTATGTTATTTCATAATTTCGCATAATTCCTGAATTGATTTCGATTAATAATTTATCACCATACATCAATTTTGTTGGCTTTTAAATTTATAAACTTTGCTGGTATTATGAAGATTATTTAGAATTTTATGTGCGTCTTCAACAGAATTGGTGTGGATATTATCTTTCAGAAATTAGGTAACATTTTATGATTAAATTACTTTGCGATCGCACGTGTATATACGACTCTGGTTATAAAATTTAACTTTTGTAAAATCTAACTTAGTATAGATGACAATGGTAAATCATCTTAAATTTGCAAGTAATGTAGAGTAGAAAGTCACTTCTTGAAGCTGGATTTAGATCCCCCCTAACTCCCCTTAAAAAGGGGGGAACTGGAATCAAAGTCCCCCTTTTTAAGGGGGATTTAGGGGGATCTAAAACGTTTTGCTACTAAGAAAAGGACTTTTCAAACATCCTCTAAATACCAAAATTCCCGACTTCTCTAAAAGGTCGGGAATCTGAGCTTTTTGATTTCTCCTTTGCAAACCCAATCAATCATTATCAGCTGGATCGTCAATCATTTCTGGTACTAAAGCTGGGTTACTTCTACGTTCTTGTGGTGATTGCTCTCGAATAACATCGTCTATTCTCGCAGGGTGTTTGATTTTGTCCAGTACCTCTGGACTTAATTGTGGCGCATCACCTTCTGGATTAGACTTTTCAGCCTGACTAGGAACTGTTTCCTTATTCATAATTATTTCCCTAAACCTAAACTTATACGCCAAGCTTAAGTTCTTCGATGGTCGGGTACACACTATCTGGGGACTTAATTTCACATAACGGTGGGAAGAAAGGCGATCGCTAAAGTAACGATTAACTAAGTTTGCCCCACGTTTTGGTTTGCGATCGGTATTGGCCAACTAGGAATTTAGCGGTGGGTTCAATGCCCAATCCCTTTGAATCCTACTCCTTTGTTTGTGAATTGTGATTTTTGGCTAACCAAAAGAACAATGTCATGAAAAATTGATATTATTGCTATTGCTTAACGTGTAATTCACTAGAAATGTTATGAAACCATGATAATTAGATCCCAGAAGGGCTGATAAATTCGTGAAACAGCTAAAAAACCTCCTCTGACCCCTTGATCCCTAGATATGCTTAGTGGTTAATATTGACTTAACAAATAAAAATCCTCCGATCCCAAAGAAATGCTAATTTTGGCACAATAAGGAATTGAAAGGGTGTTGGCTCAATTTAAAAACAGATTAAAAAAGTTAAAAACTGGGCAAAACCAGGAGTCAGGATAAGAAATTCATCTGGAATGGATGAGATTTTACATAGCATTCTTTAACCAGGGGAAATCATTTACCGCTTAAACTACTGGAGGCCAAATTAATGGCAAAAGAACGCCCGCCACTAGAGGAGATGACCTTACGCCAACTACGCAAAGTTGCTAGCGAATATAGCATCTCTCGCTATAGCCGAATGCGTAAATCACAACTACTGGCATCAATACAAGAAGTCCAGCGTAGCAGAACTTTACTCAGTCCATCTCGTTCATTGGAGGCACAAGAAACCGTGGAAGCTGCAAAGTTTGAATTAGGTCAGGAAGATCGTACTGGCGGATCTTTGGCTGATGTTGATGAAGGACTGGCAGATTTGCCCTCTGGCTATGGTGAAAGCCGGATTGTACTTTTACCGCGCGATCCTCAGTGGGCTTACACTTACTGGGATATTCCCAATGAACACAAAGAAGAACTGCGTCGGCAAGGCGGACAACAACTGGCACTACGGATTTATGATGTCACCGACATCGATATCGAATACCAAAGCCCACATAGCATTCAAGAATATCCTGCTGATGAACTAGCTAGAGAATGGTATCTACCAGTTCCAGTTAGCGATCGCGATTATACGATCGATATCGGCTATCGTGCTGCTGATGGTCGTTGGTTAGTACTAGCTCGTTCTAGTAGAGTACACATTCCTCCCGTCTATCCTTCTGACTGGATTGAGGATGTCTTCATCGCTGTAAATTTTGAAGAAGATTTACGTGGCAAAACTCAGTACGAACTAGTTCCCCCTGCCAAAAAGATTGCAGCTACCGCCAATGGCAATGTTGGCAATGTTGGTAATAATGCTGTGAATGGCAACCCCATCTATGACGAAATATTTGGTTTAGCAGAATCTGCCGAATCACTACGGGTTGCTGGTTCTATCTTCGGCTCCCAACAAGGTGCAGCGCGTCCTGAACAAGCTATTAGCTCCTACATTTTCCCATCGGGTGTGGGTCTGTGGGCAACTCCTACCGTATCTGGCTTAACCGCTTCCGGTGCAGGAATGTCAGGTGTTGGCTTCTCGGCTTCTGCCGTACCAGTGCGTCCGCGCCAGTTCTGGTTAATTGCCGATGCTGAGTTGATAGTCTACGGTGCAACCGAACCCGATGCTACTGTAACCATTGGTGGCCGTCCGATTAAGCTAAATCCAGATGGAACATTCCGCTTCCAGATGTCCTTCCAGGATGGTTTAATTGACTACCCAATTTTGGCTGTAGCTGCTGATGGTGAGCAAACCCGATCGATTCAGATGAAATTTAATCGTGAGACACCATCTCGGAATACTAACACCAAAGAAGAAGCTGTTGTAGAATGGTTCTCTTAAGTTTTGGCTCTGAGATTGACTCCAGACTGAAATTTTAAATTATTCCCCGCTATAGTAATTCTGTAGCGGTTTTTTTTGTATTATTATGTCTACAAAAAAGTTATTTTTGTTATTTATCTTGATAATCAGTGCAAGCTTATTATCAGGTTGCCAAAAGATTGAAGCAAATTTAGTCCCAAAAGCGTCTAAGAGTTGCCCTGGCAAAGATGCCAAGTTCAGTATTGATTTTTTTAAAACCAATAATCAAGGTAAAAAAAATCCTAAAGGTATTAACAATGTAATTATTTTTAATCCCAAATCAGCTGAATTAGATTTCAAAGTTAATGTTGGTCTATCTCATAAACTCTACGCCAAAGATAGTAGAGGTAAACTGCGTAAAGAATATGTAGCAAAACAGTTTCATGAACTCATCGCTGATGAGAATGCCAAGTTAAACGGACAGCTACCCATTGCTGCAATTAATGCGGACTATATAGATACTGAGGATAAACCCCAAGGCTTAAATATTTCTCGTGGCGTAGAGTATTCAGGAGCATTTAAAAATAAACGTTCTTCCTTTGGGATATCAGGAGGTACACCCCAGCAGCGACAGGCTACTATTCAAGCTGGCAGAAGAACAAACGATATTCTCAATTACAATTTAGTGGGCGGTAATGGCAGATTCTATCGTCAGGGTAAGTTTAAAGATATTTGTCAAGATTTGGGAGAATTTGCTTGTAAAAATGCAACTAATCGCTCTCTGGCAGCTATCACTAATCAAGGCTATGTAATCTTATTAGTTAATGACTTGAAAGCTAATTCCGAGATTGAATTATCTCAACTTAATCAAGAGTTACTGCCAGATATGTTTGATAATGTCCTAGAAGGTATTGCTAGCAATAACTGTTTAGGTAAGATTCAAGAAGGTATTTTATTTGATGGAGGTATGTCTCCAGGATTGTATTACAACCAGAAAACTTATGTAGAAAACCTTGGGCCGATTGGTTCAGTTTTTTTGATTTACAAAAAATAAAATAGTTATAATTCCCACATTTATTGCACCCCTCCCCGATGTTTTGACCGTCCGCATAATTAGTTATGCTAACCACAGTCATTGCACCCCACCCCTTAATCCCCTCCCCGCAAGCGGGGAGGGGAGACAAAGCGTAGCTTTGGCGGGGGTGGGGTGATTCGGGTTTAATAAGCAATCAAGCGGACATGATATAACTAATTCACGAGTTAATGCTTATTTACGATTTTGGGATTCATCATGATTTTTACTTTTTTGATGAGAAAAGCGAATTCCTACAAAGATATCGTAAATAAACTCTAAAAAGTCTTTCTTTTGTAGTAACCCTGAAGTTTGATAACAGCCTTTTTCATCTAACAAAGGCTTCATCAGATAGTATGTAGACTGATATTTGTACCAGGGAATACAAGTCCATAAATGATGAATTAAATGGTAGTTCTGACCTAAAATTAGGATGTTAAGAATTGGGCTAGGGTATACACGAGCATTTTTCCAGCGATCGCGTTCAACAAAGGGACGATGGGGCAAATAATCAAAAAACAAGCCCAGTATTAATCCCACGATACCAGAAGGTACAACCCAAAAATTGAGAACGTACATTAAAAAATGATACTGAACTGAGATATAAACAATTGCAACAACAATTGAGCGACTAATTAACCATTCCCATAGTTCATATTTGCGCCACAGTCGCCGTCGAAAGAAAAACACCTCGTGAGACAAGAATCGAAATGCAATCATCCACAGCGGGCCACCTGTAGAAACAAAATGATCTGGGTCATCTTTAGGATCGTTGACATGAGCGTGATGCTGCAAATGTACTCGTGTAAACACTGGGAAAACGAACCCTAGCATCAGGGCGCTACCATGCCCTAATATGGCATTAATGACTCGATTGCGGTGGGCAGATTGGTGACAAGCATCATGAATTACTGTTCCAGAACAATGCAAAGCAATAATATTAAAACTAAAACACAGCCAGTCTGGCCATTGCCAAAGCCAGTAACCACAATGAGATGACACCAGTACTGTCACAGATGCAAAAAACAGTAGTAATGTAGGATTGAAATCACCAGGAGGCGCTAACAATTCTTTTGGTGGAGCTTTCAGCAGTTTTTGTGCTTCTGAATTTACTGTTCTTACTTCTGTATCTACTACGTCTTTAAATATGACTTCCAAGTTGTTGCCATTTAGCTTTTTATAGTCATCAACGGCTGGGTCGATGATGATTAGGCTTTTGTCCGGGATGTCAAAAAAATTAGGATCTAAAGAGGTCATAATTTTCCTGGTCTTGATTCGTTGATAAAATGGGTTTGAAATCCCAAACTCAGCCAGCACAGAATAGATTTCTTGCCCCGATTAGAGAGATGAAAAGATTGAAAATTTAGCCAATACTCTTCTCTATTCAAATTAGGTATGGACTGTAAGAGATAGG
The DNA here is from genome assembly GCF_036917315.1 of Nostoc sp. GTDB lineage: Bacteria > Cyanobacteriota > Cyanobacteriia > Cyanobacteriales > Nostocaceae > Nostoc. The sequence continues at coordinate 21,833 of NZ_JBALDR010000001.1, read as the reverse complement.
GAATAGTAAAAATTTTGAATTCCTTGTTACACTACACACATAAAATAAAATATTTGATTTTTCATTTTGAGAGTTGCTCCTGTTACTCATCATGCCAGCGACAACGGCATACATAGATTTTGGTTTGATATCGACATTTATCGATTTGCCCAGTCAATCTTTTTTGCGATGTGCTGAAATTGTGCTTTGTTATTGATTTTGTGAAAAACAATTTTCAACAATATAAAGAATACAGTTATTTTAACAATCAATGCAAGAGTTTTATCGGAATTTGGCTGTATAATAAAAATATTTTAGACACAGATATCATACTTCAAACAAAAATATATATTTTATTTGCTTAAATAAAAATTTCATCCCTTTTTCGGGATGATGCAATAAGTATATATACTAGCGATCGCTTATCCGATTTCGTGCAGTTGCTATCTTCTTCTTTTAAGCAAAACTCCATCGCTGGGGTGTACTGGTAGCCAGAATGAAGCATGAGACTTCTTTGTGGAGCATACCACTTCCTACTCTGATTCTGAGTTCGAGGCTACCAAAAATATCAAATTTCTATACTTAACAACAAAGATTTTGCTATGCGTCAATTATTACTAGTTTTTTCCAGTATACTAACCCTCAGCAGTTTAAATACTCCTGCGATGACAATAGCAGGTACAACGCCTGATTTATCTGAGATGCGCTTAGTTCAAAAGTTAAACTGCAATAATCCTCAAACTCAAGCAGCAATTAATGAATGTACGAAGTTATCTTATCAGAATGCAGATAGAAAACTGAATCAAGTTTATCAACAATTGATATCTACATTAGAAAGGCCTAGAAAACAGAAATTGATTGCTGCACAACTTGCATGGATAAAGTTTCGAGATACCAATTGTGAGTTTGAAAGAAGCAGATATGAGGGCGGAAGTATTGCCTCTACCATTTATTTTGGTTGTTTGGAAGATACTACAAAACTGCGTACCCAACAATTACAAGAATATCTGAAAACTGACCCTTAAGCTGAAGGCAGGCTAGAAGACGCTTTTAGAGATTAGACTTGTTGCATGAATTTAAAGCCCTCACCCTAAATCCCTCTCCCAGGCTTGGGAGAGGGACTTTGAGATTTGCATTTGTGTAAGAGGTATGTTGAGTTAGAGACTCAATGAATGCATTCCCAGGCGGCAGCCTGGGAACGAGGAAAGTTAACTACTAGTTGTCACTGGGAACTAAAGTAATTACCTTTTTCTGAGATTAACGCAAACCTAAAATTTCGGAAATTGCCGTTACAATATCCAAATAAAAGTTGCCTTTCACTGCCCGAAACAACTCAAATTTAGAGTCAGGCGCACCAAAAAACGGTCTGAGAAACCATCCTAATTGCATACCAACAAAGGCATAAAGCAATAACCAGGATCTTAAAATAGTGGTACGGGTTTTTTTACCAACTTCATCTTGTTGAGAAAGTAATTGCATTCCTTCATACAGGAACTTTACGCCAAATACGCCTGTAATGCCAAAAATAAATACATTCAGCAGTTTAAAAAATTGATAAGAATCGGGTGTAGTGATTAGAAAAAATAGCGTAACTGGTGCCAAGCTAAATAAAAGTACGCTAATCACTGATACAGATGTAAGTAATACAACGAAATGCTGTAAAATACTGCTCCGAGAACCAAACAAAACATTAAAAAAGAACAAAGTTGGGAAACAAATAATCAGCGTGATTAAATAGAATACCGGAAGTTTAATTGCACCAGATAATGCCTGTGCCCAACTGTGGGATGCACCGATAATTGCTCCATAAAGGGCGAAGAATATAGAACTAGTTACGAACAGAGAACTGATTTTATTTTGTAATCTGATTCCCAGACGAATTTCTTCTAAGAATGACTGGCGATCGCGCAGTAAATTAACCAAAACACCAAATTGTTGAATTCCGCGATTTTGCTTTTTCAGCATAATTTTATAGTTGGTATATTTTGGGCAATTGCTAATGACTAATTAACGGAATCCAAAGAGATAGCTAAGAGATTTAATCACGCTTAAATAGAAATTACCTTCTCTTTCGCGGAATAGTTCAAACACAGAACCAGGTGTGCCAAAAAACGGTCTGAGAGTCCATCCTAATTGACTGCCTACGAAAGCGTAAAGAAATAGCCAAAATTGTAAAATCTTTTGGCGTGTCTTGGTACTTTCATCATCTTGTTCTAAAACTAAACTCGTGGCTTGATATAAAGACGAAATACCAATAAATCCAGTGATGGCAAAGATAAAGACATTTAACAGAATTAGAAATTGGTAATTATTGGTGGTAATTAAGAAAAACAGTGTGATTGGAGCAAAGCTAAATAAAAGTACGCTGGTGACTGAAACCGCAGTTAAGACTAATGCTAAATGCTGGGCAAAAGTCCGCTTGGAACCAAAAATAATATTTGCAAAGAACAACGTCGGGATACAAATCAAAAGTGTGATTAAATAGAGGGCTGGGAGTTTAATGGCGGAAGATATAGCTTGCATCCAACTATGGTATGCACCAATAATTGCACCATAAGCAGCAATAAATAAGGAACTGCAAACCAGCAGCGAAATGATTTTATTTGGTAATCTCGTACCTTGGCGAATTTCCTCTAGAAATCCTTGGCGATCGCGCAGGAATCCAATCAGCACTGCAAAGTATTTGATTCCTGATGATTTCCGTTCCATCATGTTATCCTCACACAGGTAAAATTCTAAGTTTCATCTGAGTAATCACCGCCAGAACCATACTTCCAAGCATCAATGAAACGATGCCAATAATATTGTTGTTCTTTTGGTTGATTCTTAATCCATGTTTCTAGCATTGGACTTAGCGAAAACAAGGCAGTGTATACACCTAAATTACTGTAATGTAACATCCAATCTATCAAACTTGCCAAACCTACTTGCGGAATTATCTTGGCAACTATTCCAGGATGATATAAACCAGTTTTTAACAGTGTTTGCGTCAGTGCCGAAAATTGCACTATATCTTGTAAAAATGGTTTTAGCACTGGTGTACCCAACTGTTGCATTTCCTGAAATACTGCTGAGAGTAATTGATTAATTTGATCTGGGGCAATTTTCTGATTTACACCAACACTCATCGCCCTTTGAAACAACCAGGTAACAGTCAAACTTGGCTGATAGGGTTGCAGGAGTGTTAACGCTTTTGCTGATAATTGTTCTGTTTCCAGTGCTTCGGAAATGCCATAAGTTAAACGCTTTAGGTGACGCACCATTGCCCCAAAACCACCAAAACTCAAAGGAGATTGATTACCACTGCTATCTCCTACTGGTAGAATGCGACTCCAAGGGGTTTTTAGCGGACTTTGGCGATAGGTGGGAAAGAAACCAAACAATGCTCGCTGAAATTTGAGGTTGCTCAACTCCACTCCCTGATATTCTGGAAGAAGACGCAGATATTCCTCAAACATCGCTTCTAAACTCAAACGTTGCGGTTCTGCATCCATGTAGGTAAACAAGTAAGTGGTTCTGCCATCCCTGGCTGGGAAAGCTTCCCAGAAGTATTGGCATTGATTTTGCAAGGATGTGAAGGATAATAATAAATCGCCTGAGTTATTTTCTGGAAAACCTTGAGCGCAACTTCCTACAACTAAGCACAGCGCGTCTGGTTTTTTGCCTTGTCGTGCTTGTTGGGTGATGGGTGAAAAATGTCCCATTGCATCGATTAATAAGCGAGTTTTGAATTGGTTATTTACCATCACCCCATCGGGATGAACTACCGCTTCGGTAAAGGGTGTGTTTTCTAACAAGTTCCCACCTGCGGCGAGAAATCGAGTTTTCAAGGTAGCTAGTAGATAAACTGGATCTACGCCGATATTCAAGACATCTTCTACCCAAACTTCTGTACCGCCAGCAAAACTAACTCGCGCTGGGTTATATTGAGTGGCGATCGCACTTGCTAATTCTTCCTCAGTGAGCAAGTTTAATTCCACAAATACATCTAATTCTTTGCGAGAAATGTTCCACTCTTGTTCCCTCCCCCGCAAAATTCCCCGTTCCAGCAACGCTACCCGCAGTCCCTTCACCGCCAAGGCGCAACCAATTAAAATACCCAAAGTGCCACCGCAGATAATTACATCGAAGTCTACAGCGCCTAAAGGCTGTTGACTTTCTGTAACTAAGGTTGGTACTGGTGCAGAGTTTTCGCGCAGAGATGTGAGAATGCGATCGCCTTGGCGCAATCCTCCTAAAACATCGCCGGGTAATTGGGAAAGAATTTCTTCAGTTAAAGACATTTTGGAAAAACTCAACTCTACATTCCAAAACTACCTGAGAATGAAGAAAGTAGATGCAATCGTGGCCAGGTAAATCGCAATTGAAATAGGACTGACGCAAGAGAGATCCCCCCTAACCCCCCTTAAAAAGGGGGGAACCGAAATCAAAGTCCCCCTTTTTAAGGGGGATTTAGGGGGATCTAAAACGTTTTGCTACTGACCAAAGAACTTTTAAAACATCGTTTTAAGGATTTTTTATTTAAAAGACCTCACGTTAAATTATCCCAAACCGAATAATTTTGCGATCGCAGGTAATAATTTATTAGTCGATTCAACCAGAGAAGCAACAGCAGGTAAGCCTGTAAATATGCCTTTCAACATGGTGATTGCAGTTTTTGCCGTCTTCTGCTTGGTGGATTCTTGAGGATTTTTACCCGCTTCTGCCAAAGTGTTCACCTGTTCTAGCGCTTCGGCTTTGTCTTCTTCTGACAAATATGTGGATTGGACGATCGCATCTTGCAACTGCGACAATAATTCTTTGATTCCTGGTTTTTCGGCATCGGTTGCATCGGGTAACTCATTGAGGGCAATACTCACGTTACCGCTAATGGTTCCTAGATTAGCAATAGAATTATTGCCAGCGATACCGCTAACATTACTGCTGCCTTCAATATTGATGCCGCTAATATCTGACATATTTGTATCTCCTTGTGTATAAAATTTTGGCTGCTTGAGAGCAGTATCTACCATATTTTCTAAACTAATAATGCGCTTATCTTTTTCTATCAGTAATAATTGCTGACTCTGCGATAAAGCTTTGAGTTGATTATAATCATCAAAATATTCTGCACTCAGTTGAGATTTATCGCTACCTGCGGCGGTTTTGGCTCTGAGCAAGATTTTATCATCGCCGCGTTTCTCCATTGCCACGATTTCTAACTCAGCTTCGGGATGGTTTTCGGCAAGGTTTTTGAAGGCTATGGCAACAGCGCGAGGGTCAACGCCTTGATTATGGTAAAGGTCGAGGGTGTCAAAAATTGGCTGGATAAAGTCGGAAAAGTCGCCGTCTGCAAATACCTCTTGTTTATTATCAGGTTTGCGGAGCGGGTCGGGGTCTTCTTTGGTGGGTAAACGCATAAAGACATATTCACACCTCACCCCATGCAATTTAGTTGTATTTGTAATGCCCCAATCTTCAATGTACGCGCCGGTGAGGGTTGCACCTGTTAAATCGGTTCCGTCTAGTTGCGTTTGCTTCAGCTTTGCTCTTGACAAATCGGCATCTTGCAAGTTTGCTTCACTGAGGTCAGCGCCTATAAAGCTGGCATCTGCTAAATTTGCTGATTGTAAGTTGATACCCCGCAGGTTTTCACGGTAAAAATTCTTATCCTGTCCCTGTCCTGTAACCAGGAGTTGACGTACTTGTGAGTTTTGCAGATAAGTTGAGCCAGGACGAACACGGTCAAGCATTTTGGTTTGATGCCAACGGCTACAGATAAGAATAGTGTTTCGGAAATCTGTACTTTTGAGTGTGGCTTGGGTGAAATCAGCATTGGTTAAATTAGCGCCACGAAAACTTGTACCTCCTGTTGCAGCAAAGGCGATCGCAATATTGCGAATTAAGGAGTGCTTTTGATCTCCTTTCATAGCTCGCCAGCTGATGTAGATACTAAATAACGTTCCGGCTCCGGCGACGGCTCCGGCGAAGGCTCCGGCGACGGCTAAGGCGAAGGCTCCGGCTCCGGCGAAGGCTCCGGCGACGGCTAAGGCGACGGCTAAGGCTAAAGCGACGGCGAAGGCGATGGCGACGACGACGGCTCCGCTGAAGGCGACGCCGACGGCTCCGCCGGCTCCGGCGAAGGCTCCGGCGAAGGCGACGGCTCCGGCTCCTAAACTAGCTATTATTCCTTGGCGAATCGTGATGAAGAAAAAGGCAATCAATGTGATTAGAGCAACCCAGCCCGCACTCTGGTCATCACTGGATGAGTTAAATATCTGCGACACCAAGTAACCATTGAAAGTCCAGAGAAATCCTGACAGTCCGGACAATAAGAATGAGATAATAACTAAACTAATTACCCAACGTCGTTGCAGTCCAGCTTTGGCATGACTGAAGTTTGTCCCTGTCAGGTTGGCTTTGGTGAAGTTTGCCCCTCGGATGTCGGCATAGCTAAAGTTTGCACCCGCAAGGTCTTGTCCTTTGAAGTTGCGTCCTCGAAGATTTTGACCGGAGAAGTCTAAAGCCATGTTTCACTTTACGGAGGTGAGCAAATTTTACTACACGCTCACCCCTGTAAATTCAGGAATGGTTAGATATATTTGTTAGTTGAGCTTCAAAGGTGCAACTTCGAGGATAAAAGCCGCAACTTCGAGCCTCAGAAGGTCAAAGTTGAGCCTCAGAAGGTCAACGTCGAGCCTCAGAAGGTCATCGTTGAGCCTCAGAAGGTCAACGTCGAGCCTCAGAAGGTCATCGTTGAGCCTCAGAAGTTCAAAGTCGAGCCTCAGAAGGTCAACGTCGAGCCTCAAAGGCTCATTTTTCCACTTACTTTTATATTAAAACTCGATGTGCGACTTAATATTCTGACCTCTCTCCAAACCTCTCTCCTTTTAGGAGAGAGGCTTTGATTTTTGCTCCCCTTCCCATGTAGGGAAGGGGTTGGGGGTTAGGTTTGCGTCTAAGTTGGCAGTTAGAGAACCGTGAGAGACTGCGCCGATGAAGTCTGCAAGAGGATCGCTGCTTTGGGTACGTGCAAGTTGTTGAACATACTGCAACACGTCTTTTAGGTGTTGCTCTGGCAGTTGTTCAATAGCGTCAAAGATAGCTTGTTTCGTTGTCATGGCGATCGCTCAATGTCGCTTTCAGGTTGTTAATATTTTATCTGCTAAACTGCGGTTCGCTCACGCCTACAAACTATAGCCAAGTCTATTATGTGGATATAGACACTGCATAACAACCTGCATTACAGGAAATACTGATGGAACGCTCGAAAATAATTGCCATTCTTACAGGTGCGATTTCGGTCATTTTAGCGATCGCCTACCTCATCGTAGTCCAACTCTTAGACTACCGAGACATGAAACCCGCCCCCATCAGCCAAGTTGACTCACCACCTGCCATTACTATCTCTCACTGGCAGGTTGACAAAATCACCAAAATATAAATTACATTTAGTCGATTTCTAGAGACGCAATCAATCGCGTCTCCTGTCATTTATATGAATTGATAAAACTAATGATAACTATTGATTCATCCCTCATTCAATGCATAGAGTAAGAATAAATACTTATTGTTTCTTGCGGAAATAGTTGATTATATAAGAAATAATTAGAGTTATTATCCTAAATTTATTTAATTAACTAATTCCCTTTTGACAGATATAACGGTAAGCTGTTTCTAACAAAATTAAATAAACATAAATTTGTATGTTCTGCGTAGGCGTCGTCCGTCGTAGATCATCGCTGGGTTAACTGGGATCAACGCCAGTTGACTCAAAACCACAAATTTTTAATGACAATTATAGAGGTGAGTTAGATGGCTCAGTTTCTACTAGAGACTGTTTGGCTAGTTCCGTGCTATGCCTTAATAGGTGGCTTGTTAGCTGTGCCTTGGTCGCCAGGGATCATTAGGAAAACAGGGCCAAGACCGGCGGGTTACGTAAATTTGGTAATGACATTTTTGGCGTTTGTGCATAGTGCGATCGCCTTACAAGCAACTTGGAATCATCCAGCCCAAGAAGTCTTTATTCCTTGGTTATCTACAGCTGGTTTAGACTTAACCATTGCTTTGGATATATCCTCAGTCAGTGTCAGCGCTTTAGTTGTGATTACTGGCTTGAATTTGCTGGCGCAGATTTATGCGATCGGCTATATGGAAATGGATTGGGGTTGGGGACGCTTCTATTCTTTATTGGGATTATTTGAAGCCGGATTATGTGCCCTTGCTCTGTGTAATAACTTGTTCTTCAGCTATGTAATTTTGGAAGTTCTCACACTGGGAACCTATCTACTAGTCGGCTTATGGTTTAGCCAGCCTTTGGTAGTTTCAGGTGCGAGAGATGCGTTTTTAACCAAGCGGGTGGGAGACTTATTCTTGCTGATGGGCGTGTTGGCATTATGGCCTTTAGCTGGAACTTGGAATTATACAGAATTAGCTGAATGGGCGGCTACTGCTAATGTCAACCCGACAACTATGGCATTGGTAAGTTTAGCTTTAATTGCTGGGCCGATGGGTAAATGTGCCCAATTTCCCCTGCATTTATGGCTAGATGAAGCGATGGAAGGCCCGGTTCCCAGTACGATTTTGCGGAACTCGGTAGTAGTAGCTAGTGGTGCATGGGTGCTGATTAAATTGCAACCTGTGTTAACCATCTCGCCCATAGCTTCCTCGGCGATGGTTGCGATTGGTGCGGTGACAGCCGTGGGTGCTTCATTAATTGCGATCGCTCAAATCGATATGAAACGCTGTCAATCCTATTCTGTCAGCGCATACATGGGTTTAGTATTCATTGCGGTGGGAGTGCAACAAGACGAAGCGGCGCTATTGTTAGTACTCACCCACGCCCTATCCGCAGCACTATTGGTGATGAGTACGGGCGGAATTATCTGGAATAGCATCACCCAAGACGTAACCCAAATGGGTGGATTGTGGAAGCGTCGCCCGATTTCTGGAATCGCCTTTATTGTCGGCAGTTTGGGATTAATTGGTTTTCCACCACTGGGTAGCTTTTGGGCGCTGATGGAATTAGCAGATGGGCTGTGGGAAACTCAACCTTGGTTAGTGGGAGTAATAATCGCGGTAAATGCTTTGACAGCGGTGAGTTTGACCAGAGAATTCGTTTTACTTTTTGGCGGTAAAGCTACTCAAATGACACAGCGATCGCCTGAAGCTCACTGGCCGATGATTCTGCCAATGATGATTCTACTTGGCTTTAATCTAAATCTTCCTTTCATCTTGCAAAATTTATCACTTTTACCAGATTGGGCAAGCCTAAATAAAGATGTCGCACTACTTTTAAATTTGTCAAGTATTTTCGGTTGCGGTATCACTGGTGTGATTTATTTCAGCAATATTCCCAAACCGATTCGCCTGCCTTGGAAAGGTTTACAAGACTTAATCGCATACGATTTTTATACCCCCAAACTCTATAAAATGACCATAATTTTTGGAGTTGCCAAAATTTCCCAACTTGCCGATATGATTGACCGCTTTGTAGTCGATGGCATCGTTAATTTTGTTGGTTTATTTTCGCTATTAGGTGGCGAAGGTCTCAAATACAGCAACTCTGGGCAAACCCAGTTTTATGCACTCACTGTTCTTCTAGGAGTGAGCTTTTTAGGAATGTGGGTAACTTGGCCATTTTGGGGAATGCAATTTTTAAATATGGTTTTTCAAATCTCGACAATTGGATAGCAGTAACTATCCTACTAAAAGTTAACAGTTTAATATTGTGAGGAGAATTTCATGAGCAGACAATATCCCCAAATCAATCTTTCCAGAAGAGGTCTATTGAAGTTTGGTGCAGGTGCGATCGGTACAGGTGTATTGACAGCCGGACTTAGCTCAAACTTACTTGCAGCCGAAACAAAATCAGCACCAGATGATATTACCCCCGATAAGGCACTGCAAGAGTTATTAGATGGAAATGATAGGTTTGTTAAAGCAAAACGTCGCAATCCTAACCAAACTCAATCACGTTTAATCGAAGTTGCCAAAGGTCAAAAGCCCTTTGCTTCTATTTTAGGCTGTGCAGATTCACGGGTTCCTTCAGAGATTGTCTTCGATCAAGGACTTGGAGATTTATTTGTCTGCCGGATAGCTGGTAATATTGCCACAACACAGCAAATTGGTAGCTTAGAATTTGGCAGCTTAGTATTAGGTACTAAAGTCATCATGGTAGTAGGGCATGAAAGATGTGGTGCGGTACAAGCGGCGATAAAAGGCGATCCAGTGCCAGGGCAAATTGGAAGTTTACTTGAAGCAATTAAACCAAGTGTAGAAAGCTCAAAAGATAAATCAGGAGATAAGTTAGAAAATGCTTGTAAAGCAAATATTTTAGCGCAAGTTGAAAAATTGAAATCATCGACAGTTTTATCTGAGTTAATCAAAGCAGAAAAACTGAAAATAGTCGGTGGTTATTACGATTTAGATACTGGAAAAATCAGCTTAGTTAGTTAGCTTTTTTGTCCTTTGTCATTAGTCATTGGTCACTTGTACTGAGCGTAGTTGAAGTATTGGTCATTGGCTAAGAGTAAGTCATAAAGGACAAAAGACAAAGGACGAAGGACAAAAGACAAAGGACAAAATTACCATGTTAAGTGTATTGATTTGGCTCCCAATTTTTGCTGCTCTTCTCATAGCAATATTACCTCTAAGTTTCCCTAAACATCGCATTCGTTTAACGGCATTAATTTTTTCTGGGATAGTTCTTTTCTGGAACCTGTTTATCCTACTAAAATTTGATATCAGCAATCCAGGAATGCAATTTAAAGAGTATTTACCCTGGAATGAAACCCTTGGTTTGAGCTATCAAATAGGTGTTGATGGGCTTTCTATCTTGATGTTGGTGTTAAATAGCCTGCTTACCTGGATTGCTATTTACAGTAGCAGTAAAGAAACTGAACGCCCCCGGCTGTTCTACTCCATGATCTTATTAGTTAGTGGAGGAGTTGCAGGTGCTTTTCTAGCAGAGAATTTGCTGCTATTCTTCCTATTTTACGAACTAGAATTAATCCCCTTCTATTTGCTAATTTCCATTTGGGGAGGGGCAAAACGGGGTTATGCTGGGATGAAATTCCTGATTTATACTGCTGTATCGGGAGCATTAATTCTGGCAACATTTTTAGGTATGGTATGGCTGAGTGGTTCTACCAATTTTGCTTTTGATGCCGTCTCTACAGAAAATCTGTCAACAGCAAAGCAAATCCTTTTACTAGCAGGAATAGTAGTAGGTTTTGGCATTAAAATTCCCTTAATTCCTTTCCATACTTGGCTACCCGATGCTTATGTTGAGGCTTCAGCACCAATTGCCATTCTTCTCGGTGGCGTGTTAGCAAAGCTAGGAACTTATGGATTACTGCGATTTGGGTTGGGTATGTTTCCCCACGCTTGGAGCATTATTGCACCGACTTTGGCAATTTGGGGAGCCATCAGCGCTATTTATGGGGCAGTAGTTGCGATCGCTCAAAAAGACATCAAGCGCATGGTAGCATACAGTTCCGTTGGTCACATGGGCTATATCTTGCTAGCTGGTGCCGCCAGTACTCCCTTAGCACTCGTTGGTGCAGTCGCCCAAATGTTCAGCCACGGTATCATTCTGGCGATTCTCTTCCACTTGGTGGGAGTTGTAGAAGCCAAAGTCGGTACACGCGAGTTAGATAAACTCAATGGTTTAATGAGTCCCATACGCGGTATACCCTTAATTAGCGCCTTACTAGTTTTAAGTGGGATGGCTAGCGCAGGTATTCCCGGTTTAACAGGATTCATCGCCGAATTTCTCGTCTTTCAAGGTAGTTTCTCTGTTTTTCCCATCCCGACAATTTTGTGTATAGTGGCTAGTGGATTAACCGCAGTTTATTTTGTCATCCTCCTCAACCGCACCTGTTTTGGCAGACTCGATAACTTCGCCTACTATCCCAAAGTCCTTTGGCCTGAAAAAATCCCCGCTTTAATTTTGGCAGCTTTCATCATCTTTTTAGGAGTACAACCTACATGGTTAGTGCGTTGGAGTGAATCCACAACTACAACAATGGTGGCTGCAATTCCCCCTTTGGAAAAAACCGTAATCTCTGAAGTCGCGCTGAAGTAATCAATAAGAGAGTTACGCATCGATAAAGGAGGAAGGATGAATCTCACATTAATTCCCAGTAGTCTTGTTTTATTTCGCTTTTTGATATCTCCATTCCTCCTGTTAGATGCCTGGGATGGCAAAACCAGTATTTGGTTCATCGTCGGTTTTGTCGCAGCCTTTCTCTCCGATATTTTTGATGGCATTATTGCGCGGCGACTAAATGTCAGTACTGCCCAATTGCGCCAAGCTGACAGTTGGGCTGATGTCTGCCTTTTTAGTTGTATTTTCGTAAGTGCGTGGATAGTTTATCAAGATATTCTCGTTACTTATAGCGTCCCTTTGCTAATGATTGTTTTTGCTCAATTGCTGTGGTGGGTGGTGAATTTAGTGAAATATGGTAAACCCGCTAGCTATCACACCTACTCTGCAAAATTTTGGGGAATCACTCTTTTTATTGCCGTTATTGCCCTGTTTGGCTTTGATTACGCCGGAGTTACCGTATGGCTGACTTGTATTGCTGGTACAATTCACAGCGTCGAAGAAATTGCTATGACGCTAATACTCCCAGTTTGGACACATGATGTTTTAAGCATTTTTCATGCCCTGAATATTCGTCAAGAATCACTAACACCAATTACTAAATAATATGACAGCAATTAAAACAGCAATTAAATTACCACCTTCAACGCACGAATTTGCCGATGTAATTCATCGCTTAGAAGCAGGCGGTGCAATGTTACCCGATACTCCAGAAAATTTGATGCAAATCATCGGTTTATATAAAGCTTATGCTGTACCGATGGATTTTTACTGGCGTGACCTACTTTATATTGCTGAAAATGAATTTTTAAACCCGGTTCCTTTCTTTAAATACTTCTTACCCAAAGAGTATTTAGAACTGCATAATCATTACGCTGGCGACGATGCCGATTTACGAATTTGGCGCGGCGAAGCTACTGCACATCCAGAACTTTTGGCATTTATTGAGAAGGGTGAAACTTTCAAAATGCCAAAGTTATTGCATCACTTATTCCACGATCGCATTAACATGGAATTTGCGGAAGCTTGTATGCGGGCGATGTTGTGGCACAGAGGGATGGGTGGACAGTTTGACCCTTATCTAGATTCTGAAGAATACAAAGCCAACGCTGACCGGGCAATTAAAGCTTACTTCCAAGGGAACCCAGTCATGCTGGGAATGTACAAGCTGTTCCCCGATATGTTTTTGGAACAGTGCCGCCAGATGTCATACTACGCTAATCTGGGCTTATTCTGGGAAATCATGGCCCCAGTATTCTTTGAAATGTCAGACCGCTATGACGAAGGTACTATTACCAGCGTCCCAGAGGCGATGAGCTTCATAGTTAATGGTATATTTGCGATCGCAGGTCGTCCCATTTACCATCACGTTTATATTCGTGGTGAATGCTACGAAATTATCCCCAAATCCAAGGGTTTCATGTGGTTATATGAAGCTGCATTACCTTATGTAGAAGCAGTTTTCTACCGCACTGCACCCTTCCGAGGCACAAAATCTTATAATGCTCAAGCGCGTCAAGTACCAGAAGACCAGAAAGACTTTCACTTTGGTATTCTTTACGCTGATGTATTTCCAGTGGGTACTGCTGGCATTCCCCCGACATTATTAATGCAAGATATGTTACATTTTTTGCCACCATATCTTGTTGATTACTACAGCAAACATTGCCGGGGTGAAGAAGATATGTTGATTCAGTTAGGAGTGAGTTTTCAACGCTCAATGTATTGTGTTACTTCTGCGGTAATTCAAGCTTTGCGAACTGCTCTTTTATATCCTTTAGATGACCAAAATCCCAAGCATTTACAAGCTAATCGAGACTTTTTTGAAATGCAGCTAAATCGCTTTACTCGTGCTGACTACAATATTCGTGATGCTGCTCGTTTAGGAAGCATTCAAAGTCAAGATTATCGTTGACATCCTCACCGCCGTGAACGCACTCTTAAGAAGGAGTAATGAGTAATAAGTAATAAGTAATGAGTAAATACCCATTTTTCATCCATTCATTACTCATTACTCATTACTCATTACTTTAAAGCCGTGCTGGAAACACGGGGTTTTAAACCCATTTTTCTGATAAGACATCTCCATCTAAAACCTTTGTAGAGACGTATCACTGCTACGTCTCTACATTCTTTTATACCAGATTGCAAATGACTTGGAAATGCGATCGCTAATAAAGAGATGCCAACACTTTATCAGCTGCTGCGCGGAATGCAGTTGCAGCACCAGCACTCATATCCCGTGGCGCACAGATGCGATTTCTCACATAGGCCAGTGTAATAGCACCAACCGCAGCCGCAGTGGGGTCGGCATTATCTTTACCACCCACGCGCCCCCACGGTAATGCTGCACCATTACCATTGATGAGATAGTCAGCCAGCAATCTGAGGTGAAAATCAACCGCTTCTTTAACGGCTGTTGTGTCGCCATTAACCGCCAATGCTTGCACCCCGGAGTTTTTCAGAATATCTCCTAAAGCAACTTCTCGGTTATCAGTCAACCTTTCAGCCGCTTCTGCCCGAAATTGGATTTCTTGGCTAACAGCCGGGTCAGGTGGCAAAGGATTGCCGATTGGTGTTACGCCCCACCGACGACGCAAAAGTAAATTGTTGGTGGTATCATCCGATTTGACGCGGTGATAAGCGGGACGTTGTTTGAGCGCTTCAAACCAAGCGTTGATCCGAGGATAGCGGGGATTTCCTTTGAGTTGATATCCGCGATAAACGGGTAAGTTCGCCGCCAATCTGTCTAAATGGGGACTATAAGTAATATCTACCACGCTAAATGTTGATAAAAAGTAGGGACCGGGATACTTTCCGAGAAGTTGCTCTAGCTCGTCTAATTTCGCTTCAAAAGCTGCCTGTAAACTTGCTAATTCATTCGGATCTTCTGGGGGTTGTCTGAGAAATTGGTAGGCGATATCTCTCACACCATTGGTTTCAGCATCATCAAGCCACTGCCTAGCAACAGCGTTTTCTTTTGGGTCTTCAGGAAGCAAGGTTGGCCCAAATCGTTCTTCTAAGGCTAACAGAATATCTTTGGATTCATAAACTAACTTGTCCTCAATTTTCGCTGCTGGGACAAGTGTTGTGGGAACTAAATCGGTATACCATTTAGGCTTGTTAGTCAAGTCGATAAACTCTGTTGCAAAAGGAATTTCTTTTTCTTCGAGAGCAAACCAAACCCGTTCGCAAAATGGACACCAAGAGTTAGTATCGCGGTAGAGCAGTACTGGCGGTTCTGTATCTGGTGCCAGTTTATGAAGACTGCTAGGAATAGGAGCGGTAGAAGGAGATTGCCCTGGTCTACGCACCCGCCGAGCCGGGGTATTTTTTTGGGCAATTTCTAACAGTTGTTCCCAATTATATACTGTGTCTTGAATTGACATATTTCACCTTAGTTTAGGTTAACTTGATTTCCACAAATGAGTCAGAGTGATTTATAAAGTAAATATAAGTAGTGGCGTAGCAAGGCTAAATTATTGCAAAAAAATTGTAGGTTGGGGAGCCACTGCGTTGGGCGGCTATGCCGACTTGTAGCACGTGGCGTTTAAGAAACGAAACCCAACACTCCGATCGATGTTGGGTTGAGCAAAGCGAAACTCAACCTACATCTATTTAAAAATAGATAAAAAGCTAAATTTTTGAATTTCGACCATTAACTACTGTAAATAAGTGTATTTACCGGAGTTAATAGTGATTATTACATGAAAATACTTTGAAAGCAAGATTTAATCTATCTATTTTTTGACTTACTTAAGCCGTCAAAATCAGAAAAATCTCTATCAATTCGAGTCATAGACAGGATAAAAAGCTTAAATCAAAAAATACACTTAAACGAATAAGTGTATAAAGTCAAGCTTAAAATACTTGCAATTTCATCGAGTGTAGCCCAAGAGTGAAGCACCCCATCCAATGAAGGCGCTACCAAAGACTAGCCATCCAGCATTGATGCGAAAGTGAATGGCTAAAATGGCTGAGACGATCGCGATCGCCAAGCCGAGAAAATCTACAAATGGGGCTTGTGGTAATGTTAAAGTCGCTGTCCCCAGTTGCAGAGTAGTCACAACCATTAAGGCTACAGCACTAACATTCACAGCATCCAAAAATGCTCTAGTCCAAGAAGAGGCTCGTAAGCGTGGAATTAGGGGATTTAGGGCAGCAACAAAAACAAAAGAAGGTAGAAAAATTCCAATAGTGGCAACAATTGCCCCAGGTATGCCAGCAATCACATAACCGATAAACGTAGCAGTGGAAAGTACTGGCCCAGGGGTAAATTGACCAATTGCGATCGCATCTAATAACTGCTGTTGTGTCAGCCAGCCGTATTCTTGAACTAATCCCCCTTGCAGAAAAGCCACCAAAAGGTAGCCACCACCAAATAAGACACTACCGACTTTGAGAAAAAACCAACCCAACTGCCATAAAGAAACGTTGGCTACAGTAGATGCAGTAGCTATCGATGTAGCAAGTACAGCTGATGCTTTCAAGGTTGCACCTGTGCTGAGACTAGCAATCAGAAAGTTGGCTTTATCTCCTGGTTTGTCGTTTTTCTCGCCAGAATGTAACCAAACCATCCCCAGCAATCCCCCAATTAATAGGGCAATTACTTCATTTAATTTGAATAACAATGTCAGCAATGCCACAGCGAAAGCAATTACTAACAATTGGCGGGTTTTTACAGCCTTTTTTGCCAAGCCCCACAGGGCATTGATGATGATTGCTAAAACAGCTGGTTTAATGCCATAAAGCAAAGGAGCAATTTGGGGTAGAGTACCGTAGGCAACATAAACCCAAGCAAACCCACCAGTAATTAGAACCGCAGGTAAGACAAAACAGACGCCTGACACAATCAGCCCCAGCCATCCTGCATAGATGTATCCTATATGGATAGCCATTTCTGTAGAATTTGGCCCGGGAATTAGGTTAGTTGCACCCAGCAAATCTAGAAAATTCTCCCTTGTCAACCACTGACGCCGCTTAACCACTTCATCTTCAATCATGGCTATATGGGCAACCGGCCCCCCAAAGCCAATGACGCCCAGTTTAAAAAACAGGTTGGCGAGTTCGCCCAAACGACTTGGTGCTGAGTTAGTCATTTTTACTTGGCAATATACTTTTCAAGTAGGAATTGCTTGAGGTGGGGTTGTTCTAAATTTAAACCAAGCTCTTGAGCTTTCTGACTAATTTCCTCATAAGTCAGACCTTCACTAATTGCATTGGCAATCAAGGCGATACCACCAGCCCTTGCTCCAGCAGCACAGTGAATTAAAATTGGTTTGGGTAACTTCTCAATCTCCTGAATTGCTAACTCTGTTTGCTCTTGATTTGCTTCTGAAGGCTTTAATGGGATATTGGCATATTGCAGTCCAGCTGCTTGAGCTTGCTGCTGTTCGTCACTGAGAAAACCGGCTTCATCAGGAAAACGCAGGTTCAGCACTGACTTAAATCCCTCTTGGGCTGCCTGTTTTAACTCTTCAGAAGTTAGTTGTCCAGAAGCGCTCAAGTCGTCACTAACTTTTTTAGTGTTACTCATAATCTTTAAAGACACTATTCCGATAGTTTTATCGTAGTTTATTATGTAGATTATTTATAGAGCAATTTTTGTAGGGTGCTTTCGCCTAAAATGCAAATGCCTTGACCGAGGAAAGAATACTGACGCAAAGCAGCTTCTATTTCTTGAATCACATGAAAATCACGGTTTTCTCGCAGCATCAATTTTCCCAGTCTTGCCATCATTATTTCAGCACTAGCACTACTGTATAAATAATCGATCGCTTCAACGAAATAATCAGACTCAAAAGACTACGATCGATCTGCTTAAATTTAAAAAGCCCTGATAAAAGTTCAGGGCTTTGATTTATATACGGTTTATTAAATGCCAGCCTAAAATTTTTGCTAGCGCTTTTCTATAGAATTAATCATCCCTGAATCGCTTGCTTAAAGATAGCGGAGAACTACCCATTTTTTACCTGGGTATCTACTTAATAAAGTCTTTAGATTTGTATATATTTCTACTCTGCGATCGCTTCTTGGTAAAATTCCTCTGTCCTTTGGTATTTGGTTACACCACGGTAAATATGAGTCGGTAAGTGCTAACTAACCTGAGTAAAGCCATGAACTATAACGTACCACCGCCGATGAGGATAAATCTCCGTCCTGCTACCTTTGCTGATTTGGATCTGCTGCGACATTGGGATGAGCAACCTCACGTAGTAGACTCCGATCCTAACGATGACTGGGGCTGGGAGACAGAACTTGACCGCACTCCTGAATGGAGAGAGCAATTGATTGCTGAAATTGATGCTCGCCCCATCGGATTTATTCAGATCATCGATCCTGCACGTGAGGATAGTCACTACTGGGGTGATGTTCCGGCGAATCTTCGCGCTATTGATATCTGGATTGGGGAAGAGAGTGATTTGGGCAAAGGCTATGGAACCCAAATGATGCAGCTTGCACTTGCTCGATGTTTTGCTGACCCGCAAGTGATAGCTGTACTCATCGATCCACTTGCTAGCAATACCCGCGTCCACCGCTTTTATGAACGTTTTGGTTTCCAATTTGTCGAGCCTCGACGATTTGGTGACGATGACTGCTTCGTTTATCGTATGAACCGAGTAGATTGGCATCATGAAGGTGTCACGACAGTACATTGATACGGTTTCAATACTGTTCGGTTAAGCATTTTTAACTTGGAATTGGGCTTTGGGAAAATTAGGGCTGAACTGAGCGCAGCCGACGCTCCAGAAAGCGGCGTTCGCTGTCATTTGTAACCAGCATGAGCGCGATCGCGTAGCTCTCTGCGGCTGACGCTGAGGCTCCGATGCGGCGTAGCATCTCGGCACGGGTGGCGTGAAATAGATGGTAGTCATTAAGTTGGGGAGCAAGCCCATCAATGAGTTCGAGAGCTGTCTGAGGAGTCTCTATCATTGAGATTGCCACCGCCCGATTCAGCGAAACAATCGGCGAGGGCTGCAAGCGTTCGAGCAAATCATAGAGGCGGACAATTTGTAACCAGTCCGTTTCTTCTGCTTGTGCTGCTTGACAATGTAGTGCGGCGATCGCTGCTTGCACTGCAAACGAACCAATTTCGCCCCGCAATGCCTCTTCAACGAGCGGTAGCGCTTCAGCAATCTGTTGTTGATTCCAGCGACTACGATCCTGATCTTCGAGCAACACCAGATCGCCCGCCTCATCCAAACGGGCATCGCGTCGGGAGTCGTGCAGCAACATCAGCGCCAAAAGTGCAGTCACTTCTGAGGGCGGTTGCGGTGCCATCAACATCCTCACGAGGCGACCCAGCCGAATCGCTTCTGTGCAGAGGTCAGCCCTCACCATCGTCTCGCCCCTAGTCGTCGCGTAGCCCTCATTGAAAATCAGATAGATCGCCGTCAGCACTGCGTCTACCCGCACAGACAGATCGGTTGTGTCCGGCACTTTATAGGGAATACCTGCATCCCGAATCTTGCGCTTGGCACGCACCAGTCGTTGCGCCATCGTTGCCGTGGGCACGAGAAACGCCCGCGCAATTTCATCTGTTTCCAGTCCGCCCAGCAGCCGCAGCGTCAAAGCAACCTGCGCCTCGATCGCCAGTGCTGGATGGCAGCAAGTAAAGATCAGCCGCAGCCGATCGTCTGGAATTTCGTCTGTATCGTAAGTTGGCTCCTCGCGGGTTGGGATTAACCCGGAGGCGGCGTACCATTCCAATTTTTCCGTCAGCCGTGTCCGCCGTCGGAGGCGATCAATGGCTTTGTATCGGGCTGTTTTGACGATCCACGCACGGGGGAGATCGGGTACACCGCTCGACTGCCATTGATTCACAGCCGCTATAAAGGCTTCCTGTACCGCTTCTTCAGCTACATCGAAATCCCCCACCAACCGGATGAGGATAGCGACGATCCGCCCCCATTCAGCCTGATAAAGGGAGGCGATCGCTTGCTTTACGTCTGTTTTTCCGTTTGGGATTATACCTGACATAAAAAATTTTTGGCGAGGTGTCGATTTGAGTTAGCACCGTTCGACTTACTAACAAAGGGAAACAAGGGAGGTATACCCAGATCGTACTAAACGATAAAAATTTTTGGTGGAGTGTCGATTTGAGTCAGCACCGTTCGACTTACTGACAAAGGGAAATAAAGGAAACAACCCCATGAAATATTTGCTGCTGATTTACCTGGAGGAAAATGCCCTGAGCCAAACTGAACGGGAACATTGTTATCTAGAATCCGCGCAACTGGCACAACAACTCAACTCGAAGGGGCAGTATCTCGCAACCGCCCCACTCCATTCTGTGGCCACTGCAACCAGCGTTCGGGTGCGCGACGGCAAACCACTAATAACTGACGGGCCGTTTGCAGAAACTCGCGAACAATTAGGCGGTTTTTTTCTAATTAATGCTCAGGATCTCGACGAAGCGATCGCGATCGCCGCGCGGATTCCAGGCGCGCACGTCGGCACTGTTGAAATTCGACCTGTAATTGAAGTTGCAGGCTTGCCAGAAAATTCGTAACTGCATTCAACCTCAACCCAAAAGGAGAGATGACAATGACAACTAAAAGCGCGATCGCAACTAATGAAGTTCAGATTCGCCAACTAATTGCCGAGCAACAACGCGCTATCTGTGCCAAGGATGTTGAGCAAATCATGTCCCACTATGCCAAGGAGATTATCGTCTTCGATGTTAAACCTCCTTTCCAAACCCAAGGAAAAGATGCTTGGCGTCAAGTGTGGTCAGAATGTTTGCCTTACTTCCCCGACACCTTTGAGATTGAAACACGAGACCTGAAGATTACCGTCAGTGAAGACTTAGCGGTTGCACATTGGCTATTTCGCTTCACAGGAAGCCAAGACCATCCGGCAATGCAGACCTGGATGCGCGTCACCGCTGTCTGCCAGAAAATTCAAGGCGAATGGCAGATATTACACGAACATCTCTCGATTCCATTCGATCCGGAGACTTCTCAAGCTGTATTTACGCTCAACCCATAGCCCAATCTACTGAGTCAACACCATGAAACTCAATCCTTATCTCATGTTCAACGGCAACTGTGAAGCCGCGTTCAAGTTCTACGAACACTGTCTTGGCGGCAAAATTGTCATAATGATGACCCACGGAGATGCGCCCTCAGCCGAGCATATACCTGCTGAATGGCATGACAAAATCATGCACGTCTGCCTCGATTTGGGCGATCGCCTCTTGATGGGGTCTGACAGCCCGCCTGGGTATTTTGAAACACCCCAAGGCTTTTACGTGCAAATCAGCGTTGACGAGCCAGCGGAGGCAGAACGCATCTTTCATATCCTGGCAGAAAACGGAAAAGTGAAGATGCCGATCGATCAAACCTTTTGGTCTGTCCGCTTTGGTATGTTGGTCGATCAATTCGGCATTCCCTGGATGGTCAACTGCCAGAAAACTCCTTGACTTGTGGGGAGGCGCTTATGGGCGTCTTCCCTGTAAAACCTCAGCGCTTTTTCGTCGAGCTTTGACTGTGCAATAATTCAAAAGAAGAACCCATGAGTACTCAAATTTTCGTTAATCTACCAGTTAAAAACCTCAATCAATCGATCGAGTTCTTTACTCAACTCGGCTTTGAGTTTAATTCTCAATTTACTGACGAAACTGCCACCTGCATGATTGTGTCCGAAAACATTTTCGTCATGCTCTTGACCTAAGCTGTTGCGCCTACAATTTGCATATAATAAAGATGAATATAACTTCGGGTACAGGTTGTTATGCCGGCTATTGGCTTTCTAAGTTTAGAAC